>JACRAZ010000067.1 GCA_016213205.1 Burkholderiales bacterium
CTGGCCCGGGTGGACACCCGGGCTGCGCATCGCGCCTACGCCAGCGCCCTTGGCCACCCCGGCGTGGGTGCATGGGAAAGCCTCTCAAGCTCTGAGGCGCCGCCGGGCCGTGCATCAATCGGCAAACAGCCGGTGCATGCTGGCGATCACCTCCGGCCCGTAGCGCACCGCCCCCACCGGCACCTGTGGCGGCACGGCCTGCTGCACCTGCAGCGTTTCGGCGGCGCCGAATCCGCCGCACAGCTCGATCAGCTGCACGCCGTCCTGCTCGACCAGCGCGCGCGCCACCGCGGCGCCCTGGGCCGGGCTGGCGACGCCCACCGCGATCATCGTGAACGCGGGCGCGCTCATCACGCTGCGGTGCTGGGCCGGGTCCAGCCCCGCGCCGGTGACGATGAAGCCGAATCGTTGCAATGCCATGGGATGCATTCCTGTGGGTTGAAGAAGGCCCGCAGCGTGCCGGCCGTGGGCCATGCTGTCCAATACCGTTCGGGTCTGATCCCATGCCCTGGAGGATTGATGCTGGAGCTTCGTCAGCTGCGCTACTTCGTGGCGGTGGCGCAGGTGGGCCACGTGGGCCGCGCGGCCGAGCACCTGGCCATGTCGCAGCCGCCCTTGAGCCGGCAGATCCGCGAGCTGGAAGCGCAACTCGGGCTCACGCTGTTCGACCGCGATCGCCGCCGCCTGAAGCTCACCCGCGCCGGGCAGGACCTGCTGGTGCAGGCGCAGGCGCTGCTCGCGCACGCGGCCGAGCTGGAGCAGGCCGCGCTGCGCGCCGGGCGCGGCGCCGAGGGCCGCTTGACGCTGGGCTGCGTGGAGGGCGCGCTGCAGGCCGGGTTGGTGCAGTCCGACATCGCCGCGCTGGCCGCCGCCGCGCCGCAGGTGGTGGTGGAGCTGCGCGCGCAACGCACGCAGGCCATCGTGGACGGCCTGCGCCGGGGCGAGCTGGACCTGGGCTATTGCTACAGCGCCCCGCCGCAGGACGATGCGCACCTGGCCTCCACGCTGCGGCTGGAGGAAGACTTCGTGCTGGCGCTGCCGAAGGCGCATGCCCTGGCCCGCGCGCGCGCGCTGCGGCCGCAGCAGCTGGAGGGCCTGCCCTTCATCGCGATGCCCGCCGCCACCCATGCCACGGCCCGCGCCGAATTCCTGGCCGGCTGCCAGGCAGGAGGCTTCACGCCCGAGCTGCGCTACGAGGCAGCCGAGCTGTCGTCGATCCTCAGCCTGGTGGGGGCCGGGCTGGGCCTGGCCATCGTGGGCCGGGGCTGCCAGCGCCAGGCGCCGCCGGGCGTGGCCTTCCGGCCCCTGCCCTGGCTGCCGATGCGCCTGCGCATCCACCTGGTGTGGCGGCGCATGCCGCTGGCGGCGGCGGCAACGCGGTTTGTCGATCTCGCCCGGGCCGCCACATGAACGAGCCCTGGCTGCGCGACGCCGCCCTGGACTGGCTGGCCGCCGGCACGCCGGCCATCGTGGTGCGCGTGGGCCTGGTGCAGGGCTCGGTGCCGCGCGGCAGCGGCACCCGCATGCTGGTGGGGCCCTCGCAGGTGCTGGGCAGCATCGGCGGCGGCCACCTCGAGTGGCAGGCCATCGCCACCGCACGGCAGTGGCTCGCGGCCGGCGCGGCGGGCGAGCCCCTCGTTCAGCGCATCGCGCTGGGCCCCACGCTGGGCCAGTGCTGCGGCGGCACGCTGGTGCTGCACTTCGAGCGCCTGGCCGCCACGGTGCTGGACCGCTGGGCCCCGGCGCCGCCGCTGTTCACGCTGCAGCTCTACGGCGCGGGCCATGTGGGCCGCGCGATCGTGCGCCTGCTCGCCGGCCTGCACTGCCAGGTGCACTGGATCGACGAGCGCGACGCCGAATTCCCGGCCGAGCCGCTGGCCGCCCACATCACGCGTTGCTGCGTGGAGCCGGTGGAGGCCGAAGTGGCGCTGGCGCCGCCCGGGGCCAGCTACCTGGTGCTCACGCACAGCCACGACCTGGACCTGGCCATCACCGAGGCCATCCTGCGGCGCGGCGATTTCGGCTACCTGGGTCTGATCGGCTCGGCCACCAAGCGCGCGCGCTTTCTGCACCGCTTCGAGCAGCGCGGCATCGCGGCCGATGTGCGGGCCCGCATCACCTGCCCGATCGGCGTGCCCGGCATCGCGGGCAAGGAACCGGAGGTGATTGCGGTCGCGGTGGTCGCACAACTGCTGCAGCAGGCCGGGGCAGTGCCGCAGCCCGCGTGAAGAACCCGCCCGAACTCAGGCCGTGGCCAGGCGTTCCAGTGCGGTGAGGTCGAGCACGCGCACGGTGTAGCCGGCCACCTCGATCACGCCCTGGGTGGTGAAGCTGCGCATCAGGCGCGACAGCGTCTCGGGCGTGATGGCCAGCTGCGAGGCCACGTCGCGCTTGCGCTCGTGCAGGTGCACCACCGCGCGCCCGCTGGCACCGGCCTGCGGTTCGCAGCGCTGGCGCAGCCACTGCGCCAGGCGCGCCGGGGCGTCCTTGTGCATCAGCTCGTGGGTGTTGACGGCCAGGGCCTGCACCTCGAGCGCCAGGCTGCGGATCAGGCGTTGCGCCAGCTCGGGGTGGTGCTGCAACTGGGCCTGCAAGGCGTCGCGCGGCAGCTCCACCACGGTGGACAGGGTGCTCGCGATGGCATCCATCGCATGGGTGTCGTCCAGCCAGGCCGAGCTGAGGTCCAGCCAGGCCGGGCCTCGCACGATGCGCTCGGTGCGGAAGGTGCCGTCGGCGGTGCGGAAGCCCACCGCCACTTCGCCATCCTGCAGCGCCACCAGGGTGTGGGCGTTGCGCGCGCGGTCGAGCACGCTTGCGCCGTGGGTGACGGTGTGCAGTTGCGACAGGTTGGACAGCAGGTCCAGTTCACCCGGGGTCAGGGCCGGGCAGCCGAAGAGGGCGCACCACATGGCGCTGAGGTCCCGGCCGATGGAGTTGTCGCGGCCACTCATCATGGACTCTGCCGAGCGCCGAAAGCCCGCCCTGTCAGGCAGCAGTGCCATCCCAGGCGGTGCGGTGAGGGTGGATTCCATACAGACATGCGCGGCATTGGTCGATGCGGCCAAATGTCGGGCAGCCCCGTTTTCGGGGCCTTGCGTTGGATCAACGGTGGGCCTCGCCCCCTTGTGCCCGGCGACGGCACTTGCGAAATGCGGTCTGGGGGCGCTTTGCCGGGCCGCCGCCACCTGCAGCGCGGCCGCGCCGGTGGCCTGCGGTGGCGGTTCCAGGCCCTGCTGTGTCAGGCCCCGCGGCGTGCGGCCGCCGGCGGCGGGTCGAGCGGGAACTGGGTGCAGCCCAGCTGGCCGGAGATGACCCGGCTGGCCTGCTGCAGCATCTGCACCACCTGCGGCTCGGCGTCGTCGCTGTAGCGGAAGGTGGGGAAGCTCACGCTCAGGCCCGCCACCGGCTGGTTCAGGCGGTCGAAGATCGGCACGCCGACACAGCGGATGTGGTCGTCGAACTCCTCGCGGTCCTGGCCGAAGCCCTGGGCCCGGGTGCGTTCGAGCTCGGCGGCGAAATCGGCGCGGTCGGTGATGGTCTTGTCGCGGTAGCGCTTGAAGTCGCAGCCTTCGAGGATGCGCTCGCGCCGCAGCGGGTCTTCCCAGGCCAGCAGCACCTTGCCGATGGCGGTGCAGTGCAACGGTGCGCGCCGGCCCACCCGCGAGTACATGCCCAGCATGTGCTTCGAATCCACCTTGTGCACGTAGATGATCTCGCTGTCGATCAGCTGGCCCAGGTGCACGGTTTCGCCGGTCTTGTCGGCCAGCAGCTGCATGTGCACGCGGGCCAGGTCGATCAGGTCGGGGAACTGCAGCGCCTTGGTGCCCAGCTCGAACATCTTCATCGTCAGGCCGTAGCGTTCGCTGTCGGCCTCCTGGCGCACGTAGCCCAGGCTCTTCATCGTCTGCAGGAAGCGGTAGATCGTGGCCTTGGGCATGGCCAGCCGCACCGAGAGCTCGGAGATGCCGGTTTCATCGCGCTCGGACAAGGCCTGCAGGATCGCGAACACCTTCAGTACCGCGGCGACCGATTCGGGTTGTTTCGAGTCTGAGAGCTCGTCGTCCATGGTGTTTCGGATCTCTTGGTATGGCGTTTCAGATTTGCATTTTGGCTCGAATCCGGCGCCGGTTCACGCACAGCGGCGCAACGCGTGCCTGCAAAGGGGCCGGCCGCGCCTCATGGACCTGCCGGGCCGCGCCGCGCGACCACGGTATTGCCGTGCTCGGCCAGGAAGGGCTCCGCGGGCACCGGGCGGCGGTGGCCCCACCGGGCCGGGTCGTGGCCGGCCGCCTGCAGCAGGCGCCAGAAGTCGTCGCTGTCGAACTGCACCGGGCGGTAGGCCCGGCTCCTGCGGTCCGTCTGCCAGGGCGACCAGGGCGCGGCCAGGTGCAGGCCGGCATCCAGCCGCGAGCGCAGCACCACCATCTTGCCCACGGCCTCCACCGAGCCCTGGCGCACCTGCGCAGCGGGCGCTTGTGGCACCGGGTTGGCCGGGGCCTCCAGCGGCACGATGGCGCACTGCGCGGCCTGCTCGCCGTACGGGCTGCAGGTGGCGCCGGCAAACCACTGGCGGGCCAGGAACACCCGTGCCGCCGGTGGGGTGCCGGCCGGGGCCATGGCAAGCGGCGGCGCCCCGGGTGGCAGGCCCCGCGTGAAATCGCAATCCTCGAACACGAAGCCGTAGGGCACCACCAGCGGCGTGCTGGGCGCGGCGACATAGCCCTGGGTCAGGCCCCGCAGCGCGCCGACCCAGCGGATCTCGCTGGCCAGGAAGTAGGCCGTGCCGGGGCCGAAGATGAAATCGACATCACCGGCCACCAGGCTGCGGTGGATGAAGCTGCGCGCCACGCGGCGCGGGGCGCTGCTGCCCAGGTAGAGCGTGTCCTGGTGGCCCAGCAGCTGCACCTGCTCCAGGTGAACCCGGTCGGCGCCTTCGGTCTTCAGGGCCACAGCCTGGTGCTGGCCCGCGGGCTGCAGCGGCGCACCACCACGGCCGAGCGCGTAGCTGTTGGCCACGCTCAGGTTGCGCAGCTGGAAGCCGTCCCGCCGCACCCACATCACCGCGGTGCAGCCGGTGCCCAGCTGGGCGTTCTGCCGGCAGCCACGGAAGAGCGCGCGGATGTCCGGGTGCAGGCCCGCGGCCTCGTACACGGCGCCGAAGCGCGCAGCGAACTCGTCGCCCGGCATGCGGGCATCCACCGAGGCCTGGATGCGCACCGCCTCCGGTGCGTGCCCCAGGCCCCACAGCGTGATCGGCGTCGCGCCGGCGGGCACATAGACCAGCTCGTCGTAGCGGCCCGGCGTGATGCCGATGTAGACGCGCGGCACGCTCAGCGCGCCGGCCGCCAGGTCGGTGTGCGCCTGGTTCACCGCGGCCTGCACGGTGGCGAACACACGCCGGCCATCGGCCGCGGCCGGCTCCACGCGGTAGTGCAATGCGGGTGGCGCGCTTCCGGTGATCACGGGGTCGGCCAGCGGATCCCAGGGGTCGGGCTGCAGCGCACCGGCCTCGCCCGCCCAGCCCAGCACCAGCTGCCGTTGATAGCGTGCGGCCTGCGCGGCACTGAGCTGCGGGCGTTGCGGGTCGGCCGTGGCCGGCGGTTCCCCGGGCGGTGCACCCGCGCAGCCGGCCAGGCCCCAGGCCAGGGCCAGCGCCGCGCGCCACCCGTTCAGCCACACCGGCCGGCACCAGGCCGCGCGCAGCGGCCAGCTCACAGCGTGGCCAGGAACAGGCCGGGTTCGCCGGCCTTGTCGCAGGAGAACAGCACCTGGCGCTCATCCGGCGTGAACGAGGGGTGCGGGTGCGTCACCTGCCGGTCGCCCTTGTAGACCTGCCACGAGCTGTCGTGCCGCGCGATGCGGCGCTCGGTGCCGGCCTTCAGGTCGAACAGGTGCAGGTAGGGGTCGGTCTCGATCGTGTAGCCGGCGCCATCGGCCACGTCGGCCGGGCTGGCGCAGCCGTCGCCCACGATCAGCGTGCCGTCGTGGTTGCTCATCAGGTGCGAGCAGGGCGGCATCTTCGTCAGCGCCCGGTCGGTGAGCGTGACGGGGTCGAGCGCACGGATCCAGCGCTCGGGCTGGCCCTTCAGGTAGGAGACATAGACCATCGAGGAACCATCGGGCACCCAGAACTCGTGGGTGCAGCTCTCGCCCTCGGCATGGCGCTTGCCGCAGCGCAGGTTGCTGCCGTCCTCGTCGATGAACCACATGCGCGCATCCACCAGATCGTGCGGGCCCTCGTGGCAGAAGGCCACGGTACGGTCGTCGAACGGGCGGTACTGCGGGTGGCCGAGCCAGCCGTCCACCTCGTGGATGGTGTCGCGCGCGCCGGTGGCCAGGTCGATGCGGATCAGCCGGCAATGCGGCTTGGCGAAGAACATGTCGCGGAACTTCTGCCAATCACTCAGCGGGAACCAGTCGCTGGCCCGGATCTCGATGCCCACCATCTTGGTGCAGGCGCTGTTGGACACCCAGGTGCCGTAGCCCACCCAGCCATCGGGCACTACGTAGGCCACTTCCTCGGCCAGCGTGGCCAGGTCCAGCCGGATCAGCTGACGCTTGGCGCGCACGAAGTACAGGTGCCGGTCGTCCGGGCTCAGGAAGCCGCCGAAGGTGTTTTCCTCCGGCTGGTCGGTGAGCTGCAGGGCCTGGCCGCTGTTCAGGTCGAGCAGGTGGTAGTGCCAGTCGTCGCCAGGGCCGAACTCGCCGCCGAAGATCAGCTTGCCGCCATCGTTGGTGAAGCACTTCTGGTAGAAGTAGTTGCGATGGCAGGTCACGTCCGGCGGGGTGAGCCGGGTGACGCGGGCGCCGGTGTCGGGGTCTTCGCTGACCTGGAAAGTGAGCGTGCGGACGGTGTGTTTGCCAGTGTTCATTTGATGCGTGCCAACCATGCGTTGCCGTCAGTGAACAGGCGTTGCGCTGCCTCGTCCACGCTGGTCTTGCCATAGGCCACGGTTTCGAAAACCTCGCGCAGAAACCTGCGGAAGCGGGCGTCCTCGAAGCGCGGCGAGGGCCGGTCGATGCGACCGGCGTCGCGCTGCTGCTTGATCTGCAGGTAGGCCTTGTACTCCAGCGGCGGCAGCGCCTTGTCGGCCACCAGCGCGGCCAGCGCGCCCGAGGCCGAGGGCACGCCCCGCGTGATCGAGAGGATGCGCGCGGCCTGCGGGTCGGTGAGCAGGTAGTTGACGAAGCGCGCCGCGGCCTCCGGCGCCTTGCTGTGCTTGCTGACCGAGAACAGCATCGTCGGCCGGCCGAACATGCCGCTGTTGCTGGCGCCGGGCACGGTGAGGAAGTCGCCGATGTCCAGCTGCTGCTGTTTGTCCAGCGTGCTCTGGCGCAGCCGGATCGCGGTGTCCCAGGTGTAGTTGCCGGCCCAGTTGCCCACCACCCAGTCCTGCTGCTGTTCGGTGGGTTTCTCGGCGCCGCCCAGGCTGGCGCGGTAGGGCAGCGGCGTGGCCACGTGCTCGTCGCACACCCGCTTGTACAGGTGCACCCATTCGCGCACGGCCTCGCGGCTCATCGCCACGCGCGGCTCGGTGGGGTGCACGAAGGGCATGCCGTGCTGCTGGAAGATGCGGGCCTGGGTGAGCAGCAGCATGTCGTACAGCTCGCCGTCCAGCGGGTAAGCGCGTTCGCCCTTGCGCGCCAGGAAGGCGGGGCCGGCGGCATACAGCTCTTCCCAGGTCTTGGGCACCGGCACGCCGGCGCGTGCAAAGGCCGCCGTGTTCCACAGGAAAATGCGCGCGGTGTACGAGACCGGCAGGCCGTTGAGCTTGTCGCGCACGGTGCAGATGCGCAGGTCGTCCGCGGCAAACTGGTCCAGCGCCAACGCGCCGCGCAGCGGGTTCAGGTCGGCGAAGCCGGTGCCCTGGCGGCTGAACATCGACAGCCACGCCCAGTTGATCTGCATGACATCGGGCTCGGTGCCGCCCACCATCTGCGTGGTGAGCTTCTCGAGGTAGCCGTTCATGCCCAGGTACTCGGGCTTGATGCGGATGTCCGGGTTCCGGGCCTCGAAGGCGGCAATCGCCTTGAGCGTGCGGTTGTGGCGGTCGCTGCCACCCCACCAGGTGAAGCGCAGCGTGACCGGGCCGCTGCCCACGGCCGGCGCGCCGGCGGCCCAGCGCGGCGCGGCGGCCAGGGCGGCGGCCGAGGCCAGGCCCGCGGTGAGGGCTTCACGTCGCTTCATCCACCGCCCCTAGCGCGTGAGGTTGGCCCCGCTGGCGGGGTCGAACAGGTGGCACGACGCCATCTGCAGGTGGAAACTGTGGGCACTGCCGCGCTCGGCGCCGGCCAGCGGCCCCACCGCATCGGCCGCCACGCGGCTGGTGAACGGCTGGCCGCCGATGTCGGCATGCACGAAAACCTCGCTGCCCATGTACTCGAGGAAGCGCAGCGTGCCCGGCACCGGCACCGCCCTGGCTGCACCCGGCAGCGCGGCGATGTGCTCGGGGCGCAGGCCCAGCGTCAACTCGCCGTTGGCGCGGCCGGCCACCTGGCGCGCCTGGCGCGCGGGCAGCGGCACGCTCACGTCGCCCCAGCGCAGCGTGCGGGCCTCGCCGCTGCCTTCGATCACCACGGTGCGCAGGTTCATCTCGGGCGAGCCGATGAAGCCGCCGACGAAGGCATTGGCCGGCCGCTCGTACAGCGCCTCGGGCGTGTCCACCTGCTGGATGGTGCCTTCCTTGAGCACGCAGATGCGCTCGCCCATGGTCATGGCCTCGGTCTGGTCGTGCGTCACGTAGATCACGGTGGCGGGGTGGCCGCTGTCGCGCAGGGTCTTGTGCAGCTCGGTCAGGCGCACCCGCATCGAGGAGCGCAGCTTCGCATCCAGGTTGGACAGCGGTTCGTCGAACAGGAACACCTCGGGCCGCTTGACGATGGCGCGCCCCACCGCCACGCGCTGGGCCTGGCCGCCGGAAAGCTGCTTGGGGTAGCGGTCAAGCAGCGCCTCCATCTCGAGCAGGCGCGCGGCCTCGCGCACCCGGGCGTCGATCTCGGCCTTGGGCGTGCCGGCGAGCTTGAGCCCGAACGCGAGGTTCTCGTACACCTTCATGTGCGGGTACAGCGCGTAGTTCTGGAACACCATCGCGATGCCACGCTGCTTGGCCGGCAGCTCGTTGACCACCTTGCCGCCGATGCGCAACTCGCCGCCCGAGATGCTTTCCAGCCCCGCCACCATGCGCAGCAGCGTGCTCTTGGCGCAGCCTGAAGGGCCGACGAAGACCATGAACTCGCCGTCGCGCACCTCCAGGTCCACGCCGTGCACGGCCTTGAAGCCGTTGGGGTAGACCTTCTCGATCTTGGATAGCGTCACAGCTGCCATGTCAGAACTTTCAAGCGAACGCCGCCAAACCGGCGTTGCCGGGCTGCCGGCGTTGCCCCCTCGAGGGGCGGGACGCCGAAGGCGCTACGGGGGTGGGTCATCTCAGGGGTCCATTGCACGGCGTTTCGGCCGCGACGCGTTGCTGGCCCGGGGCCGCTTGCGGCCCGTTGTTGTCTTTGGTGTTGGGTCGAAGCAGACGTTCGATGGTTGGCGCGACAAAGTCGTGGGCCCTCGGCCTGCGGCGCACGGCTCCGGCGGTCGGCCCTGCGGGCCGACTTCCCGGTCTTGGTCGCTTCGGGGGGCGCGCTGTCGGATTTATCTCCGCGCGCTGCGCGCGCTTCGACCAGCGCCAGCGAGTCAGTTGGGAAAGCGGGCCCTGCGGGCCCGCCGCCCCCCGA
>JACRAZ010000069.1 GCA_016213205.1 Burkholderiales bacterium
CCGAAGCCGAGAACCGCAGCGAAGTCAGCCGCAGGCTGACCGCCGGATTCGGCCCGCTGCGCACGCGGACCTTGGGGCTTGCACGCGCCGCACCTCGAACGCCTGCTTTCCACACGCAGCGCCAAAGCCGGCAACGGGCCGGCAGCAGCCAATGGCAAGGCGCCACCTCGCATTTCAGCAAGCCCAGCGAACGCCGGTGAACCGGCTTTGCCTGGCCGCTGGCGTTGCCACCTTGAGGGGGCGCGCGAAGTGCACGGGGCGTGGGTCATGTCATCCCTTGATGCCGCTTGACGCGGCGCCCTCGATGAAGTGCTTCTGCGCCGCGAAGAACACCGCCACGGACGGGATCAACGCCACCACCGAGATCGCGATCGCGCTGGCCCACTCCACCTCTTCGGTGGCGCCGATGGTCATCTTCAGCGCCAGCGAGACCGGGTACTTCTCCACCGAGCTCAGGTAGATCAGCGGGCCCATGAAATCGTTCATCGTCCAGATGAACTGGAACACCACCACCGACACGATGGCGGGCTTCAGCAGCGGCACGATGATGTGCCACAGCAGCTGCAGCGGGTTGCAACCATCGATGGTGGCGGCCTCTTCCATGTCGCGCGGGATGCCGCGCAGGAACTGCACCAGCATGAAGACGAAGAAGGTGTCGGTGGCGAAGGCCGAGGGCACGATGATCGGCAGGTAGGTGTCCAGCCAGCCGAATTCCTTGAACATCAGGTACTGCGGGATGCGCAGGATGATGTGCGGCAGCATCAGCGTGGTGACCATCACCGAGAACAGGATCTTGCGGCCCCAGAACTCGAAGCGCGCGAAGGCATAGGCCACCAGCACGCAGGAGATCACCGTGACGATGATGCGCGGCACGACGATGAGGAACGAGTTCAGGAAGTAGGTGGCGAAGGTGTACTCGGAACTCGTCTTCCAGCCGCGCGCATAGGCGCCGAAATCGGGGTTCGAGGGCCAGAGGCCGATCTCGCTGAAGATCTCGGCATTGCTCTTGAACGAGGCCCCCACCAGCCACAGGATGGGGTAGAGCATCACCAGCCCCACGGCCAGCAGCGCCGCGTAGCGCAGCGCGATGCGCAGCTGCTCGCGCGTCATCGTGCGCCCTCCTTCTCGCCCGAGTAGAACACCCAGTACTTCGAGCTCCAGAACGAGATGGCCGCCAGTGCGCCGATCAGTGCGAACAGCACCCAGGACAGCGCCGCGCCGTAGCCAATGTTGAAGTAGCGGAAGCACTCCTCGTAGATGTAGAGGCTGAGCACATAGGTGGAATGCAGCGGGCCGCCCTCGGTGATCATGTAGGGCCCGTTGAACTCCTGGAAGCCGTGCACCAGCTGCATGATCAGGTTGAAGAAGATCACCGGCGTGATCAGCGGCACCGTGATGCGGGTGAACTGCTGCCACTTGGTGGCGCCGTCGATCTCGGCCGCTTCATAAAGCGATTGCGGCACGTTCTGCAACGCGGCCAGGAAGATCACCATCGAGGAGCCGAACTGCCAGGTGAACAGCGTGACGATGGTCCACATCGAGTAGTGCTCGTCGGCCAGCCACAGGATGGGCGCGAAGCCCAGCTTGCCGAGCAGCAGGTTCACCAGCCCGTGCTGCGAGAAGATGAAGCGCCAGAGCACCGCCACCGCGATCGAGCCGCCCAGGATGGAGGGCAGGTAGAACGCGGCGCGGAAGAAGTTGATGCCGCGCAGCTTGAAGTTCAGCACGTGCGCGATGAACAGCGCGAAGCCCACCCGCAGCGGCACCGCCAGCACCACGAACAGCATCGTGACGCCCAGCGACTGGCGGAACACCTGGTCGCGACCCAGCAGTTCGCTGTAGTTGCCCAGGCCGATGAACTCGGGCGGGCTGAACACGTCGTACTGCGTGAAGCTCAGCGCCAGGCTCATCACGAAGGGGAAGAGCTTGAAGCCCAGCACGCCCAGCACGAAGGGCAGTGCGAAAAGGAACCCGATCCGCTTGTTCTCGTACACCTTCAACCCCCGGCCGCCTGGCGGCCACCCCCCGAGGGGGTTACCCGAACCGACCGGGAAACCCGGATCGGCTCGGGCCCTGCGTATGCCGCCCCGCTCCCCTGGCCGCCCGCGGGCGGCCTGTCCCCTGCCGGGGTCGTCACGGCATCACCGCGCCAGCCAACCGCCGTCCACCACCAGCGAGCTGCCGTGCACGTAGTCTGACGCAGCCGAGGCCAGGAACACCACCGGGCCGGCCAGGTCGTCCGGCACGCCCCAGCGGCCGGCCGGGATGCGATCCAGGATCGCCGTGTTGCGCTGCTCGTCGGCACGCAAGGCCGCGGTGTTGTTGGTTTCCATGTAGCCCGGCGCGATGGCGTTCACGTTGATGCGCTTGGCCGCCCACTCGTTGGCCATCAGCTTGGTGAGCCCGAGCACGCCGCTCTTGGCGGCGGTGTAGGACGGCACCCGCACGCCGCCCTGGTAGGACAGCATCGACGCCACGTTGATGATCTTGCCGCCGCCGCCCTGCGCAATGAACTGGCGCGCCGCGGCCTGGGCCAGGAAGAACACCGATTTCAGGTTCACGTCGATCACGTCGTCCCAGTCGCGCTCGCTGAACTCGATGGCGTCGGCGCGGCGGATGATGCCGGCGTTGTTCACCAGGATGTCCAGCCGGCCGCGCCAGGCCACCGCATCGCGCATCAGCGCGCTGATGCAGCCGGTGTCGCCGAGGTCGGCGCGCAGGTCCAGGAAGCCCCGGCCCGCGGCCTGCACCTGCTGCTGCGTGGCTTCCGGCGCCGAGCGGTTGACGCCGATCACATCGGCCCCGGCCTGGGCCAGCGCCAGCGCCATCGCCTGGCCGAGCCCCGTGTTGCAGCCGGTGACCATGGCCACCTTGCCCTGCAGGCTGAACTGTTCGAGCACCATCGTGTTGTCGCGGTCCGTTGTCGAGGGTTCCAGGTGATCAGCGCAGCGTGGTCATGGCCACGTGGTCCATGTCCTTGAACACCTGGTTCTCGCCCACCATGCCCCAGATGAAGGTGTAGGCCTGGGTGCCCACGCCGCTGTGCATGGACCAGCTCGGGTTGATCACCGCCTGCTCGTTGCGCACGACGATGTGGCGCGTTTCGGTGGGCTCGCCCATGATGTGGAAGACCACGCCGTCGGCCGGCATGTCGAAGTAGAAATACACCTCCATGCGCCGGTCGTGCGTGTGGCAGGGCATGGTGTTCCACAGGCTGCCGGGCTCAAGCTGGGTCATGCCCATCAGCAGCTGGCAGGTGGGCAGCACGTCGGGCACCATGAACTTGTGGATCGTGCGGCGGTTGCTGCTCTTCGCATCGCCCAGGGTCTCGGGCGAGGCCTCGGCCAGCGTGATCTTCTTGTTCGGGTAGTGGCAGTGGGCCGGGGCGCTGTTGAAGTACAGCTTGGCCGGCTGGGCCGCGTCGACGCTCGAGAACACCAGCTCCTTCGCGCCCTGGCCGATGTACAGCGCCTCGCGCGGGCCCACCTCGTAGCGCTTGCCGTCGGCCTCCACCACGGCGGCGCCGCCGATGTTGATCAGGCCCAGTTCGCGGCGCTGCAGGAAGTAATCGGTGCCGGTGTGCTTGCCCAGCTCGGCCGAGAAGCGCACCGCCTGCTCCACCGGGTGGATGCCGCCCACGATGATGCGGTCGATCTGGCTGTAGGTGAGCGTGGCCTGGTTGGGCTGGAACAGGTCCTGCACCAGGAAGTGCCGGCGCAGGCCGTCGGTGTCCAGCGTGCGGGCGTGTTCGCTGTGGATGGGTTGGCGAATGTCCATCGAAGGGGCTCCTGAAATGAAACGGCGCCGACCAGATGCCGGCGCACCCGACATGCAGTGTGGCAAAGCTGTCACGTGGGGGTTGGGACTTTCCCGGAAACGCTGTTTTGTTGAAATGAACCAGCGTTTCAAAACATATTTCTGGGGCTATAGTACACGCAAATCAGCGTTTCACAAGGCCTTGCGGCGCCGGGGAATCCCGCAGTCCGCAGTGCCGCAGCAGCCTTAGCAGGAGTCGTCATGGCCGCACCGTTCTTCCTCGATGCCGAGGTGCCCTGGACCGAGCTCGGCGAGGGCATCCGACGCAAGATCGTGGGCCACACCCCCGAGCTGATGTCGGTGCTGGTGCAGTTCGACAAGGGCGCCATCGGCACCCCGCACGCACACGACGCGCACGACCAGATCGCCTACGTCATCAGCGGGGCCTTCGAGGCCACGGTGGACGGCGCCACGCGCGTGCTGCGCCCGGGTGATGCCTTCGTCGCCGCACGCCTGATGCAGCACGGTGTGGTGGCGCTCGAAGCCGGCAGCACGCTGCTCGACCAGTTCTCGCCACGCCGGGACGACTACCTCTGACACCGGGCCCCGCGTCGGCCCACCTGACCGCCTGACGCTTCCAATACGTATTAGCAGGAGACAAACCCCATGACCCAGCGCACCCGCCGGCCCGCCCCGGCCCTGATTCCCTCCGCCATCACGCTGGCGGTGCTGGCCATTGCCGGCACCAGCCAGGCTCAGCAGGCGGCCAAGCCGGCCACCGAGACCGTGGTGGTCACCGGCTTTCGTGCGTCGCTGGAAAGTGCGCTGAACAAGAAGCGCGAGGACAACGGCATCGTCGACGTGATCAAGGCCGAGGACATCGCCAAGTTTCCCGACACCAACCTGGCCGAATCGCTGCAGCGCATTCCCGGCGTGGTGATCGACCGTGATGCGGGCGAAGGCCGCGGCATCACCGTGCGTGGCCTGGGCTCCGATTTCACCCGCGTGCGCATCAACGGCATCGAGGCGCTGGCCACCACCGGTGGCACCGATTCCTCGGGTGGTGCCAACCGCGGACGCGGCTTCGACTTCAACGTCTTCGCGGCCGAGCTGTTCAACTCGATCACGGTGCGCAAGAGCGCCTCGGCCGATGTGGATGAAGGCTCGCTGGGCGCCACGGTCGACCTGCAGATCGCGCGCCCGTTCGACTTCAAGGGCTTCAAGGCCAGTGCCTCGGTGAAGGGCCGCTACAACGACCTGGCCGGCAAGACCGACCCGCGCATCGCGGGCCTGGTGTCCTACACCAGCGACGACCGCAAGTTCGGCGTGCTGCTTTCCGGCGCCTTCTCCAAGCGCAACCTGTACGAAGAAGGCTTCAGCACCGTGCGCTGGGACAACGGCCCCTCCTCCGGCGGCTGGTGCGCCCCCACGGGTGTGACGGCCAACCCGAGCAACTCCACCGCCACCACCTGCGGCCCCGCGGCCCAGGGCGTGGGCCGGCTCACCGGCACGCCGGAGAACACCGCCGCCTACAACGCGGCCAGCAGTGCCAACAACTTCCACCCCCGCCTGCCGCGCTACGGCCGCCTCACACACGACCAGGACCGGCTGGGCATCACCGCCTCGGTGCAGTTCAAGCCCAGCGAAGCCACGCTGCTGACCTTCGACCTGCTGTACAGCAAGCTCGATGCCACGCGCCAGGAAGACTTCCTGCAGGCCATCTCCTTCAGCCGCAGCGCCGGCCAGGGCGGCAAGCCGCAGACCAGCGTGGTCAACACGGCCTATGCCCCCAATGGTGCCCTGCTGTTCGGCACCTACAACGGCGTGGACATCCGCTCCGAATCACGCTTTGACGAACTGTCCACCACCTTCACGCAGCCCACGCTGTCGGTCGAGCACGACTTCAGCGACACGCTGCGCCTGAAGGCGCACGCCGGCCGCGCAGACTCGCGCTTCCGGAACCCGGTGCAGACCACCACGACGCTGGATGCCTTGAACGTCAACGGCTACGGGATCGATTTCCGCGCCAACGACCGCCTGCCCTCCATCACCTACCCGTTCAACGTGGGCCAGCCCGGGGGCGCGCTCACGCTGGTGGGCGTGCCGCAGGTGACCAGCGGCACCCAGCCGACCACGATCCCCAACACCACCTCCAGCGAGATCCGCATCCGCCCGCAAGGCGCCGACAACCGCAACGATGTCGCCCACGTCGACCTCGCCTGGGATGCCATCCCCGACAAGCTCACCGTGCGCGGCGGGCTGGACTACAAGCAGTTCCGGTTCAGCACCTTCGAATTCCGGCGCGTCAACCAGAACGACACGATCTTCGCGCCGCCCGCCGGCAGCACGGTGACGGGCCTCACCACCACGATCAGCGGTTTTGGCAACGGCCTGTCGCTGCCCGCGGGCACGCCCACCGGCTGGGTGATCCCCGACCTGAACGCCATTGCCAAGGCCTACGACATCTACTGCAACTGCATCAAGAGCGGCCCGGCCGGCGGCCCTGGCGACTTCACGCTCTCGTCCATCACCAATGGCAATGCACGCGGCAACAACCGCTCGGTGACCGAAACCGACACCGGCGGCTTCCTGATGGCCGACTTCAACTCTGCGCTGGGCGGCATCAAGGTGCGTGGCAATGCCGGGGTGCGCGTGGTGCGCACCAAGGTCTCGGCCACGGGCTACCAGGCCACTGCCGGCGGAACCGAGGTCACGGTGGAGAACAGCTATGACGATGTGCTGCCCTCGGTGAACCTGGCGGCCAACATCACACGCGACTTCATCGTGCGCGCGGCCGCCGCCAAGGTGATGGCCCGGCCCCAGCTTGGCAACCTGAACCCCGGCGGCTCGATCAGCACCACCGGTACCCTGAGCATCAACGTTGGCAACCCGCTGCTGGAACCGTTCCGCGCGAAGACCTTCGACACCAGCTTCGAGTGGTACTTCGCGAAGAACGCCTTCCTGGGCCTGGGCCTGTTCCAGAAGAACATCAGCACCTACATCCAGAGCCTGCGGGTGAACGTGCCCTACAAGCAGACCGGCCTGCCGCAGTCGCTGCTGCCGAGCAACTTCACCGGCGACGAGGTGTTCCAGGTCACCACGCCGGTCAACACCCAAGGCGGCAAGCTGCGTGGCTTCGAGCTGAACTACCAGCAGCCCTTCACCTTCCTGCCCGGCTGGGGCAAGAACTTCGGCACGCTGCTGAACTACACGAAGGTCAGCTCGAAGATCAACTACCTGGTCTCGCCCACCAGCGCCACCACCATCACCGACGACCTGCTGAACCTCTCGCCCAAGAGCTACAACGCCACGCTGTATTACGACGACGGCAAGTTCAGCGCCCGCGTCTCGGGCTCGTACCGCAGCGCCTTCCTCACCCGCGTGCCCGGCCAGAACAACAACGACGTGGAGGGCAAGAACCGCACGACGAACGTGGACCTGTCGCTCTCGTACAAGGTGAACGACCGGCTGGAGCTCACCTTCGAGGGCGTGAACCTCACCAACGAGGCGAACGACCAGTTCATCAGCCGCGCACGCAACAGCTCGGTGGTCTACCACGTCACCGGCCGCGAATACCTCGCGGGCCTGCGCTACAAGTTCTGAGCGACCCGCGCGCGATTCACGCCCCCCGGCCGCCGGGGGGCGCCTTGAACCACCCGGCCGCAAACCGGAGGAGACCCCGATGACCCCCCATGCCCCGACCCCCTGCACGCCCCGGCGCCTGCGAGTGGCCCCCACGGCCGTGATGCTCGCGGTGGCCAGCCTGGCCGACCCCGCGTTCGCGCAGGCGCAACCCGACGCGCAGCGCATCGAGATCACCGGCTCGATCATCCGCCGCAGCGTGTCCGACGAAACCGCGCTGCCGGTCACCACCGTCAAGGCCGAGGAGCTGGCGCTGCGTGGCCACACCGAGCTGAAGGACTTCATGCTCGAGCTGCCGCAGGCCAACTCGCTGGGCACCTTCGCCGGCACCGCCGGGCCGATCACCAGCCTGCGGGGCCTGGGGCCGATGCGCACGCTCACGCTGCTGAACGGCCGCCGCCTCGCCAAGGAGCCGCTGACCAACCAGTACGTCAGCGTGGCAGTGATCCCGCGCATGGCACTCGAGCGCACCGACATCCTGCGCGACGGGGCCTCCTCGGCCTACGGCTCGGACGCCATCGGCGGCGTGCAGGCCTACTACACGATGCGCACCTTCGAGGGCCTGAAGCTCAAGGCCGAGCTGCTGCAACCCGAGCGCTCGGGCGGGGGCGACGAGCAGACGCTGGGCCTGGCCTTCGGCCGCGGCAACCTCGGCAAGGATGGCTGGAACGCCTATGCCGCGCTGGAACTGCAGAAGCGCACCGTGCTGCAGCGCCTGGAGCGGCCCGAGCTGATCGACGGCAGCGCGCTGAACTCGCTGGGCATCTCCACCAACCCGGCGCTCGGCGCCAATGCCACGCCCGGCAACTTCACCGATCCGACGCACCCCACCTCGTCGCAGCGCTCGGTGCGCCACAACCCGTATTACGCCAGCGGCTGCCTGGCCGGGCACTCCGAGCCCAGCACCTCGGGCGGCCAGCGCACCTGCTTCCTGGATGCCGACACCTACGGCGCCTTCAACAACGGCACCGAGAGCGTGTCGCTGTTCGCCAAGGGCACGCTGGCGCTGGGCAACCAGCACCGCCTGAGCCTGGAGTACAACCTCTCCAAGTACACCGTGCTGCAGTACAACGCGCCGGTGCCGGTCACGGTGCGGCTGAACAGCACCCACCCCTACTACCCCGGCAAGGGCCTGGTGCCCGCGGTGGCGGGCGTCGACACCGGCAACCGGCCGATCGACGTGCTGTGGTCCATCGACGACCTGGGCCACCGGGTGCGCGAAGACCGCCACACCAACCAGCGCGTGGTGCTGGCGGCCGAAGGCAGCTTCGGCAAGTGGGATTACCGCGCCGGCCTGAACCACGGCACCTCCGAGCGCGACACCGGCGCCGGCTCGGGCTGGGTGTCGGTCACCGGCCTGGCCACCGTGCAGGGCACGGCGCGCACGCTGTTCCTCGACCCCAAGCTCAACCCCTTCGGCCTGCAGAACGCCGAGGGCCTGGCGCTGCTGGCCTCGCGCTCGGTGGAAGGCCGCACCTTCCGCCTGCACAAGGCCAGCAACACCAGCCTGGACACCACCGTCACCCGCGAACTGGCCGATCTGGCCGGCGGCCCGGTGACGCTGGCCCTGGGCGCCGAACTGCGGCGCGACGGCTGGCATGCGGTGGGCCTGGGCATCAACGACCCGGCCCCCTCGCTGAACGGGCTGGTCGACCTGATGGGCCAGGACGGGCAGGCCGTGGGCGCGAGCTCGCGCACCGACAACAAGATCCACCGCGACATCTACTCGGCCTTCGCCGAGCTGGACGTGCCGCTGCGCAAGGACCTGACGCTCAACGCCTCGGTGCGCGCCGACCACTACGACGACCTGAAGAAGACCACGGTCAACCCCAAGCTCAGCGCGCGCTGGCAGCCGATGCCGCAGCTGGTGATGCGCGGCTCGGTCAACACCGGCTTCCGCGCGCCCAGCATCCCGGAGATCTACACCAAGGAAACCGAGCTCACCTCGATCCCGACCTTCGACGACCCGACGCTGTGCCCCACGGTCAACGGCGTCAAGACGCCCAGGCCGGGTTATGCGTTCGCCGACGTGTGCAGCCTGACCAACCGGTTCCAGATCACCAAGGACCCCAGCACCAGCGGCGTCAAGCCTGAAAGCTCCAAGAGCTTCACGCTGGGCTTCGGCGTCGAGCCGATGAAGGGCCTGACGCTGACGGTGGACTACTGGAAGACCCAGATCGACGACGTGATCGGCACCCGCCCGATCGACTTCATCCTGGCCAACCCCAGCATCTACAGCAACATCATCCGGCGCAATCCCGATGGCACGCTGGCGATCAACGCGGTGTTCAACGCGCCCGGCAACGTGGGCTCCATCCGCGCCGCCGGCGTCGACGTGAGCCTGAAGTTCGTCAGCAGGCCCAGCGCGGCCGGCACCTTCAACGCCGGCCTCGACATCGCCTACCTCACCCAGTGGGATGCGCGCTCCGAGGGCGTGAACGGCAACAACTGGATGACGGCGCTGGGCTACTACAACGACGTGGTGCCGGTGAACCCGAACGCGGGCCTGAGCAACGCCACGCGGGGCTTCAACAACCGCTGGCGCCACACGGCCTCGGTGGGCTGGAGCATGGGGCCCTGGAAGGCGCAGCTGTCGCAGCGCTACCAGAGCAAGTTCCGGGATCAGAACGCGGCCGCGCGCACCGGCGCCGGCACCGAAGGCCCGCGCAACGTCTCGGCCTACGAGCAGTACAACCTGGCGCTCGAGTACACCGGCATCAAGGGCCTGAAGCTGGGCTTGGCCGTCAACAACCTGTTCGACAAGCAGCCGCCGTTGACCAACCACACCGGCTACAACGGCTACCTCACCAGCTCGGTGGATGTGCTGGGCCGCGCCTACAAGCTCTCGGCCGAGTACACCTTCTGATCCCGCGATGCGCGCACTGATCCTGCCGCTGGCCGGCGCGGCAGCGCTGCTGGCCGCCTGCGGCACGCAGGCGCCACCGCCGGCACCGGGTGCCGTGGCGGCCACGACAGCGGCGCCCGCGGGCACCACGGTGCTGGCCTTCCCCGGCGCCGAGGGCGCGGGCCGGCATGCGCTGGGCGGCCGCGGCGGCCGGGTGCTGGTGGTCACGAACCTCGATGACTCGGGCCCCGGCTCGCTGCGTGCCGCGGTGGAGGCGCCGGGACCCCGCACCGTGGTGTTCGCCGTGTCCGGCACCATCGCGCTGAAGAAGGAACTGCGCATCCGCCACGGCCGCATCACCATCGCCGGGCAGACGGCGCCGGGCGACGGCATCACGCTGCGCGACCACACGCTCACGATCGCGGCCGACGACGTGGTGGTGCGCTACATCCGCTCGCGCCTGGGCGACCGCCTGCGCGTGGACGAAGACGCGATCGGCGTGGTGGCGGGCCGGCGCATCGTGCTCGACCACGTGTCCGCCAGCTGGTCCACCGACGAGACGCTGTCGGTCAGCGCCCGCTTCGACACGCCGGAGCGCGCGTTCGACGATGTCACGGTGCAGTGGTCCGTGATCGCCGAATCGCTGAACCGCAGCGCCGGCAAGCCGCCGGGCACCCAGCACGGCTTCGGCACGCTGCTGCGCGCGGGCCGCGGCGCCAAGGTGAGCCTGCACCACAACCTGTGGGCGCACCATCTGGACCGCATGCCGCGGCCGGGCAACTGGCTCAAGCCCGAGGTGGACCCGGTGGGCGCGCTGTACGACTTCCGCAACAACGTGTTCTACAACTGGGGCCGCGAGCGCTCGGGCTACAACATGGACAACGCGGGCACGCGCTCGTCCTACAACTTCATCAACAACGCCTACATCGCGGGCCCCAGTTCCAAGGGCGGCCTGGTGTTCGAGGAAAGCAGCCCCGAGGCGCGTGGCTGGTTCGAAGGCAACACCATGAACGGCGTGCTGCCCGCCGACCCCTACAGCCTGGTGGTGGCGCACAAGGACCACCTGCCGCAGGGCCTGCCGGCCCACTATCGGCTGCCGCGGCCGCTGGCGATCGGCCCGGTGGGCACCGACACGGCCGAGGTGGCCTACGGCAAGGTGGTGGTCTGGGCCGGCGCCTCGCTCAAGCGCGACGGGGTGGACCAGCGCATCGTGGACGACGTGCGGCACCACACCGGCCGCATCATCGACAGCCAGGACGATGTCGGCGGCTGGCCGCCACTGGCCAGCGCCCCGGCGCCGAAGGACAGCGATGGCGACGGCGTGCCCGACGACTGGGAGCGCCGCAGCGGCCTGGACCCCAACAACCCTGCCGATGGCGCAATGGTGAACCCCAAGACCGGCTACACCCACCTGGAAGACTACCTGGCCAGCCTGGTGGCCCACATCGGGGGCCCGGCCGACCCGCGGCCCACACGCACGCTGGGCGCCTTTGCCACCGTGCACCCGGCGCTGCACCTGGTGGGCGATTCCACCATGGCCGACAAGCCGCTGAACCCGCCCAACCCCGAGCGCGGCTGGGGCCAGCTGCTGCGCGAGCTGATGCGCGAGCCGCAGCGCATCGTCAACCACGCGGCCAACGGCCGCAGCACGAAGCGCTTCGTCGACGAAGGCCGCTGGGCCCACCTGCTCACGCAGGTGCAGGCGGGCGACTGGGTCATCATCCAGTTCGGGCACAACGATGCCAAGGCCGATGATCCTGCACGTTATGCGCCGGCCAACGCTGCCTACCAGGACTACCTGCGCCTGTTCGTGCGCGAGCTGCGGGCCCGCGGCGTGCACCCGATGCTGGCCACGCCGTTGACACGGCGCAACTTCGACGCCGCCGGCCGCCTGGTGGACACCCATGCCGACTACCCCGGTGCGATGCGCGCGGTGGCCACCGAGCTGAACGTGCCGCTGCTGGACCTGCACCGCAGCAGCATGGCGCTGGTGCAGTCGCTCGGCCCCGAGGGCTCGAAGCCGCTGTACATGTGGATCGCGCCCGGCCAATACGTGCACCTGCCGCAGGGGCTGCAGGACAACACCCACTTCACCGTGCCGGGCGCGCAGGCGATGGCCCGCCTTGCGGCCGAGGCGCTGCGCGCGCAGCAGCTCGTGCCCGCGGGCTGGCTCAAGTAGGGGCGGCGGTCGGGTGGCCGATGGCGGCATGCGGCCCGTGGCTGCCGACAACGCGGCCTCCACGGGCCGACACCCGTCAGCCTCCCACGCGCGTTGGCGTCGCAGGCGCCGCACGCCACAGCCGCCAGATCGTGAAGGCGTTGACGGTGGCCACCACCAGCTCCAGTGCGGTGCCGCCGATGGAGCCGACGATCAGGTTGTTGGCCACCCACAGCAGGGTGCCCAGCAGCATCAGCAGCCGCATGCGCAGGCCCTGCAGCAGGAACAGCGCCACCGTGCCGATGCATGACGCAGCGAGCGGCAGCAACGAAGCCCAGCCCTGGAACAACCAGGCGCCCAGCGCGATGTTCAGGCCCACGAAGCCCGCCGCCGCCCACGGTGACTGCGTGCGCAGCGCCACCACCGAACGCGCCAGCGACACCAGCGCGCTGGCCACCGCCGTGGCCTGGCCCAGCAGCGCGAAGTGCAGCACATAGGCCAGGCACTCCAGCGCCATGAAGACCTTGAAGCGCCGGTCGTCGCGCTGCAGAAAGCAGCCGACACCGAACACGAAGGCCAGGTAGCCCAGGCCTTGTGCAGGCGACAGCGGGTCCGGCAGCAGCACCTGTGGCGCGGCGCCGTGCGCTCAGCGTGCCGCCGGGGCCGGCAGCGCCAGTGCCGCCCAGCCGGCCTTCGGCGCCATCGTCGCCAGGTCCCACTCGGCCTCGACAAAGGCGCGGCGCGTGGGTGCATGGCGCGGATAGCCCAGCGCGTTCTCGGTCTCGGAATCGATGATGCGGCCCCGGCCTGCGGCCATGTCGGCCAGCACACGGGCATCGAGTGCGTCGCGGTCCCAGGGCCGCGCGCCCACCACGGCAGGCAGGTCGGCCTCCAGGCGCTGCGCCGGGTACACCTGCAGGTCCGGCGGCAGCAGCGGGGCCTCGTCGGCCAGCACCCGGGCACCCGGGCGGCCGGCCTCGCGCACCTGGGGCACCGGCTTGCCGCCGGCGTCGAAGGCCAGGTTGTCGCGCAGGTGCAGCTGCAGCTCGGCATCGCCCAGCATCGTGAACAACGGCGTGTCCGCCGGCGTGTCCGGCCCGTGGCGCAGCACGTTGCCCACCAGGGCCAGCCGGCCCACCTGGTAGGGCTGGCCGCTCCATTCGTTGGCCAGCAGGTTGTAGTGCACCGCGCGCCGGCCGGGGTTGAAGATCAGGTTGTTGACCATCGCGCCCTGCGCGCCGCCCTTGAACAGCGCGTTGCGCTCGCGGTTGGAGACATACACGTTGCCGAACAGCAGGATGCCGCTGGTGTTGTCGTGGATCAGCGAGCCCTTGGAGTGCTCGCCCTTCTCGTGCACCGAGTGGCTCAGGCTCTCGTAGATGAGGTTGTGGCTGTAGGTCACGTCGTGCGAGGTGGCGCGCCGCCAGTCGGCGGGCGTGGCGCCGTCGAATCGCGGGCCCGAGGCCGAGAGGTTCTCGTCGGTGGCCCACGAGAAGCTGCAGTGGTCGACGATCACGTTGTAGGCGCCGCCCACGGTGGACAGGCCGTCCTGGTCGCCACCGCCCTTCTTCGGGCGGCCGAACTCGCCGGGGCGGAAGCGCAGGTGCTGCACGATCACGTCGTGGGTGGCCACCATCAGCTCGGTCTTGATCACGCTGATGCCGGGGCTGGGCGCGGTCTGCCCGGCGATGGTGATGTACGGGTGCTTCAGCCGGAGGTTGCGGCCGCCCATGTCGATGACGCCGCCCACCTCGAACACCACGATGCGCGGGCCCTCGGCCTCGAGTGCCTCGCGCAGCGAGCCGGGGCCTTCGGGCGCGAGCGTGGTCACGCGCAGGATGCGGCCGCCACGGCCCCCCTGCGTGCGGGCGGCCCAGCCGGCAATGTCGAAGCTGGCCGGGTTCAGACGCGCCAGGCGGGGCAGCGGGGCCGGCACCGGCGCGGTCTGGGCCTGCGTGGTGGCGCCCAGGCTCGCGCCCATGAGCGCCAGGGTGCCGCGCAGCAGCGTGCGTCGCGTGGGGCGGGAAGCGGGAATCATGCGTGGGGTCTTCCGTTCGGGGCGGGGAGCAGCGGCTCGGCGGCCAGGTCGGCCATCGCGTCACGCGGGATCAGGGCCCCGGGGTGCTGGATCACCCGGGCGGCCAGCCGGTTGCCAAAGCGTGCGGCCTGCGCCACGTCGGTGCCGGCCAGGCGTCGGCTCAGGTAGCCGGCGGCAAACGAGTCTCCGGCCGCGGTGGTGTCCACCACTCGCGCCACCGGTTCGGTGGGCACCGCCTGCCAGGGCCCGCCGGGCGCCCGCACCAGCGTGGGCGCGGCGCCGCGCTTGATCACGAGTTCGGGCACCGGCAGCGCCTGGGCCTCGGCCACCGCGGCCTCCAGGCTGGGCAGGCCGAACAGCGCCTGGTGGTCGTCGGCCGTCACCAGCGCCACGCTGGCCAGCACGTAGGCGGTGTCGAAGCAGCCGATGGCGATGCCGGTGTCCGGCCACAGCCGCGGCCGGTAGTTGTTGTCGAACACCACCATGGCGCCGCGGTCACGCAGGCGCAGCATCAGCGCGAACAGGCGCTCGCGGCCTTCGGGCGGCAGGATGGCCAGGCTGATGCCGCTGAGGTACAGCGCGTCGATGGTGTCGGCCGCGGCCTCCAGCGGCGTGATCTCGGCGTCAAAGTAAGCGCGTGCTGCGCTGGCATCGCGCCAGTAGCTGAAGCTGCGCTCACCGCGTGCATCCACGTCGATCATGTAGAGCCCGGGCATGCGGCCGGGCAGGCGGCGCACCAGCCACAGGTCCAACCCCTCGCCGGCCCAGCGCTCGAGCAGGCCGGTGCTCAATGGGTCGTCACCCAGCGCGGTGGCATAGGCCACGTGCAGGCCCGCCGCCTGGCCGCAGCGGGCCAGGTAGACGGCGGTGTTGAAGGTGTCGCCCCCGAAGCCCTGGCGCAGCAGGCCGAAGGCCTGGCCCTGCAGCTCCAGCATGCATTCGCCGAACAGGGCGACCCGCGCACCTGCTTTCATGGATTCCCCTATCCGATTTGGAACAGCGTTTCGATATTCTATGAAAGCTGTTGCATTTTGAACTCAGGGTCGATCCGGGGGTCTGCTGGTGCCGCTTTTGTCCCGCTTGCTGCTCACCGGCGCCGCCGGCACGCTGGGCCGCCAGTTGCGCCCTGCGCTGCTGCCTGTGTGCGCGCAGCTGCGCCTGTCCGACCGCACCCCCACGCTGGGCGATGGCGCCCCGCCACTGGCGCCGCAGGAAACCTACCAGCGCTGCGAACTGGGTGATGCCGCCGCGGTGCACGCAATGCTCGAGGGCGTGCAGGCCGTGGCGCACTTCGGCGGCGCGGCACTGGAAGGGCCGCCCGGCCCCATCCTCGAGGCCAACGTGCACGGCCTGGTGCACCTGTACGAGGCCGCGCGGCGCCACGGCGTGCGCCGCATCGTGCTGGCCAGCTCCAACCACGTGACCGGCGGCTACCCGCAGGGCGAGCGCATCGATGCGCGGCAGCCGGCACGGCCCGATGGCTTCTACGGTGCCAGCAAGCTGTTCGGCGAGGGCCTGGCCAGCATGTACCACACGCGCCACGGCATCGAAAGCGTGTGCCTGCGCATCGGCACCGCCACACCCGAGCCGCCGGACCGGCGCGCGCTGGCCACCTGGATCAGCCCGCGCGACCTGGCCACGCTGGTGCTGGCCGCGCTGACCGCGCCCGATGTGGGCTGCCTGGTGACCTACGGCGCCTCGGCCAACCCGGCCGGCTGGTGGGATTGCGCGGCCGACTGGGCGCGGCTGGGCTATAGCCCGCAGGACTCGGCCGAGGCCTGGCGCGACCGCATCGAGGGCATCACCCCGCCACCCGGCAGCCCGATGGCGCGGCTGCAGGGTGGCAGCTTCCTCGGCATCGGCCCGTTTGCGCTGCCCGGCACGCCGCCGGCCGACCCCCATTCCTGAACAACACCCACGGAGGACCCATGACCCTTGCCCGCACCCTGCTCGCCGCCGCCGCCGCGGCACTGGCCTGGAGCAGCACCGCCCAGGCGGCCGAGTTCCGCTCGGCCGACGTGCACAACGCCGACGACTACCCCACCGTGGCCGCCGTCAAGCACATGAGCGAGCTGCTGGCCAAGGCCAGCGGTGGCAAGCACAGGATCAAGGTCTTCAACAAGGGTGCGCTCGGCACCGAGAAGGAGACCATCGACCAGGTGAAGATCGGTGCGCTGGACCTCACCCGCGTGAACATCAGCCCGATGAACGCGATCTGCGCCAAGACCCTGGTGCCGACGATGCCCTTCCTGTTCCGCTCGGTGGAGCACATGCGCCGCGCGCTCGACGGCCCGGCCGGCGAGGAAATCCTGAAGAGCTGCGAAGACCAGGGTTTCATCGGCCTGGCCTTCTACGACAGCGGCGCGCGCTCGATCTACGGCAACAAGCCGGTGAAGACCGTGGCCGATGCCAAGGGCATGAAGATCCGCGTGCAGCAAAGCGACCTGTGGGTGGCGCTGGTCGGCGCGATGGGCGCGAACGCGACGCCCATGCCCATCGGCGAGGTGTACACCGGCCTGAAGACACGGCTCATCGATGCGGCCGAGAACAACATCCCCAGCTACGACGGCTTCAAGCACTTCGAGGCGGTGAAGTTCTACTCGAAGACCGAGCACTCGATGGCCCCCGAGCTGCTGCTGATGAGCAAGCTGGTGTGGGACAAGCTGCCGAAAGCCGAGCAGGACATGATCCGCGCCGCGGCCAAGGAATCGGTGGCCTTCCAGCGCAAGAAGTGGGACGAGCAGGAGGCCAAGTCGCTGGCCGTCGTGAAGGCCGGCGGGGCCGAGGTGATCGAGGTCGACAAGGCCTCGTTCCAGGCCGTGATGGGCCCGGTGTACGACAAGTTCATGACCACGCCCGACCTCAAGCGCCTGGTCAAGGCGGTGCAGGACACCAAGTGAAGGCCTTCACCCGGCTCTGCGCGGCGCTGTCGAAGGCCGCGCTGATGCTGGCCATCGCGGGCCTGGTGGCGCTGATCCTGTGCGTGCAGTTCCAGGTGGTGGGGCGCTACGTGTTCAACGACACGCCCACCTGGGCCGAGGCGCTGGCGCTGCTGCTGGTGCTGTACGTCACCGCGCTGGGCGTGGCGGTGGGGGTGCGTGATGCCGGCCACATCGGCCTGGAATCCTTGATCGGGCTGCTGCCCGATGCGTGGCGGCGCCGCTTCGAGCTGCTGGTGCATGGGCTGGTGGCCGTGTTCGGCGCCTTGATGGCGCAGGCCGGCTGGCTGTGGGCCACGATGAAGTGGGGCCAGAAGAAGCCGATGCTGGGCGTGCCCGAGGGCCTGGACTACCTGCCGCTGGTAATCGGCGGTGCGCTGATCGTGCTGTTCTCGCTGGAACACATCGTCGCGCTGTGGCGCGGCCAAGTGGTGACGCCGGCATGGAACTGACCGTGCTCTGCCTGAGCTTCACGCTGCTGCTGCTGGTGGGCGTGCCGGTGGCGTTTTCGATCGGGCTGGCCTCGGTGGCCACCATCCTGGCCGCCGGCCTGCCGGTGGCCATCGTGTTCCAGAAGATGGTCGGCGGCATGCAGGTGTTCTCGTTCCTCGCGATCCCGTTCTTCATCTTCGCCGGCGAGCTGATGCTGCACGGGGGCATCGCCGACCGCATCGTGCGCCTGGCCAACAGCCTGGTGGGCCATGTGCGCGGCGGGCTGGGCATGAGCAACGTGATCGGCTGCACCCTGTTCGGTGGCGTGGCCGGCTCGCCGCTGGCCGATGTGTCGGCCATGGGCTCGGTGATGATCCCGCTGATGAAGAAGGAGGGCTACCACGCCGACTACGCGGTGAACGTCACCACCCACGCCTCGCTGGTGGGCGCGCTGATGCCCACCTCGCACAACCTGATCATCTTCACGCTGGCCACCGCGGGCATCGCCTCGGTCAGCGTGTTCAGCCTGATCCTCGCGGGCCTGATCCCGGCGCTGATCCTCACGCTGTGCAACCTGGGCGCGGCCTACGGCGTGGCGGTGAAGCGCGGCTACCCCACGCATGGCGCCTTCCCCGGCTGGGGCGTGGTGTTCGCGGCCTTCCTCGCCGCGCTGCCGGGGCTGCTGGTGGTGGTGATCATCCTGGCCGGCATCCTCTCGGGCGTGTTCACCGCCACCGAATCGGCCGCCACCGCGGTGTTCTGGGCGCTGCTGATCACCGTGTTCGTCTACCGCACGCTGAGCTGGCAGCATTTCCTCAAAGCCTGCGCCAAGGCCTGCAAGACCACCGGCGTGGTGCTGCTGTTGATCGGCATCAGCGCGGCCTTCGGCTACTTCATGGCGCTGTACGAGGTGCCACAGAAGACCGGCGCGCTGATGCAGGCCATCACCACCCAGCCCTGGCTGATCTTCCTGATGGTGAACGTGCTGCTGTTCCTGCTGGGCACCTTCCTGGACATGGCGGCCACCATCCTGATCTGCACGCCGATCTTCCTGCCCATCTGCCAGCAGTACGGCATGGACCCGGTGCAGTTCGGCATCATGCTGCTGATCAACTGCGCGCTGGGGCTGAACACGCCGCCGGTGGGCACCACGCAGTTCGTGGGCTGCGCCATTGGCGGGATCTCGGTGGGCGAGGTGATGCGCTCGATCCTGCCGTTCTACGGCGCGCTCACGCTGACGATGATGCTGGTGACCTACGTGCCCGCGTTCTCGCTGTGGCTGCCGGGCCTGCTCGGCAAGTGAGCATGGACGCGGGCCCCGCCTTCGCCTTCCAGCCCAGCCAGCGCACCCCCGACCCGCGCGTCGAGGTGCTGGACGAACGCTTCCGCGCGCTGCGCCTGTTCAGCGCCACGGTGGAGCAGCTGGCCAGCGGCCTGCGCTGGGCCGAGGGGCCGGTGTGGTTCGGCGACGGGCGCTTCCTGCTCGTCTCGGACATCCCGAACGACCGCATCCTGCGCTGGGACGAATGCTCGGGCCAGACCCATGTGTTCCGCGCCCCCTCGCACCACGCCAATGGCCTGGCGCGCGACACGCAGGGCCGGCTGCTCGCCTGCGAGCACGGCACGCGCCGCGTGACCCGCACCGAGCACGATGGCCGCGTCACCGTGCTGGCCGCTCACTTCGAGGGTCAGCGCCTGAACTCGCCGAACGACATCGTGTGCGCCCGCGACGGCAGCATCTGGTTCACCGACCCGAGCTTCGGCATCGAGGGCTGGTGGGAAGGCGAGCCAGCCGCCGCCGAGCGGCCGCACGCCGTCTACCGCATCGACGCGCAAAGCGGCCGGCTGGACTGCATGATCGACGACCTGGCCGCGCCCAACGGCCTGGCGTTCTCGCCCGACGAGTCGGTGCTCTACGTGGTCGAAAGCCGTGCCCGCCCGCAGCGGCGCATCTGGGCCTACGACCGGCGCGGCGGCGCGCTCGTGAACAAGCGCCTGCAGGTCGAGGCCGGTGGCCCCGGCGCGTTCGACGGCATCGCGGTGGACCGCGACGGGCGCCTGTGGTGCGGCTTCGGCAGCGACGGTTCGGCCGCGGCCGATGCCCAGGCGCTGGACGGCGTGCGCGTGTTCGATCGCGATGGCGCGCCCATCGGCCACATCCACCTGCCCGAGCGCTGCGCCAACCTGTGCTTCGGCGGCGCGAAGCGCAACCGCCTGTTCATGGCGGCCAGCCATTCGGTCTACGCGCTGAGCGTCAACACGCAGGGCGCCTGAGCCTCACTCGCCGGTCTTGGGCGGCGGGCCGGGAAACTGCACCACCGGGCCACGCGCCTGCACGCCGGGCGGCAAGGCGGCCGGCGCCGGCTCGCCCGCCGGGCCCAGCGTGCGCACGAAGGCATACAGCGCGCGCAGGTCCGGCTCGCTCATCGCGCGCAGCTTGAACCAAGGCATCGGCGGCCGCGTCTGCAGGCCGCGTGCGTACTGCACCCATTGGTCGGCGCTCATGGCCTGCAGGCTCAGCCGCAGGTTGCTGGGGTAGGTGGTGCCCCAGGGCCCGCTGGCGCCGAGCAGGCTGCCCGTCAGCCACAGGCGCTCGGGCACCTGGCCCGCGCGGGGGGCGTAGCCTTCGGTGTGGCAATCGTTGCAGCCGCCGATGACGGCCAGGTAGCGGCCGCGCGCCAGTTCGGCACCCGCGTCGTCGGCCGGTGCGGCGCCGGCCGGCAGGAGGCACAGGCCGGCGGCGGATGCGGCGGCGGCCGCCAGCGGCAAGGCAAGTCGTCTCATGGCAGGTCTCCTGGTGAATCCGGCAGGGCCGGAAGTGATGACGTTGGAAGTGAGCGTCATCCACTCACGCCTGCACGATAGATCGTCGGCCACGACTGCGCATCGGCGCAAGGTGGTGGCCGGTCTGCGACCTTGGTCGCAGGGCGTCTGCGCCGTCGGTCAGCGTGGCCGCGCCAGCTCGGCGATCGCCGCGCTCAGCGTGGCACCGTCCAGCGGCTTGTGCAGCACGCGCAGGCCGTGGCGTGCCGCATCGCCCGCGGCCGCCGCGTCGCCGCTGACGATCAGCGCCGGCAGCCCCGGGCGCAGCCGCTGCAGGCGCTGCACCAGGCCGATGCCGTCGCCCTGCGGCAGGCGGTGGTCGACCACCGCCACATCGATGCGCATCGCCGGGGCTGCGGCCAGCGCGAGTGCGTCCTCGATGCTGCACACCGCATGCGCCTGCCAGCCCAGCGTGCGCAGCAGCGTGGCCATCGCGTCCAGGATGCCGGGCTCGTCGTCCACCAGCAGCACCGCCAGCGCATCCGGCACCGCCGGCGTGGGCGGCGCCGGCGCCAGCGGCAGCGCGATAGCCGGTGGCGCCACCGCCGGCAGCCGCAGCTCGAACACCGTGCCGCCGCCCGGCGGGGGCTCGGCCAGCGCCACCTGCGCGCCGATCAGCGCCGCCGTGCGGCGCACGATGGCCAGGCCCAGGCCGAGCCCGCGGCTGCGGTCGCGCGTGGGGTTGCCCACCTGGAAGAATTCCTCGAACACGCGCTCGCGATCGGCCGGCGCGATGCCGGGCCCGCTGTCGGCCACGCGGATGCACAGCACGGCCGGCGCCTCGCGCGCGAGCTGCAGCCGCACGGCCCCCTGCTCGGTGAACTTGAATGCGTTGTCCAGCAGGTTGCGCAGGATGCGCATCAGCGGGTCGGCATCGGTGCGGGCCCAGGGCGCCGCATCGGCGATCTCCACCTGGAAGGCCAGCGCACGCTGGGCCGCGAGCCCGGCAAACTCGGCCTGCAGCTGGCGCAGCAGCGTGCCGATGTCGGTGTCGGTGGCGGCCACCTTCACGGCGCCGGCATCCAGCCGCGAAATGTCGAGCAAGGCGTCGAGCAGGCCCTGGCTCTGCGCCAGCGCACGGCCCACGCCCTGGCTCAAGGTGCGCAGCTGCGGGTCGTCGGCGCGCCGGGCCAGCAGTTCCAGCGTGGTGGCGTTGATCGCCAGCGCATGCAGCGGCTGCCGCAGGTCGTGGCTCGCCGCGGCGAAGAAGCGGGTGCGTGCCTCGGCCGCGGCCTGTGCGCGGTCGCGTTCGGCCGCCAGCGAGGCGGCCAGCCGTTCGTTGGCCAGGCCCAGTCGCACCAGGCGCTGCCAGGACAGGTGCTGGTTGTGCAGCGTCATGCCCGCCAGCGGCTGCGCCAGCAGCAGCACGGCCACCATGCTCCAGCCCAGCACGCCCCCCTGCAGGCCCCAGCCCAGCAGCAGCGCGATCAGCGGCAGCAGGTTGGCGCTCCAGTAGGCGCGGGGGCGCCCGGCGGCGGCCATCACCACCGACCAGGCCGAGGCATTGCCCACCAGCGTGAACAGCAGCTTGGCGTTCTCGCTGGTGCCGGCGAAGAACACCGGGATCAGCGCCGCATGCACCAGGCCGGACATCAGCCACAGGCGGTCGACCTGCCGCAGCCCGGTCGCGGCATCCACCGTCACCCAGCGCTGCAGGCGCCGGCCGGCCAGCGTGAAACCCACGCGCAGCAGCAGCATCAGCAGCAGCCAGCCGGCGGCCACCTCGGGCCTCAGGCCCACATGCCAGGCGGCCAGCGACCACAGCACATCCAGCGGCGCCAGCGTGACGCTCAGGCGCATGGCCACCAGCACATGGGCCAGGCACTGCGCGTCGATGCGCCGCGCCACCTCGGCTTCGTCGGCGGCGGACAGGACGGCGCCCGTGTGCACGTTGGCCGGGTCGGGGCCGGTGGCCGGCGCGGCGGTGGCGTCCATCGCTCAGCTCAGGCCCGGGGCATGCCAACGCGTGCTCGGGCCACGCTCAGGCCACGCACAGGCCATCGCGCGAGGCCTGGATCGCCGCCTCGGTGCGGTTGCGCACGCCCAGCGTGGCGTAGACGGCGGTAAGGTGGGTCTTCACCGTGGCCTCGGCGATGCCCAGCTCGCGGGCGATCAGCTTGTTCGGCAATCCGCGCGCGGCGGCCAGGTAGATCTCGCGCTGGCGCGGTGTCAGCGTGCCGAAGCGTGCGGCCAGCGCGGCACCCGGCGCGCGGGGCTCGGGCAGGCGCGGGCTGTCGGCCGGCAGGTAGATGCGCCCGGCCAGGATGTGGCCCAGCGCGGCCAGCATCATCTCGGAGCTGTAGGTCTTGGGAATGAAGCCGGCCGCGCCGAGCTCGATGCTGCGCTCGATCAGTGCGCGGCCCTGTTCGCCCGAGAGCACCACGATGCGTGCAGTGCAGCCCGCTTCGCGCAGGCGCGCGAGCGAGTGGCCGCCGTCCCCTTCGGCCAGGTGCCAATCGAGCAGCACCAGCTCGTAGCCGACGAGCTGGTTCATCTGCAGCGCCTGACCCAGCTCGGACGCGGTGTCCACCTGGTGTTCGGGCGCCATCACGCCGAGCAGGTTCTTCAGGCCCTGCAGGAACATGACATGGTCGTCGACCATCAGGATCTTCATCGGCGGTGCGTGGGGGCCAGCGGCAGCGGCACTCTATGCCGGCGGCGCCGGCCTGTCACTACGACCAAGGTCGCAGCCGCGGCCCGACGCCCGGACGATGTGGCCGCCGGCCTGCGCGCCTAAGGTGGCAGGCATCCGGCACCGCCGCCGACACAGGAGACACCTGCCATGCAGGACACGACGATGGCGCTCGCCCCGGCGCCCTGGCTCGGCCTGCCCGCGCTGCGCCGCTGGCAGCAGGACATGCTGGGCGAGCTGACGCGGCTGCAGGCCGAGCAGGGCGACCTGTGCCTGTCGCGCATCGGCCCGCGGCGCGTGGTGGGTGTGTTCGAGCCCGGCCTGGCCCGCGCGCTGCTGGTCGAGCACGCGGACCGGCTCGAACGCTGGGACCGCGTGCCCCGGGTGATGGCGCGCTACCACGGCGCGCGCAGCCTGCTGGTGAGCGAAGGCGAGGCCTGGCGGCGCCTGCGCCACGGCCTGACACCGGCCCTCGCGCCGCGGGCCCTGGCCCCGCTGGGCGAGGGCATCGCGCAGCTCGCGCAGGACGCGATCCGCGGCGCGCAGGCCGACGATGCGGCGCAGGCCGCCATCGACATCGACCGCCTGTTCACCCGCCTGACGATGCGCATCATCGACCGCACGCTGTTCGGCCCCTGCGTGGGCGCGCTGCCACCGCACGCCGAACCGCCCTGGGACGCCGTGTCGCAGGCGGTGCGCCTGCTGGCCGGCGACGCGATGCGCGCGCTGTTCCGCCCCTGGCGGCGGCCGCGCTGGTGGCCGGGGCGTGCCGCGGCGGCAGCGCGGCAGGCCCAGCACCTGGTGGACGCCACCGTGCAGGCAGGCCTGGACCGCTGGGCGCGCGCGCCGGACGCCGCCCCGCTGCTGGCCTTGCTGCCGCCGGCCGAGCGGCTGGACAACGCACGCTCGCTGTTCCTGGCCGGCCACGACACCACCGCGATCAGCCTCGCGTGGTGGACGCTGCTGATGGCGCACCACCGCAGCGCCGTGGACCGGGCCCGCGCCGAGCTGCAGCAGGTGCTGGGCGGCCGCCCGCCCACCGCCGCCGACCTGCCGGCGCTGCCCTGGCTGGGCGCCACGCTGAAGGAGGCGCTGCGCCTGTACCCGCCGGTGCCGGTGCTGCCGATGCGGCGCGTGACGCAGGCGCTGGCGATGGGCACAGTGCGGCTGCCGGCCGGCACGCTGCTGCGCATAGCGCCCTGGGTGTTGCAGCGCGATGCACGCTGGTGGCCGCAGCCCGAGGCCTTCCAGCCCGAGCGCTTCCTGGACGGGGCGCCGCTGGCACCTCGGGGCGCCTGGATGCCCTTCGGCGCAGGGCCCCGCGTGTGCATCGGCCAGCACCTGGCGCTGCTGGAGATGGGCCTGGTCGGCGCCGTGCTGCTGCAATGCGGCGTGCCCGAGCCGCCCCCGGGGTCGGGCATGCCGCCAGCGGTGCTGAATGTCACGCTGCGGCCGCAGGAGCCGCTGCGGGTGCGGCTGCGGGCGGACGGCGCTATGCCGTGAATGCAGCGTCCTTGTCTCGCCAGTAGTCGGGCCCCGGCAACGGGCCTGTGCCCGCCGCCGCGTTCTCGGCCATGTGCGCCGCGCGCCGCGTGCCCGGGATCGTGCAGGTCACCGCCGGGTGGCCGAGCACGAACTTCAGCAGCACCTGGGCCCAGCTGGCGCAGCCGATCTCGCCGGCCCAGGCCGGCAGTGGCTGCCCCTGCAGCCGGCGCAGCAGGCCACCGCCGCCGAAGGGCATGTTGACGATCACGGCCACGCCCCGCTCGGCAGCCAGCGGCAGCAGGCGCTGCGCGGCGGCCCGGTCGTCGGCCGCGTAGTTGATCTGCAGGAAATCCAGCCGTTCGGCGCGCAGCACCGCCTCCACCTCGGCATGGGCGGCGGCGCTGTAGTGCGTGATGCCGAGGTAGCGGATGCGGCCCTCGGACTGCCAGGCCCGCAGCGTGGCCAGGTGGCTGCGCCAATCCACCAGGTTGTGGATCTGCATCAGGTCGATGCGGGGTGTGCGCAGCAGCTGCATCGAACGCTGCATCTGGCGGATGCCCGCGGCCCGGCCCTCGGTCCACACCTTGGTGGCCACGAAGGCCTGCCCGGTGTGCCCGCCGGCGGCCAGCAGCTCGCCGGTGGTTTCTTCGGCCCGGCCGTACATCGGCGAGCTGTCCACCACCCGGCCACCGGCCTCGAACAGCGCCTTCAGCACCGTGGCCAGCTCGGCATGGCCGGCGCTGCCTGGCGCCTGGTCGAAGCCTTGCCAGGTGCCGCAGCCGATCACGGGCACGGGTTCGCCGGTGGCGGGAATCGGGCGGGTGTGCATGGCGGGCCTCCTCGGGGCAGCGGCGGGCACGCCCGGCTGGGCCCGGGCGGCCAGGGGCCCGGCCCAGGCCGGCAGGCTGTGCAGCAGCTGGCGTCGCTTCATGGCTGCACAGGTTAGGGCCTCTCGGCCGGCCGCGCAGCGCAAGACCCTGGCGACAGCCCTGTCGCCATCCTGCGGCGCCTGGCGGCACTTCGCGCCCCGATGCCGGCGTTTCGTCGCAGGCGCCTGGCGCCGCCGCTCCGGTTGGCCAATAGTGCAGCCTGTCACCACCCCCCACCACCATGATCGCCCGCCGCCCCCACCCCCTGCTGTCCGCCCTGTCCTGGCTGCTGCTCGCGCTGCTGCTGGGCCTGGCCGGCGGCTGCGCCAGCCTGCCCGAACCCGGCCCGCGGCCGGTGTCGGTGGCCCGCGCGCCGGGCGAGGGCATGCTGGGCCGCCTGGCCGCGGCGCATGCCGCGGCGGCCGCCGAGGTGTCCGCCACCGAGCCGCTCTCCGGCCTGCGCCTGCTGCCCAACGGCGTGCATGCGCTCGATGCCCGGCTCGCGCTGGTGCAGCGCGCCGAGCACTCGCTGGACGTGCAGTACTACCTGATCCAGCGTGATGACTCCGGCCTGCAGTTCCTGCGTGCGCTGCGTGATGCCGCGGCGCGCGGCGTGCGCGTGCGCCTGCTGGTGGACGACCTCTACACCGCCGGCGAGCAGGCCTTGTTCGCCGGCCTGGCCGCGCATCCCAATGTGTCGCTGCGCCTGTACAACCCGCTGCCGGCACGCCAGGGCGGCCTCACCACGCGGCTGCTGCTGTCGCTGCACGAGCGCGAGCGCATCAACCACCGCATGCACAACAAGCTGCTGGTGGCCGATGGTGCATTTGCGATCGCGGGTGGCCGCAACATCGGCGACGAGTACTTCATGCGCAGCCGCAGCGCCAACTTCATCGACATGGACGTGCTGGCCACCGGCCCGGTGGTGGCCGAGCTGGCCGCGGGTTTCGACCGCTACTGGAACAGTGAACGCGCCTGGCCGATCCAGGCCCTGATGGCCGCCGATGCCGCCGGCGATGACACGCCGCCCAGCCCCGAGGCGCTGCGCGCGGCGTTCGACGAGCAGGTGCGGCAGCTGCCCCCGCCGGCGCAGGTGACCCTGCTGGACGCACTGGGCCGCGGCAGCCTGGCCGCCGAGCTCGCCCAGGGCCGCCTAACGCTGCACCATGCGCCGGTGCGGGTGCTGGTCGACGCACCGGACAAGCAGCTCGAGACGCCGGCCGAAAGCGCGCTGGACGCCACGCTGCAGGCCATGCTGGGGGCACGCGAGGAAGTGCTGATCGCCTCGCCATATTTCGTGCCCGGCCAGCGCGGGCTGGCCATGCTGCGCCAGGCGCGCGATCACGGCATCCGCATCCGCGTGCTCACGAACTCCATCGCCGCCACCGACGAGCCCATCGTCTACTGGGGCTATTCGCGTTACCGCACGGCCATGCTCGAGCTGGGCGTCACGATCCACGAACTCAGCCCCGAGCTGGTGCAGCGCAGTGGCACGCTGGGCGTGTTCGGCGGCTCGGCCGCACGGCTGCATGCCAAGGTGGCCACGATCGACCGGCGCTGGGTGGCACTGGGCTCGCTGAACATGGACCCGCGCTCGGCCCGGCTCAACACCGAGCTCGGGCTGCTGATCGACAGCCCCGCGCTGGCCTGGGAGGTGGAGCAGCTGATGCAGCCGCGTGCACTGGCCGGCGCCTTCCGGCTCGCGCTGGCGCCTGCGGGCACGCAGCTGCAGTGGCACGCCAGCGCCGGCGGCGAGGAACGGCTGCTGACCGACGAGCCCGGCGCCGGCTGGCTCACGCGGCTGAAGCTGGGGCTGATGTCCTTGCTGATCAGCGAAGACATGCTCTGATCCAACGGCCGCGCTGGAACCGGGCCGTGGGCCGGGCCGGGGGCTCCCGGGTTTACAGGGGCGGGGGGGCTGGCTAGCATGGCCGGGCACTTGCGTGCCGCCCTCGCGCCATCCTGCGCGACCGCACCCACCGCCTCCATGTCCGATCGACACTTCGCCCACTGGCCCGCCCACGCACCCCGCCACCTCTGGGTGCCCGAAACCAACCTGTACCGCAACGTCGAGGTCTCGGCGATGCGCTTTCCGGGCAAGCCGCTCGCGATCTTCTACGACACGCCCATCACCTACGGCCAGTTCCAGCGCGAGACCGAGCACCTGGCGGGCTACCTGCAGCAGCGCTGCGGCGTGCGCAAGGGCGACCGGGTGCTGCTGTACATGCAGAACAGCCCCCAGTTCATGCTGGCCTACTACGCCATCCTGCGGGCCGATGCGGTGGTGGTGCCGGTGAACCCGATGAACCTGACCGGCGAGCTGCGGCACTACGTCAGCGATGCCGGCGCGCGGGTGGCGTTCTGTTCACAAGAACTGCTGTCCCGCATGCAGCCCTTGCTGGCCGAAGGCCTGGCACACATCGTCGTGGCCACCTACAGCGACTACCTCCAGGTGGACACCGACCTGAACGTGCCCGATTTCATCCGGGCACCGCGTGTGCCGCTGGGTGAGGCCGGCCTGGTGGCCTGGGCGGATGCACTGGCCGAGGCGCTGCCCCCGGGGCCGCTCACCGCCGGCCCGGACGACCTGGCTGTGATGCCCTACACCTCGGGCACCACCGGCCACCCGAAAGGCTGCATGCACACGCACCGCACCACCATGTTCAACACCGTGGCCGGCGGCGTGTGGGGCCAGGCCAACCAGGGCAGCGTGAGCCTGGCGGTGCTGCCGATGTTCCATGTCACCGGCATGCAGGCCAACCTCAACGGCACCATCTACGGCGGCTCCACCGTGGTGCTGCTGCCGCGCTGGGACCGCGACGCCGCCGCCACCTGCGTGCAGCGCTACCGCATCACCGGCTTCGGCCTGATCACCGCGATGATGGTCGACTTCCTCAGCAACCCGCGCCTGGGCGAATACGACCTGAGCAGCCTGCGCCGCATCGGCGGCGGCGGCGCGGCCATGCCGCGCGCGCTGGCGCTGGAGGCCGAGCGCCGCTTCGGCCTGAAGTACGCCGAAGGTTATGGCATGTCCGAGACCATGGCCGCCACCCACGCCAACCCGCCGGAACGCCCGAAGGAGCAATGCCTGGGCATCCCGATCTTCGATGTGGACGCCCGCGTGGTGAACCCCGACACCCTGCAGGAACTGCCGCCGGGCGAGACGGGCGAGATCATCGTTCACGGCCCGCAGGTGATGCTGGGCTACTGGAACCAGCCCGAGGCCACGGCCGAGAGCTTTGTCGAGATCGACGGCAAACGCTTCCTGCGCACCGGCGACCTGGCGCAGACCGACGACGAGGGCTACTTCTTCTTCGTCGACCGGCTCAAGCGCATGATCAATGCCGCCGGCTTCAAGGTGTGGCCGGCCGAGGTGGAGGCCATCCTGTACCAGCACCCCGCGGTGCAGGAGGCCTGCGTCATCGCCGCGCAGGATGCGCGCCGCGGCGAGACGGTGAAGGCCGTGATCGTGCTCAAGCCCGGCCAGGCCGGCCAGGTCTCCGAGCAGCAGATCGTCGAGTGGGCCCACGCGAACATGGCCGCCTACAAGAGCCCGCGCATCGTCGAATTCGCGCAGAGCCTGCCACGCTCGGGCACCGGCAAGGTGATGTGGCGCGAACTGCAGCAGCGCGAGAACGCCGCCCCCTGAACCTGCCGGCGCCGGCGCGCCGCGCGCAGGCTGCTTCGACACCGCGGCATGCTGCGCCGCACCATGCCTGGCCGCGCGTCGCCGCACCGCGCGGCCCGCCCCGGGCCGCGCCCGGCACCATTGCGTGCATTCCAATGCGCGCCAAGCACCGGAAGTTCCTCGGTGTAAACCCTCTCAGAGAGGGCATACCCAATCTTCTAAAGGCGCCGCGGGGACAGTTCGATGACGGGTTGCCCCTGATTGTTCGGGCCCCGAGTGCGCGCGATCATGCCTGCAGTTTAGAAAAGTCAGTATGGCAAAAACGGTGCACCGGCGTCCCGCCGCACCGGCCAGCCCGCGCAAGGAGACAGCGCCCGTGTTCCCCACTTCGTATCGCCGGCACGCCAACGTGGCGCGCTGCCACCACTGACATGGGCGCCTACGTCCTGCGGCGCGTGCTCGCCCTGATCCCGACCATGCTGATCGGCAGCATGATCGTCTTCGGCGCCGTGCGCCTGGTGCCGGGCGACGTGATCGACCTGATGCTCGCGCAGCACGACGTGAGCGACGACGCCCAGGCCCGCGAGAAGCTGATCCACGCCCTCGGCCTGGACGGCCCGGTGTGGCAGCAGTACCTGCGCTGGCTCGGCAGCATCGTGCTGCGCGGCGACCTCGGCACCTCGCTGTGGCAGCAGTCGGCCGTCACGCACGACCTGGCCCAGCGCCTGCCGGTGAGCTTCGAGCTCGGCCTGATCGCGATGATCATCGCGCTGCTGCTGGCGCTGCCGATCGGCATCTACTCGGCCATCCGGCAGGACACCTGGGGCGACTTCGTCGCACGCTCGTTCTCGATCCTGATGCTCGCGGTGCCCAGCTTCTGGGTGGGCACCATGGTGATGGTGTTCCCGGCGCTGTGGTGGGGCTGGTCGCCCGAGGTGAACTACGTGCCCTTCAGCGAAGACCCGTGGCAGAACCTCAAGCAGATGCTGCTGCCGGCCACGGTGCTGGGCATGGGCCTGTCGGCCATCACGATGCGGCTGACCCGCACGATGGCGCTCGAGGTGCTGCGCCAGGACTACATCCGCACCGCCTGGGCCAAGGGCCTCTCGGAGCCGATGGTGGTGATGCGCCACATGCTGCGCAACGCGCTGATCCCGGTGGTCACCGTGGTCGGCCTGCAGGCTCCGCTGCTGATCGGTGGCGCCATCGTCATCGAGCAGATCTTCGTGATTCCCGGCATGGGCATGCTGCTGCTCGACGCCGTGAACCAGCGTGACTACCCCGTGATCACCGGCGTGTTCCTCGTCGTCGGCGTGTCGGTGATGGTCATCAACCTGTTGGTCGACCTGAGCTACGGCCTGCTCGACCCGCGTGTGAGGCACCGCTGATGAGCCAAGCCATTCCCGTGAACACCGCCGCCGCGGCCGCCCGCCGGCCGAACCCGCTGTGGCGCCTGGTGCGCAAGCTGTTCACCGAAAAGCCGCTCGGCGCCTTCGGTGCGGTGGTGTTCGTGCTGTTCCTCGTGTGCGGCGTCTTCGCCGACGTGCTGGCGCCCTTCGGCTACAACGACATCGACCCCACCCGCCGCCTCGAGGCCCCCTCCTGGAGCGCGCCCTTCGGCACCGACAACCTCGGCCGCGACGTGCTCTCGCGCTGCATCTACGGGGCGCAGCTGTCGGTGATCATCGGCTTCTCGGGCGCGGCGCTGGCCACGCTGATCTCGGTGCTCATCGGCATCATCAGCGGCTACCTCGGCGGCCGCTTCGACATGATCATCCAGCGCTTCGTCGACGCGTGGATGAGCTTCCCCGACCTGGTGATCCTGATCGTCGTGGTCTCGGTGCTGGGTCCGGGCATGCCGCAGATCATCGGCACGCTGGGCTTGCTGCTGGGCATCGGCGGCTCGCGCATCGTGCGCAGCGCGGTGGTCTCGGTGCGCGAGCACATGTACGTGCATGCGGCGCAATCGATCGGTGCCTCCACGCTGCGCATCCTGTGGCGCCACATCCTGCCCAACGTGCTGCCGCCCATCATCGTGCTGTTCACCACCCGGGTGGGCACGGTGATCCTGGCCGAATCGGGCCTGTCCTTCCTGGGCCTGGGCGTGCCGCCGCCGGCGCCCACCTGGGGCGGCATGCTCTCGGGCAGCGGCCGCACCTTCATGTTCCAGGGCCCCTGGCTGGCGCTGGCGCCGGGCCTGTGCCTCACGCTCGTCGTGTACGCCACCAACGTGTTCGGCGACGCGCTGCGCGACCTGCTCGATCCGCGCATGCGCGGCTCACGCTGACTTCCCGACTCACCCCAAACGCCTGCATGCCTGCAGCACATCCCCAAGGAGACACCATGCCACTCTTGAGACGCGTCGCATTGGCTGCCGGCCTCGCCCTGGCGCTCGGCCCCGCCCTCGTCCAGGCCCAGCCCAAGGCCGCGGCCGAGAAGCCGCAGTACGGCGGCAGCCTGAACATCGGCAACGTGTACGTCACGGTGTCGCCGCTGTCGCCCGACACGGCCGACTGGGCCTGGAAGATCAACCAGGACACCGGCCTCGCCTACGAGCAGCTGTTCGCGGCCGACCTCTCCAAATCGGTGCGCAACGGCGGCAAGCACCCCTTCATCTCCGATGCCTGGCTGGCCCCCGACTCCCTGCGCGGCGAGCTGGCCGAGAGCTGGAAGCTCTCGCCCGACGGCCTGCGCCTGGACGTCACGCTGCGCAAGGGCATCATGTTCCCGGCCAAGCCCGGCGTGATGGAAGCGCGCGAGCTCACCGCGGAAGACGTGATCTACAGCTACAACCGCGTCAACGCCAGCCCGAAGAAGATCCCGGGCTACTTCGACCACATCGCCAAGATCGAGGCCACCGGCAAGCACACGCTGGTGTTCACCTTCAAGCAGTACAACGCCGAGTGGGACTACCGCTTCGGCTGGGGCTACTACTCGGCCATCGTGCCCAAGGAAGTGCAGGAGACGAAGGCCAAGGACTGGAAGTCGATCAACGGCACCGGGCCGTTCATGATCCAGGACTACGTGCAGAGCAACTCGATGACCTGGACCAAGAATCCGGGCTACTGGGACAGCGAGAAGATCGGCGGCCAGAGCTACAAGCTGCCCTTCGTCGACAAGATCACCTACCGCTACATCAAGGACGAGACCACCTTCATCACCGCGCTGCGCACCGGCAAGCTCGACCTGCTCGAGGCCGTGCGCTGGAGCCACGTCGAGGAGATGAAGAAGAGCGCGCCCAAGATCCAGTGGAACAAGTACCTGGCCAACGGCGGCCAGTTCATCGCGCTGCGCAACGACACCAAGCCCTTCGACGACATCCGCGTGCGCCGGGCGCTCAACATGGCGGTGGACAAGAACGCCATCATCAAGAGCTACTACGGCGGCAACGCCGAGATGCTGGCCTACCCGATGCACCCGAACTACACCGGGTACTACGAGCCGCTGAAGGACATGCCCGATTCGGTGAAGGAGCTCTTCACCTTCAACCCGGCCAAGGCCAAGGCCCTGCTGGCCGAGGCGGGTTATGCGAACGGCTTCACCTTCAAGGTGCAGACCAGCAGCTCCAGCGTCGAGGGTGACCTGCTCACCATGGTGGCCGCCTACCTGGCCAAGGTGGGCGTGAAGATGGAGATCGAGACGCTGGAATACGGCGCCTACCTCTCGGCCATGATCAAGAAGACCAACGCGCCGGGCTACTTCATGTTCCTGGGCCACACCAACCCGACGACGGCCTTGCGCAAGACCTTCGTGAAGGGCCAGCTGTGGAACCCCGCGCAGTTCGGCGACCCCGAGATCGACAAGAAGATGACCGAGGTCTATGCCGAGCCCGACGAGCGTGTCCGCCAGATCAAGGTGCGCCTGATGACGCGCGACATCCTCGACCGCGCAGTGCACCTGTGGCTGCCCACCGCCTATGTCTACACCGGCTACTGGCCGTGGGTGAAGAACTACGGCGGCGAGCTGCGTGCCGGCGCCGAGCGGCCGGGCCCGATCCACGCCCGCATCTGGGTGGATCAGGAGCTCAAGAAGAAGATGGGGTTCGGCAACTGACGGCCCCGGCCGCCTGGCGGCCGCCCCCGAGGGGCTACCCGACCGGACCGGGAAACCCGGATCCGGTCGGGCAGCTCCGATCAAGATCGCGTTCCCCTGGTCGCCTGCGGCGACCTGTCCCCTCCGGGGGCCTGCACCGAGCACCATCGCATGGCTGAACCCCTGCTTCGCGTCCGCGACCTGACCACACGCTTCCGCACCGAGCGCGGCTGGGTCACCGCGGTCGATCACGTGTCCTTCGATGTCGAGGTCGGCGAGACGGTGGCCATCGTCGGCGAATCGGGCTCGGGCAAGAGCGTCACCGCGATGTCGATCCTGCGGCTGATTCCCGAGCCGCCGGGGCGCATCGAGGGCGGCGAGATCCTGTTCGCCGGGCAGGACCTGCGCAAGCTGAGCGACGCGCAGATGCGCGCCGTGCGCGGCAACCGCATCGCGATGATCTTCCAGGAGCCCATGTCCTCGCTGAACCCGGCGCTCACCGTGGGCAAGCAGATCGCCGAGCCGATCAACCTGCACCGCGGCACGCCCTGGAAGGCGGCGCTGAAGAAGGCGGTGGAACTGATCGACCGCGTGCGCATGCCCGATGCGGCCAGCCGCGTGAGCGCCTACCCGCACCAGTTCTCGGGCGGCATGCGCCAGCGCGCGATGATCGCGATGGCGCTGGCCTGCGAGCCGCAGCTCATCATTGCCGACGAGCCCACCACTGCGCTCGACGTCACCGTGCAGGCACAGATCCTCGACCTGCTGCAGGACCTCTCGCGCAAGGCCAATTCGGCCCTCATCCTGATCACGCACGATCTCGGCGTGGTGGCGCGCTATGCCGACCGCGTGGTGGTGATGTACGGCGGCCGCGTGGTCGAGACCGCGCCGGCGCGCGAGCTCTACGCCCACCCGCGCCACCCGTACACCATGGGGCTGATGGCCTCGGTGCCGCGGCTGGACAGCGACACCACCCAGCGCCTGGTGCCCATCGAAGGCACGCCGCCCGATCTTTCCGCCATGCCGCCGGGCTGCGCGTTCGCGCCGCGCTGCCGCCACGCCACCGCCCGCTGCCACCAGGAACGCCCGGTGCTGCAGGAGGTGGGCCCGCGTCACCAGAAGGCTTGTTTCGTCGATGTCTGAGAACCCCACCCCCGCCCGGCCCGGCGCACCCGACGAGGTGCTGCGGGTCGAGGACCTGAAGGTCCACTTCCCCGTCGGCCAGAGCATCGTGCCCTTCCGCGGGCCGCTGGCCCACGTGCGCGCGGTGGACGGCGTCTCGTTCAGCCTGCAGCGCGGCGAAACCCTGGGCCTGGTGGGCGAATCGGGCTGCGGCAAGTCCACCACCGGCCTGGCCGCGCTGCGCATGCTCGAGCCCACGGGCGGACGCATCCTCTTCGAGGGCCAGGACATCACGCACCTGAACAAGGCCGCGATGCGGCCGCTGCGCCGCCGGCTGCAGATGGTGTACCAGGACCCCTACGGCTGCCTGAACCCCCGCATGGCGGTGCGCGACATCATCGCCGAGCCCCTGGAGGTGCACGGCATCTGCAGCCACCGCGGTGAGCTGCAGGACCGCGTGGCCGCGCTGCTCAAGACCGTGGGCCTGCTGCCCGACATGGCCGACCGCTTCCCGCACGAGTTTTCCGGCGGCCAGCGCCAGCGCATCGGCATCGCGCGCGCGCTCGCGCTCGAACCCAGCCTGATCATCTGCGACGAGCCGGTGTCGGCACTGGACGTCTCGATCCAGGCCCAGGTGGTGAACGTGTTCGTCGAGCTGCAGCAGCGGCTGGGCCTGTCCTACCTGTTCATCGCGCACGACCTGGCGGTGGTGCGCCACATCAGCAACCGCATCGCGGTGATGTACCTGGGCCGCATCGTCGAGATCGCACCGCGCGATGCCCTGTACAAGGCCCCGCTGCACCCCTACACCCAGGCGCTGATGGCCGCGGTGCCGGTGGCCGACCCGGTGGTCGAGGCACAGCGCCAGCGCGCCGTGGTGGTGGGCGAGGTGCCCAGCGCGATGCGCCCGCCGCCGGGCTGCCGCTTCCACCCACGCTGCCCGCAGGCCATGCCGGTGTGCAAGACGCAAGACCCCGCGCTGCTGGACCTGGGCAGCGGCCGCGCCGTGGCCTGCCACCTGCACCCGGTGCAAATGCCGGCCAGCACGCGCAAGGACGCGGCCACGGCCGGCGCGCCCAGCGCCCCGCGCGCCGCCACCACGCCCTGAGCCGGCCCGCCGCCGCCGCAGCCCCGCGATGTCGCAGGCCACGATGCGCTTCAACGAGAAGCGCGAAGCCATCCTCGACGGCGCCGCGCGCCAGTTCAACCAGCACGGCATCAAGGGTGCCACGCTGGCCGAGGTGGCGCGCAGCGTGGGCCTGGCCACCAACAGCCTGACCTACTACTACCGCAAGAAGGAAGAGCTGGCCAGCGCCTGCCTGCTGCGCTCGATGGCGGCGATCGATGCGCTGGCCGGCGCCGCGCAGTCGGCGCCCTCGCCCGCCGAGCGGGTGCGTGCCTTCCTGCTCGCCTACGTGGACATGCTGGCCGACATCGCCACCGGCCGCCACCCCGAGATGGCCGTGTTCAACGATGTGCGGGCCATCACGCCGCCGCACGATGCGCAGGTGTTCGCCGGCTACAACAACATGTTCCGCAGCGTGCGGCAGCTGCTGCGCGGGCCCGATGCACCGGTGCTCACCCGCCCGGCGCTCAACGCGCGGGCACACCTGCTGCTCTCGCTGGCCACCTGGACGCGGGCCTGGATCTTCCGCTACGAGCCGGCCGACTATGCCCGCGTGGGCGAGCGCATCGCCGACGTGATGCTCAACGGCCTGGCCCAGCCCGGCCAGCGCTGGGACACCACACCCGACACCGAGCCCGTGCTCGAGGCCCTGCAGCCCGACCAGGCCGACACGCGCGAGGCCTTCCTGCGCGCGGCCACCCGGCTGGTCAACGAGCATGGCTACCACGGCGCTTCGGTGGACCGCATCTCGGCCGAGCTCAACCTCACCAAGGGCTCGTTCTATCACCACCACGAGACCAAGGACGAACTGGTCTCGGCCTGCTTCGACCGCACCTTCGCCGCGATGCGCGCGGTGCAGAGCACCGTGGCCGAGCGCCCCGGCAGCGGCTGGCAGCGCCTGGTGCTGGCCTGCCGCACGATGGTGCGCTACCAGATGTCAGAGCATGGGCCGCTGCTGCGGGTATCGGCCTGGAGCGCCCTGCCCGAGGCGATGCGGCGCGAGAAGCTGCGCACGATGAACCGCCTGGGCGAGCGCTTCGCGAGCTTCATCGTCGACGGCATGGCCGACGGCTCGATCCGTGTCGTCGACCCCTCGGTGGCCGCGCAGATGGTCAGCGGCATGGTCAACGCGGCCGCCGAGCTCGATCGCTGGATCGGCAAGGCCAGCGCCGACACCGCGGCCGAGCTTTACGCCCGGCCGCTGCTCGAGGGCCTGCTCACGCCTGCGTGACGATCACCATGAGCCGCCTAAGCAGTCCCCCCCGCGGCATGGCGCATGGCACGCCACTGCTGCCACCACAGGCCCAGGAACAGCAGCACCAGCACCTGGAAGCCCGAGGCCAGGCCGAAGCGCTGGCTCAGCAGGCCGCCCAGCATGGCCCCGGTCAGGCCGCCGGCGGGCGCCGCCATCGACGACAAGCCCCCCGCATGGCCGCGCCCCAGCTCGCGCATCAGGCGCGCATAGCGGTTCACGCTGCCCAGCTGCTGCAGGCCCAGCCCCAGGCCCAGCAGCGCGGCACCGGCCCACAGCCACAGCGGCGAGCGCGCGAAGGCCAGCAAGGCCGCGTGCGCCAGCAGCAGGCTCAGGGCCACCAGGAAGCGGCGCTCCTCGGGCCAGCGCGCGGTGAGCGCGCCGCCCACAAACAGCGTGGCCACGAACAAGGCCCCCTGCAAGGTGATCAGTGCAGCCGCCTGCTGCAGGCCCATGCCGAACTGGCGCATGCCCAGCAGCACGATGAACACCGAGAAGTAGGCCAGCGCCATCTGGCCCACCATGTCCATCAGCATGGTCTGGCGCACCAGCGGCCGCTCGCGCACCATCCCGATCTGGCGCCGCACGCGCTGCCGCAGCGGCGTGGCCTCGTCGCCGCGGCCCGGGGGCGCACCGGCCAGCACCCGGCTGCCGATCACGAGGGTGGCCAGGAACACCGCCGCCACCAGCAGGAAGGTGGGCGCAAAGCCCAGCAGCCCCAGCAGCAGCGCGCCCAGGCTCGGGCCGATGAAGTACATGCCCAGCGAGTTGGCGCCGCGGTTCCAGCCCGCCTGCGCCGGCCGCAGGCGTGGCAGCAGGTGCAGGAACTCGGTGTTGGTGGGCACCAGGCGCAGCGGAATCACCAGCCCCATGCCGGTGACGCACAGGATCAGCTGCCACGGGGCGCTGACCTGCGTGAGCCCGAAGGCATACAGCAGCGCCGCCGCCAGCGAGCCGATGCGGAACAGCGCCAGGCTGCCGTGCCGCTCGATCAGTGCACCGGTGGGCATGGACAGCAGCAACAGCCCCAGGAACTGCAGGCCGCCCACCAGGCCGATCTGCCAGGACTGCGCCTGCAACGATGCCGCGTACAGCGGCATCACCACCCGCGTGACCCCGTGTGATGCACCCACCAGCACGTTCAGCAGCATGAAGCCCCTCAACGGAACCTCATCTCCCCCGGTCGATGCCATGTTATTCTTTTGCACTGCAGTACATGATTCTATTTCTATGAATCAATTCTTTCGCCCGCACCATGGGCTGTCAATGCCATGGCTGCCGTGAACGACACGCGGCCGGGCGCCGCCAGCAGCACCCCCGCCACCCCTGCGCCATCTGCCGCGGGCCGCGGTCTCAACGGGGGTTCCCATGGCCACAAGGGCAAGGGCTCGATGGCCCCGCGCGGCGCACGCCGCCCGCCCAAGCCGAAGGAAGACCGCCACTTCGTCACCGCGCTCGCACGCGGGCTGCAGGTGCTGGCCTGCTTCCAGACGCGTGACCGCAGCCTGGGCAACCTGGAAATCGCCGAGCGCTGCGGCCTGCCCAAGTCCACCATCTCGCGGCTCACCGCCACGCTGACCAAGCTGTCCTACCTCGACCAGATCGAGGACACCGGCAAGTACCGGCTCGGCAGCGCCACGCTGGCGCTGGGCAGCACCATGCTGGCGCGCCTGGACGTGCGCCAGGTCGCGCGGCCGCTGATGCAGCGCCTGGCCACGCAGACCCGCAGCAGCGTCTCGCTGGGCACCCGCGACCGGGGCTCGATGATCTACATCGAGAACTGCCGCGGCAGCGCGCCGATCACCCTGAGCCTGGATGTCGGCTCGCGCGTGCCACTGGTGAAATCGGCGCTCGGCCGGGCCTGGCTCACGGCCGTGTCCGACACCGAGCGCAACGCGGTGATGGAGATCGCCGCGTTGCGCAACCCGGACACCTGGCCAGCGGTGCGTCGCGGCATCGAGCAGGCGCTGGAGGACCAGCGCACGCTGGGCGTCACCTGCTCCTTCGGCGACTGGCAGCCCGATGTCAACGGCATAGCCTGCGCATTGCGGCCGGGCCGTGGCCTGCCCCCCATGGCCGTCAGCTGCGGTGGCCCGGCCTCCAGCCTCTCGAAGGACTACCTGCTGAACGAGGCGCGCCCGCTGCTGATCGAGATCGTGGCCGAGATCGAAGCCACGCTCACCCGCTGACGCCACGGCCGCCGCCCCTCCACCGCACCACGACCCCATGGCCCGCATCCCCTACTTCAACATGGCGCAGGCCCCCGCGGCCTACACCGACCTGCTGCACGCCCGCCACCCGCTGAACCTGTACCGCATGCTGCCGCATGCCGGGCCGGCGGCGGTGGGCTTCCTCAAGCTCGGCGGCGCGCTGCTGCGCGAGAGCACGCTCGACGCGAAGCTGCGCGAGATCGCCATCCTGCGTGTGGGCCTGATCAGCCAGGCCGGCTACGAGGTGCACCAGCACCGGCGCGTCGCACGCCAGGTGGGCCTGGCCGACGACAAGGTGGCCGCACTCGAGATCGGTGCCGACACCTCGGCGCTGGATGCGCGCGAACGCCTGGTGCTCGAGTTCACCGACACGCTGGTGCACCACGTGAAGGCGCCCGATGTGCTGTTCGCCCGCATGCAGGCGCAGTTCAGCGAGCGCGAGATCGCCGAGCTGGTGCTCACCATCGGCTTCTACATGATGGTCAGCCGCTTCCTCGAGAATTTCGAGGTCGACATCGAGCCGCCGGGCACGATTCCCGACACACGCGCCTGATCACCCAACGGAGCACTGCATGGACATCCGAAACAAGGTCGTCGTCGTCACCGGTGGCGCGCAAGGCATCGGCCGCGCGTTGTGCCTGCGCTTCGCCCAGGCCGGCGCCCGCGCCGTGGTGGTGGCCGACCTGGACCAGGCCGCCTGCGAGGCCGTGGCGTCCGAACTGAGCGGCCCCACCACCGGCCTCGGCGTGAAGACCGATGTGTCGAAGGAAGCCGAGATCCAGCAGCTCGTGCAGCGCGCCACCGAACGCTTCGGCCAGGTGGACGTGTTCTGCTCCAACGCCGGCATCATCCTGCGCGGCGGCATGGACGCCACGCCCGAGCAATGGCAGCGCATCCACGAGATCAACGTGATGGCCCATGTCTGGGCCGCGCGCGCGGTGCTGCCGCAGATGCTGGCGCGTGGCGAGGGCTACCTGGTCAACACCGCCTCGGCCGCCGGCCTGCTGGCGCAGGTGGATTCGGCGATGTACACCGTGACCAAGCATGCCGCGGTGGCCTTCGCCGAATGGCTGTCCATCACCTATGGCGACAAGGGCATCCGTGTCAGCTGCCTGTGCCCGCAGGGCGTTCGCACCGAGATGCTGCTGGGCAAGGGTGGCAACCGCCAGAGCTTCCTGTCGGCCGGCTCGGTCTCGCCCGAGCAGGTGGCCGACGACGTGCTCAAGGCCATGCACGACGAGAAGTTCCTGATCCTGCCCCACCCCGAGGTGCTGACCTACCTGCAGCGCAAGGCGGCCGATGTGGAGCGCTGGATCCGCGGCATGCGCCGCGTGCGCGACCAGGCGGAGCAGATGCGCGCTCAGGAAGGCCGTTAGGCCCGCACCACTGCACCGACCTGCCGACGATGGTGCAGCTGGACGGCCGCTGGCAGATCCTGCCGAGGGGCTTTCATCACGAACCGGCCTGAGCGACCCAGGCGTTTCAACTGTCCGGGCCAACTGTGCCCCCAACGGCCTGACGGGCGGCCCTAGATTCCGCCCGTCGTACCGTTGGGAGAGCCATCATGGGCCATGCCGTTCACAACCTCGCCCTGAGGCACAAGCTCGCGATCCCGCCACTGGCCTGCCTGCTGATGCTGGCGCTGGTGGGGTCCACCGCGCTGTGGGGTTTTGCGCGCCTCGCGCACACGCTGGAGCTGCTGAACGCGCAGCGGCTGCCGAGCTACACGTTCTCGTCGAGCCTCGAATCGAAGCTGCGTGACCTGAACGGGTTGATGAACCAGTCGATCGCGCTGGCCGCCGTGGGCTATGGCGACGAAGACGTGGCCAAGGTCGACCACGCGCAGCAGGCGCTTGCGGCCCGCATCGACAGCATGATCCAGGAGCGCCTGGCGCAGTCGGCTGCCGGCAACGCCGAGCACCAGGACCTGCAGGCGCTGCAGGCGTCGTTCGGCACCTACCGGCAACGCCTGCGCGAGGCCTTGCAGATGAAGCAGACCGCGCTCGTCAGCGCCGCCACGTTCCTGGCGGCGGCACAGACCGAATACACGCAGCTGCTCGAACGCATCTCGGCCAGCAGCCAGCGCCAGCTTGATGCCGCGGGGGCCGACGTGGCCGCGGCGCGCGGCGTGGCGCAGGATGCGCGCTCGCTGATCGCGCTGGTGGCGCTGGCCGCGGTGGGGGTGGCGGTGGCAGCCATCGTGTGGGTGGCGGCCGGCCTGCTCAAGCGCGTGCGCACGCTCTCGCAGGCCATGCACCGGCTGGCCACCGGCGACCTCACCGCGCCGGTGCCGGTGCAGGGCGGCGATGAGATCGGCCGCCTGATGGCGGACGTGGAATCGGTGCGGCGCCAGCTCGCCGCCTCGCTGGGCCTGGTGCACGCCACCACCGAATCGCTGCGCGTGGCCGCGACGCAGATCGCCGCCGGCAATGCCGACCTGGGTGGCCGCACCGAGGCCACCTCCGGCTCGCTGGAGCAGACGGCCTCCTCGCTGCACCAGCTCACCACCACGGTGGACCAGAACGTGTCGATCGCCGAGGCCGCGGCCGGCAACTCGAACCAGGCCGCGTGCTACGCCACCCGCAGCGGCGAGCTGATGGGCCAGGTGGTGAGCATGATCACCGAGGTCAGCAGCGCCAGCCGGCGCATTGCCGAGGTCATCGGCATCATCGACCGCATCGCCGCGCAGACCAACATCCTGGCGCTCAATGCCTCGGTGGAATCGGCCCGCGCGGGTGAGCACGGCCGTGGCTTCGCGGTGGTGGCAGCCGAGGTGCGATCGCTGGCCACCCAGAGCCGCAGCGCGGCGCAGGAAATCGCCACGCTGGTGCGCAGCACCGACCAGCGCGTGCAGGCCGGCCGCCAGCTGGTGGTGGATGCGGGCAGCTCGATCGACGCACTCGTCACCCGCGTGGGCGACGTGGCGCGGCTGGTCACCTCCATCCTCGACGCCGCGGTGGCGCAAAGCGGGGAGATCTCGCGCATCAACCAGTCGCTGGCCGCGGTGGACCACAGCACGCAGCAGAACGCGGCATTGGCCGAGGAAACCAGCGCCGCCGCCGAGAGCCTGCGCGTGCACGCCGACACGCTGGCCCACACGGTGAACCGCTTCAAGCTGGGCTAGCGCACCACGTGTGCGGCCGTCTCAGCGGCGGGCCGCGCGCTTGCGCAGCAGCGGCGTCATCGCCCGCGCAAAGCGCGGGTCGATCACCGCGCCCACGTTGTAGCGCGACCACTGCGAGACCTCCGCCGGATCGACGCAGAAGTTGCGGCCCGGCGCGAGCACGATCTTCTGCGGCAGCAGGGCCTGGGCGAGTTCCATCGAATCGGCCACGCCCGGCAAGGCGCCCCACAGGTACAGCGACTGATGCGGCTTCGCGAACAGCTCCGCCCCCATGCCCTCCAGCAGGCGCGTGGCACGTTCGGTGGCGTCGGCCAGGCGTTCGCGCAGCCGCGTCAGGTAGCGCTGGTAGTGGCCCTCGCTCAGGATCACGTCCACCGTGCGCTCGCAGTATTCCGAGCTGCTCACGTTGACCAGCATCTTCAGGTCCGCCAGGTCGCTGGCCAGATCAGGGCTGCAGGCAAAGAAGCCCACCCGCAGCGCGGCCGAGAACGATTTCGAGAAGCTGCCGATGTAGATGGTGCGGCTCAGTTGGTCCAGCGCCGCCAGCCGTGGCGCGCTGGTGGGCTTGAAGTCGGCCAGCGGGTCGTTCTCGACGATCAGCAGGTTGTGACGCTCGGCCAGTTGCAGCACCCGGAAGGCCTTGGCAGACGACAGGTCCGAGCCCGTGGGGTTGTGGCCCACCGACTGGGTGAAGAACAGGTGCGGCCGGTGCACCGCGAGCAGTTGCTCCAGCGCCTCCAGGTCCGGCCCGTCGGCCTGGCGCGGCACGCCCACGATGCGCGCGCCGGCCAGCCGCAGCTTGCCGAACAGCGGGTAGTAGCCGGGGTCGTCCACCAGCACCACCGCGCCGGCCGGCACGAAGTAGCGCAGCACGATGTCCATGGCCTGGTTGGCGCCTTGCGTCAGCACGATCTGCCGCGGCTCGGCGCCGATGCCGAAATCGGCCAGCTTGCGCACCAGGTGCTGGCGCAGCGGCGCGTAGCCGAAGCGGGTGCCGTAGCGGAACAGCGCGCCCAGCCCCGTGCGCACCACCTTGTGGTGGTACTTGTCCAGCCGCGCCTCGGCCAGCCAGTCCACCGGCGGGAAACCATCGCCCACGCGCAGCTCGTCGGGCTGGGATTTCAGCTGCTCGCGCAGCAGCCACACGATGTCCATCGCCCGGCCCAGCGAGCCGGCCTCGTCGTCGCCGGCATGGCGGCGCGGCAACTCACGCACGTAGTAGCCCGAGCCGCGGCGCGGCTCGACCAGCTCGCGCGAGACCAGCAGCTCGAAGGCCGCCACCACGGTGTTCTTGCCGTAGCCGTGCAGCCTGGCCAGCACGCGCAGCGAGGGCAGCTTGTCGCCGGGGCGGAAGGCGCCATCGCGGATCTGACGCTCAAGGGACGCGGCCAGCGTGTTGGCGATCGAGGTTCTTTGCATCGTCGTCGGGCCTGTGAAGGCGGAGGCCTCACTGTGCCTCGAAGGGGCACAGCACGCAGACAGCAGGCGCACTGTCGCCGCCAACTGTACCTGCCTGAACGGGTACAGCTTTCCTAAAGTGGGTGCGACGGATCAACCACCCCAGGACACCCTCTTCACCATGGTCGCGGACTCCCGACTCCCCCACTTCCGAGCGCTGGACCCGGCCCAGCGCATCGACGCCCTCGCCCGCATCGCTGCACTGGACGAGGCCGACACCGCGCTGCTGCGACAGCCCGGCGCGCTGCCGGTGGCCACCGCCAACGGCATGGTCGAGAACGTGATCGGCACCTTCGAGCTGCCGCTGGCGGTGGCCGGCAACTTCCGCGTCAACGGCCGCGACGTGCTGGTGCCGATGGTGGTGGAAGAGCCCAGCGTGGTGGCCGCCGCCTCCTACATGGCCAAGATCGCCCGCGAATGCGGCGGCTTCCGCACCAGCAGCACCGGACCGCTGATGCGCGCCCAGGTGCAGGTGCTGGACGTGGCCGACCCCTACGGCGCGCGCCATGCGCTGCTGGCCGCGCGCGACGAGATCATTGCGCTGGCCAACAGCCGCGACCATGTGCTGGTGGGCCTGGGCGGCGGCTGCCGCGACATCGAGGTGCATGTGTTCCCCGACACGCCGCGCGGCGCGATGCTGGTGCTGCACCTGATCGTGGACGTGCGCGACGCGATGGGCGCCAACACCGTGAACACCATGGCCGAGGCCGTGGCCAGCCGCGTGGAGACGCTCACCCACGGCACGGTGCGGCTGCGCATCCTGTCGAACCTGGCTGACCTGCGGCTGGCGCGTGCCAGCGTGCGGGTGCCCGCCGAGGCGCTGGCCACGCGGGAGTTTGCCGGCGAGCGCGTGGTCGAAGGCGTGATCGACGCCGCCACCTTCGCCGCGGTGGACCCCTACCGCGCCGCCACGCACAACAAGGGCATCATGAACGGCATCGACCCCGTCATCGTGGCCACCGGCAACGACTGGCGCGCGGTGGAAGCCGGCGCCCATGCCTACGCCTGCCGCGGCGGGCGCTACACCTCGCTCACCCACTGGGAGCGCGACCATGCCGGCGCGCTGGTGGGCAGCATCGAGCTGCCGCTGCCGGTGGGCCTGGTGGGCGGCGCCACGCGCACCCATCCGCTGGCCCGGCTGGCGCTGAAGATCCTGGGCGTGAAGACGGCGCAGGAGCTGGCCGAGATCACCGTGGCCGTGGGCCTGGCGCAGAACATGGCCGCGCTGCGCGCGCTGGCCACCGAGGGCATCCAGCGCGGCCACATGGCCCTGCATGCCCGCAACATCGCGCTGGTGGCCGGCGCCACCGGCGCCGAGATCGACTGGGTGGCGCGCCGCCTGGTCGAGGCGGGGGACGTGCGGGCCGACCGCGCCGTCTCGCTGCTGGCCGAATGCCGCACGAACTGAGCGGCCATCCCATCCCCCACAAGACCGATCCCATTGGAGACAACCATGACCCACCTTGCCCGCCGCACCCTGCTGGCCACCGCCGCGCTCGCCGCACTGGCCACCTTGGCCACCACGCCGGCCCGCGCGGCCGACGACATCAAAGTCGGCTTCAACGCCGACCAGTCCGGCACTGGCGCCGCCGAGCTGGGCGTGGCCGCGCGCCACGGTTTCGAGCTGGCCATCGAGGACATCAACAAGGCCGGCGGCCTGCTGGGCCGCAAGCTGGTGGGCCTGGTGCGCGACGACACCGGCCAGCCGCCGAAATCGATCCAGAACATGACCGAGCTGATCGACAGCGAGAAGGTGGCCGCCGTCATCGGCCCCACCAACTCGGGCAACGCGCTGGCCTGGCTGCACATCCCGCAGCAGAAGATGGTGCCGGTGATCGTGCCGGTGGCCACCGCCACCGGCATCACCAAGCGCTACGAGGCCGAGGCCCAGAACTACATCTTCCGCGTCTCGATGGTCGACCGTGAACAGGTGGCCCTGCTGCTGGCCTATGCGGTGAAGGCCTCCAAGGGCAAGAAGATCGCCTTCATCACCGATTCCACCGGCTTCGGCCAGCAGGGCCTGAAGGACCTGAACGAGGTGCTCGCGATGCACGGCCTGAAGCCGGTGGCCACCGAGAAGTTCGGCCCCAAGGACACCGACATGACCTCGCAGCTGGCCAAGATCCGCGATGCGGGTGCCGACACGCTGGTGGTGTACGGCCTGGCCGATGCCAACGCGCAGCTGCTGCGCAGCATGGAGAAGGTGGACTACTTCCCCACCACGCTGGGCACCTGGGGCAACATGAGCACGCCGCTGCTCAACATTGCCGGCAAGAAGCTTTCCGAGCACATCATCTTCGCCACCTCCACCGCGGAGGACAGCAGCCCGCGCGCCGCCGCGCTGGCCGCGCGCGTGCGCGAGCGCTACCCCACGATGGCCACCTTCGTGGCCGCCGCGCAGGCCTACGACTCGGTGCTGCTGCTGGCCAGCGCCATCAAGAAGGCCGGCGGCACCGAAGGCCCCAAGGTGGCCGCCGCGCTGCAGGACGGGCTGCCCGACACGCAAGGCATCGTCAAGCTCTACAGGAAGCCCTTCTCGAAGGAGAACCACGAGGCGCTGGGCGTGAGCGACTTCCATCTCGCACGCTGGAAGGACGGCCGCGTCACCGCGTTCCGCGACGACATCGCCAAGGCCATCGTGGTGGCCGACCTGAAGAAGTGAGACGGCCGCCGTCTCATGGATGAACAGCACGCCTGAAGACCATGGTCACCTTGTTCCAAGCCTTGTTCAGCGGCCTTGCGCTGGGCGGCATCTATGCGCTGGTGGCCCTGGGCTTCAGCATCACCCACAGCACCACCAAGACGCTGAACTTCGGCCAGGGCGAGTTCCTGGTCGCGGCCTGCTTCCTGGCGGCCACCGTGCTGCTGCTGCTGGCCGGCAAGCCGCACACCGGCAACCTGCAGCCGGCGGACGTGTCTTTTGCACGCTATCTGCTGGCAATGGTGGTGGTCATCGCGCTGATGGCCGCCTTCGGCGTGCTGCTGTACGGCGCCGCGGTGCGGCCCTTCGCGGGCGGCGGCATGGGCTGGGTGATGAGCACCATCGGCTTCGGCATCATCGTGCAGAACGCCGCGCTCGCGGTGTGGAGCCCGGCGCCGATGGCCATGCCCTCGCCGCTGGGCGACGAGGTGCTGCGCTTCGGCGGCGCCGGCGTGCGGCCGCAGGAGATTTTGGTGCTGGTGATCACCGCCGTGGTGGTGTTCGGCCAGGACTGGCTGCTGCACCGCACCCGCGTCGGCCGCGCGATGCGCGCGGTGGCGGCCAACCGCAACGCGGCGGCGCTGATGGGCATCAACGTCGGCGCGATCGTGCTGCTGGCGTTTGCCATGGCCTCGGGCCTGGCGGGGCTGGCCGGGGTGCTGATCGTGCCGATCACCACCGCCTCCATCTTCATGGGGCTCACGCTCTCGCTGAAGGCGTTTTCGGCCGCCATCCTGGGTGGGCTGAACAACCCGCGCGGCTGCATCGTCGGCGGCCTGGTGCTGGGCTGCTTCGAGGCGCTGGTGGGCCTGTGGCGGGCCGAGCTGCGCGAGATCAGCATCTTCGTGCTGATCATCCTGGCGCTGATGTTCAAGCCCGAAGGGCTGTTCGGGCGCAAGTCTTTCGAGAAGGTCTGAACCCATGCGCGCGTCTTCCTGGCTCACCCTGCTGGTGGCCGCCGGCCTGGCCCTGCTGCCGCTGGGGCTGGGCAACGAGTTCCAGCTCAAGGTGCTGTTCACCGCCGGCGTGTACTACCTGGCCGCGAGCGGGCTGAACGTGCTGGTGGGCTACACCGGCCAGAAGTCGCTGGGCCATGCCGGGCTGTTTGCGGCCGGCGCCTACACCGCGGCGCTGCTTTCCACGCTGGCGGGCTGGAACGCCTGGCTGGCACTGCTGGCCGCGGGTGGGGTGGCCGCGCTGTTCGGCGTGGTGATCTCGATGCCGGCGCTGCGGGTGAAGGGCCCGTCGCTCACGATGGTGACCATCGGCTTTGGCATCGTGGTGGAGAAGGTGGTGTCCGAATGGCAGCAGCCCTTCGGTGGCCAGCAAGGCATCTACGGCGTGGCGCCGTTGTCCGTGGGCGGCCACGCCTTCGGCATGCGCGACTGGGTGTGGCTGGTGCTGGCCCTCGGCCTGGCCACCCACGCGATGCTGGGCGCGCTGCTGCGCGGCAAGTACGGCCGCGCGTTTCTGGCGGTGCAGGACGCCGAGGTGGCGGCCGAGAGCGTGGGCGTCAACGTCTACCGCACCAAGGTGCTGGCCTTCGTGATCAGCGCGGTCACCTGCGGCCTGGCCGGCGCGCTGGTGGCGCAGCAGAACCAGTACATCAATTCGGACTTCATCAGCTTCAACCTCTCGGTCTTCCTGCTGCTGGTGGTGCTGTTCGGCGGCCCTTCGCGGTTGGGCCCGCTGTTCGGCGCGCTGATCCTGTCGCTGCTGGATGCCTGGCTGGCGCGCTGGCCGCATGTGCAGCACTTTGCCTACGGCGCGCTGCTGCTGTTTGCGCTGTATGCCATGCCGCGCGGCGTGGCGGGGGCACTGGAACGCCTCTGGCCGCGCACGAAGCGGGTGGACGAGCCCGCGCCACGCGAGGCCCCGCCACCGGCCAGCGTGACCCACCTGCCCACGCCCAGCGAGCCGTTGCTCGAAGCGCGCCACCTGCGCAAGGCCTATGGCGGCGTGGTGCCCACCCACGATGTGAGCCTCACGCTGCAGCCCGGCCACGTGCATGCGCTCATCGGGCCGAACGGCGCGGGCAAGACCACGTTGCTGAACATCCTGTCGGGCATCGTGCCGGCCGATGCGGGCCAGGTGCTGCTGGCAGGTGAAGACATCACCGCGCTGAAGGCCAGCCAGGTGTGTGCGCGCGGCATTGGCCGCACCTTCCAGAACCTGAAGCTCTTCGGCAGCCTCACGGTGCTGGACAACGTGCGCGTGGGCCTGCATGCCCACCTGGGCGTGGGCTTCTGGCCCTGCCTGCTGCGCCTGCCCGCCGCCGCGCGGCAGGAGCGCGCGGCGCTGGCCGAGGCGCTGCGCTGGCTCGACTTCGTGGGCCTGCGCGAGCGTGCCGACGAGCGCGCCACCAGCCTGCCCTATGGCCACCAGCGCCGGCTGGAGATCGCCCGCGCGCTGGCCACCCGGCCGCGCCTGCTGCTGCTGGACGAGCCCGCCGCGGGCCTGAACCCGCAGGAGACGCAGGAGTTGATCGGCCTGGTGCGCCGCATCCGCACGCTGGGCATCACGGTGCTGCTGATCGAGCACCACATGGACCTGGTGATGGCCGTGTCCGACCACGTGATCGTGCTCGACTACGGCCAGAAGATCGCCGAGGGCGACCCGCAGACGGTGCAGCAGGACCGCCGCGTGATCGCCGCCTACCTGGGTGATGACGAGCCCGCGCCGCCGCAGGCCTCGGCCCACCCCACCCCCTGCGTCGCCTGAAGGATGAGCATGCTGCAGATCCGCAACCTCGCCGTGAACTACGGCGCCATCCAGGCCCTGCGCGGCGTGAGCCTGGAGGTGCACGCGGGCGAGGTGGTCACGCTCATCGGCGGCAACGGCGCCGGCAAGAGCACGCTGATGAAGTGCATCTCGGGCCTCGAGCCCGCCGCCGCCGGCCAGGTGCTGCTGGACGGGACCGACATCACGCGCCTGCCGGCCCACATCCGCGTGGTCAAGGGCATCTCGCAATCACCCGAAGGCCGGCAGGTGTTCGCCGACCAGACGGTGCGCGAGAACCTGGTGCTGGGCGCCTATGCGCGCCAGGCCGGCGCGGCCGAGATCGAGGCCGACATCGAGGCCCAGTTCAACACCTTCGGCGTGCTGCGCGAACGCCAGCACCAGCTGGCCGGCACCATGAGCGGCGGCGAGCAGCAGATGCTCGCGATGGCGCGTGCACTGATGGCGCGGCCGCGCCTGCTGCTGCTGGACGAGCCTTCGCTGGGCCTCGCGCCGCTGATCGTGCGCGAGATCTTCTCGGTGATCCGCACGCTCAAATCACGCGGCATGACGCTGCTGCTGGTGGAGCAGATGGCCCACCAGGCCCTGCAAGTGGCCGACCGCGCCTATGTGCTGAAAACAGGCGAGATCACCGTGGAAGGATCGGCCGCCGCGCTGATGGCCGACCCCGCCGTGCGCGAGGCCTACCTCGGCAAGCACTGAACCCGTCTTCCCCGCCCGCAGGAGCACCGCATGCCGTTCACCGCTCGATGGCTCGGGTCCACCGTGCTGGGCCTTGCACTCTGTGCAGGCTTCGCCGGGCACGCCGCCGAAGGCGTGGCGCGCGACGCGATCACGCTGGTGCAGACGGCCGACCTCTCCGGCTCGCGCGCGCCGCTGGTGAAGGCGCTGAACGCCGGCACGCTGGCCTACCTGGCCCACATCAACGCCCAGGGCGGCGTGCACGGCCGCCGGGTGTTGCTGCAGACGGTGGACGACGGCTACGAGGTGGCGCGCACCGAGCGCATCGTGGCCGAGCGCATCCGCCGCGACGATGTGTTCGCCTTCGTCTCGCTGATCGGCACCGCCAACGCGCTGGCCGCGCTGCCGCTGATCCAGGCCGCCAAGGTGCCGCTGGTGGCGCCGCTGTCGGGCGCGGCGCAGCTGCGCGAGCCGGCCAGCGCCACCGTGTTCCACCTGCGCGCCAGTTATGCGGCCGAGGTGGAGAAGATGGTCGAGCATGTGCACACGCTGGGCATCCGCCGCGTGGCCGTGTTCTACGACGACGATGCCTTCGGCCAGGACGTGCTGCAGGCCGCACAGCAGGCGCTGGCCTCGCGCGGCCTGCAGGCGGTGGCGCTGGGCCGGGTGGCGCGCGGCGCCACCGATGTGGCGCAGGCCGTGCAGCAGATCGGCGCCGCCGCGCCGCAGGTGGTGATCTGCGGCAGCTTCGGCCCCTCGCTGGTGGCATTCGTGCGGCAGATGAAGACCACCGGCGTGCGGCCCACCTACTACGCGCTGTCGTTCTTCACCGCCGGCAGCAGCATCCGCCAGCTGGGGCCCGATGCACGCGGCATCGGCGTGACGCAGGTGATGCCGCGCACCGGCGCGGTGGGCGTGCCGCTGGTGCGCGAATTCCACACGCTGATGCAGCGCCATGCGCCGGGCGAGCCAGTGAACGCCATCAGCCTGGAAGGCTTCGTCACCGCCAAGGTGGTGGTCGAAGCCTTGCGCCGCAGCGGCCCCCAGCCCACCCGCGCGCGCTTCGTCGACGCGATGGAATCGCTGCGCGAGGTGGACCTGGGCGCCTTGCGCCTGTCCTACGCACCAGGCAAGCACCTGGGCTTGCGCTTCGTCGAGATCGCGGTGGTTGGCGAGGCCGGCCAGATCGTGCAATGAACTCTGCCAAGGCGAAGATGAGCGTGAAGATCGTCGAAGTGGGGCCGCGCGACGGCCTGCAGAACGAGCCCACGCCGGTGAGCGTGGAAGACCGGCTGGCGCTGATCGAACGGCTGGTGGCGGCCGGCCTGCGCCACATCGAGGTGGGCGCCTTCGTGTCGCCGACCTGGGTGCCGCAGATGGCCGGCAGCGACGAGCTGCTGCGCCGCCTGCCGCACCACGAGGGCGTGCACTACAGCGCGCTGGTGCCCAACCTGCGCGGGCTGGAAGCGGCGCTGGCAGCGGGCTGCCGCGAGGTGGCGGTGTTCGTGGCGGCAACGGAGAGCTTCTCGCAGCGCAACCAGAACTGCGGCATCGAAGACAGCCTGGCGCGCGCGCGTGCGGTGGCCACCGAAGCACAGCGCAGCGGCCTCGCGGTGCGCGGCTACGTGTCCTGCGTGCTGGGCTGCCCGTTCGAAGGGCCCGTGGCGCCCGGGCGCACGGCCGAGCTCACGGCCCGGCTGCTGGCCGCCGGCTGCCACGAGGTGTCGTTGGGCGACACCCTCGGCGCCGGCACGCCCGCATCCACCGCCGGCCTGCTGCGGGCCTGCCTGCAGCGTGCGCCCGCCGAGTGCCTGGCCGGCCACTTCCACGACACCTATGGCATGGCCATTGCCAACATCGCCGCCGCGCTGGCGCTGGGCCTGCGTTGCTTCGACAGCGCGATCGCCGGCCTGGGCGGCTGCCCCTACGCCCCCGGCGCCACCGGCAACGTGGCCACCGAGGACCTGGTGTACCTGCTCGATGGCATGGGCCACGACAGTGGCGTCTCGCTGCCGCGCCTGGCCGCCGCAGCCGAGCACATCGGCCCGCGGCTCGGGCGGCCGAACGCCTCGCGCGTGGGGCAGGCGCTGGCGCGCCGGGTGGCCTGCGCCTGACGCGCCCGCGTGCGCCCCGCCCCCGAAACGCGGGGCTCGGCAGGACATCGTCGGCGCGCGTGCCCCTTCGCACGCCGGGGCCGGCGTCGGGGCTGCTAAGCTCATCGCCCTGCTCAACAAGGGGATACCCATGCCCGGCCTGCTGCCCAACGTCGACCCCGACGGCCTGCTCGAATACTCGGTGGTGTTCACCGACCGCGCGGTGAACCACATGTCGCAGAAGTTCCAGCAGGTGATGCGCGACATCTCCGGCGTGCTGAAGGACACCTACGCCGCCCGCTCGGTGGCGGTGGTGCCCGGCGGCGGCACCTTCGGCATGGAGGCGGTGGCACGCCAGTTCGCCGGCGGCAAGAAGGTGCTGGTGCTGCGCAACGGCTGGTTCAGCTACCGCTGGACCCAGATCTTCGACATGGGCCGCATCCCCGCCGAGCAGACGGTGCTGAAGGCCCGGCCCACCGGCCCCGGCCGCCAGATGCCCTATGCGCCCGCGCCGATCGACGAGGTGGTGGCCACCATCCGCGCGCAGAAGCCTGACCTGGTGTTTGCGCCGCACGTGGAAACCGCTGCCGGCATGATCCTGCCGGACGACTACCTGCGCGCCGTGGCCGATGCGGTGCACGAGCACGGCGGCCTGTTCGTGCTGGACTGCATTGCCTCCGGCGCGATCTGGGTGAACATGCAGGCCACGGGGGTCGACCTGCTGATCAGCGCGCCGCAGAAGGGCTGGACCGGCTCGCCCGGCTGCGCCTACGTGATGCTGAGCGAACGCGCCCGCACGGCGATCGACGCCACCACCAGCTCCAGCTTCGCGGCCGACCTGAAGAAGTGGCTTCAGATCATGGAAACCTACGAGGGCGGCGGGCATGCGTACCACGCCACCATGCCCACCGACGTGCTCACCCGCAACCGCGACGTGATGCTGGAAACCCGCGCGCTGGGCTTCGAGACGCTGCGCGCGCAGCAGTGGGAGCTGGGCCGCCGCGTGCGCGCGCTGATGGCCGAGAAGGGCCTGCGCAGCGTGGCCGCCGAAGGCTTCCAGGCCCCCGGCGTGGTGGTGAGCTACACCGAGGTGGACGGCCTGCACAATGCCAAGGCCTTCATCGCCGAAGGCCTGCAAACCGCCGCGGGCGTGCCGCTGCAGTGCGACGAACCGGCCGATTTCAAGACCTTCCGCGTCGGCCTGTTCGGGCTGGACAAGCTGCAGCACATCGACCGCGCGGTGGCCAACCTGGACGGCGCGCTGACGCGCATCCTCGGCAGCCAGCGCGCCGCGGCCTGACACCGGATGTGAACGGCCCGCCGAAGGGCGGGCCAGCCCGTTCGTTCGCGGCGCAGGCGCCGCGAAGGGATCAGAGCTTGAAGACCGACACCGTCTGCGCCAGCTGAGCCGCCTGCTGCTTCAGGCTCTCGGCGGCGGCGGCGCTCTCTTCCACCAGCGCGGCGTTCTGCTGCGTGACCTGATCGAGCTGGGTCACCGCGTCGTTGACCTGGCCGATGCCGTCGGTCTGCTCGCTGCTGGCGCTGCTGATGGCGCCGATCAGCTGGCTGACCTTGCGCACCTGGGCCACGATGTCGTCCATCGTGCGGCCCGCGTCGCCGACCAGCTGGGCGCCGGCCTCGACCTTGTCGACGCTTTCACCGATCAGGCCCTTGATCTCGCGCGCGGCCTGGGCCGAGCGCTGCGCCAGGCTGCGCACCTCGGCGGCCACCACCGCGAAGCCGCGGCCCTGCTCGCCGGCCCGTGCGGCTTCCACCGCCGCGTTCAGCGCCAGGATGTTGGTCTGGAACGCGATGCCGTCGATCACACCGATGATGTCGGCGATCTTCTTCGAGCTGTCGCTGATGGCCTGCATGGTGTTCACCACGCGGCCGACCACGGTGCCGCCCTCGGCCGCCACCGCGGCGGCGCCGGCGGCCAGTTGGGTGGCCTCACGCGCGGTGTCGGCGTTGTTGCGCACGGTGGCGGTGAGTTGTTCCATCGAGGCCGCCGTCTGCTGCAGGTTGCTGGCCTGCTCCTCGGTGCGCTGGCTCAGGTCGGCATTGCCGGTGGCGATCTGCGCGGAGCCGGTGGCAATGGAGTCGGAGGCGTTGCGCACCTGGCCGACGATCTGCACCAGGCTCTCGTTCATGCGGCCCAGTGCGGCCAGCAGGTGGCCGATCTCGTCGCGCGATGTCGCGCCGACACGGCTGCTCAGGTCCCCGGTGGCCACCGTTTCGGCCAGCGCCACCGCGCGCGCCAGCGGCACCGTGATCGACCGGGTGACCCCCCAGCACAGGCCCACCGCCAGCACCAACGCCAGCGCAGAGAAGCCCAGCGACAGCGCGGTGCCACGCGCGCGCACCGCTTCGATCACGGGGGCGGCCGCATGGGCGTGCTTCTGGGCCCGGTCGTTGATCGCCTCGACGGCACTCTCCATGCCATGCACGGCCTGCTTGTACTTGCCCATCTCGGCGTTGGCCGCCTGGGTGGTGGTGAGTTCACCGCGCTCGATTTGCGCCACCGTGGCCTCGAAGCCCTTGACATAACCCTCGAATCCCTGCGTGATGCCCTGCAGCGTCTTCACGTCTTCGGCCGGCAGCGGGCGTGCCCCGAGCTCGCGGATCGCGGCCGCCAAGTGCCGCCGGGTGTCCTGCCACTTCTTCACGTAATCCTGGCGTTTGGCCGTGTCGTCCAGGTTGATGAAGGTGTCCTTCTCGAAGCGGCGTTCCAGCAGCACCAGCACCTGGATGTCCGAGGTCTGCTGGGCCACCCGCACCTCCTGGTCCAGCACCTGCAGGCCGGTGCTGGCCACGGAGTGCAGCCCCCACACGCCGGCAGCCGTCACCGCGGCCAAGGTCAACAGCACGCACGCCAGCACGAGGCTCAGGCGCGTGCCGATCTTCAAGTTGTTCAAAACGTTCATGGTCCTCACCGTGGCAACCGACTGTCGGCCGACCCCTTCCTTTCGGAGGGTAGAGGCGAGAACTTTAATTTGAACGAAACATACACGCTCGCGAAACTGCACAGGATTCCCGGTGCTTTGCCCGGCACCTGGCCGGCACCACGCCGCACAAGGGCGGGCCGGCGCCGGGCGACAGGGTGGCAGGGCGCCGGCGGGGCCCTTCAGGCCACTGCGCGCAAGGCCGCGATGAACGGCCCCGCCTGCACCGGCTTGGCAAAGTAGTGCACCTCGGGCGGCAGCCCGCCGAGCTCGGCCACCTGCCGCGGCGTGAGGCTGGACACGGCGACGATCAGGCGCGGCCGCACCACGCACTGGCTGGCCAGCTGGCGCAGCATCTCCAGGCCGTTCATGTCGGGCATGCGGATGTCGGTGATCACGATGTCCGGCGCGGCCTGGCCGATCGCCACCAGCGCCTGGATCGCGCTGTCGAACACGCTGAGCTCGGCGCCGGGCAGCGCATCGGTCACCAGTGCGGCCAGCAGTTCACGGTCGAGCGCGCTGTCATCCACCACCATCACCGACAGCAGCCGGTCGGCCGGCTCGGCTTCGAGGCCGGGGGCGCTGGCCTCGAGGCCCTGGGCCGCGAACAGCGCATCGGCACTCGCCGCGTCGATGCGCCGGTGGCCCCCGGGCGTCTTCCAGGCCTTCAGGCGACCGGCATCCACCCAGCGCTGCACGGTGGGGATCGAAATGCCCAAGCGTCGTGCGACGTAGGCGGTGGAATAGGTGGCGGGCGGGGCGGGTGGTGTGGGGCTCTGGGGTGGCACGGTACTGCAACGGCGGGTCTGAAGAGGGGGGGAGGCTGCCGGCCTTCTGGCCGGCATTGTGGGCATGGCCCTTGTGCGCACAGGGGCCGGCAGGCGCGCCGAGCGGGCGGGCCTTGCCGCACAGGGTCGAGGCCGGCTCGCCGGCGCTGGCGAGCCGGCGCCGCATGCGGCCCGTCTGCAGACCCGATGGTGCCAGCATTCGCGCGCGCGGCCTACCTGCACCGGCCTCGCGGACGCCGCCCACGCCCCGGGGCGCAGCGCGCCACGTGGTCCCGGGCAGGGCTGCCGCCCGGAAAGCCCGACGCGTGAGGACGGGCATGCGCCCGGCGCGGCGCATGCAGGCGCACCATCGGGCCATCGCGATCCCGAGCGGAGGCACGCGCGATGAGGCATCAGCCCCCAAAGCCGCGGCAGGATGCTGCCGCGCCCGGTGGCCGCGGAGGGGTCGGTTGGGTGGGGCTGGCCGGCCTGGCGGCCGCCATGGTGGCCGCGCTGCTGGTCCTCGCGTGGCTGCCCTGGGGCGCGCATCCGTCGCTGCAGCCCGAGCCGACGCTGGCGCCGCCCCCCGCACCGGCCAGGGCCACGGCCGAACCGTCCAAGGCCATCGCGGCGGCGGCGGCCACCGCGCCGGCGGCCACCCCCAGGCCGGCCAGTCCGGCGGCGCCCGAGCCCGGGCTGGTGGAGGTGTGCGGCTTCGGTGCGGTGCGGCTGCCGTCGGACGATCCGAACCCGCTGCAGCGCATCCCGCTTGCGCAGCGCCTGGCCGCGCTGGAGCAGGCCGAGGCGCGGCTGGGCGCCAGCGCCCTGCCGGCCGTGCGTGGCGCCGGCCTGCTGATCGGTGCCCGCGCCCGGCTGCCCGGCGCGCGGGCCGGCGTCCAGCAGCTGGCGCGACTGGCGGCGGGCAGCCAGGACCCGGCGCTGTACAGCCTGGCGCTGCGCGCCTGCCGCAGCTGGGCCGATGCCGAGAACGGCAACTGCGGCCTGCTCAGCCGTGCCCAGTGGGCGCGCCTGGAGCCGGACAACCTGCAGCCCTGGCTGGCGCTGGCCGCCGAGGCCGCCGCCCGCGACGACGACGAGGCCGAAGCCACCGCCATGCGACAAGCCGCGCTGGCGCGCCACAGCGACGAACGTGCCGGCCTGCTGCCCGCACTGGTGGCCCAGGGCCTGGCCCACGCACCGCCGCTGCCGCGCGCACTGGCCCACAGCCTGGCCCGCAGCCTGCAGGATGGCTGGACCCTCACGCGCAGCAGCCACGCCGAAGCCTGGTGCAGCGCCGACGCCCTGGCCGACGCCAGCCGGCGCCCGACCTGCGAGGCCGTGGCCGAGACGCTGGCGCTGCACAGCACCAGCCTGGCCGATGTGCAGAGCGCGCTGATGATCGGCCGCCACCTGGGCTGGCCGGCCGAACGGCTGCGGGCGCTGGCGCAGGAACAGCAGGCCATCGCGATGCTGGCCGACGGTGGCGCCGATGGCTCGCCCAGCGCCGCCATGCAGGGCCTGGACTTCAGCTGCGAGCGGCTGGCGCGGCGCGAGAGCTGGTCACGCCAGGTGGGCAGCCGCGGCGAGCTGCAGGTGCTGCGCGAGCGTGCCGCGCGCGTGCCCCTGGCCCCGGCCCCGCGCTGAGCGCGTCGGCACCAGGCCATGCCCGCGCTGCGGTGCCCCCAGGCGCTCAGTTGAAGGGCGAATAACGCCCATCCCGCGCGGCCAGCGTCGGCGCGAAGCTGACGCGGCGCCGTTCGTCGATGCGCTCGCTGCCGCCGCGGCCGTCCAGCCGGCCCTCGACCAGCTCGTAGCCGAGCAGCGCGAACACGCGCTCGCCCAGGAACAGCGGGCGCGCGTTGCCGTACCAGTCCACGCAGGAGGCGCGGCAGGCATCGTCCTGCGTCACCGCGCGTGCGGCCAGTTCGCCCAGCGGCTGGAAGGCCAGCGCACGCTGGCGCAGGAACATCACCGCCGCCGAGCCCTGGCCACCGGCGTACACGCCGCCCGTGCGCCGGCCGCCACCGCCCAGCACCGGCAGGCCCAGCAGCCCCTCCTCGGCCGCGGTGGGCCGGAAGAAGAAGCCGTGGGTGCGGGTCTCGCCCTGGCGGGCGCCCGGCTGCACATGCTGCCCGGCCAGGGTGGCCGCGCCGCGGCCCAGGCGCACGGCGCTGAAGTGCAGGTCGGCCCCCGCGTTGCCCACCAGCACCGCGTGGCTGCCCATGGCCTCGATGCGCTCGACCGCATGGCCCGGGTCCAGTGCATGGGGCAGGCTGCCGGGGTCGGCGAACTGCAGGGCCCAGGCGGCAGGCTGCTGCGGCGGCGGCATGGGTGCGCCGCTGTTCATCTCGGCCACCGGTGGCACCGCGCGGCGCGCACCGCCGCCCGCGCCCCAGAGCAGCCAGTCGCCGATGAAGCGGTTCTGCAGGCCCCAGCCGGCCAGCGCCGGGAGCATTCGGTAGTGCTCGCGCTGGGCGCTGCCGCGGCCGTCGCCAAAGGCGGCCAGCGGCACGCGCAGCAGCGCCATGCGGCCGCCTCCGGCACGTTCACTGCCCCACATGGCCTCGCCCATGCCGGCTTCCTGCAGCAGCACGTTGAGGTGGCCGCGCCCATCCTCCAGGAACGACATCTGGTCCACCGGCACGCCGGCGGTCTTCAGGCCGCTGGGCGCGGCGCCGTCCAGCGGAATGCGGAACACGGCCGACTGGGCCCGCGCGGCAGCCGGCACCGCCCCGGGCGCCGCCGGCGGGGGACGGCGCGCGCCGGTGGTCGTCCACACATAGACCGAACCTTGCGACACATAGAACACCCTGCCGGCCGGGCCCAGCACCGCGGTGGATTCGCAGCGCAGCGCGCCCGCGCCCAGCTCGCAGGCGGTGACGGTGTGCAGCGCCAGCGGCTGGCCGGGGTCGAACTCGTCATCGGTGCGGTAGATCCGCGTGGCGGGCAGGATGCGCTCGAACTCCGGTGGCGTGCTCGGGCCATGCCAGCGCCGCACGCCGGGCATCATCTGCGCGGGCGGCGGGCCCCAGGGCTGCAGCAGCGTGGGGCTGTAGAACACCAGCTTGCGGCCGATCAGCCGGCTGGCGTAGTTGCGGGCCGAGTAGTAATCGAAACTGCGCAGGTGGTAGGTGGCGCGGTAGGCCAGCGTGCCACCCTCGCCCAGCTCGAACAGGCCGATCTCGGTGCCGCCGCGGGCATAGCTGTAGCCCACCACGACCACCGTGTTGCCCGAGACCAGCAGTTCGTCGTACCAGGCGCCACGCGGGTCGGCCTGCGGGGCGAAGGCATCGAGCGTGGCCGCCGGCTGCAGGGTGTCGCCACCCACCCGCACGGTGAACAGCCGGCCGCGGCGCAGGATGACCAGGTGGTCGCCGGCACGCTTGACGATGCCGCCCTCGTCCACCCCGGCGGTCTGCACGTTGGTGATGGATTCGGCCGCTGCGCTGTCGGCCGCGGTGGCGGCGCCTTCGGCGCTCTTGGCCATGGCCGCCGGTGCGGCGGGCGCGGCCGGCGCTGCCATGGGTGCCGGTGCGGACTGCATCGCCATCGAGGGCTGCGCGCGCCGCTCGGCCTGCTGCCTGGCGGCCTGGCCGCGCCAGCGCTCCAGGGCCTCGGCCAGTTCGGCCTCGCTGGCATAGGGCTTGAGCGTGCGGCTCGGGGTGGCGGGGCCGGCCTCGGGCGCGGCGCAGCCGGGCAGGCTGGTGGCGGCCAGCAGGGCCAGCGAACAGTTCAGGGCAAGGCGGCGGGTGAACATGGTGGGGGTCTCCGGCAGAGGGGATACCGTGTTCTACGGCCAGCCCCGGCGAACGGGGTCAAGCCGGCCCGCGCCGGCCGGCGAGCGGTTGTTGCGAGCGCCGGGCGGACACCGCCGCCGGCGCCTGCGGCTCACAGCCGGCTCTCGGGCCCGGAGGCGGCCGGCCCCGTGGGCAGGCCGATCTTCTTGGCCCCCTTGCTCACGGCGCTGCCGGCCGCCTGCGCGCCGTGCTCCACCGCATCGGCCGCCTTCTTGACACCGCGCTTGACCACGGCCTCGGCCTTGCCCACCGCGGAGGCGGCGCCGCTGGCGGCGGACTTGGCTGCTTCGGCGGGCCCGGCCTGGGCCACGGGCGCGGCCAGCGCCAGGATCGACAGGAAACAGGCCGACAGGGGACGGGGCAACATGGGCGGCACTCCGGTTCGGGGGATTCCGGGAAGATGCCGATCATAGGCCGCGGGTTCCCCCCGCCGGGTTCAGGCCCCCGCGGGCAGCCGGAAGTGGGCCACCTCGCCGGTCAGGCCATTGGCCTGGTCGCGCATCGCGCTGGAGGCGGCCGCCGTCTGCTCCACCAGCGCGGCGTTCTGCTGCGTGTTGCGATCGAGTTCCTGCACCGCGGCGCCGAGCTGGCCGATGCCCACGCTCTGCTCGCGTGCACCGATGGTCACTTCGCTCAGCAAACGGTCCACCTGCTCGGAGGTGGTGACGATGTCCTCGATCGTCTCGCCCGCCTTGCGCACGATGCCGGTGCCGGCCTCGACCTGCTCGACACTGCGGCCGATCAGCGACTTGATCTCGCGCGCCGCGGTGGCGCTGCGCTGCGCCAGCGTGCGCACCTCGGTGGCCACCACCGCGAAGCCACGGCCCTGCTCGCCGGCGCGGGCGGCTTCCACCGCGGCGTTGAGCGCCAGGATGTTGGTCTGGAACGCGATGCCATCGATGGTGCCGATGATCTCGCCGATGCGGGCCGACGCGCTGCGGATGCCCTCCATCGTCTGTGCCACTTCGCGCATCACGCGGCCACCGTCGGCCGCCGTCTGGGCGTTGCGGCGGGCGACCTGGGCCGCCTCGTCGGTGAGCGCGGCGGTGTTCTTCACGGTGGCCGACAGCTCTTCCATCGACGCCGCCGATTGCTGCAGGCTGGCGGCCGATTGCTCGGTGCGGGCGGAGAGGTCCATCGCGCCGGTGGCGATCTCGCCGCTGGAGTGCAGCAACTCGTCGCTGGACTGGCGCACGCGCCGCACCACGCCGCGCAGCGAATCCTGCATGGCACGCAGCTCCATCATCAGCTGGGCCGCCTCGTCGCGGCCCCAGGGGGCGGGGGCGGTGGTGAGGTCGCCGCGGGTCATGGCCTGCAGGTGGCGGCCGGTTTCCTTCAGGCCACCGTCCATCACCAGGTAGAAGCTGAGGAACAGGTAGCCCGCCACCATCGACGAGACACCGACCACCACCGCCACCCGGACCAGGTCGCCCAGCAGCGCCTGCCGCAAATCGCCGACGTAGACGCCCGAGCCGATGACCCAGCCCCAGGGCTCGAAGCCGGCCACATAGGAGATCTTGTCCACCGGCTGGTCGGCACCAGGCTTGGGCCACTGGTAGGTGACGAAGCCCTGGCCCCGGGAGCGGGCGGTGTCGACGAAGGCCTTGAACAGCTCGAAGCCGTTGGGGTCCTTCATGGTGCCGACGTCCTGGCCGTTCAGCTCGGGCTTGAACGGGTGCATGACCATGCGGGCCTGCATGTCGTTGATCCAGAAGTACTCGCTGCGGTCGTAACGCAGCCCGGCAACGGCCTGGGTGGCCAGCTGCTGGGCCTGCGCGCGCGGCAGCTTGCCGCTGGTTTCCTGCTGGTGGGCCCAGACCAGCACGCCGCGGGCCACTTCCACATGCTGGCGCGTGGCGTCCATGCGTGCCTGCATCGCCTGCTGGTACTGCGAATACAGCAGCCAGACCAGCAGCGCCACCACCGGCACCACGAAGGCGATGGAAATGATCGAGGCCTTGGCCGCGAAACGCAGCTGGCGGAACATGCGCACGCCCGGTGCCCAGAAGCCGTGAAACGCAAAGTAGCCTGCATCGGCTGCGACTGCCGTCATCTTCTTATTCCCCTCGGAGTCTGTTGTGGACATGCCGGCGCGTCACCCGGGCGGTCCCGGGGCGCCGGATACCCAAGGTATCGGCCCCCGAAGGGTTCATCTTTAGCAGTTCACGCCGGTCGAAGGTGCAGGCACACCCGGCGCGTGGACGCTCAGGCCTTCAGCCAGGCCAGCACCGCGCTGTTGAACTGCTCGGGCTGCTGCGTCATCACCCAGTGGCCGGTGTCGAAGGCCTGCACCTGGCTGCCCGGGCGGCCGGCCACGCGCTCGGCCCAGCCGCGGGTGTGGAACAGGATGGGTTTGTCGCGGCCGTACAGGAAGAGCATCGGGCAGAGCGGCTCGAAGGGCTTGACGCCGCGGTAGGAGCCGTGGGTGCCGGTCCAGGTGATGTAGTACGGATAGTTCATGCCGGCATGGATGCCCTGCGGCGGTGTCGGGCAGCCCAAGGCGCGGGCCATGCTGCGGGTCATGCGGTCGCTGAGCGACACCGCACCCAGCCGGCCGATGCCCCAGGCCAGCGCCAGCCAGGCCTGGTAGGCGAACAGCCCGAGCTGCGCCTTGAACGGCAGCGCCCGCAGGTACTCGACGGTGCCTGCATCGCCGATGTCCACGCCGACGATGCGGCGCACCAGCTCCGGGTGCCGCATCGCCAGCTGGTAGCCGAACATGCAGCCCCAGTCGTGCAGCATCAGCACCACCGGCTGGCCGGGACTGACCTGCTCGATCACCCGGCGAAAGCCGGCCAGCAGTTCGTCCAGCGGCACCGCGCGCCGCGGCTGGCCGGCCCCGAAGCCCGGCAGGGTGAGCCGCACGCAGCGGTAATGCGGTGCGAGGGCCTGCACCTGGCCGTCCCACAGCCGCGCGGTGTCGGGCCAGCCGTGGATCATCACGATGACCTCCGGGCCCTGACCCTCGATGTACACGTCGATGCCGTCGACCCGGAACGTTGGATTGATCAATGGATGCGCCTTTCTTGTTGCGGCGCATCATACGGGCCCACCTCGGGCCACCGCCCCCGGCCAAGCACGCGAGGGGCGGGCCGGCAGCTCAGGGTTTGAGGCTGAGCAGCCAGCTGATCACGTCGGCCTTCTCGGCGGCGGTGCATTCGCGGCCGAGCACGTCCTTGCAGTTCAGCCGGAAGGCGTTCTCGACCTTCACCGCATCGGTGAAGCGTTTCGGGTTGGCCGCCGGGGCCAGCGGGGCGATCGGCTTCTCGGCGAGTTCATCGCGGCCGCCGCGGGTGGGGTCCTTGCTGTGGCAGCTGCTGCAGCTCCAGCCCATCGGGCCGCCGAAGTCGGTGTTGAACAGCTTCTGCCCGCGCTCGGGCGAGGGCGTGGTGCCGGCCTGGGCCTTGTAGGCGGCCAGCAGCTCGGCCGGGGTGGCGGCCAGCGTGACGCCGGGCAGCGCAGCGGCCACCAGCACGGCGGTGGCCAGACAGGTGGCTTGCAGGATTCGCTTCATGGCAGCTCCAGTGCGCTTGCTGCGATGCCCGGCCGCGCACGGTGCACGCCAAGGCCCGCATCAGCCCGATTGGACGCGTCACCGCGCCGCACCGCCTTGTGCCCGCGCAAGCTCGCATGGTGCGCGGCGCGCCCCGTCACCAGCGCTGCACGCGCTTGAGCTCCAGCGGCTCGAGCATCAACTTGTCCAGCCAGATCGTGATGCGGCTGCGCATCATCGCGTAACGCTCCTGGGCGGCCTCGAGCTGCACGGTGCTCGGGCGCATCAGCACCAGCACGGCGATCTCGCCCAGGCGCACATGGCACATCGGGGTGCAGGTGGCCAAGGCCCACAGGCTGGCACCCCCGCGGCAGCGCAGGGCCAGCGGCGCCACCCAGGTGCTGCCGCCCTCGACCTGGCGCCACATCTCGCGCAGCACCTCGGCCGGTGTGTCGGGATGCCGCAGCAGCGGGAAGGGCTGGCCGATCAGCGCGCGCTCGTCATAGCCAGCCAGTGTCGCCAGCGCGGGGTTCATGCAACGGATGCTGCGCTGTGCGTCGAGCACCATCACCAGGGCGCTGCCCGGGGCGATCTCGGGCAGGCTCTGGGGCGCCAGCTCGGGTGGGTTCATGGTCAAGGCTCCAGTGGTCCTGACTGATATCGGCAGCTGGGGCACCGAACCGCAGCCGCCACGCTGTGGGGAAGGCTTGAAACCTGGTGCCGGGACATGCCGCGCGCAACCCGGGCGACCGCCGCGCGACGGCCGCAACAAGGCTGAAACACATGCATCACGGCCGCCGGCACGCCGAGCCGCGGCTGATACATGCCCCGCTCACCATCTCGGGCATTCCAAACCACTCCACCGAGGACGACACCATGGATTGCCCCCGCAGCATCACCTTCACCCTGGCCGGCACCGCGAACTCGCCCGCCGTCGAGATCAGCGCGGTCGAGATGGCCGGCGGCCAGATCGCCTTCACGCTGAAGGTGCTGGAGACGGCGAGCCTCACCGCCGACCTGCGCGGCCTGTTCTTCGACATGGTCAATGACGCCAAGCTCGCCGGCCTGAAGGTCAGCGAAGCGGGCGCGCCCCGGATCACCGACTTCGACACGGTGGACGTGCTCTCGCTGAAGAACGGCGCCAACATGAACGGCGCGGCTTCGCCCTTCGACGTGGGCATGGAGTTCGGCACCCAGGGCATGGCCAAGGACGACATCAAGAGCGCAAGCTTCACGCTCAGCAATGCCGCGGGCAACCTGACGCTGGACGACATCGCGCACGTGGACTTCGGCGTGCGCCTGACCAGCATCGGCTCGCCCACCGACACCAAGCGCAACGAGAAGGACGGCGCCAAGCTGGTGGCCACCTCGCCGGCCGCGCCCGATGCGCACGATGACCACTTCAACCTGTTCGAGGACGGCGCCGCCGGCCTGAACGACCCGCGCCACACCTCGCAGGGCGTGAAGCTGGCCGTGCTGGCCAACGACACCGACGCCGATGCCGCCGACAAGCTCAGCGTGGTGCACGTGGAAGGCGCGCAGCATGGCACGCTGCAGATCGTGGACGGCCCGGATGCCGACAGCCTGCCCGGCGACGCGATCCTCTACACCCCGGCCAAGGACTGGAGCGGCAGCGACAGCTTCAGCTACTGCATCTCCGACGGCCACGGCGGCATGGACTCGGCCCAGGTGAGCGTGGACGTCGCCGCGGTGGCCGACCAGCCGCTGGTGACGGTGAGCGTGATCGACGCCGCCGACGCGGTGAACCAGGTGCGGGTGCACGTCAGCGCCCAGCCCACCGACATCGACGGCAGCGAAACCCTCGCCTCGCTGCTGGCCGGTCCCACCGCGCCGGGCGTGAGCATCGCCGCACTGGGCCCGGTGACGACAGGCCCGCAAGGCCAGCTGGCGCAGGACTTCATGCTGACCCTGCCGCTGGGCCAGAGCATCGATGCCGACCAGCTCTTCACCGCGCAATCGCAGGAAGCCTCGAACGGCGACACCGAATCGGGCCAGGCCGTGCTCGACCTGGTCAGCGTCTTCAAGCACACCGACCTGGACGCCACGCTGAAGGCCGATGACGCCAGCCTCTGGGCCAACGGCCAGGACCCGCAGGCCGACATCCTGGGCCCGATGCTGGGCATCGAGGCCGGCCCGGACATCTCGCTCTACCCCTACCCGGTGCGCTACGAGCTGAAGGCCACCGTGCACGCGGGCTTCCAGCCCTTCCTCTCGATCGAGGGCGGCACCATCGACGCCGCGCTGGACTACGACGTGGCCGTGGAGACCACGCTGAACAAGACCACCGACACGCTGCTGATCCACACCGATGCGCAGCTGGCCGGCGGCCAGTTCAGCACCCAGGCCCCGGGCGGCCACATGGGCGTGGACTTCGTGTTCGGCTACGACATCGGCGTGAAGCTGGGCCTGGACTTCGACGGCGAGGACCTCGACGTGCTCGAGGTGGACTTCGTCAACGTGCAGCAGTCCGACCAGTGGTCGCTGTTCAACCTGATCGACATCGCCGCCGGCGACCCCAGCATCACCATCGACACCAGCTGGCTCAACGGCAGCAGCGGCACGGTGGCCTTCCCCTCGCTGCAGGTGGCCAGCAGCAGCTTCGATGCCGGCACCGGCAAGCTCAGCGGCAGCGGCGCGGCCAGCTTCATCGAGGTGCAATCCGACCTCGATTCGCTGCTGCTGGGCTCGGTGCTGGGCAACGTGAGCCCGTTCGACATCCCGCTGGCGATCGATTGCGATGTCGACCCGATGATCGACGTGAGCGGCTTCCTGCGCCTGCTGGACCTGGACGTCGGCGCGCAGCTCAAGCTGGTGCAGAACCTGGACCTGCAGGCCACCAGCGTGACCGGCACCCTCACCTTCGAGAACAACCAGACGATGCCGGTGGTCTTCGGCCAGGACATCGTGATCCAGAACGCGCTGACCACCTACGACGACCCCGCCAACGGCGGCAACGGCAACGGCCGCGTCGACTACACGCTCAGCTTCGACGGCGTGGCGCAGCTGCACAACAAGACCGACGTGGCGGTGGAGAAGACCATCGACTACAAGGTGCTGGACCTGGACATCGCCTACGACCTCGACTTCGTGGTCGACCAGGAGGTGGGCAGCTTCCACGAGGCGCTGGTGGACATCCACGACACCTCGACCAGCCTGGTCGGCGTGGCCGACCAGAGCTTCGCGATCGATCTGGGCAGCGTGTCCTGGGGCCTGGGCACCTGAGGCCCGGCCGGCGGTGGCGTGACCGGCGGCGCGAGCCGCCGCACAATGCCGCCCGATGGACAACACGCTGCGTTTCACCCGGGTGGCCTCCGGGGCCCGCATTGCCTGGGGTTGCAGCGGCCGCGGGCCGGTGCTGGTGCGCGTGGCGCACTGGATGACCCACGTGGAGCACGACCTGCAGTCGCCGATCTGGCGGCCCTGGCTGCAACGGCTGGGCCGGGCCGTGCAGGTGCTGCGCTATGACGAGCGTGGTTGCGGCCTGTCGGGCCACGACACGGTGGCGCTGGGCCTGGAGGCGGCGGTGGAAGAGCTGTCGGCCGTGATCGACGCCTGCGGTGCCGACCGGGTGGCCCTGCTGGGCCAGTCCGGCGCGGCGGCGCCGGCCATTGCCTATGCGGTGGCGCACCCCGAACGGGTGTCGCACCTGGTGCTGCTGGGCGGCTACCTCTGCGGGCTGCTGCACCTGAACCCCAGCCCGCAGGCACTGGCCTACCACGAAGCCCAGGTGCAGCTGATGGCGCTGGGCTGGGGCCGCGACGACCCGGCGGTGCAGCAGTTCTTCACCACCACGATGATTCCCGACGCCACGCCCGAACAGGCGCGCGCGCTCAACGAGCAGCAGCGCCTGTCCTGCGACGGTGCACGCGCGGCCGCGATCCTGCGCGCCCGCGTGGCGTTGGACGTGCGGGCCCTGGCCCCGCAGGTGCGCGTGCCCACGCTGGTGCTGCATTCCCGGGGCGACCGGGTGGTGGCCCTCGAGCGCGGGCGCGAGCTGGCGGCGGCCATCCCCGGCGCGCAGTTCGCCGAGCTGCCCACGCGCAACCACATCCCGCTGCCAGGCGACGAGGGCTTCGAGCCCCTGTGCGACGCCGTGACCACCTTCGTGCGGGGCAGCGCGCCAGGGCCGGCGCTGACACCGCGCGAGCGTGAACTCGCGGCACTGGTGGCCCAGGGGCTGGACAACGCCCAACTGGCGGCGCAGCTCGGCGTGGCCGACAAGACCGTGCGCAACGCCCTCTCGGCGCTGTACGCCAAGCTCGGCGTCGACGGGCGTCCGCAGGCCATTGCCCGCATCCGGGACACCGGGCTCGGCTAGGGACACCTGTCCCGTGGCCGGGGTACGGGCCTGGCGCTGCAATGGCGCCACGTTCAACCCCAGGAGACCCCGATGTTCGTGCACCGCCCCGACGCACGCCTGCTGACCCTGAGCTTCGGCCACGGCCCGAACACGCTGCTTGCGCTGGGCGGCTGGGCCGGCAGCGGCGAGCTGTGGCACCCGGTGTTCGGCCACCTGCCGCACTGGCGCTGCGTGAGCTACGACCACCGCGGCAGCGGCGCGAGCGTGTGCGCCGCCGACAGCATCACGATCGACGCGATGGTGGACGACCTGTTCGCGGTGGCCGACGCCCAGGGCATCGAGCGCTGCGTGCTCGCGGCCGAGTCCTCCGGCGCGATGGTGGCGCTGGAGGCCGCGCTGCGGCGGCCCGGGCGCTTCAGCGCGCTGGTGCTGGCGGGTGCGGCCTGGCAGCCACCCGCTCCCGGCGCGCAGGATGCGTTCATCGGCGCGCTGCGGGCCGACCACGAGGCCGCGCTGCGGGGTTTCGCGCAGGCCTGCCTGCCGGAAGCCGGCAGCCAGGACCTGCAGCGCTGGGGCCTGCACATCCTGCGGCGCTCGCCCCTGGCCCACGCGATCGCGCTGCTGCAGTGCCGCGAGGCCACCACGGTGCACCAGCAGCTCGGCCGCATCCACACCCCCACCCTGCTGCTGCATGGCAGTGACGACCGCATCAGCCCGCCGGCCACCGCGCAGGCACTGGCCCGTGCGCTGCCGCGGGCGGAGCTGCACCTGATGCCCGGGCTGGGCCATGTGCCGATGCTCAGCGCGCCGGCCGAGGTGGCGCGCCTGATCGACAAGGGCTGCCAATGCCTCGACCTGCTGAACACCCCGGCCACCGCCGGCAGCCCGCGCGGCGCGTGATCGTGACGCGGGCTTGCCCCAGCGCAAGGGCGGGCCATTCCGGTGCTTGTAGTCATGGCCGCCGGGGCGTAAACGTGCAGCCAGGGCGGCGGCCCGCCGTCCGGCCCGCGTGCCACGGTGAAAGGAGCACGTCATGTTCAAGCACCTGCTGATCCCGACCGATGGTTCTGCCGCATCCGAACGCGCCATCCGCCAGGCGTTGCAGCTCGCGCGCGAGACCGGCGCGCGTGTCACCGGCCTGCATGTGATCCGGCCCTTCCACCTGTTTGCCTACCAGGTGGACTTGGTGGAGGAGTCCCGCGCCAGCTACGAAGCCAACACCCATGCGCTGGCCCGCAGCCTGCTGGACGCGGTGCTGCGCGGCGCCAAGGAACTCGGTGTGCAGGCCGACAGCCGCATCGTGGTGGCCGAGCACCCCTACCAGGCCATCATCGTGACCGCCGGCGACGCCGGCTGCGACCTGGTGGTGATGGCCTCGCACGGCCGGCGCGGCATGCAGGCCTTGCTGCTGGGCAGCGAAACCCAGAAGGTGCTCACCCACAGCACGGTGCCGGTGCTGGTGCTGCGCTGAACCGGCGGCCCGCCCCGCGCGCGAGCGCCGGACCGGCCCCGGCGCGCCGGGGGCCCTCAGACGTTGAACGCGCTGACGAGCGAGGTCAGCCGCCGGGTCTGGTCGCGCATCGATTCGGCCGCGGCCGCGGCCTGCTCCACCAGCGCGGCGTTCTGCTGCGTGGCCTTGTCGATGTCGGTGATGGCCAGGCTCACCTCCTGGATGCCACCGGTCTGCTCGCGGCTGGCGCTGCTGATCTCGCCGATGATGTCGGCCACCTGGCGCACCGACTGCATCACGCCGTCCATCGCCCGGCCGGCCTCGTCGACCAGGGTCGAGCCGGACTGGGTGCATTCGGCCGCGGCGCGGATCAGCGCCTCGATCTCCTTGGCGGCCTGGGTGGTGCGCTGGGCCAGGGTGCGCACCTCGGCGGCCACCACCGCGAAGCCGCGGCCCTGTTCGCCCGCGCGAGCGGCCTCCACTGCGGCATTCAGCGCCAGGATGTTGGTCTGGAACGCGATGCCGTTGATCACCGAGGTGATGTCGCCGATCTTGCGCGAGTGCTCGTTGATCTGGCCCATCGTGCCCACCACCTGGCCCACCACCGCATTGCCGCGATCGGCCTGCTCGGCCGCCCCGCGCGAGAGCGTCAGCGCGTGCTCGGCGCTGTCGGCATTGCGCTTGACGGTTTCGGTGAGGTGATCGACGCTGGACACCGTCTGCGCCAGCGCGCTGGCCTGTGATTCGGTGCGCGAGGACAGGTCGGCGTTGCCCTGCGCGATCTCGCCCGAGGCGCCGTCGATCGCCTCGGCGCCGGTGCGCACCTCGCTGACCATGCGCTTGAGGCTGTTGCGCATTTCGAGCAGGCCGGCGAGCAGATGCGCCGCCTCGTCGCGGCCGCTGATCGGGATGTCACTGACCAGGTCGCCACGCGCCACGCGGGCCGCGGCATCCACCGCCGTGCGCAGCGGGCGCGTGATGCTCATCGTCAGGCGCCAGGCCATCACGGCGGCCACCGCCAGGATGACGGCGCCGGCCACCGCGATCACGCTCACGGTGGCGGTGTTGGCCGCGTTGGTGCGTGTCGTGGCGTCCTCAGCGTGGCGCTTCTGCATCGTGATGAAGGTGGCCAGTTCGGACGCCGCCTTGTTCAGCAGCGGGTCGATCTTGCCGGTGATCACCGCGCCGGCCTGTTCGGTGTTGAACTGGGCCGCCAGGTCGACTGCATTCTTGAAGTGAGCGTCCATCTGGCGGTCGATGTCGGCCAGCCGGGCGAACAGCGCACGCTCCTCGTCGCTCAGGCCGCTGGCTTCGAGCTGGCCCTTGGCGGCCAGGTAGGCGGCGCGCTGCTTCTTGGCCTCGGCCTCGTCTTTCTGCACCGCCTCGACCTGCGTCTGCAGCCCCATGTTGCGCACCGCCACGGCGCTGCTGAGCAGGGTGTGGCGCATCTGCACCGCCAGGTCCTGCTGCGCAGCCGCGCGCTGCAGTGTCTCCAGCAGCGTGGCGCGGCTGGCCGCGTTGCTGACGAGGGCCCCGACCAGCAAGGCGCCAGCCACGAGCAGCGTCATGCCAAAACCCAGCCCGAGGCGGGGACCGATCTTCATGTCGCGCAGGTTCATCTCAGTACTCCACCGTGCAGGCATCGGCCTTCGGCCCGACCCGCGCCGGCGGGCGGAACCCCAGGCCCGTCGATCAGCCCTTGTAGATTCCGCAGCCCACCAGCGTGTCGCCCAGGCGTTCGAGGTACATGGCCTTGCCCTCGATCTTCTGCGTCACCGGGTTCAGGAACTTGTAGCCCTCGACCCAGCCCTTGCCCTTGGTCTTGGCCAAATCCACGAACATCTGGATCAGCGGCTTGCCGTCCGGGTCCTTCAGGTTGATCAGGTCCTTGCCCACCAGCTTGGGGTTCGCGCCTTGCGCGAGGTTCTTGCCGTTGAGGTCGTAGACGATGATGTAGAGGTCGCGGTCCTTGAAGGACTTGCCGTGGGTGAATTCCTCGTAGGCCTTCTCCGGGCCATTGGCCTTGATGTAGGCCACGGCCTTCTTGACCATTGCCTCGGCTTCGGCGGCGGTGCCTTGGTCGGCCGCGCGGGCCAGGCCCGTCATGGCCAGGCTGAGCGCCACGATGGCCAGCAGGCGGTGCAGGAATACAGCAAACATCGTCAATCTCCAGGGTTGCAGTGAAAGGGGCGCCCGGGCGGCGCATCCGGGGCGGCCGCATGGGCGGCGTGCGCCGATTCTGGACACGGCCCCGGGTATGCGATCACCCGAACAACGCGCCCGTTCGGGCGCAAATGCAGGCCATGGCGCCGCGCGGGGGGGCCGACGCCGCCCCCGCGGGCCATGGCTCCTTCGGCGGCGCGCGATGGCTCCCTCGGGTGATGGCAACGGGGGGGTGGTCCTCCAGACTGCCGCTCTCATTCACTGGAGCCTGTCCATGCAACACCCCACCCTGTTGGAACCCCACCGCGTCGGCGAAGACACCGATGCGCTGCCCGCCTACGCGCCGCTGCCCGGCCTGGGCGTGGTGCCGGTCAACGCGCACCTGATCCATGCCCGCCAGCCGGTGCTGGTGGACACCGGAATGGCCGTGCTGCACGACGGCTTCATGCAGGCGCTGCGCCGGCGCATCGACCCCGCCGCCTTGCGCTGGATCTGGATCACCCACTGCGATGCCGACCACGTGGGCAACCTGCGCGCGGTGCTGGCCGAGGCGCCGCAGGCCCGGGTGGTGACCAACTACGCCGGCATGGGCAAGATGTCGCTGCAACAGCTGCCGCTGGACCGCGTGCACCTGCTCAACCCCGGCCAGGCGCTGGACGTGGGCGACCGCAAGCTGGTGGCCTTCCAGCCGCCGTGTTACGACGCGCCCGAAACCATGGGGCTGTTCGACGTGCGCACCGGTCACCTGTTCAGCGCCGACTGCTTCGGCGCGCTGCTGGCCGAGCCGGCCGAGCATGCCGGCGCGCTGAGCCCCGGCGTCTTGCGCGAGGGCATGGCGCAATGGGCCATGTTCGATGCGCCCTGGCTGCGCCGCCTGGGCCCGGCCCAGTTGCTGGACGCGCTGGCGCCGCTGCGCGACCTGGAGCCCGAGCTGGTGCTCGGCAGCCACCTGCCACCGGCGGCGAACATGGCGCAGCGCCTGTTCGACAACCTGCTGGCCGCACGCGAGGCCGCCCCCTTCGTCGGCCCGGACCAGGCGGCACTGGAGCGCATGATGGGCCTGGCGGAAGTGGCGTGAGCGCGCTGGGCCGCTCCCAAGCGCGAATCCCGGAGCGCTTTGCGCGGAGGGTAGTCCAGTGAGCACCGGGCCCGGCCGGGCCGCGCGGCGGCCTGCCCCTACACTGCGGCGCTTCGCATCCACCGAGCGACGCATGGGCTGGCAAGGCCACCTCGACCTGCACTACACCCGCGACGGCGAGCGCACGATCGCGCTCGACCGGCACCACGGCCCGCTGCGCGTGCTGCAGCGCCTGTACCCCGAGGGCGACGCGGTGTGCCACCACGTGCTGGTGCACCCGCCGGGCGGCATCGTCGGCGGCGACGAGCTGGCGCTGCAGATCCGCCAGGAAGCCGGCACCCACGCGGTGATCACCACGCCCGGGGCCACGCGCTTCTACCGCAGCGCGGGCGAGGCCGCGCGGCAGCACGTGAGCGCCCGGCTGGCCGAGGGCGCGCGCCTGGAATGGCTGCCGCTGGAGACCATTGCCTACCGCGGCTGCGAGGCCGAGAACCACCTGCACTTCGAGCTGGCGCCCGGCGCGCAGATGATCGGCTGGGATGTGCTGGCGCTGGGCCTGCCGGCCTCGAACGAGCCGTTCAGCCACGGCCGCTACCTTCAATCGTTATCGATTCCCGGGGCCTGGCTCGAGCGCGGCCGCATAGCCGGCGGCGATGTGCTGCTGCTCGATTCGCCGCTGGGCCTGGCCGGACATCGTGTGGTCGCCAGCCTGTGGCTGGCCGCCGGCCACGCGCTGGCCCGCCCGCTGGCCGAGGCGCTGGTGGACAGTGCACGCGAGCGCATCGAGGCCGGCGCCCTGCCGGCCAGCGCCGGCGTCACGCACCTGCACGAACGCGTGGTGGTGCTGCGTGCGCTGGCCGCACGGGTGGAGCCGGCGATGCAGCTGCTGCAGGCCGTGTGGGCCGCCTGGCGGCCGCTGGCCTGGGGCCTGGCGCCCACGCCACCGCGGGTGTGGCGAACCTGAGGGCGCCGCACGCGGCGCCGCGGCTCACTTCCAGCCGGCCTGCTTCTCGCAGTCCTTCATGGCCTGCGGGTTGGCCTTCTCCCACTGGCTGATCGAGCGGGTCTCGTTCTCGTCCATCTTGTCGTTCATGCAGACGCAGTACTTGCGCACGACCTCGACCTTGGCGCCTTCGTCCTTGTTGTCACGCAGGCACTGGGCGACCCACTTCTTGTCATCGGCCGACTGGGATTGGGCCAGCGGTGCGGCCACCGCGGCGGCCAGGGCGAGCAAGGCAATTGCACTGTTCCTCATGAGGGGATCCTTTCAGGTGTTGTGGGACGAGGAAGCGGCAGCATCGCAGCGCGGCGCGCGGCCGATCGCGGGAACAGATGCGCCTTTCGAGCCCAAACGGGGCCGCAGGCGGCCTGCTGGCAGTGGCCGATGCTCAGCGGCCGCGGGCCAGGTCGCGCCGCATCCACCACTGGTACAGCGGCAGCGCCTCGAACCCCAGCCGCGCCAACGCCTCGCCGCCCAGGTCGTCGCGCTGCAACTGCGGCACCTGCAGCTCGCGCTCGCGGTAGCGGCTCATCAGGGCTTCGAGCAGGCGTTGCGCGTCCTGCTGCGCCGGGTGCCGGTCGACCAGGCTGTGCACCCGCACCGGCGCCCCCGGCTCGGCGCTGAACACGATCTGCGCGCACCCGTGCTGCCAGGCCTGCAGGCGGGTGCTGGCGCGGGCCAGCACTGCAGGCGTCACCTGCAGCGGCAGCTCGGGCAGGGCTTGCTCGGCCTGGTGCAGCCAGCCCCAGGCGGCCTCGAGCGGCGGCACCTGCACCGCGGGCACGGGGCCGGGCCAGTCGGCCACGGCGAGGCGCCAGCCGCGCAGCCGGTGGTGCGCCTCGAAGCCACGCCCCTGGTACAGGCGCAGGGCCCGCTCGTTCTGCGCAAACACCTCCAGCTCCACCGCCTGCTGCCCGGCCGCGCGGGCGCGGGCCAGGAAATCGTCCAGCAGGGCCGGCGCCGCGCCGCCACCCCGGGCCGCGGGCAGCGCGCCCATGGTGGCCAGGCGCCACCGGCCCCAGGCCGGGCGCGGCGCCACCAGGGCAAAGGCCAGCAGCTCGCCGTTGCGCAACGCCACCCGGCTGGCCGGCAGCTCGACGCCCTGGCGCGCCAGGAATTGCGGCCAGGCCGCCGGCGGCAGCTCGAAGGGCCCGGCCAGGTAATCCGCAAAGGCAGCGACAAAGGCCGCGTGCAGCCGCTCCGGCGCCACGGCATCGGCCGGGCACAACTGCAGCGCGTTGGCATCCGTGGGCATGGGGGTACCAGTGTGCCATCGGCAGTGCCCACGGCTGGGGGAAGACGGCGCGCCACCGCTTCGGGCATGATTTGCGGTTTGCTCACCGACCCGCGCGCCCCCATGCCCACGCCCACCGCCCGCCCTGCCCTTGCCCTGCTGTCCACACCGCTGGGCCGTGCTGCCGCGCTGGCGCTGGCCTGCACGCTGGCGGCCAGCGGCGCGTCGGCCCAGGTGTTCAAGGAGCCGGCGCTCAATGCGCTGTACAACGCCGAGCGCTTTGCCGAACTGGAACGGGTGGCCCTGAAGCGCCTGACGACCCAGGCCGACGATGCCCAGGCCGTGCTGGCCACCGCGATGGTGGCCATGATCAGCAACGACAGCCCCAAGCGCGAAGCGGTGATCCAGCTCGCCGAATCCTGCCTGCAGCAGGCGCCACAGGCCGCGCCCTGCCACTATGCGCTGGGCAGCGTGCTGGGCATCCATGCCATGTCGCAGGGCCTGATGAAGGTGGTGGGCAACGTGACACGCGTGAAGACCGCGCTGGTGCGGGCCATGGAGCTGGAGCCGCAGTGGTACCTCGCGCGCAGCGCGGTGGTCGAGTTCTACCTGCAGGCGCCGGCGATCGCCGGTGGCAGCAGTGCACGCGCGGCCGAGGTGGCCAAGGCCGCGGCCCGGCCCGAGCAGGCGCATGTGCTCGAGGCCCGGGTGGCCATCAAGGAAGAGCGCTACGACGCCGCGGTGGCCCAGCTCGCGCAGGTGAAGCCCGGCACCGACACCGCGGTGGCCGACGATGCGCTGCAACTGTGGATCAGCGCCGGCATCGGCCTGCTCGGCAAGGGCCAGCGCGAGCAGGCGCGCGCGGTGTTCGAGGGCCTGATGAAAGACCAGCCCGACAGCGCCGCCGGCCCCTATGGCCTGGCCCGGCTGCACACCGAGGCCGGCAACTTCACCGAGGCGGTGGCGCTGCTGGAACAGTGCGCCCGCCTGAAGGGCGCCGACCGGCTGCCGCTGGATTACCGCATGGGCATTGCGCTGCAGGGCCAGGGCAAGGCCGAGGCGGCACGCAGCGCCTTCAGCCGCTTCGTGGCCCACGGCCGGGGGTCGCGCAACGCCCTGGAAGACGCCCGCAAGCGCATCGCGCAGCTAGGCTGAGTGCGGCGCCACACCGCCCGCTGCGGGCGGTTCAGTCGGCAAACACATACGGCCCGCCGCGCGCCAGCGCCTGCCGGTACGCCGGCCGCGCGTGGATGCGCTGCAAGAAGGCGCGCAGCCGCGGCCAGCGCTCGTCCAGGCCCGCGCGCTGCGCCGCGGCCTCGAGCGGGAAGCTCATCATGATGTCGGCGCCGGTGAGCTCGGGGCCGGCGAACCACTCGCTGCGGCCGAGTTCGGCTTCCATGAAGTCGAGCTGGCGGCGGATGTTGGGCCACACCATCGCATCGAGCACCTTGCGGCTGATGCCGCGCGCCACCGGCTTGATGAAAAACGGCATCGGCGAACCCGCGATGCGGTCGAACACCAGCTTCATCAGCAGCGGCGGCATCGCCGAGCCCTCGGCGAAGTGCAGCCAGTAGCGGTAGCGCAGGTGCTCGGGCGTGCCGATCGGCGGCAGCAGGCGGCCGCCGCCATGGCGCTCGAGCAGGTACTCGACGATGGCGCCGGTTTCGGCCACGGTGGTGTCGCCGTCGGTGATGACGGGCGACTTGCCCAGCGGGTGCACCTGCAGCAGCTCCGGCGGCGCCAGCATGGTCTGCGCGTTGCGCTGGTGGTGGCGGATCTCGTGCGGCAGGCCCAGCTCTTCCAGCAGCCACAGCACACGCTGCGAGCGCGAGTTGTTCAGGTGGTGGACCGTGATCATCAGGACCGCCCGGTATTTCCGGAGGGGCTGAACGCCCCCGGGATCACGAGCAGGACCGTTCCGGTGCCAGGGGGCAGTGCGCGAAGCGGGCGTGAAGGCATCATCCGGCGATTCTGGCCGCCGCCGCGCCCTCGTGCTGCCACCAGCGCAAGAGGCCCTGCCCCGCGACATGGCCGCTGGCCAGGCTGGCGCTGAGCAGGTAGCCGCCGGTGGGCGCCTCCCAGTCCAGCATTTCGCCGGCGCAGAACACACCCGGCATGGCGCGCAGCATCAGGCCCTCGTCCAGCGCCTCCAGGCGCACGCCACCGGCGGTGCTGATGGCCTCGTCGATCGGCCGCGCGGCGCGCAGCGTCAGCGGCCAGGCCTTGAGCTCGGCCGCCAGCGCCTGCGGTGCCTCGGCCACGCGGCGCGCCAGTGCGTCGGCGCTGTAGCGCTCGCGCAGCAGCGCGGCCTTGGCGCCTTCGAGGCCGGCGTGTTCACGCAGGTGGTTGGGTAGCGAGCGGGTGCCCCGCCCGTGCGCCAACCCCTCGGCCAGCCGTGCGACGCTGCGGCCGGGCACCAGATCGAGCGTGATCGTGGCGCTGCCGTGGCGGGCGATCTGGTTGCGGATCAGTGCCGATGCGGCGTACACCAGGCTGCCCTCGATGCCGGTGGCGGTGAGCACGAACTCGCCCGGCCGGTCAAAGCGCTGGCCCGCGTCGTCCACGAACATCAGCCGCACCGACTTGATCGGCGCGCCGGCAAATCGCTCGGCGAGGTAAGGGCTCCAGCCCACGTCGAAGCCGCAGTTGGCCGGCAGCAGCGGTGCCAGCGCCACGCCGCAGGCGTCGAGCCAGGCCCACCAGGCGCCGTCCGAGCCCAGGCGGGCCCAGCTCGCCCCACCGAGCGTGAGCACCACCGCATCGGCCCGCGCCGCCTGCGGGCCCTGGGGCGTGCTGAAGTGCAGATCGAACGGGCTGTCGCCGGGCTGCCAGCCGTTCCAGCGGTGGCGCATGTGCAGCGTCAGGCCGGCGGCGCGCAGCCGGTGCAGCCAGGCGCGCAGCAGCGGCGCGGCCTTCATCTCGGCCGGGAACACCCGGCCCGAGCTGCCGACGAAGGTGCTGATGCCCAGGCCCTGCGCCCACTCCCGCAGCGCCTGCGGGCCGAGGGCCTGGAGCCAGCGCCCCACCACCGGGGCCTGGGCGCCGTAGCGCTGCACGAAGGCCTCGATCGGCTCGCTGTGCGTGAGGTTGAGCCCGCCCTTGCCGGCGAGCAGGAACTTGCGGCCCACCGAGGGCATGGCGTCGTACAGGTCCACCTGGGCGCCACCGGCCAGCAAGGCCTCGGCGGCCATCAGGCCCGCGGGGCCGCCGCCGATGATGGCGACGCGGGGGGCGTGTGGATCGTGTGGTGCGCGGCTGTTCATCGGCGCAGTCTAGGGGACGGCGCCGCCCATTGGCCGCCTGGGCGGGATGCCTGCACGCGCACACGGGCTGCGCGGAGTGGCACCCCCGGCTGGGTGGTGGGGCAGTGCCGGCCGTGTGCAGTGGCGCCACGCCGGGGCCGGGCCGCGATCGCCTCGACGATCCACCTGCCCGCCCCGGCGGCCCAGGCCTTGCGCGCGTGGACGCGGCTGCCGCAGTGGCCCAGGTAGCTCAACTACATCAGCTCGGGGTTGCCCAGCACCGCGCGGAACCACGGCTGCTCGACCAGGGACAGGGTGTCCAGCGAGTCGGGACCCCGGTCGATCAGGTCGCCGACCGAGAGCACCCGGTCACGGCCGGGGTCGAAGCGCAGATGATCGAGCGCCTGCTCGAACAGGCCGCGATGGCCGTGCAGGTCGCCCACGACCCGATCGCGCCCGCGCTGGCTGGCCGGCAGGCAGTGGCAACGACGTATCTTCATCGGACATCCGTGACGGGGACTGAGCGCCTGGCGACGCCAGGAGCTAACGCGCTTTTGTCGCGGCCTTGCGGGGCATTGGCCTGCGGCGGCGACCTGCCTGCACCGCAGGGTCGGCCGCGCCCAGGTTCCAGGCCTTGAGCGCACGCAGCAGCGGCCGCTTCTTCGACTGGTGCGACTGCATGCGCTGAAGGATGTCGTCCAGCGTGCGCATCGCATCCAGGATGTGCGGACCCTTGTTCAGCATCACGCACTCGGCGCGCCCGCCCATGGCCGCGTCGGTGATCTCGGCGCGCGAAGGCCGCCCGGTCTTGGCCAGGGTCTCCAGCACCTGGGTGGCCCAGACCACTGGCATGTGGGCGGCCTCGCAGGCCCAGAGGATCTCTTCCTGCACCTCGGCCATGCGCTCGTAGCCGCATTCGACCGCAAGGTCGCCGCGCGCGATCATCACACCCGCGGCCGAGCCGGCCATGGCCGCCAGCAGCATCTCGGGCAGGTGCTCGAAGCCGCGCCGGGTCTCCACCTTGAGGATCAGGCCCAGGTGCGGCGCCCCCAGTTCCACCAGCCGTTGCCGCAGCGCCTGCACATCCGCGGCCGATTGGGCGAACGACAGGCCCACGATGTCGGCATGCTGCGCCACCGTGGCCAGGTCCTGCAGGTCCTGCGTGGTGAGGGCCGGCAGGTCCAGTGCGGTGTCCGGCAGGTTGATGCCTTTGTCCGCGGCAAGCTTGTCGCCGCCATCGCGGGCATCGGTGATCTCGACCTGCACCTTGCCGGCACTGCAGCGGCGCACCACGCCGCCGATGTGGCCGTCGTCGAACCAGATGCGCTGCCCAGTGCGGATCTGCGGCAGCACCTCGGGCAGCGTGCAGGACAGCGTCGCGTTCCGGGGCTTGCGGCCACGGCCACCGGGCAGTGCGCCATGGCCCAGGCCCTGGGGCACCAGGTCCAGCCGGTCGCCGCGTGACAGGTGCAGGTGCCCCGGCACCTCGGGGATCTGGCCGAGCCCGGTTTCGCGCACCGTGGCGCTGGCGCGGTGCAGCCGCAGCGTGCAGTCGGGTGTCAGGTACAGCGTGCGCTCGCATTCGACCAGCAAGCCCTGGTCGGTGCATTCCACCACCACCAGCCGGCGGCGTGCGCCCCGTGCATCCGCCAGGTCGATGCGATCGTGCAGGCGCACGTTCGCCAACCAGGCGGCATCGACGCCCAGGGCCACGGCAGCGCCGGGCACCGGCAGCGTGGACGCCATCGCACGCAGCCCGAAGCGTGACGCGGCTACCGTGTGGCCGAACACATCACGCTGGGGCTTGATCTTGACCACCTGGGCGCCACCGTCGATCGGCCCGGTGCGCAGCTTGGGGCCGGCCACGTCCATCAGCACCCGCACGCTGCGCTGCGCCCTGGCGGCCGCCCGGCGCACCGACGCAGCCATGGCCGCCCACTGCTGCGGACCGTCGTGCGCGCAATTGATGCGTGCCACGTCCATGCCGTTGGCCACCAGGCTCGCGACCAGGCCCTCGTCGCTGGCAGCTTCGCTGGGCAGCGTCACCATCATGCGCACGCGGCGCTTGTCCGGCATCGGGCCGAACAGTGCCTGCGCGTTGTGCTGCAGCAGCGTGGTGCCCCGCATGAAGCCGGCAGGCTCATCGCGCGACAGCGGCGACCACGCCCGCCCCGCAATGCGGTGCAGGATGCCAAGCACCTTGTCCACATTGGCCAGCACATGGGTTTCGGCGCGGCCCAGCGACGAGACACCCACCCAGGCCAGGCGGTCCTGCAATTGGCGCAGGTCGATCTGCCGCATGGCCAGGTAGTGCACCAGGTTCACCGCGCTGGGGCGGTGCGCCGGGTCCACCTCACGCAACTGGGGTTCGAGCTGGGCCTCGCGCTCGATCATCGCCGCACGCAGCGTCCACAGGTCGCGGATCAAGGCGCCGCCGGCGTCGGCGTCCCAGGCGCCCGGCGTGTCCGGAGCCCACAGCGGGGTGTCGTCTTTCATGGTCTGGCGCAGTCTGGCGGGGCCCCATGGCAGTTCCGTGACACCGCCATGCAACGCACCCGGGGCTTGAGATGCCTCAAACCCTGGCCGGCGCTTTGGGTTGAACTTCCCGCATCCGGCCGGCGGGCACCGCAGGCCCACGCCCCACCCAGCACCCCAGGCCGCCATTGCGGCGCACAAGGACGACCCATGCACGACAAGCACCTTTGCACCGCCTTCGAGGCCGAGCTCGCCACCATCGGGTCGCATGTGCGGGACATGGGGGCCCTCGCCGAGGCGATGGTCCGAACCGCCATGGCAGCCCTGCTGCATGCGAACCCCGAGCAGGCCGGCGAAGTGCTGGCGATGGAGCAGCAGGTCAACGCATCGGAGGTCGAGATCGACCATGAACTCTCCACCGCCCTGGTGCGGTGGCAGCCCGCAGCGTCCGACCTGCGGTTCCTGCTGGCCGTTTCCAAGGTGACCAGCAACCTCGAGCGGGTGGGCGACCAGGCGGTGCGCATCGCGCGCACGGTGCTGCGCTTCAACCGGCAGCAGTTCGGCGACCGGGCGGACGGCCCCCTCGTGGACATCAGCGAGGAGGCCCGGACAACGCTGCACCTGCTGCGGGGTGCGCTGGACGCGTTCGACAGGCGCAATGCCGTCCAGGCGCTGGCGGCGATCGCGCTGGACGATGGCATCGAGGCAGAATTCGACGGCCTGCTCCGCGGCCTGGTTGCCGCAATGGCCGACGATCCCCGCAAGATCGCGTGCAGCCTGGACCTGGTGGTCGTGGCGAAGGCCATCGAGTCGATCGCCGACCACGCCCGGAACATCGCCGAGGAGGTTGTCTACCTCGTCAGGGGTGTCGATGTGCGCCACGCGAAGAACGCAGGCGAGGCCTCGGCGTTGGCCGGCAGCGCCTGAGGCCCGCGGGACCCCACCCGGCCCTGCGAGGCGCACACCACGGCCAAGGCCCTGAGGTTCCAAGGCACCCGCATCGCAGAGGCGCCGTGGCGCGTGGTGCGGGCCGACGACAAGACGCGCGCCCGCTACCTGTCAGCGCGCTCCGAGCTGGCCAGCTGCTGCGCCACGCGCAAGTCTGCCGCCGCCTACACCGACACCAGCTTGCGCACCCCGTCGGTGGCCATGTCGGCGCCGCGGCCGCGGCGGATGATCTCGCCGCGCTCCATCACCAGGTACTGGTCGGCCAGCTCTTCGGCGAAGTCGTAGTACTGCTCGACCAGCACGATGGCCATGGTGCCGCGGTCGGCCAGCATGCGGATGACGCGGCCGATGTCCTTGATGATGCTGGGCTGGATGCCTTCGGTGGGCTCGTCCAGGATCAGCAGCTTCGGCCCCGCGGCCAGCGCGCGGGCGATCGCCAGCTGCTGCTGCTGGCCGCCGGAGAGGTCGCCGCCGCGGCGGCCGATCATCTGCTTCAACACCGGGAACAGCTCGAACAGCTCACCCGGGATCGGCGTGCCGCCGGGCTTGGGCGCCAGGCCCATGCGCAGGTTTTCCTCCACCGTGAGGCGGCTGAAGATCTCGCGGCCCTGCGGCACGTAGCCGATGCCGCGGCGCACCCGCTCGTAGGGCGTGGCGCGGGTGATGTCCGCGCCATCGAGCTGCACGGTGCCGGTCTTCACCGGCACCACGCCCATCAGGCTTTTCAGCAGCGTGGTCTTGCCCACGCCATTGCGGCCCAGCACCACCGTCACTTCGCCCAGCTTCGCCTCGAAGCCGAGGTTGCGCAGGATGTGGCTGCCGCCGTAGTACTGGTTCAGGCTGTCGACTTTGAGCATGGCGGGGTGGGCAGAGGGTCAGTTCGCGCTGTCGTCCAGCACCAGCGTCATGAACACGCTGTGCGGGTCGGTCACGTAGTCGCCGAAGGGTCCGCACACGGTGAAGCCGAAGCTCGCGTACAGCCCTTGCGCGGCGCCGAAGTCGGGGTGCGAGCCGGTTTCCAGGCTGAGCCGGCGGTAGCCGCGCTGGCGCGCCGTCTGGACGATGTGGGCGAGCACCGCGCGCCCGGCGCCGCGGCGCCGCGCCGCCCGGGGCGTGCGCATCGACTTGATCTCGCCGTGCGCAACCGACAGCTGCTTGAGCGCACCGCAGCCGAGCAGTTGCTCGCCTTCCCAGGCGGTCCAGAACGTGATGTCGGGCGCACGCAGCCGGTCCAGGTCCAGCGCGAACACCTGTTCGGGCGGCGACAGCTCGTACATGTTGGCCAGGTGCTCTTCCAGCAGCGCATGCACCTGCGGCCGGCTCAGGTCGTCACGCTCGATGCGCAGGGCGGTGCGGGTGGGTGCGTGCATGGTGTGCAGTGGGGTGGCAAAGGCTCAGCGGCCGAGGTAGACCTCGACCACCTTCTCATTGTTCTGCACATCCGACAGCAGGCCTTCGGCCAGCACGCTGCCTTCGTGCAGCACGGTCACCTTCTTGCGGCCCTGGGTGAGCTGGTCGACGAACTTCATGTCGTGCTCCACCACCACCAGCGAGTGCTTGCCCTCCAGCGTGAGGAACAGCTCGGCGGTGCGCTCGGTTTCTTCGTCCGTCATGCCGGCCACGGGTTCGTCCAGCAGCAGCAGCTTCGGGTCCTGCATCAGCAGCATGCCGATCTCCAGCCACTGCTTCTGGCCGTGGCTGAGCAGGCCCGCGGTGCGCTGCGCGTCGCCCTTCAGGTGGATGGTGCCCAGCACCTCGCCGATGCGGTCGAGCTGCGTGCCGGTGAGGCGCGAGAACAGCGACGCGCGCACGCGCCGGTCCGCCGCCAGCGCGAGTTCGAGGTTCTCGAACACGCTGAGTTCCTCGTACACCGTGGGCTTCTGGAACTTGCGGCCGATGCCGATCTGCGCGATCTCGGCCTCGGTCAGGCGCAGCAGGTCGATCGTGGAGCCGAAGTGCGCGCGGCCGGCATCCGGCCGGGTCTTGCCGGTGATGCAGTCCATCATCGTGGTCTTGCCGGCGCCGTTGGGGCCGATGATGCAGCGCAGCTCGCCCACGTTCACCTGCAGCGTCAGCGCGTTCAGCGCCTTGAAGCCGTCGAAGCTGACGGTGATGTCGTCCAGGTACAGCGCCACGCCGTGCGCAAAGTCGGGCTCGCCCAGCTTGAGCACGCGGCTGAACGCGGCCTGGCGGCCGCCGCTTTCGGTGGCCGAGGCGGCGGCCAGCTTCTGCGCGTAGGCCTCGCGGCGCCGCGTGCCTTCTTCCATCAGGTCCGGGGTCATGTCAGTTCCGCCCGGCCGCCCGAAGGCACTGATGCGCCCCTTCGGGGGCAGCGAACGAAGTGAGCTTGGGGTCGTTTCATGTCGGCTGCTCCGCTGCGCTGCTCGCAATCCGCAACGCACGAGACGTTGGCCTGTGTGTAGGTGACTGACGGCTGCCGGCCCGTTGCTGCCTTTGGGGTCGGTTGCTGAAAGCCGACGTTCGAGGTGCGGAGCGCGCAAGCCCCAAGGGCCGCGTGCGCAGCGGGCCGAATCCGGCGGTCAGCCTGCGGCTGACTTCGCTGCGGTTCTCGGCTTCGGGGCGCGCTGTCGGATTTATCTCCGCCCGCTGCGCGCGCTTCGACCAGCGCCAGCGAGTCAGTTGTTGAAGCGCGCTGCGCGCGCCGCCCCGAAGCCTGCGAGCCTTCGCCGCCTCCCCCGGCCCGCGGCGCACGCGGCCCTTGGCGCTTGCCGATGCGGTGGTGGCGTGCGGCCCTTCGCTCAAGGCTGTGGCACGCGGCGCGTGAACCACCTCGATGTCTCGCAAAGGCGTGGGCCCTCGGCCTGCGGCGCACGTCCGCAGGCGCCGGGCTTGGGCGGTTCGGGGGGCGGCGGGCCCGCAGGGCCCGCTTTCCCAACTGACTCGCTGGCGCTGGTCGCAGCGCGC
>JACRAZ010000006.1 GCA_016213205.1 Burkholderiales bacterium
CAACCAGCGCCCACAGGCGCTGCATGTCCTTCTTCCTCATGCCCTTCCTCGATGCCCAACCTGGGGCTGTTCGAGGCAGTCTGGCAGTCCGCTGGCTCATGGCGCGAGCCAGCATCACTACCTAACGCGTAAAGCGCCTTTTGTTTTGGGCGTGCGGCTGTCGCCATTGGTAGAACGAAGCCCACAAACTGCAGATGGCCCTTGCCACACCAGGTGCCTGACGCAGCATCCGTCCGATCCGGAGTGGACCTCACCCACGTGACGAGTCACCGGACCGGCGGAAGTTGGCCCGGATCGACCAGTGCCTTCGCGTCGCAGAGTTTCAGGGCACGCCCAGTGCCGCCAGCGCATCGGCATAGCCGGAGTCCTGCGACTCGACGCCGGCGACGGCCTCGCTGACCCGATGCAGCAGCCCGTCTTCGAGCCCGTAGACGAAGCCATGCACCGCGACCCGCTGGTCGCGTTCCCACGCGCGCCGCAGCGTGGTTGTTCGGCAAACGTTGCTGACCTGCTCGATCACGTTGAGTTCGCACAGGCGCAGCGCACGCTCGACCGGAGACGGGGCCGCTTGAAGCCTGGTGCCGTGCTTGCGCGCGACGTCCTCGATGTGGCGCAGCCAGTTGTCCGCCAGACCGGTGCGGCGTTGGTCGAGAACCGCCTGCACCCCGCCGCAGCCGTAGTGGCCCACGACCAGCACATGCTCGACCTTGAGCACCTCCACGGCGTACTGCAGCACCGTCAGGCAGTTCAGGTCGGAGTGCACGACCAAGTTGCCGACGTTTCGGTGCACGAAGATTTCGCCCGGCCGCAGGCCGACGATCTCGTTGGCCGGCACGCGGCTGTCGGAACAGCCGATCCACAGGTAGCGTGGCGTCTGCTGGCCCGCGAGCCGCGTGAAGAACTGCGGGTCCTCGGCGCGGCAACGGGCGGACCACGCGCGGTTGTTGCGGATCAGAGGGTCGATGCTGCACATGCTGTTGGTCCTTTGCGCCGCCGGCGCCTCAGCGCCCCTTCCAGACCGGCTTGCGCTTCTCGGCAAAGGCGCGCGGGCCTTCCTGCGCGTCTTCGCTGGCGTAGGCGGCGCGGTAGATGTTGTGCGCCAGCGCGATGCCGGCGTCGCAGCCGGCGCTCATCGCGGTGAGGATCGATTCCTTGCCGGCCATCACCGACAGCGGCGCGTTGTCTCGGATGCGCTCGGCCAGCGCCTGCGCGCGCGCGCGTACCGCGTCGGGCGTGTCTTCCAGGTAATTGATGAAGCGCAGCTCGTGAAAGGTCTCGATCGGGTACAGCTCGCCGGTCAGCACCATCTCCATCAGCAGCGGCTGCGGCAGCATCCACAGCAACGGGATCGCCCACGGGCTGCCGCGGCCGGCGATGCGCGTCTCGGTGATGCCAACCTGGGTGCCCTTCAGGCCCACGCGCAGGTCGGAGTTGAGCGACAGCATCATGCCGCCGGCGATGAGATGCCCGGTCATCGCGGCGATGATCGGCTTGGCGACGCGGCGCTGGCGGGCGTGGAACGGGTCCTTCATCTTCGTGAGGATGTCCACGCCCTCCTCCTTCTTCACCCGCGAGGCCTCGCGCAAGTCCAGGCCGGCGCAGAAGGTGCCGCAGTCGGCCGAGGTGAGGATCGCGACGCGCACGTCCTTGTCGGCATCGACCTGGTCCCAGCATTCGTACAGGCGGTTGGCCGCCGCCGGCGACAGCGCGTTGCGGATCTCGGGGCGGTTGATCTTGACCGTGGCGATGCCGTCGCACACCTCGTAGAGCACGGTGTCCGCGTCGTTCATGGCGGCACTCATCGGGCCACCTTCCAGTTGGCTGCACGCTTGCCCAGGAAGGCGGCGATGCCTTCGGCAGCCTCGGGCGTTTCCCAGGCATCGGCCAGCGCGTTGGCGGTGTAGTCCCTGCACTCGCGCGGTGGCCGGCCGTGCACGTCGTTGAACAGCTGCTTGGTCGCCGCGATCGAGCTCGCCGGCAGCGACAGCACGAGATCGAGTTCCTCATCCACCGCGCGGTCCAGGTCTTCCGGCGCGACGACGCGGTCCACCAGGCCGATGCGCTCGGCCTGCGCCGCGTCGATGAACTGCGTGGTCAGGCCGTAGCGGCGCGAACGCGCCAGGCCGATCTTGCGCGCGACGTACGGCCCGATGTTGGCCGGCACCAGCCCGAGCCGCGCCTCGGTGAGCGAGAAGCGCGCGGTGCTCGCGGCGACGGCGACATCGCAGATGCAGGTCATGCCGAAGCCGCCGCCGGTGGCCGGGCCGTTGATGCGGCCGATCACCACCTTGGGCAGGCGGTCGAGCTCGTAGAACAGGTCGGCCAGCGGCAGCGAGTCGGCGATGCGCTGCTCGCGGCTTTGCTTCAGCACGGTCTGCATCCAGCCCAGGTCGCCGCCGGCACAGAACGACTTGCCTTCGCCGGTGAGCACCACGGCGCGCAGCTTCGGGTCGGCGCCGATCGCGGCGATGGCGTGCAGCAGCTCGCGCACCACGTCCAGGCTCAGCGCGTTCTGGATCTCGGGGCGGGCGAGCGTCAGGCGGGCGACATGCGCGCTGTCGCGCTCAAGGCGGATGGTCTTGTAGTCCAACGGGTTCTCCAGGCAGGTTGTCAGGTGGCCGCATCGGCCGGGGCAGTGTCGGGAGCGTCGGCGGCGGCGACGACCGCCACCACGCGGTCACGCTCCACGGTCTGGCCGGCGACGGCACTCAGGCTGGCCAGCACGCCGTCGTGCTCGGCGCAGATCTTCATTTCCATCTTCATCGACTCCATCGTCACCACCACGTCGCCGGCGCGCAGGGCCTGGCCCACCTCGGCATGGGTGGCGAGGATGGTGCCCATCATCGGCGTGCGCAGTTCGCCGGACCCTGCAGAGCCTGCCGCCGCTCGGGCCAGGTAGGGCAGCACCTCGAGCAGGTGGCCGGTGCCACCCGCCTGCACGAAGAGGCTGGTGCCGCGGCGGGCCAGCGCGAGGGGCCGCACTTCGCCGCCCTGCTCGCACCGCCAGCCACCGCCGGGTTGGGCGCGCAGCGCCAGGCGCAGGCGCGTGTCGCCCACCTGCACGGTGGTGAAACCATCGGAGCCGGGGATGCCCAGGTGTACCTCGTGGACAGTCGCGCCGTCGCGCAGCAGCACGGCGGGCACGGCGCTCAGCGGGTCTTCGCCGGCGTGCATCTGCCAGCCTGTGACATCGGCCGCCGACCAGGAACCACAGTCGGGAGCGCGCGCGCGTTCGTCGAACATCCACCACAGGCCGGCCGCAGCCACGATGGCCGGCGGCACCGCCTGGGCCGTGCGATCCGGCCGGGCCAGCCACTCGTCGATGCTGCGGGTGTGGAAGCTGGCGTCGCGCACCTCGGCCCGCGCCAGCAGCCGGCGCAGGAAATCGGCATTGGTGGTCACGCCCAGCACCCGCGTCTCGGCAAGTGCGGCCTGCACGCGGTCGAGCGCTTCGTCGCGAGTGGCTGCGTGCACCACGAGCTTGGCCAGCAGCGAGTCGTAGTGCGGCGTCACCTCGGAGCCGGCACGCACGCCGCTTTCGACGCGGACCCCGCCGCCCGGGAAGGCGATCTGCTCGATGCTCCCAGTGGCGGGCAGGAAGTCGCGCTCGGCGTCCTCGGCGCACAGCCGCGCTTCCACCGCGTGGCCGCGCACGCGCACATCGGCCTGACGCAAGGGCAGTCCAAGGCCTGCGGCCACGCGCAGCATCAGCTCGACGATGTCGATGCCGGTCACCTCCTCGGTGACCGGGTGCTCCACCTGCAGACGCGGGTTGACCTCGAGGAACCAGTGCCGGTCGCCGGCGACGAGGAACTCGACCGTGCCGACACCGCGGTAGTGGAACCGGCGCGCGATCCGCAGCGCATCGTCGAGCAAGCGCTCGCGCAGCGCCTGGGGCAGCAGCGCCGCAGGCGCTTCCTCGATCAGCTTCTGGTGGCGGCGTTGCAGCGTGCACTCGCGCTCGAACAGGTGGATCACCTCACCGCGGCCATCGCCGGCGATCTGCACCTCGACGTGGCGCCCGCGTTCGACATAGGGCTCGACGATCAGCGCGGCATCGCCGAAGGCGCTGCGCGCCTCGCGCATCGCGGTGCCGATGGCGGCGGGCAGCTCGCTCGCCTGCCGCACCACATGCATGCCCTTGCCGCCGCCGCCGGCCGCGGGCTTGAGCAGCACCGGCAACGTGACCGAGCGTGCGCGCTCGGCCACCGTCTCGGCGTCGGCGCTGGCGTCCTCGCCGCCACCGAGCACGGGCACGCCGGCCGCGCGCGCCTCGGCCTTGGCCTGGCCCTTGTGGCCCAGCCGGCGCAGCGTGTCGGCCGTGGGCCCGATGAACACCAGCCCCGCTGCTTCCACGGCTTCAGCGAACGCCGGGTTCTCGGCCAGGAAGCCATAGCCGGGGTGGATGGCCTCGGCACCGGTGCGGCGCGCGGCGTCGATGACGGCGTCGATGCGCAGGTAGCTCTCGGCCGCGCTGGCACCGCCCAGGCCGATGGACGTGTCCATCACCGATGTGTGCAGCGCGTCGCGGTCGGCGCTGGAGTGCACGCCGACGGGCGCGATGCCGAGCCGCCGGCAGGTGCGCGCGATGCGGCACGCGATCTCGCCGCGGTTGGCAATCAGAACCTTCTTGAACATCAGCGCCCGCTCCAGCGCGGCGGCCGCTTTTCGTTGAAGGCGCGCACGCCTTCCAGCCGGTCCTGCGACGACACCAGCACGTTGTACGCGGCGATGTCGAGCGCGTAGCCACTGTGGAAGTCGATCTCGCCACCGCGCGACGCCGCCACCTTGGCATAGTGCACGGCCATCGGTGCGGCCAGCGCCACTTCGCGCGCTTCGGCCGCTGCGGTGGCGAGCGCCTGGCCGGCATCGACCAGCGTGGTGACGATGTTCCACTGCGCGGCCTGCTCGGCGCCGAAGCGGCGCGCGGTCAGCAGCAGTTGCTTGGCGCGGCGCGCCCCGGCCGCACGCACCAGGTTCTGGATGCCACCGCCGCCGGGCATGATGCCGCGCCGCACCTCGGGCAGCGAGAACACCGCGGAGCGCGCGGCCACGATCCAGTCGCACATCAGCGCCAGTTCGCAACCGCCGCCATGCGCATGGCCCTCCACCGCGGCGATCACCGGGCACGGAAAGTCCTTCACCCCGAGCAGCACCTCTTCGGCCAGCTGGTGCTGGCGCCGCCACTGGTGGTCGGTCATGCCGTCGCGTTGCTTCAGGTCGCCACCGGTGCTGAAGGCGCGCTCGCCGGCACCGGTGACGACGAGCACGCGCAGGCCGTCGTCGTAGGCCAGATCATGCAGTGCGGCGCGCAGCTCGACGAACATCTGCGTGTTCATCGCGTTCATCACCTCGGGTCGGTTCAGCACCAGGCAACGCACGCCCTCGTCGGGGGTGGTGCCCGGGGCGGGCTCGACGCGCAGGGTTTCGTAAGAGGTCATCTGGATTCAGTAGGAGCGCGGCATGCCGAGCAGGTGCTCGGCCACCTGCGCCAGCACCAGGTTGTTGGAAATCGGCGCAGTGCGGAACAGGCGGCTTTCCTTCCACTTGCGCTCGATGTCGAATTCGCAGGCCACGCCGTAGCCGCCGAAGGTGGTCATCGCGGCCTCGGCCGCCTCCCAGGCCGCTTCGCTGGCGAGGTACTTCACCATCGTTGCCTCGCGGCCGCAGGGCTGGCCGGCGTCGAACAGCGTGGCCGCCTTGTTGCGCATCAGCTCGGCCGCCTCGACGTTGAGGTGCGCCCGCGCGATCGGGAACTGCACGCCCTGGTTGGAGCCGATCGGGCGGTCGAACACGACGCGCTCGCGCCCATAGGCGGCTGCCTTGCCGACGAACCAGTGGCCGTCGCCTATGGCCTCGCTGGCCACCAGCAGCCGCTCGCTGTGCAGCGAATCGAGCAGGTAGTGGAAGCCCTTGCCTTCCTCGCCGATGCGATCGTCGTCGGAGAGCTCGAGGTTGTCGATGAAAACCTCGAAGGTGTGGTGGTTGATCATCGTCTTGATCTGGCGCGCCTGGAGCGCCTTGCCGGCCTTGGCGATGTCGATCAGGAACAGGCTCAGTCCGTCGGTCTTCTTCTTCACCTCGGCGAGCGGCGTGGTGCGCGCGATCAGCAGGTACAGGTGCGAGTGGCTGTAGCGCGAGGTCCAGATCTTCTGGCCGTTGAGCACGTAGCCGCCCGGCACGCGGCGCGCGAAGGTCTTGATCGCCAGCGTGTTGGAGCCGGCGTCGGG
>JACRAZ010000068.1 GCA_016213205.1 Burkholderiales bacterium
CCTCCCACGGCCCGCTGCGCACGCGGCCCTTGGCGCTTGCCGATGCGGTGGTGGCGTGCGGCCCTTCGCTCAAGGCTGTGGCACGCGGCGCGTGAACCACCTCGATGTCTCGCAAAGGCGTGGGCCCTCGGCCTGCGGCGCCCGTCCGCAGGCGCCGGGCTTGGGCGCTTCGGGGGGCGGCGGGCCCGCAGGGCACGCTTCCAAAACTGACTCGCTGGCGCTGGTCGAAGCGCGCGCAGCGCGCGGAGATAAATCCGACAGCGCGCCCCCCGAAGCGACCAAGACCGGGCAGTCGGCCCGCCGGGCCGACCGCCGGAGCCGTGCGCCGCAGGCCGAGGGCCCACGACTTTGTCGCACCACACAACGAACGTCTGCTCTGCAACCCAACCAAAGACAGCAACGGGCCGTCAACCGACACGTCGTGCGGGGCGGTCCGCAGCACATGCAGCGAGGCCACTGACATGGAAGGCTTCGACTGGCTCTTCTTCGCGGAAATTTCGCTGGCCGGCCTGGGCAGCGGAGGCCTGCTCGCGCTCACCGGCCTGGCCTTCGTCATCATCTACAAGGCCACCCGGGTGGTGAACCTGGCCATCGGCGAGCTGCTGATGATCTCGGCCTACGTGTTCTTCGCCTTTGCCGCCGGCATGAACCTGCCGATCTGGGCCGCGATCCTGGGCGCGGTGGTGGCCAGCGGGCTGATCGGCGCGCTGATCGAGCGCACGATGATCCGCCCCATGCTGGGCGAGGCGGCCATTTCCACCTTCATGGTCACGGTGGGGCTGTCGTCCATCCTGGTGGGCATCGTCGAGCTGGTGTGGACAGCCGACCCGCGCCGCCTGCCCGAATTCATGCCCAGCGACCCGGTGCTGCTGGGCCCGGCGATGGTGGCGCCCAAGGTGTTCTACGGCTTCCTCGTCACCGCGCTGCTGATCGCCGCGGTGCTGGTGGTGTTCCGCTTCTGGCGCGGTGGCGTTGCGCTGCGCGCCACCGCGTCGGACCAGGCCGCGGCCTACTCGATGGGCATCAACGTGCCGCGCGTGTTCTCGCTGGCCTGGACGGTGGCCGCGATGATCGCCGCGGTGGCCGGCATCGTGGTGGGCGCGATCGGCGGCATCTCGTCCACCATGGGCGTGTTCGGCCTCTCGGTGCTGGTGGTGGTGATCGTGGGCGGGCTGGACAGCGTGGTCGGCGCACTCGTCGGCGGCTTGCTGGTCGGCCTGGTCGAGGCCTGGGCCGGCGCCTACCTGGGCGGCGAATTCAAGATGATCGCCACCTTCTCGCTGCTGGTGCTGGTGCTGCTGCTGCGGCCCTACGGGCTGTTCGGCACCCACGACATTGAACGGCTCTGAGCGGAGGCCACCCCCCATGCGCATCGGCTCGGCCAAACAAAGCTACACCGCGGACGCGGCGCTGTTCGATACGCCCACCCAGCGCACCTGGGTCGGCGTGCTCGCCGTGCTGCTGGTGGTGTTCCCGTTCACGGCCAGCGAATACTGGCTGTACCTGGCGTGCCTGATCGCCATCAACGTGGCCAGCGCCTGCGGGCTGAACATCCTCACCGGCTACACCGGGCTCGTCAGCCTGGGGCAGGCGGCCTTCATGGGCCTGGGCGCCTACACGGTGGCGGTGCTCGAAAAATACTGGGGCACGCCGTTTGCGCTGAACCTGCTGGCCGGCGGCCTGGTGGCCATGGCCGGCGGCGTGGTGGTGGGCATCCCCTCGCTGCGCGTGAAGGGGCTGTACCTGGCCATTTCCACCATCGCGGCTTCGGTGCTGGTGCACTTCCTGTTTTCCAACCTCGCGATCACCGGCCGCACCAGCGGCCTGTCGGTGCCGCCGGCCCGGCTGGGCGGCCTGGCACTGGACACGTCTTTCAGGCTTTATTGGCTGATCGTGCCGGTGGCGGTGCTGATGCTGCTGGGCGCGGCCAACCTGTTCCGCACCCGCATCGGCCGCGCCTTCATCGCCATCCGCGACCGCGACATCTCGGCCGAGGTGCTGGGCATCCCGCTGCTGCGCTACAAGCTGCTGTCGTTCGGCCTGTCGTCGTTCTACGCCGGCGTGGCAGGGGGGCTGTGGGCCTACTTCTTCCGCGTGGTCACGCCGGAGAGCTTTCCGCTCATCATGAGCATCTTCTTCCTTGCGGCCATCATCGTGGGCGGCATGGGCAGCATGCTCGGCAGCATCCTCGGCGCGCTGTTCATGACGCTGGTGCCCGAGCTGCTGAAGCTCATCGTCGGCTGGCTGCCGCTGTCGGCCAATGCCACGCTGATCCTGTCGCCGGTGCGCACCATCGTGTTCGGCGCGCTGATCGTCGGCTTCCTGATCTTCGAACCGCATGGCCTCGCCGAAGTGTGGCGGCGCGTGCGGCGTTACTTCCACCTCTGGCCCTTCCGCACCTGAAACGCGGGCCGGGCCTTCACCCCAGCAGGAGACATCCATGAGCATCCAGCGTCGTTCGATGATTGCCGCCGCGGCCCTGGCCGCCAGCGTGGCCGCCGCCCCGGGCGCGGCCTGGGCCCAGGCCGAGGACATCGTGCTCGGCGGATCGATCCCGATGACCGGTGTGTTCGCGTTCGCGGGCATCGGCGTGAACCAGGGCATCCAGGACTACGTGAAGATCGTCAACGACGCGGGCGGCATCAAGGGCCGCAAGATCCGCTATGTGCCCGAAGACACCGGCTACAAGGTGGACGCCTCGGTGGCCGCGTTCAAGAAGATCACCAGCGCGCACAAGGTGAACCTGTACTACGGCGATTCGACCGGCTTCGCCAAGACCATCAACCCCGAGCTCGAGCGCTCGGGCCAGATCCTGATGGCCGGGGCCTCCTTCGCCACCGAGATCAACAACCCGCAGAAGTACCCGTATCAGTTCCTGGTGGGGCCGGACTACACCGAGATGATGGTGATCCTGCTCAAGCACATCGCCAAGACCAAGCCGGGCGCCAAGATCGCACTGGTCTACTCCGACAGCGAATTCGGCCGCGACCCGGTGGATGAAAGCCGTGCCGCCGCCAAGAAGCTGGGCCTGAACGTGGCGGTGGAGATCATGACGCCGCCGGGCAGCGTGGATGTCTCGGGCGAGGTGATCAAGCTGCGCCGCGCCGACCCCGACTTCACCATCTTCCACGGCTACGTGCTGGCGCCGATTCCTGAGTTCGTGATCCAGGCCAAGAAGCTGGGCATGAAGAGCCAGTTCATGGGCACCTTCTGGACCATGGACAACTCGATGGTCATGAAGATGGGCGAGGCGGCCGACGGCTTCATGGGCGTGATGCCGTTCCGCTACTACTACGAGACGGACGCCAAGGCGCCGATGCTCGACAAGATCCGCGCGCTGCACCCCAACGAGTACCAGAGCGCGCCCTACATGCAGGGCTTCCTCACCGCGATGCTGATGACCGAGGCCGCCAAGCGCACGCTGGATGCCGGCAAGCCGCTGGACGGCAAGAACCTGAAGGCGGCGCTGAACACGATCAAGAACTTCGACACCGGCGGCATCATCGGCATGCCGATCACGATCAAGGGCAACTCGATTCCCGTGGGCCGCATCGTGCGGCACGACGCGAAGCAGCAGAAGACGCTGCCGGTGTCGGACTGGATCACCACCGAATGAGCGTTGTCGGCCCGTTGCTGCTGTTCGCTCGCATGCAATCTCGTGAGCGAGATCAGGCCGCCGGGGTGCTCTGCTCCGCTCATGTCCCCCGGCGTCAGCCTTCGGCCGCCGCCTCCTCCTCTACTTCGCTCCGCAGAGCACCCCACCGTCCTGATCCGGCACCGCACTGGCAGGCTTCCTTCGCACGCCACCGTTGCCTCAGGCCAAGGACGGCGGGGGGCCGGCGTAGCGAAGTAAAGGAGGAGAGGCGGGCGCAGCCCGACTCGGGGGACATGAGCGGAGGCGGCCCCCCGGTGGCCTTGGCGCGCTCGGTCATCGCACGCCTGGCTGTTGAATTCGAACGGCAGCAAGAGGCCGAATCCTTTCAGACGGTCGAGCGCCAAAGGCCGGGCACCTGGGGTCTACACGATGTATGCCGGAGCCACTGACATGACATCAAACCTGATCCTGGAGGTGAACAACCTCGAGGTCGTCTACAACAAGGCGGTGCAGGTGCTGCGCGGCCTGTCGCTGGCCGTGCCGCGGGGCCAGGTGGTGGCGCTGCTGGGCAGCAACGGGGCGGGCAAGAGCACCACGCTGAAGGCGGTGTCGGGGCTGCTGGCGCTGGAGGATGGCGAGATCCCGAAGGGCAGCGTGCAGTTCGACGGTGCCCCCACCGCGCGCCGCGCACCGCATGAGCTGGTGCGCGCCGGGCTCTTCCATGTGATGGAGGGGCGGCATGTGTTCGAGGACCTGACGGTGGAAGAAAACCTCGTGGCCGCCACCTATGCGCTCACCGGCCGCCCCGCCGCGAAGGCCGATTTCGAGCTGGTGTACACCTACTTTCCGCGCCTGCACGAACGCCGCCGCGGGCTGGCCGGCTACCTCTCGGGCGGCGAGCAGCAGATGCTCGCGATCGGCCGCGCGTTGATCGCCCGGCCCAAGCTGATGCTGCTGGACGAGCCTTCGCTGGGCCTGTCGCCGGTGCTGGTGGAGAACATCTTCGGCATCATCGCCCGCATCAACGCGGAGCAGGGCGTCTCGATGCTGCTGGTGGAGCAGAACGCCTCGGTGGCACTGGCCATCGCCCACTACGGCTACATCCTGGAAACCGGCAAGGTGGTGATCGACGGCAGCGCCGACAAGCTCTCGGCCGATGCCGACGTGCGCGAGTTCTACCTCGGCGTGGGCCATGGTGGTGGCCACAAGAGCTACCGTGAACTCAAGCACTACAAGCGCCGCAAGCGCTGGCTGTCATGAGCCTGCCGGACAAGACCCTGCCGCAGATGCTGGCCGAGCAGGCCCGTGTGCGGCCCGATGCGATTGCCCTGCGCCAGAAAGACTTCGGCATCTGGCAGCCGGTGAGCTGGCGCGCCTACGAGCGCCGTGCGCGCCACGTGGGCCTGGGCCTGCGCGCGCTGGGCCTGCCCGAGGGCGGGCACGTGGGCGTGGTCTCCGAGAACCGGCTCGAATGGGTGCTCACCCAGCTGGGCGCGGGCAGCGTGGGCGCGGTGACGGTGGGCGTCTACCCCACCAGCCCGAGCAACGAGGTGGCCTACGTGCTGGCGCATGCCGATGTCGAGATCGTGGTCTGCGAAGACCAGGAGCAGAGCGACAAGGTGCTGGCAGCGCTGGACCAGCTGCCGCGGCTGCGGCGCATCGTGGTGTGCGAGAAGAAGGGCCTGCGCAACACGCCGCCGGAGCACCGCGAGCGCGTGATCGCCTTCGACGCGATGGAGCAACTGGGCGCGCAGCGCGAAGCGGCTGAAGGCCACGTCATCGACAGCGTGCTCGATCGCCAGCGGCTGGAGGACACCGCGCTGATGATCTACACCTCGGGCTCCACCGGCAAGCCCAAGGGCGCGATGATCAGCTACGCCAACATCCGTGGCGTGGTGCCCGGCATCATCGACCGCCTGGGGCTGGATGCACACACCACCCACCTGTCGTACCTGCCCTTGTGCCACGTGGCGGAGCAGATGCTCACCACCTTCGTGCCGCTGTACCTGGGCTCGATGGTGAACTTCGGTGAATCGATCCGCACCGTGCAGGAAGACCTGCGCGAAGTGGCGCCCACCATGTTCCTGGGCGTGCCGCGCATCTGGGAAAAGCTGCACTCGGCCATCTCGATCAAGATGCAGGAAGCCGGCGCGCTGCAGCGTGCGCTGTACGGCTGGGCGATGAAGGCCTGCGAGCCGTTTGCCGAGAAGGCGGCCTCGCAGCGCACGTTCGGCGAGCGGCTCACCTACGCACTGGCGTATGGGCTGATCTTCCGCGCGCTGCAGAACTTCATCGGCCTGCGCGAGGCGCGCATCGCGCTCACCGGCGCGGCGCCGATCCCGCCGGCCATCGTGCGTTTCTTCCGCACGCTGGGCGTGCCGCTGGTGGAGGTGTACGGCCTGACCGAATCCACCGGCATGATCACCGGCCAGCACCCCGAGCAGGTGCGCATCGGCACCGTGGGCACGCCGGTGCTCGGCGTGGAGCACCGGCTCAGCGCGCAGGGCGAGCTGATCGTGCGGGGCCCCATGGTCTTCCAGGGTTATTACAAGAACCCGCAGGCCACGGCCGAGGCCATCCAGGACGGCTGGCTGCACACCGGCGACGTGGTGGCGCCGCAGGCGGATGGCTCGCTGCGCATCGTCGACCGTCTGAAGGACATCATGATCACCGCCGGCGGCAAGAACCTCACGCCCTCGGAGATCGAGAACGCGATGAAGGCCAGCCCCTTCATCAAGGAATGCATCGTCATCGGCGAGGCGCGCCGGTTCGTGACCGCGCTGATCCAGATCGATCTCGAATCGGTGGGCCAGTGGGCCGAGGCGCGGCGCATCGCGTTCACGCACTTCCGCTCGCTGGTGGAAACGCCGCAGGTGCGCGAGCTGATCGAGGCCGAGGTGCAGCGCGGCAACGCGGGCCTGGCGCCGGTGTCGCAGATCAAGCGCTTTCACCTGCTCACGAAGGAGCTGGACCACGACGACGGTGAGGTCACCGCCACGATGAAGGTGCGCCGCAGCAGCATCTACCAGGCCTACGCGGGCGAGATCGAGGCCCTGTACGGCTGATTCAGCCGCCCGCCGCGCGGGGCTGCGGCGGCCGCTGCGGCTTGACCAGGCCCTGCGCCACCAGGCTCTCGCCGGTGGCGAGAATCGTTTCCCGCATCGGCCGCGTGGTCCAGCCCAGCAGACGGCGGGCCTTGCCGCTGTCCACCCGCTCGGGCCGGCCCACGTAGGGCAGCGCCAGGCGCACGGCGGGGTCGAACAAGGCCACCAGGCGCATGGCCAGCAACGGCAGCTTGCGCGTGGGCACACGAAAGCCCCGTGCGGCAAAGCCCTCGTGCAGCACCCGGGCGATGTCCAGCATCGACACATCCTGGTCCGCGCAGATGAAGCGCTCGCCGGCGGCCTGCGGGTGCGTCATCGCGGCCACGTGGGCGGCGGCCACGTCGCGCACGTCCACGATCGCGAAGTGCACGTCGGGGCAGGCCGGCACGTCGCGGTTCAGCAGCTTGTGCACCACCAGCGGCGAGGTGCTGAGCGCGCCGCCCAGCAGCGGCCCCAGCAGCAGCCCGGGGTTGATGACCACGAGTTCCAGCCGCTGCGGCGGGGGCAGCCCGGCCACGAAGTCCCAGGCCGCGCGTTCGGCCAGGTGCTTGGACTTGTCGTAGGCGCCGGCGTGGGGCGAGTCCAGGTCCGACCAGTCGGCCTCGGTGAACAGCCGGCCATCGTGCATGCGCGAGATGATCGCGGCGATCGACGAGGTCAGCACCACCCGTTCCACACCCGCCTCGGCCGCGGCGCGCAGCACCCGCAGCGCGCCCTCGCGGGCCGGCACGATGAGTTCGTCGTCGGTGCGCGGCGGCGCTGCGGGGAAGGGGCTGGCCACGTGCAGCACGTGGCGGCAGCCGGCCACCGCCTCGGCCCAGCCGGCATCTGCCGTCAGGTCGGCGGCCACCAGGCTCAGCCCTTCCAGGCGCTGGCGCGCCGCTTCCGACAGGCCCGGCCGCAGGCTGCGGCGCAAGGCATCGGCAGCAGCGGCCGAGCGCGCGCTGCCGCGCACCCGCCAGCCCGCCTCGAGCAGCGCGACGATGCAGTGCCTTGCCAGGAACCCGGTGGCGCCGGTGACGAGTACGGTGTCGGTCATGCGCGGTCTCCCCAGCCCGGTTGTAGCAGCAACCGGGGCACTTGCCGAGCGAGCCGTCGCTCCGGACTGCCCCTACACTGGCTGCGATTCACTCCTGCGGTTCATTGCGATGGGCACCCCCTGCACGCTGTACGGCGCCGAGATCAGCTACTTCACCGGCAAGGTGCGCGCCTACCTGCGCTGGGCCGGCATCCCGTTCGACGAGGTGCTGGCCGATGCCGAGGTGTACCGCAACATCATCGTGCCCGGGGTGGGCGCGGCCGTGATCCCGGTGCTGCGCACCCCCGAGGGCACGCTGCTGCAGGACAGCACCGAGATCATCGATGCGCTGGACGCGCAACAGCAGCAGGCCGGCGCCACGCTGTCGGTGTACCCGCCCACGCCGGTGCAGAAGCTGGTGGCGCTGCTGCTGGAAACCTATGGCGACGAATGGCTGGTGATCCCCGCCATGCACTACCGCTGGCACCACAACCGCGCGTGGGCGGAGCAGCAGTTCGGCGCGCTGAACGCACCCGATGCCACGCCTGAGCAGCAGCGCGAGATCGGCGCCCGCCGTGCCGCGCCGTTTGCCAAGGCCGCCGAGCTGCTGGGGGCCACGCCGCCGCTGCATGCGGCGGTGGAGGCCTCCTACGAGGGGCTGATGGCCGAGCTGGACGCTCACTTTGCACAGCATGCCGCATTGCTGGGCGGCCGGGCCACGATGGCCGACTTCGGTCTCATCGGGCCGCTGTATGCCCACCAGTACCGCGACCCGGCGTCCGGCGCGCTGATGCGCAGCCGGGCGCCGAATCTGCTGCGATGGGTGGAGCAGCTGCAGTTCGAGCCGCAGGGCCTGCGTGGCGCGCTGCCGGCCGACGACCAGGTGCCCGACACCCTGCTGCCGGTGCTGCGCCGCCTGGCGCGCGAGATGCTGCCGGTGCTGGTGGACACGGCGCAGCGTGTGCGCGCCTGGATGGCCGAGCACCCGGGCGAGCCGCTGCCGCGTGCCTTGGGCACCCATGCCTTCACGCTGGAAGGCGTGCAGGGTGAACGCATCGTGCGCCCCTACAGCCTGTGGATGCTGCAGCGTGTGCGCGACCATTACCGCACGCTGGCCGATGCCGACCGCATGCGTGCCGATGCGCTCTTGCAGGCGGTGGGCGCGCAGGCGCTGATCGAGTTTCCGGACCCGCCGCGGCTGCTGCGCGACAGGCTGTCGGTGCGGCCGGCCCCCGCATGAACGGCGCTGGCGCGCGCACCCGGTGCGGCCGGCGGGTGGGCACGGCGGTGCTGGCCGCGCTGGGGCTGGCGGCCTGCAGCACCGCACCGCCCGCGGCCGACCCCGCGTCCGATGCACCCGAGGCCACCGCGCGGGCCGACCAGCCCTACACCCAGGCCGCCACCTACGAAGCCACGCTGGCCCTGTGGCGCGGCGCGGCCGATGTGAACGCGTGGATCGGTGCGCGCTTCGAGTACGACCTGGCGCGCGCGGTGCAGCTCTCCGAGACCCAGCGCCAGCGCAACGGGCAACTGCCCATCCACGCGCCGGCGGCGTTCTTCGGTGCACCAAAGGGCGTGTGCGTCGACCTGGCGCGGTTTGCCGTCGAGACACTGCGCGTGGTGGACCCGCCCGCCAGGCCGGCCTACCTGATGATCGAGTTCGAACCGGTCACGCTGGCGGGCAACACCTTGCGCCGCCACTGGGTGGCGAGCTTCCGGCGCGATGGCGGGCACTATTTCTTCGCCGATTCCAAGCGCCCGGGCCACATCGCCGGCCCCTACGCCAGCACGCAGGACTTCATTGACGCGTACGCGCTGTACCGCGGCCGGCGCATCGTGGCTTACCGCGAACGGGCGACGCATGAACGCCAGCTGCGCACACCGGCTGTGCGCCAGCCGCGTGAGGAACGGCCCTGAGCCCAGGGCGCAGCCGCGCTTGCTACGCTCGCAGCATCGCAACCCGAAGCGCCGAGGACTCGATGGCCACCTTCGTTCTGGTACACGGCGCCTGGGGCGGTGCCCATGGTTTTCGTCACGTGCGGCGCCTGCTGCAGGCCCAGGGGCACGAGGTCTTCACGCCCAGCCTCACCGGCATCGGCGAGCGGGTGCACCTGGCCAGCCCGCTGGTGGGGCTGGGCACGCATGTGCGCGATGTGGTCAACCACGTGCTCTACGAAGACCTGGAGGGCATCGTGCTCGTGGGCTTCTCGTATGGCGGCTTCGTGGTCACCGGCGCGCTGGAGCACATTGCCGCGCGGGTGCGCCACCTGGTGTACCTGGATGCCTTCGTGCCGGCCAGCGGCGATTCGGTGAACAGCCACGTGCGCGGCACCGGCCGGGCCCGCATCACGCTGGGTGAGGAGTGGGCGGTGAACGGGCCGCCGCGCGAGTATGACGATGCGGCCGAAGCGGCGTGGATGACGCCGCGCCGCACGCCGCAGCCGCTGGGCTGCTTCACCGAGCCGGTGCACCTGGCGCAGCCGCTGGAACAGTACCCCTTCACGCGCACCTACATCAAGGCCACGCTGGGGCGCGAGGGGGATCCGGGCAACGCCGCCTTCTGGCGCGCCGCGAAGCACGCCGCGGCCTCACCGGCCTGGCGCTACCACGAGATCGGCACCAACCACATGGTGGCCAGCAACCGGCCGGCTGAAACGGCCCGGCTGCTGGCCGAGGTGCTGGCCGCGGGTTGATGCGCGCGCCGCCAGGCCGTGCGCGCCGGGCGTGCAGGCTTCAGTTCGGGAACAGGCGGTCCAGTGCGGCCAGGAAGCTGTTCATGTTGATCGGTTTGGTCCAGTAGTCGCTGAAGCCGGCCGCGGCCGCGCGGGCGATGTCCTCGGGCATCGCGTTGGCCGACAGCGCGATGCAGGGAATGTCCGCCGTGGCAGGCTGCTCGCGCAGGCGGCGGATCACCTCGAAGCCGTTGACATCGGGCAGTTGCATGTCCACCAGGATCAGGTCGGGGCGCAGGGCCAGCGCGCGGTCCAGCCCACCCAGGCCGCTGGCCACCGACTCGATCTGCAGGCCCGCGTGCAGGCGCACCAGTTCCTCCACCAGCAGGGCGTTGACCGGGTTGTCCTCGATGTAGAGCAGCCGGCCCTGGCGCGCCGTGCGTGGTTTCAGTGGCGTCAGCGGCGTCAGCGGCGCGATGGCCGGCGCGGCCGGCTGCGTGGGCGCCTTGTCGGCCGCCGAGCGCGCGCCGCGCGGCAGGCGCAACTCGAAGCTCGAGCCCACGCCGGCGCTGCTTTCCACCTGCACCGTGCCGCCCATGCGCTCGACCAGCGCCTTCACCACCGCGAGGCCGACGCCTGCGCCCTCGATGCCTTCGCCTTCCATGCCCAGGCGGTTGAAGGGTTCGAACAGGTGGGCCATCTGCTGACGTGTCATGCCGCGGCCGGTGTCGTTCACCGACAGCACCACGCGGCCCCCTTCGGCACGCGCCTTGATGTGCACCTGCCCCTGGGCGCGGTTGTACTTCACCGCGTTGCTCAGCAGGTTCAGCAGCACCTGGCGCATGCGGATGCGGTCCACCTGCACCAGCAAGGGCGTGGGCTCGGCGTGCAGGCTCACGCCCGCGGCGCGGGCGGCGGTTTCCACCAGCGTCATCGCTTCGTGCAGCACCTCGGCCAGCGGCACTGGCTGCAGGTCGAGCTTGAGCTCGCCGCTTTCCAGGCTGGAGAGGTCGAGCACGTCGTTGATCAGCGACAGCAGGTGCTCGCCGGCCGACAGGATGTGGCGCAGCTTGGTGCGTGAATCGCCACCCGACAGGGCGGGGTCCAGCTGCAGCAGCTGGGCAAAGCCCAGCACCGCATTGAGCGGCGTGCGCAGCTCGTGGCTCATGCGCGCCAGGAACTCCGATTTGGCCTGGCTCTCGCGCTGGGCGATGAGCTTTTCCTGCCGTTCAGCCTCGGCGGTGACGCGCTCGTGCACATCCCAGTTCACGCCGATCTGGCGCACCACGCGGCCCGCCTCATCGCACACCGGCAGCGAACGCGAGGCGAGCCAGCGGTACTGGCCGTCGGGCATGCGCACCCGGATCTCGTAGGTGCAGGGCTTGAGGTCCTTGATGGCCTGCGCGTGGATGCGCCGGGCGCGCTTCAGGTCTTCCGGGTGGGTGAGCGCAAAGCGCAGTTCGTCGGGCGTGCGGCCGCAATCGGGCGTGAGGCCGCGCAGCACGTACATCTGCTCGTCCCAGATCGCGGTGTCGTTGGCGATGTCGTGTTCCCAGGTGCCGATGCCCGCGCCGCGTGCGGCCAGCGCGATGCGCTCGTTGGCCTGGCGCAGCGCAGCCTCGGTCTGCACCCGTTCGGTCACGTCGATCGTGATGCCGAACAGCACCGAGCCGCGGTCGCGCTTCTCGTGCCGAGCCCGGTTGACAAGCCAGCGCACCTGGCCATCGGGCCGCAGGATGCGGTATTCGTGCTCGACGGTGGTGTCCTCGGTGGCGCGCAGCTCGGTGTGGGCATGGCGCATGCGTTCGCGGTCGCCGGGGTGGATGATGGTGTCCAGCCACTCCTGCCGCGTGGGCACGCCCGCGGCGATGGGGCGCCCGATCATTTCGAACATCTGCGCGTTCCACTCGCCACGCGGGCGGCCGGGTTCGCGGCTCCACACGCCCAGGCCGGCCGCGGCGGCGGCCACCTCCAGGCGCTTGGCCAGCTCCTGCGCGCGGCGGGTTTCCTGGACCTGCTCGGTCACGTCCAGCGCCACGCCGACGAAGGCGATCGCCTCGCCATCGGCATTGCGCTGCACCACCCGGCGCGTGAGCAGGTAGCGGTAGCTGCCGTCGGAACGACGGTACCGCGCTTCCATGTCCACCGGGCGCTCGGCATGCAGCGATTCGTCGGCGCGGGCCAGCACCATCGGCATGTCGTCGGGGTGGATCAGCGCGCGCACCTCCTCCAGCGGCACCCCCTCGGGGCGCGGCGTCAGGCCCAGCACCTCGAAGCCCTTGTCGTTGTAGAAGATGCGGTTGCTCGCCAGTTCGTGCCGCCAGATCGCGATGTTGCCCAGCTCCACGGCCAGCTTGAGCTGGGCGCTGGTGGTGTTGTAGGACTCGGCGAGTTCGTACACCTCGGTGTCGTCCACCATCACGCCGGTGATCTGGCAGGGGGTGCCGTCGGGGCCGTTCTTCACTTCCCACTGCGCATGCACATGCCGCCACTGCCCGTTGGGCGCGCTGATGCGGTAGCGCTTGGCGTACTTGCCGGCCAGGCGGGCCGAGTCGCGGTAGTCCAGGCCCGGCCGGTCGTCGGGGTGGATGCGGCGCACGAAGGTGTTGAAGTCGGGCGCGCCGTCGGCGGGGTTGATGCTCCACATGCGGAACATGTGCGCATCCCAGTGGCCCCGGCCCATGGGCAGCTCGCGCTCGTAGAGGCCCAGGCGGCCGAACTCCTGCGCGCGGGCCAGCCGTTCGGCCACGCGCGCCGTCTCGGCACGCGCCTGGGTCAACGCGGTGGTGTCGCGCAGCCGGCACAGCCAGCGGGCCGGGCCGGGCGGTGTTTCGGCAGGCAGCGGCGCCAGGCTGGCGTCGGCGCTGCGGGCACTGCCGTCGGCGCCCTGCCAGGCCAGCGCGGGCAGGCTGAGCGGGCGCTGCGTGCGCAAGGCTTCGGCCATGGCCAGCGTGGGGTCTTCGTGGGGCGCCAGGCCCAGGGCCTGGGCCAGGGGCTGCCCGGGCAAAGGGCTGTCGGGGCGCTGGCAGGCCTGTGCAAACGCGGCATTTGCCCACACCAGCGCACCGGCCTCGTCCAGCACGGCCAGCAGGTCGGTGCTGGCGTCGAGCAGGGCGGCCCAGGTGCCAGGCGGCGGGGTCAATGGCTGGGGGCGGCGGGTCGCCATGCGAGGCAAAACTGATAGAAGCGGGACTGCGCCACGCAGTCTAGCCATCGTGGCGCGGACACGCCCCCCGGTTTCCCCGGGCATTGCGGCCTTTCCGGCCTTATGCACGCTTCGTGGCGCCGTGGCCGGGCTGCGGCGTTCCGCAAGTGCCATGACAAGCGCACCGGCGGCCGCATGGGCTGGCGCCAGCCCAGCCTCGGCGAGCTGACCAGCCTGGCCGACGGCGAGGTGTACGTGCCCGTGCACGGCAGCCCGTTCATCGCCGAGCAGTCCGCCGTCATCATGCGCTGGTCGGCCACCACCGACGCGCTGCTCGCGGAATCGGCCGATGCCCTGGGCATCCACGGCAAGCCGAACTTCAGCAGGCTGGCCAAGACCTGCCCGTGGGGCCGGGTGTGGTGCGTGAGGGGCGGCCAGGGCTGGCGGGGTGCGCCCGGCCGGCGGGCCGGGCCGGGGTTTCAGCCGCGCTGGCGGCGCGCAGCGGCGGCACCGGCGAGCATCAGCGCCACGGCGGCAAGGCCCAGGGCGCCGGGCTCGGGCACGGCGTTGGCAAACTGCACGTCCACTGAAATGAAGGTCTGCGGGCCCCAGCTGCCCAGGCCCAGCGTGTTCAGGTACACGTGGTTGGCATCGAAGGACAGGCTGGCCGAGGTGAGGCCGGCCAGGTTGGTGCCGGACAGGGTGACGCCCACGATGTCGGCCGAGGACTGGTCGGTGAAGACCCAACCATCGAACGTGCCGTTGCCGGCCAGCGTGAAGCCGGCGGGGTAGGTCACGGTGATGTTCGTGTCGGCGAAGTCCACCGCCGGGCTCACCCCGACGCCGAAGCCGCCGATGTTGTTGAACTCGACACCCGCGCCTGCCACGCCCTGGCCGCTGGACCACAGCACCGAGCCGAGGGTAGACCAGTGGTAGTCGGCCGTCACCGTGTGGCCGACAAAACCGGCCAGGGCGGGCGCGCTGCTCAACACACCTGCGGCCAAAAGACTCACGAACTTCAACGACATGCCTGCTCCTGAAATGGACACTGACCGAGGGCCTCGCGGCCCGAAGCGGCGGTGGCAAGCAAACTCCACGCCGCCGGAATTACTTGTTGTATATCAAGGGCCTGGCCCGATCATCTGGCACGACACGTAAAGAATCCCGACAGCTGCGGCCCACCCCGGCCCACGATGCGCCAGCCCCGTGGCCAGTTGCTTGACATGTGCATGCATGTGCACATATGCTTCAGGCCATGGCAACACACACCTCCCGCGAAGCAGTGGCCGACGCCTGCGTGCAGATGCTGGACACCGGCTTCTTCCGTGCGCTGTGCGAACCGGTGCGGGTGGAGATCCTGCGGCAGCTCATCCTCAAGGGCCGTTCGGACGTGAACACCATCGCCGCGCAGATGCCGCAGGACCGCTCGGTGATCGCACGCCACCTGCAGCTGATGGAGCGCGCGGGCCTGCTGCACACCCAGACCGAGGGGCGCCACACGTTCTACGAGATCGACGGTCCCGCGATCGTCTCGCGCATGTCGGGGCTGGCCCGCACGCTGGAATCGCTGGTACCGATCTGCTGCCCCCGGCCCGAGGCCGAGGGCTGACAAGCCCCGCCCGACCCCCGCGGACCCATGGCCACCAACATGTGCATATGCGTGCACAAACACACACGAAAGAAGTCTGTCATGAAAATCGAAGCCTTGCTCGGGCTGGGCATCCCGGTCCTGTTCCTGCTGATGTTGCTGGTGGAGGCACGAGCCCCCGCGAGGACCTTCGTGGCCCGCAAGGGCTGGCGCTGGCTGGGCGTGGCGTTCTTCGTGTTGACCCTGGTGCTGAGCGCCATCACGCCGAAGCTGCTGCCGCTGGACCGGCTGCAGGCGCTGCAGTGGTTGGCGCTCGCCGACCTGGGCCTGTGGGGCGTGCCGATCGGGCTGCTGGCCACCACCTTCGCCGGCTACTGGCTGCACCGCGCCGAACACCGCTTCCGCTGGCTCTGGCTCGCAACGCACCAGTTGCACCACAGCCCGCCGCGGGTGGACATGGCCGGCGCGTACTTCGCGCACCCGTTCGAGGTGATGCTCAAGGCCACCCTGGGCACCACCGTGAGCAGCGTGGTGCTGGGGCTCACGCCGCTGGCCTCGACGCTGGTGGGGCTGAGCATCGCCGCGCTCAGCCTGTTCCAGCACTGGAACATCCGCACGCCGCGCCTGCTGGGCTACTTCGTGCAGCGGCCCGAGTCCCATTGCGTGCACCACGCGCGCGGTGACCGGGGGCACAACTTCTCCGAGCTGCCGCTCTGGGACATGGTGTTCGGCACCTTCAGCAACCCGGCCACGTTTCGGGGCGAGGTGGGCCTGGACGCGCACCCGGCCCCACCGCTGGCCCACATGCTGCTGATGCGTGGCGCCAGGCGCTGAAGGGCAGGGCCATGAACACCTGGCAGACCATGGGCTCGTTCGTCGTGCGGGAGGGCCTGCTGCTGGCGGTGCTGTTCTTCCTGGTGGCGTTTGCCATCGCGCTGATGCAGCAAAGCCTCGGCCAGCGCCTGAACAACGCACTGGGCAAGACATCGCTGGAACTGGGCGCCGTGCTGGCCGCCACGGCGGGGGCGGTCACGCCCTTCTGCTCATGCTCCACCGTGCCCGTGCTGGCAGGCATGCTGCGTTCCCAGCTGCGTTTCGGGGTGTGCTTCACGTTCCTGATCGCATCGCCCGTCATCAACGAGGGCGTGCTGCTGGTGCTGCTGCGCCAGCAATCGTCGGGCCAGGCGGCGCTGTTCCTGGTGACGGCATTCGCGCTCTCGGTGGCCTTCGGCGTGGCGCTCGACCGCCTGGGCATGGCGCGCTTCCTGCGGCCGCAACCGGCGCCCTTGGCGGCCGGCGCGGTGCAGGTCGAAGGGGGCCCGGCGCCCACCATCGCGCTGCGGGCACGCGCCCGGTTCGCAGCGCGATCGGCATGGACCGAGCTCCGGTCCTCCGCGCCCTACCTGGCCGTGGGCGTTGCCGCCGGCGCGGTGATCTATGGCCATGTGCCGCAGGAGGCCCTGCTGCACCTGCGGGCCGCGGTGCCCGCCTGGGCCCTGATCGTGGTGATGGCGCTCGTGGGTGTGCCCTTCTACGTGAGCCCGGCCATGGTGGTGCCGATCGCGCTGGCGCTGCTGGACAAGGGCCTGGGCATCGGCCCGATGGCGGCGTTTCTGGTGTCGGCCGCCGGCACCAGCGTGCCCGAGCTGATCCTGCTGTTGCGTTTGTTCCGGGTGCCGCTGCTCGTGTGGCATGTGGTGTCCATCGTTGGCTCCGCCACGGTCATCGGCCTGGTGCTGGAGTTTGCTTCCCGTTCACTTTGAGGAGATCGTCATGTTCGGAAAGAATGTCTTGCGCCGCATCCTCGGCACCCCGGAGGCCGGGCAGGCGCCCGACGGCGCCACACTGCAAGCGCTGCTGCGCACCGGGCAGGTGGGCATCATCTCGGCGGCCTGCTGCGATGCGATGAGCTCGCCCAAGGACGAGCAGCTGATCAACAACCTGTCGCAGGCGATGGCCAGCACGGGCGGCGAGGGCGAGGTGATCGTCTCCACCATCACCGCCACGCGGCAGCAGTTGCGGGCCATCGGGCCCCAGGCCGATGCGCAGGTGGAAACGTTCAAGGACGAGTTGTCCGCCCTGTTCCAGACCCACGGCCTGGGCGTGTTTCCGCTGCTCGTGGTGGATGGCCGCATCGCGTTCTACGGCGGCGTGCCCAGCCCCGAGGCCATCGCGCAGCGGCTGCATCCGCAGGCCCTGCAGCCGCGCAACCCTTCGCAGAGCATCGCATGACGGCCCCCCTGCTGCTGTACGGCCACCCGGGCTGCCCGTATGTGCAACGCGTGGCCATCGTGCTGGCCGAGAAGGGCGTGCCGCACGAGCGCCAGGACATCGACTTCCAGCGCAAGCCGGCGCCGTTCCTGGCCGCATCGCCACTGGGCCAGGTGCCGGTGCTGCTGGTGGCGGGCCAGGCCTTGTTCGATTCGGCCGTGATCTGCGAGTGGCTGGACGAGTGCCACGCGCCGCGCCTGCACCCGGCCGATGCGCTGCAGCGTGCGCGGCACCGTGCCTGGATGGCCTACGGCACGGCGCTGCTGCACGCGGTGGACGGGTTCTACAAGGCGCGCGATGTCCAGACGCTGGAGGCGCAGCGCGCGGCCATCGTCCGGCTGCTGCAGCGCCTGGAGGCAGCGCTGGGTGATCCCCCCTATTTCGCAGGGGCGGCGTTCGGCATGGTGGATGTGGTGTTCGCGCCGGTGTTCCGCTACTTCGATGCGTTTGCACGGCTCACGCCGTTCGCGTTCTTCGCCGGCCTGCCCAAGGCCACGGCCTGGCGGCAGCGGCTGGCCGCCCGGCCATCGGTGCAGGGGGCCGTGGGGCCTGATTTCGTGGCCCGGCTGGCCGGCTACATCGGCCAGCAGGATGCCGTGCTGGCACGCCAGGCGCGCGAGGCCGCGGGCCACGGCGCCTAGCGCCCCGGGGGCGCCGGTGCACCCGGGGGGGCGGCCGGGGCTGCGGCGTCAATCCAGCCGGATGTTCAGGTCCTTGATCAGCCTGGCGTAGAGCGGGCCGTCGTGCCGGATCACGGCGGCAAACTCGTCGGCGCTGCTGCCCACGGGGGTCTGGCCCAGCTCGTCGATGCGCTGGCTCACCTCGGGCAGGCGCACGATGCGCGCGATCTCGGTCGAGAGCTTCTTGACGATGGGCGCCGGCGTGCCCGCCGGCAGGAAGAAGCCGAACCAGCCCTTGGGGTCGAAGTTCTTGTAGCCCAGCTCGGACATCAGTGGCGCCTCGGGTGCCATCTTCATGCGCTCGGTGCCGGTGACGCCCAGCACCTTGAAGCTGCCGGCCTTGACATGCGAGCGGGCGGTGCCGGCGTCGACGAAGGTGGCGCTGATCTGGCCGCCGATGATGTCGGTGACCAGCGGGGCGGCGCCCTTGTAGGGCACGTGCACCAGGTCGATGCCGGCCTGGGCCTTCAGCAGCTCGCCCTGGATGTGCGAGCTGGAGCCCGCGCCATAGGTACCGTAGCTGTGCTTGCCAGGCTGGCTCTTCACCAGCGCCACGAACTCGGCCACCGTCTTCACCGGCAGGCTGTTGGGCACCACCAGCAGGCTGGTAGAGGTGGACAGCTGCGACACCGGGATGAAGTCCTTGTAGGGGTCGTAGGGCAGCTTGGGGAACAGCGTCGCGCCCTGCACGATGGCGGTGATGCCCAGCAGCAGCGTGTAGCCATCGGCCGGCGACTTGGCCACGAAATCGTTGCCCAGCACGCCGCTGGCGCCGGGCTTGTTCTCCACCACCACGCTCTGGCCCAGGGCCTCCTGCAGCTTGGTGCCGACCAGCCGGCCCAGGATGTCGGTGCCGCCGCCGGGCGGGTAGGGCACCACCAGCTTGATCGGCCGGGCCGGCCAGGTTTGTGCATAAGCCGCAAAAGGCGTGGCCGTGGCCAGCGCCAGGGCCAGCAGGCCGCGGCGGGTGAAGGGCAGGGCAGGGTGGGTCATGGTGGGCAGGGGTCGGGTCGGGTGATGGGAGGCACGGCGCTCAGTGCGCCGCGGGGTCGGGGTGCTGGGCCGTGCGTTCCTGGTCCTGCAGCGCGCGCCAGGCGATCTTGCCGGTGGCCGATTTGGGCAACTGGTCGACGAACTGCACCTGGCGCGGCGCCTTGTACACGGCCATCTGGGTGCGGGTCCAGGCCAGGAACTGCTCGGCCGAGAGCTGGCCACGGGCTTCGGGCTTGAGCACCACCACGGCCTTCACGGCCTCGCCGCTCTTCGCGTCGGGTGTGGCGATGACGCAGGCCTCGTGCACGGCGGGGTGGGCGTAGAGCAGGTTCTCCACCTCGGCCGGCCAGACCTTGTAGCCCGAGACGATGATCATGCGTTTCAGGCGGTCGCGCATGAAGAAGTAGCCCTCGTCGTCCACGCTGCAGAGATCGCCGGTGCGGAAGAAGCGCTGGCCCGCGATCGTGACGAAGGCTTCGGCATCGGCCTCGGGCCGGCCCCAGTAGCCCAGCATCACCTGCGGTGCGCAGGTGACCAGCTCGCCCACCTCGCCCGGCGCCACTGGCGCCAGCGTGACGGGGTCGAGCACACGCGAATCCACGTCGAAGGTGGGCACGCCCAGGCAGCAGGGCTTGCCGCGGCCCACCGGGTTGGCATGCAGGAAGGAAGCGGTCTCGGTCAGGCCGTAGGCCTCGTTGAACTCGATGCGGTACACCTCGCGCAGCCGGGTGGACACGGCCTCGGGCACCGCGGCGCCGCCGCCCACCAGCAGCTTCAGGCTGGACAGGTCGCGCGCCTCGAGCCCCGGCTGGCCGAAGAAGTCGACGATCATCGCCGGCGGCGCGGCCCAGAAGTGAACGTGATAACGCTCGATCAGCGCGGCCGCGGCCTCGCGGTCCCAGCGCGGCAGCATCACCACGGTGCCGGCCAGCAGCACCGGCATGTTCATGCCGTTCTGCATGCCCAGCAGGTGGAACATCGGCGCCACGGCCAGCATCACGCAGCCTTCGGGCAGGTTGCGCCAGGTTCGGCTGGCGCTGATCGAGCGCATCAGCGTGCGGTGCGTGTGGCGGCAGCCCTTGGGGTGGCCGGTCGTGCCCGAGGTGTAGGGCAGCAGGCACAGGTCGTCGGGCGTGGCTTCGGGTGGCGCGGGGGTGAGCGCGGCGGCCAGCGCGTCGCGCCAGTCGGTGCAGCCTTCGGGCAGCGCCAGGCTGGCGCTTTCGCGCACCGCCTCGGGCGCGGCGGCCAGCGCGGCGGGTGCGGCCGCGTCGGCATAGCGGTGCACCACCACGTGGTCCAGCAGGCCGCGCGCCTGCAGCGTGGCGGCGTGCCCGGCCAGCTCGGCCGCCACCAGGGCCACGCGGGCGCCGCTGTCGGTGGCGAAGTAGGCCAGCTCGTCGGCGGTGCTCATCGCGTTGACAGGCACCACCACCGCATCGGCACGCAGCACCGCGTAGTAGGCGGTGCTGAACTGCGGGCAGTTCTGGCTGAACAGCAGCACGCGGTCGCCGCGCCGCACGCCGCAGCGCTGCTGCAGCCAGCCGGCCAGGGCTTCTGCCTGGCGCAGCAGCTCGGCGTAGGACAGCGCCTGCTCGCAGAACACGATCGCCGCACGCTGCGGCGCACGCTCGGCTGCGGCGGCCAGGTTGCCGAACAGCGTGCGTTCGGGCACTTCCAGCGAACGCGGTATCGACGGCGGCCAGTAGCTGTCGATCACCTGGCTGCCGCGACCCGCGTCCATCACTTCTCCATCGCCCGGGCGATGAGTTCCTTCATCACCTCGTTGCTGCCGCCGTAGATGCGGCCCACGCGGGCATCGGCGTACATGCGGGCGATCGGGTACTCGGTCATGTAGCCGTAGCCGCCGTGCAGCTGCACGCACTCGTCCACCACCTTGCCCACCGCCTCGGTGACCCAGCTCTTGGCCATCGCCGCGGTGGCCAGGTCCAGCTCGTCGCGCAGCGCGCGGCCGATGCAGTCATCCACGAAGCTCTTCGCAATGGTGGCCAGGGTCTGGCATTCGGCGAGCTTGAAGCGGGTGTTCTGCATCGCCATCAACGGTTGGCCGAAGATCTGGCGCTGCTTCACGTAGTTCAGCGTTTCGTCGATCGCGCGCTGCAGCGTGGCTGCGCCGCCCACCGCGATGATCAGCCGCTCGCGCGGCAGCTGCTCCATCAGCTGGCGGAAGCCCTGGCCTTCTTCGGTGCCCAGCAGCTGGTGGCAGGGCACGCGCATGTCGTCGAAGAAGAGTTCGGCGGTGTCGATGCTGTGCTGGCCCACTTTTTCCAGCAGGCGGCCGCGGCGGTAGCCTTGCTGGCCCTGCGTTTCCACCATGATCAGCGAGAGGCCCTTGCCGCCCGCCTCCTGCCCGGTGCGCGCCACCACGCACACCAGGTCGGCATGCCAGCCGTTGGTGATGAAGGTCTTGGCGCCGTTGATCACGTAGTGGTCGCCATCGCGCGTGGCGCGGGTGCGCACGGCCTGCAGGTCGGTGCCGGCGCCGGGCTCGGTCATCGCGATGGCGGCCACCATCTCGCCGCTGGCCATCTTGGGCAGCCAGCGCTGTTTCTGCGCTTCGGTGCCGTAGCGCAGGATGTAGTGCGCCACGATGCCCGAGTGCACGCTGTTCGAGAAGCCGCCGGTGAGCGAACGGGTGTGGGCCTGGGTGATCACCACCTCGTGGCCGAAGTGGCCGCCGCCGCCGCCGTACTGCTCCGGGATGCTCACGCACAGCAGGCCGGCAGCACCGGCCTGGTTCCAGATCTTGCGGTCGCCATGCTTCTGGGCGCGCCAGCGGGCCTCATGCGGCACGCATTCACGCTCGAAGAAGCGGGTGGCGTTGTCGGCCAGCAGCGTAAGCTCGCTGTCCATCCAGGCGGGGGTGGGGCTCGGGATCATGCGGCCACCTTCTCGTACAGCGTCACGACGCAGGCACCGCCCAGGCCCAGGTTGTGCTGCAGCGCCAGCTTGGCATCGGGCACCTGGCGCGGGCCGGCCTGGCCACGCAGCTGCCAGGTGAGCTCGGCGCATTGCGCCAGGCCGGTGGCGCCCAGCGGGTGGCCCTTGCTCAGCAGCCCGCCCGAGGGGTTGGTGACCACGCGGCCGCCATAGGTGTTGTCGCCATCGACGATGAACTTCTCGGCCGTGCCCGGCGCGGTGAGGCCCAGCGCCTCGTAGGTGATCAGCTCGTTGGCGGTGAAGCAGTCGTGCAGCTCCACCACGTCCACGTCCATCGGGTCCACGCCGGCGGCCTGGTACACGCGCTGCGCGGCGGCCTGGGCCATGTCGGCGCCCACCAGGCGGCGCATGTCGTGGCTGTCGAAGGTGCTGGCGGTGTCGGTGGTCATCGCCTGCGCGGCGATGCGCACGCGCCTATCCAGCCCGTGGCGGCGCGCGAAGTCCTCGCTGCACACCAGCGCGGCGGCGGCACCGCAGGTGGGCGGGCAGCATTGCAGGCGGGTGAGCGGCTCGAACACCATCGGCGAGGCCATCACGTCTTCCAGCGTGACGGTCTGGCGGAACACCGCCAGCGGGTTGTTCGCCGCATGCTGGCGCGCCTTCACCGAGATGCGGGCAAAGGTGCTGGGCGCGATGTCGTGCTCGCGCAGGTAGGCCCGCGCCGCGCCGCCGAAGAACTGCGCCGCGCGCGGCGTGTCGGCCTCGTAGCCCTGGTCTTCGGTCATCGTCTCGATGAAGCGGGCCAGCGGCGAGGGCCGGTCGGTCCAGGCGCCTTTCAGCGGGCCGGGCACCATCTGCGCGAAGCCCAGCGCCAGCACGCATTCGGCCGCGCCCGAGGCCACGGCCTGGCGCGCCAGGAACAGCGCGGTGGAGCCGGTGGCGCAGTTGTTGTTGACGTTGATCACCGGGATGCCGCTCAGCCCCACGCCGTACACCGCCGCCTGCCCGGCGGTGGAATCGCCGAACACGTAGCCCACGTAGGCCTGCTCGACCAGCGCGTAGTCCAGCCCCGCGTCCTGCAGCGCCAGGCGCGCGGCCTCGGCGCCCATCTGGGCATAGGGGGCGCTCGCCCCGGGTTTGGTGAACGGGATCATGCCCACGCCCACCACGTGCACGGCCTGGCTCATCGTGTCTCCTCGAAATGCACCGGGAACCACCCAGCGCGTGGCCTCGATGCTAAGCACTGGCGGCCGCCCGGTGCTTCGCCATTTCGGAAGCCGACCCTAGGCAAACACAAATGGCGCCCGGCCGGCCGAAGCGGCATGCTGCCGGCCATCGTGAAGACGGAGGCATTCCCATGGCAGGCATGACAGAAGGCAAGGTGGTGGTCGTCACCGGCGCGGGCGGCGGCATCGGGCGCGACATCGCGCTGGCGCTGGCGGCCGAGGGCGCCAAGGTGGTGGTCAACGACATCGGCACCTCCACCAGCGGCGAAGGCAGCGACGCCGGCCCGGCGCAGCGCGTGGTGGAAGAGATCCGCGCCGCCGGCGGCACCGCGGCGGCCAACACCGACAGCGTGGCCGAAAGCGTGCCGGCCAACCGCATCATCCAGTGCGCGCTGGACAACTTCGGCCGCATCGACGGCGTGATCAACAACGCCGGCATCCTGCGCGACCGCTTCTTCCACAAGATGAGCGACGACGAGTTCGACGCGGTGGTCAAGGTGCACCTGTACGGCAGCTACCACGTGAGCCGCGCCGCGGCGAACCACTTCAAGGAGCAGGGCAGCGGCGCCTACGTGCACATGACCAGCACCTCGGGGCTGATCGGCAACTTCGGCCAGGCCAACTACTCGGCGGCCAAGCTGGGCCTGGTGGCGCTGAGCAAGAGCATTGCGCTGGACATGCAGAAGTTCAACGTGCGCTCGAACTGCATCGCGCCGTTCGCGTGGAGCCGCATGATCGGCTCGATCCCCACCGACACGCCGGAGCAGCAGGCGCGGGTGAACAAGATCAAGCAGATGACGCCCAACAAGATCGCCCCGCTGGCGGTGTACCTGGTGAGCGACGCGGCGCGCGAGGTGAACGCGCAGGTGTTCGCGGTGCGCAACAACGAGATCTTCCTGATGAGCCAGCCGCGGCCGATCCGATCGGTGCAGCGCAGCGAGGGCTGGACGCCGCAGCAGATTGCCGAGCACGGCATGCCGGCGCTGAAGGCCTCGTTCATCCCGATGGAGCGTTCCGGCGACGTGTTCACCTGGGATCCTGTCTGACCCAACATGAAGCCCCCACGCTCACTGCGTTCGCTGCCCCCTGAGGGGGCGCTCAGTACCTTCGGAACGGCCGGGCGGTACTGAGATGGCGATCGACTACCAGCGCCTGAAGGCGCGCGTCTTTGCCCCGGTGCGCCAGAGCTACACGGCGCGCGACACCATGCTCTACGCGCTGAGCCTGGGCCTGGGCGCCGACCCGCTGGACGAGCGCGCGCTGCCGTTCGTGTACGAAGGCGCGCCGGGCGGCCTGCGGGTGCTGCCCAGCTTCAGCGCGGTGCTGGGCTACCCGGGCTTCTGGGCCAAGGACCCCGACAGCGGCCTGGACTGGGTGCGCCTGCTGCACGGCGAGCAGCGCCTCACGGTGCACCGGCCGTTGCCGGCCGCGGGCACGGTGGTGGGCCATTCGCGGGTGACGCACATCATCGACAAGGGCGAGGGCAAGGGCGCGATCCTGGTCACCGAGCGGCGGGTGGAAGACGAATCCGGCGCGCTGTATGCCACGCTGCAGCAGGTGTCGTTCTGCCGGGGCGACGGGGGCTACAGCCGGCTGCAGGGCGGCCAGCCCAGCGACGAGGCGCTGCCTGCGCTGCCGGCCACGCCGGAAGACCGGGCGCCTGACTTTGTGGACGACCAGCCGACGCGGCCCGAGGCGGCCCTGCTGTACCGGTTGCTGGCGGACGACAACCCGCTGCATGCCGATCCGGCGGTGGCGCGCGCGGCCGGTTTCGAGCGGCCCATCCTGCATGGGCTGGCGAGCTACGCGCTGGCGGGGCGGGCCTTGATTCGCCAAAGCGCGGGGGATGATCCGGCGCGGCTGCGTTCCTTGGATCTGCGCTTTGCGTCGCCGGTGTATCCGGGGGAGACCTTGCGGACCGAGATCTGGCGTAGCGGGTCGGTATTGCAGTTCCGGGCGCGGGTGCTCGAGCGCAATCAACTGGTGTTGAGCCACGGGCGGGCCGAGTTGGCCGGGTGACGCTTTGCCTGGTGCGGTGAATGTTCGTTGCAAAGAAAGCAGCTTCAACATCCGATTTGTGCATCCGACCCGAGTGTGCATCCGCTTATCCACCAACCTGGCATCTCAAATACCCCGAACCGTCGGTCAGCAGATTGGCACGTACAAACCTCTGGCATTCGCTCGCATGCCAAGTGTCTGGTGATAGCAGGCAGCCTTGCCCTGCTTTCGAATGCCAGGGCGGATTCACTGCCAATCTGGTGACCGACGGTTCGGGGTCTTAGGAATGCCAGTGGCGGTGGATAAGCGGATGCACACTATGGTCGGATGCACAAATCGGATGTTCAGGCTCTCTTTCTTGGTTACTTCTTTCTGAGCCAGCAGAAAGAAGTAACCCGCCCGCCGGGGCGGAATCCCGGCGCAGTGCAGAGAACTTTCACCGCAAACGGCAAAGCAATCCAACCACAACCATGAACAACGACCCCACAGTCCTGATCGACGTCAGCGAAGGCATCGCCCAGCTCACCCTCAACCGCCCGCAGGCCAAGAACGCGCTGAACCTGCAGATGCGCGAAGAGATGGCAACGGCGGTAGCGCAAGTGCGGGATGACACCAGTGTCTACGCCGTGGTGATCACCGGCACCGGCGGCGCCTTCTGCGCCGGCGGCGACCTGGCGCAGATGCTCGACCCCACGCAGCAAGGCATGGCCTGGCGCGAGCGCATCCGCCGCCTGCACCGCTGGTTCCCCGAACTGGTGAACCTGGAGAAGCCCGTCATCGCCGCAGTGGACGGCCCGGCCTACGGCGCCGGCATGAGCCTCGCGCTCGCGGCCGATTTCGTGCTGGCCACGCCGAGCGCCAAGTTCTGCGCCGTGTTCGGCCGCATCGGCTTCGTGCCGGACATGGGCGCGATGCAGTTGCTGCCGCGCATCGTGGGCTTGCAGCGCGCCAAGGACCTGGTGTTCACCGCGCGCAGCATCGGCGCCGAGGAAGCGCAGTCGCTGGGCATCGTCACCCGCATCGTGCCGGCCGATGCACTGCTCACCGAAGCGCGGGCGTTCGCGGCGCGCTTCGCCCAGGCCTCCACCGATGCCATCGGCATGGCCAAGTCCATCATGAACCAGGCCTTCCACCTGGATGCCCACGCGATGGCCGAGTTCGAGGCCTATGCGCAGACGATGGCGCGCCACACCGAGTACCACCAGCAGGCCGTGCAGCGCGCCAAGAACAAGCAGCCCCAGCCCTTCGACTGGGACAAAAGCTGACGCAGGCTCCCGCCGTGAGCGACGCACCAACGCCCGACCTCACCCGCTGGCTGCGCCCCGGCGACACGGTGATGTGGGGCCAGGCCACCGCCGAGCCGCTGACGCTGACCCGCGCGCTGGTGGCCCAGCGCCATGCGCTGGCCCGGCTGCGCGTCTTCGTTGGCATCGGCATCGCGGACACGCTGAAGCCCGAGCAGGCCGATGCCTTCGATTTCATCGGCTACAACGCCGGCGGCCCGCACCGCGCGCTGGCCGCGACGGGCGTGCTGGACATCCTGCCCTGCCACTACTCGCAGCTGCCGGGGTTGATCCGCAGCGGCGCGCTGCGCGTGGATGCGCTGCTGCTGCAGGTGTCGCCGCCGGACGAACACGGCCGCCACAGCCTGGGCCTGGCACACGAATACCTGGGCGCGGCGCTGGACACGGCGCGCGTGGTGATCGCCGAGGTGAACCCGCAGGTGCCCTGGGTGCCGGGCGAGCGCAGCATCACCGCCGCCGACGTGGCCGCGCTGGTGCCTGCCGCCTTTGCACCGGTGGACGCCGCCTCCACGCAGCCTGGGCCGGTGGAGCAGGCCGTCGCTGCGCACGTGGCCGGCTGGGTGGACGATGGCGCCACGCTGCAGCTGGGCATCGGCAACCTGCCCGAGGCGGTGCTGGCCGCGCTGCACGACCGGCGCCACCTGGGCCTGCACACGGGCGCAGTGGGCGAGGGCATCGTGGCGCTGGCCGAAAGTGGTGCGCTGACCCATGCCCGCAAGAGCATCGATCGCGGCGTGGGCACCGTGGGCCTGCTGATGGGCGGCGAGCGCCTGCGCCGCTGGGCACACCGCAACCCCACGCTGCAGCTGCGCAGCAGCGACTACACGCACGACGCGGCGGTGCTGGCATCGATCGACCGGCTCGTGGCCATCAACTCGGCGATCGAGGTCGACCTCACCGGCCAGGTCAATGCCGAGGTGGCCGCCGGCACCTATGTCGGCGCGGTGGGCGGCGCGATGGACTTCCTGCGGGCCGCCGCGCGCAGCCGCGGCGGCGTGCCGATCGTCGCGCTGCCGTCCACCGCCAAGGCCTCCAGCCGCATCGTCGCCACACTGTCCGGCCCGGTCAGCACGCCGCGCGCCGATGCCGGCGTGATCGTCACCGAACATGGCAGTGCCGATCTGCGCGGCCAGCCGCTCGGCGTGCGCGTGAAGCGCATGATTGCGATTGCCGGGCCCGAGCACCGCGAGGCGCTGGCGCGCGAGGCCCATGCGCTGCTGGCCCGCAGCGGCGCGGTGCTGGGCCGCTGAGAACCCCCATTCATCCCACACACCCGAAGGAGCCCCACCATGCGCCGAGCCGCCATCGTTTCCCCCCTGCGCACCCCCGTGGGCACCTTCGGCGGCAGCCTGAAACCGGTGCCGGTGGAAGAACTCGCCGCGATCACCGTGCGCGCGCTGGTCGAGCGCACCCGCATCGACCCCACGCGCATCGACGACGTGGTGTTCGCCCAGTCCTACGCCAGCAGCGAAACCCCCTGCGTGGGCCGCTGGGCCGCGCTGCAGGCCGGCCTGCCGGTGGAGGTGCCGGGCATGCAGCTCGACCGCCGCTGCGGCGGCGGCCTGCAGGCGGTGGTCACCGCCGCGATGATGGTGCAGAGCGGCGCCGCCGATTGCGTGATCGCCGGCGGCGTGGAAAGCATGAGCAACATCGAGTACTACTCGACCGACATGCGCTGGGGCGCGCGTTCGGGCAGCGTCACCTTCCATGACCGGCTCGAGCGCGGGCGCGAGCGCTCGCAGCCGGTGGAACGCTTCGGCGTCATTTCCGGGATGATCGAGACCGCCGAGAACCTGGCGCGTGATTTCCACATCACCCGCGAGGAGGCCGACGCCTTCGCGGTGCAAAGCCACCAGCGCGCCGCCGCGGCCTGGGAGGCCGGCCGTTTCGATGCCGAGGTGGTGCCGGTGATCGTGCCGCAGCGCAAGGGCGAGGCGCTGCTGTTCGCCCGCGACGAAGGCTACCGCGCCGATGCCTCGATGGACAGCCTCGCGCGGCTGCGCCCACTGATGAAGGGCGGCACCGTCACGGCGGGCAACGCCAGCCAGCAGAACGACGCCGCCGCGGCCTGCCTGGTGGTGGCCGAGGACAAGCTGCACGAGCTGGGCCTCACGCCGATGGCCACGCTGGCGGGCTGGGCCGCGGCCGGCTGCGAGCCCTCGCGCATGGGCATCGGCCCGGTGCCGGCGGTGCACAAGCTGCTCAAGCGCTTGAACCTGCGGCTCGACCAGATGGACCTGGTGGAGCTGAACGAGGCCTTTGCCTGCCAGGTGCTGGCGGTGCTCAAGTCCTGGGGCTGGCACAACCCCGAGCGGCTGAACGTGAACGGCTCGGGCATCTCGCTGGGCCACCCGATCGGCGCCACCGGCGTGCGCATCCTCGCCACGCTGCTGCACGAGCTGCAGCGCCGCGGCGGGCGCTACGGGCTGGAGACCATGTGCATCGGCGGCGGGCAGGGCATTGCCGCGGTGTTCGAGCGCGCGTAAGCCCGGCTTTCGCAAAAGCAGATTCCATCGAGGCTGCGCTGCGGCCATGCTTCGGCCCTCGGGCGGGGCGCGCTGTTCGTCGCCCGCTTGGCCGTTCCACAGGAGACACCGCATGAACCGTTTTCACCATTTCACCCGCCGCGCCGCCGTCCTTTCCGGCCTGGCGCTGGCCGCGTCGGCCGCGCTGGCGCAAGGCGGCGCCCCGGTGCGCCTGCTGGTGGGTTATGCCGCCGGCGGCCCGGTCGATGCCGCGGCGCGGCTGATCGCCCCGGCACTGGCCAAGGAACTGGGCAGCCCCGTGCAGGTGGAAAACAAGCCCGGCGCCAACGCCACGCTGGCCGGCGACATGGTGGCCAAGGGCACGCCCGACGGCACGCTGCTGTGGTTTGCCGCCAGCCCCACGGTGACCATCAGCCCCAACGTGATGAAGAAGATGGCCTTCGATCCCGGGAAGGACCTCACGCCGCTGGCCCCGGTGCTCAGCTACTACAACGTGCTGGTGATCAACAAGGACCTGCCGTTCCAGAACCTGAAGGAGCTGACGGATTACGCCAAGGCCAACCCCGAGAAGGTGGCCTACGGCTCGGCCGGCATCGGCGGCTCCAACCACCTGTGCGGCGAGCTGTTCGCCGCCCGCTCGCAGGTGAAGCTCACGCACGTGCCCTACAAGGGCAACGCCCCGGCGATGACCGATGTGATGGGCGGCCAGCTCACGATGATGTTCGACATCATCGGCAGCGCGCGCAACTACATCGCCGGCGGCAAGGTGCGCGCCATCGCCGTGACCTCGCCGCAGCGCAATGCCTCGCTGCCCAGCGTGCCCACGATGTCCGAGGCCGGGCTGCCCGGCTTCGACGTGGGCGGCTGGTACGGCGTGTACGGCCCGGCCAACACGCCGGCCGCGGTGACGGCGCGGCTGAACCAGGCCATCACCAAGGCCCTGGCGCAGCCCGAGCTGAAGGCCAAGCTGGAGGAGATGGGCTACGAGCTGTGGACTGGCGCACCGAAGCTGCTGGCCGACCGGGCGCAGAAGGAGCGTGCGATGTGGGCCACCGTCACCAAGGGCATTGAAATCGATTGAGCATGGCCGAAGCGCGCATCCACGACCTGTTCGACGCCTGGCTGCAGCGCAGCCCGGAGCGGGTGTTCATCCACCTGCCCGGGCGCGACCTGGCCTTCGGCGCGCTGGGCGCCATGGCCGCGGCGCTGGAGGCCGAGCTGCGCACCGACGGCGTGCGCCCCGGCGACCGGGTGCTGGTGGTGGCCGAGAACTGCCCCGAGCATGTGGCGCTGGTCGTGGCCTGCAGCCGCGTGGGCGCCTGGTCCTGCAGCGTCAACGCGCGCATGGCGCCGGGCGAGGTGGCGGGTTTTGCGGCCAAGGCCGATGCGCGGGTGTGCTACTTCACGAGCGGTGTGTCGCCCGCCGCGGCTGCACACGCGCGGTGCTATCACGCCAAGGACGCGGCCGTTCCCGGCCTGGAGCGCAGCCCGGCGCGGCCCGAGGCGGTGGCCGAACCGCCGCCGCTGGGCGACGAGGTGGCGGCGGTGATCTTCACCTCCGGCACCACCGGCACGCCCAAGGGCGTGTTGATGACGCACGACGGCGTGGCCCACTTCGGCCGCGTGTCGGCCGCCTCGCGCGCGCTGGGGCCGCACGACCGCTCCTACGCCTTCCTGCCGATGACCCACATCTTCGGCCTGGGCACGGTGCTGATGGCCTCGCTGCAGGCCGGCGCCAGCCTGGTGATGCGCAGCGCCTTCGACCCGGCCGACCTGCTGGACGCGCTGGCGCACCACGGCGTCACCCAGCTGCAGGGCCCGCCCACGCTGTTCGCGCGGCTGCTGGCCCACCTGGAACAGACTGGCATCACGAAGCCGGACGCCCCCCATCTGCGTTATGTCTACACGGGCGCCGGCCCGCTGGACATCGTGCTCAAGCAGCGCGTGGAGGCGGCCTTCGGGCTGCCGCTGCACCACGGCTACGGCCTGTCGGAATACGCCGGCTCCACCGCGCTCACCCGGCTGGGCCAGTGGCGCGACGACACCGCGGCCGGCTACCCGGTGGAAGGTGCCGAGCTGCGTGTGGTGGACCCCAGCACCGGGCATGATCTGCCGGTGGGCGAACGCGGTGAGATCTGGATGCGCGGCCGGGGCCTCTTCCCCGGCTACTTCCGCGATGCCGAGGCCACCGCGGCGGTGATGCGCGAAGGCGGCTGGTACGCCAGCGGCGACCTGGGCGAATTTGCCGCCGACGGCGCGCTCACCGTGGTGGGCCGGCTCAAGGAAATGATCATCCGCTCAGGCTTCAACGTCTACCCGGGCGAGGTGGAAGCGGTGCTGCACGCCTTCCCGGCGGTGGCGCGCGCGGCGGTGGTGGGCCGCCCCGAGGCCGACGGCAACGAGGAAGTGCTGGCCTTCGTCGAGCTGCGCCACGGCGCCACGCTGGACGAGGCGGCGCTGCGCGCGCACCTGCGCGAGCACCTGGCGCCCTACAAGCGGCCCAGCCGGGTGCAGGTGGTGGCCGAGCTGCCGGCCACCGCCAGCGGCAAGATCCTCAAGCGCGCCTTGCTGGCACAGGCCGGCTGAGCGCCGCCCCGGTGCCGCTGCGGGCAGGGCGGCGGGGCCGTGTCACAGGGCCGCCAGGAAGGCCAGCAGCAGGGCGCTCACCTCTTGCGGCCGCTCGCGCTGGATCCAGTGCCCGGCGCCGGGCAGGATGTGCGTGCCGCGCAGGCCCGGCAGCGTGCTCGGGTAGGCGGCCATCTGGGCCACCGATGCGGGGAAGCGCAGCACGCCGTCGCGTTCGCCGGCGATGAACAGCGATGGCTGGTGGATCGGCGCCTGGCGCCAGGCGCCCAGCAGTTCCCACGACAGGCGCAGGCAGCGGTACCAGTTCAGCGGGCCCCGAAAGCCGTTGCGCTGGAACTCGCCGGCGTAGTAGGCCACGTCCGCCTCGCTCAGCCAGGCCGGCAGCGTGGGCGGGTCGACCGTGCGGTGCAGCAGGCCGTGGCCGGGCAGCAGCATCGAGAAGCCCACGCCTTCCGGCGCATCGCCGGAGGCACTGTAGTAGATGCGGCGCAGCGCGGCCGGAATGTCCTGCTCCAGCTCGGCCTCGCCCACGCCGGGGGTCTGGAAGTACTGCATGTAGAAATGCTGGATGCCCAGCTTCTCCAGCCCGGTGAGCAGGTCGGTCTGGCCGGGGGGCGCATACGGCACGCTCATGCCGGCCACCGCACGGAACACGTCCGGCCGCAGCAGCGCGGCATGCCAGGCCACCGGCGCGCCCCAGTCGTGGCCCACGATCACGGCCTGGGTTTCCCCCAGCGCGCGCACCAGCTCGACCATGTCGCCCACCAGGTGCAGCAGCGTGTAGGCACGGGCGTCTTCCGGTGCATCGGTGCCGCCGTAGCCGCGCATGTCCGGTGCCACCGCGCGGTAGCCGGCGGCGGCCAGCGCGTCGAGCTGGTGGCGCCAGGAGTACCAGGACTCCGGCCAGCCGTGGCACAGCAACACCAGCGGCCCGTTGCCGCATTCGGCCACGCGCATGCGCAGGCCGTTCACCTCAAGATGTTTGAACTGGGTTGGCAAGGGGGTCTCCTCGGTACATTGCCAGGCACGCGCGCGCCCGGCGCGGCCCCAAGCAACTTTATCCGGCCCGCGCGGCCCCGGCCGCGCCGGGCCGGTGGCACGGCCCCCTGCCGGTTCAGCGTGCGCGGGCGGCGTTGGTGAGCGCGTCCAGCGAGAAGGTGTAGCTCGTCTTGTCCAGCGGCTTGTGGCAGGCCAGGCACTCGGCCTGGTTCACGCCGGCGCGCAACTGGCCGGCGGGGGTGAACACGGCGTAGTTCCAGTCCTCGTTGCGCAGCAGTTCCGGTATCGCCTGGCCCCAGCCCGGGCCGCGTGCCATCACCGCATGGGCCAGCAGGCGTTCGCTCTGGAAGAAGCCGTCGCTGCCGGCCAGCGGCTTCCCGTCGGGCCCCCGCTTCGCGGCATGCTGCTCGAGCACCAGCACCGCGCCGTCGGGCAGCGGGCGCCCGTCACGGGCGGCTTGCAGCGCGGTGGCGTTGGCGTACAGGTAGCGCACCTGGCCGATGTCGGGCCGGTTCACCGTCTGGTACATCGTGAAGCCGGTCGGGTAGCCGGTGGGGAAGCTGACGCCGGTCTTCACCAGCGACGGCAGCAAGTCCGACTTTGCGCTCGCCGCGCCGGCGCCCGGCAAGGCGGCGAAGTGGGCCGCCAGCGCCGGGATGTCCTCGGCCCCGAGCTGCGCCGCGATGGCGTTCATCAGCGCGTTCTTGCGGCTGCCGTCCTTCCAGGCCCTCAACTGGTTCTGCAGGTAGGCCGCCTTCTGGCCCGCCAGGTTGGGGATGGTGTCGGACACGCTCACGCCGTTCAGCCCGTGGCAGGCGGCACACACCGTCTCGGCCTTGGCCTTGCCAGCGGTGGGTTCGTTGGCCGCGCAGGCCATGGCCAGGCCGGCCAGCGCGAGGAAGGTGATGCCGTGCTTCATGCAAGCTCCTTGTCGGCAGGCGCGGCCTGCCCGTGGTGACACAAGCCAGTGCCTACGCAGGCCCTCAGGCCCTGGATGCAGCAGGGCCTTGCGCCCACGGCGGCCTGCACAATGCCCGGCATGCGCGGTGCCTCGCCCCTCCATCGACCGGCCTTGCCTGCGGGCGTCTGGGTCCTGGGCTTCGTCAGCCTGCTGATGGACATCTCCTCCGAGATGATCCACAGCCTGTTGCCGCTGTTCCTGGTGGGCACGCTGGGCGTCAGCGTGCTGGCGGTGGGCGTGATCGAGGGCATCGCGGAGGCGACCGCGCTGATCGTCAAGGTCTTCTCCGGCGCCCTGAGCGACCACCTGGGCCGCCGCAAGGGCCTGGCGTTGGTGGGGTATGCGATGGGCGCCTTCACCAAGCCGGTGTTCGCGCTGGCCACCGGCCTCGGCGCGGTGGTGGCGGCACGTTTTGTCGACCGGGTGGGCAAGGGCATCCGCGGCGCCCCGCGTGACGCACTGCTGGCCGACATCACGCCGCCGCCCATCCGGGGCGCGGCCTTCGGGCTGCGCCAGTCGCTGGACACCGTGGGCGCCTTCGTCGGCCCGCTGCTGGCCACCGGCCTGATGCTGCTGTGGGCCAACGACTACCGCGCCGTGTTCTGGGTGGCCGTGGTGCCGGGCGTGCTGGCGGTGCTGCTGCTCGCGTTCGGCATCCAGGAGGCGCCGCGCCCGCCCGCCGCGCGGGCCGGCTCGCCGATCCGCCGCGATGCACTGGCCCGGCTGGGCGGTGCGTACTGGCGCGTGGTGATCATCGGGGCGGTGTTCACGCTGGCCCGCTTCAGCGAGGCCTTCCTGGTGCTGCGGGCGCAGCAGCTCGGCATTGCGGTGGCCTGGGTGCCGCTGGTGATGGTGGCGATGAACATGGTGTACGCGGCCACCGCCTACCCGTTCGGCAAGTTGTCGGATGCGATGAGCCACCGCCGGCTGCTGGCGCTGGGGCTGGCCGTGCTGGTGGCCGCCGACCTGGTGCTGGCCCAGGCCGCGGGCTGGCCGCTGCTGCTGGCCGGCGTGGCGCTGTGGGGCGTGCACATGGGCATGACCCAGGGCCTGCTCGCCGCGATGGTGGCCGACACCGCGCCGGCCGACCTGCGCGGCACCGCGTTCGGCTTCTTCAACCTTGTCAGCGGTGTCGCGATGCTGGCCGCCAGCGTGATTGCCGGCTGGTTGTGGGACCGGCTGGGCGCGCACTTCACCTTCCAGGCCGGGGCCGGGTTCGCGGTGCTGGCCTTGCTGGGCTTGCTGGCCTTCAAATGGCGTGGGTGCATGGGAAAGCCTCTCAAGCTCTGAGGCCTGCGCAGGCGGCGCGCCGCGTCCCGGCTTGATCTCCGTCATGGTGGGGCAGCGGGTGGGCGCCCCGAACCGGGGCGATTGACCTGCGGCAAGCGCAGTTCACAGGCCATTCACGAGACTGTGCTCGATCCTGGTCAGGACTGCAGCCACGCCCGCCGCACGGCGGGATGGCGGGCCCGCACAAGGGTTTCACCGCAACTTCAAGGAGAAAGACATGAGACACAGCTTCCCCGTGCTGGCCCTGGGCGTCGCCGTCCTGACCTTGGCGGGCTGCGAATCGGCCCAGCAGCCGGTGGCGCCCGACACGCTGGTGGCCATCAAGGCCGCTGCCGCGCCCGACATGAACGCCGGCGCCGCCGACCCGCTGTGGGCCCGCGCCCGGGCGCTGACCGCGCCGGTGGCCGACGGGGCGAACTTCGGTGCCAAGCCCGGCGAGAAGGGCGACACCAAGGTCACGCTGAAGGCGGCCTACACGGCCGACACGCTGTACCTGCTGATCCAGTACGCCGACCCCACCTACTCGGTGCGCCGCGGCCCCTACCAGAAGCAGGCCGACGGCAGCTGGAAGAAGCTGGTCGATCCCGCCAACAAGGGCGGCGACGACAACATCTACTACGAGGACAAGTGGGCCATGATCTGGCCGATCGACAACTCGGTGAAGGCCTGGGACAAGGAAGGCTGCGCCGCGCTGTGCCACCTGGAGCAGGGCAAGCCCTACGGCAACAAGTACACCAGCAAGGAAGGCGAGATCGCCGACATGTGGCACGCCAAGGGCCAGCGCTCGGTGCCGTTCGGCCTGGTGGATGACCAGTACGCCGACCACACCCGCTACGACCCGAAGGCCAGCCCCAACGCCGGCCGCAAGAGCGACCCGGGCAACCCCGGCGGCGACTACACCGCCATCCCGCTGGCCAACGGCAAGCCGCAGTTCATGGGCCGCGACGGCAAGGCGGCCAACCGCGGTGGCACCTACTACGTCAAGCGCGGCGACGAGGTGCCGTTCGACGACAGCAAGTTCCAGCCGGGTGACGAAGTGGCCTCGTACATCGCCAACCCGCTGCAGGGCGACCGGGCCGACATCCGCGTGGCACAGACCTATGCCAACGGCCAGTACACCGTGGTGGTCAGCCGCAAGCTGGTGACCGGCAGCAAGTTCGACGTGCAGTTCAAGGACCTCGGCGCCCGCTACGGCTTCGGCTTCGCGGCCTTCGACAACGCCCAGGTGCGCCACGCCACGACCGACGACCCGCTGTACCTGGTGTTCGCCAAGTAAGCCGGGCGGCCCGCGCGGGGCTCAGCCGCCCACCCGGGGCAGGCTGCCCGCGCCGGCCTGGGCCTCGGCCGGGGCCACACCACAGCCGGACAGCAGCAGCAGCGCGCCCAGCAGCGCCAGCAGCGCCGGCACCGCCATCAGCATGGCGCCGCGGTGCCGGGGCCGCACCACCACGCGGGAGGCCCCCGAGGGCGACGCGGGACGGGCGGCGTTCAGGTCATCGGCTGTCATGGCACCTCCGCGCTGGGTGTGAACCGGGCCGGGCCATCTTCGAACCCTGGGCCCGGGTTCACATCCTCAGGGGTGGGGATTTGCGCCGCGCCCTCCCACGACCTGTGGGCGCCGTCAAAATGGGCCTCCGACCTGCACGGAGCCAGCCCCCGATGGATGCCCCCACGCCCCCGCCACCGGCGCACGCGCCGCTGACCATCCGCATGCACGCGCAGGACAACGTGGCCATCGTCGCCAACGAAGGCGGGCTGGCCGCGGGCACCGTGCTGGCCTCGGGCCTGGTGCTGGTGGACCGCGTGCCACAAGGCCACAAGGTGGCGCTGGCGGACATCGCGGCGGACGCACCGGTGCTGCGTTATGGCATCCCGATCGGCCATGCGACCAAGCCCATCCCGGCCGGCAGCTGGGTGCACGAGCGCCTGCTGAGGATGCCCGACGCGCGTGCGCTGCAGCAGCTGCCGATGGCCACCGCGAAACCCGCGCCGCAGCCGCCGCTGGAGGGCTACACCTTCGAGGGCTACCGCAATGCCGATGGTTCGGTGGGCACGCGCAACCTGCTGGCCATCACGCAGACGGTGCAGTGCGTGGCCGGCGTCACCGAGGTGGCCGTGCAGCGCATCAAGGCCGAGCTGCTGCCGCGCTACCCGAACGTGGACGACGTGGTGGCGCTCGCGCACGGCTACGGCTGCGGCGTGGCCATCGATGCGCCCGATGCGGTGGTGCCGATCCGCACGCTGCGCAACATCAGCCTGAACCCCAACTTCGGCGGCGAGGTGATGGTGGTGAGCCTGGGCTGCGAGAAGCTGCAGCCCGAGCGCCTGCTGCCGCCGGGCAGCTTCGCGATCCGCGACGAGCGGCCGCCCGAGGATGCGGCGCTCGACGTGGTGTGCCTGCAGGACGACGCGCACGTGGGCTTCATGGCGATGGTGGAGGCCATCGTGCGCCAGGCCGAGCCGCACCTGCAGCGCCTGAACGCGCGCCGGCGCGAGACCGTGCCCGCCAGCGAGCTGGTGGTGGGCGTGCAGTGCGGGGGCAGCGATGCGTTTTCCGGCGTCACCGCGAACCCGGCGGTGGGCTTCTGCACCGACCTGCTGGTGCGCGCCGGCGCCAGCGTGATGTTCTCCGAGACCACCGAGGTGCGCGACGGCATCGCCCAGCTCACCGCACGCGCCACCACGCCCGAGGTGGCCGAGGCGCTGGTGCGCGAGATGGCCTGGTACGACGCCTACCTGCAGCGCGGCAGCGCCGACCGCAGCGCCAACACCACGCCAGGCAACAAGGCGGGCGGGCTGTCCAACATCGTCGAGAAGGCGATGGGCTCGATCGTCAAGTCGGGCAGCGCGCCGATTGCCAACGTGCTGTCGCCCGGCGAGAAGCTGCGGGCCAAGGGACTGACCTATGCCGCCACGCCGGCCAGCGATTTCATCTGCGGCACGCTGCAGCTCGCCGCAGGCATGAACCTGCATGTGTTCACCACCGGCCGCGGCACGCCCTACGGCCTGGCCGCGGTGCCGGTGATCAAGGTGGCCACGCGCAGCGCGCTGGCACGGCGCTGGCATGACCTGATGGACGTGAACGCCGGCACCATCGCCGACGGCACCGCCACGATCGAGGAAGTGGGCTGGGAGCTGTTCCACCTGATGCTGGCCGTGGCCAGCGGCCGCAAGAAGACCTGGGCCGAGCACTGGCGGCTGCACAACGCGCTGGTGCTGTTCAACCCGGCGCCGGTGACCTGAGCAACAGGGGCATTGCCGACGCCCCGATGTCCTGCACTGATACTGCGCCAGCATTTGTTCCCCGGCCGGCGGATCATGTCCGTCTCCGGTCCCGTTCGACCTTGCACTGAGAGGAACCCACGATGTCTGACAGCACCCTGGCGAAGGAAAAGCTGGCGGCCGATTTCCGTTCGGTCATGGACGATATCGACGCGCTGATGAACGCCACCACCAACAAGGCCGAAAGCGAGGCCTCGGCCCTGCGCGACCGCATCCGCGACCGGCTGGACAGCGCCAAGGAGCGCGTGGTCGATGCCCAGCACGAAGCGCTGGAACGCGCCAAGAAGGCCGCCGGCGCCACCGACGACTACGTGCACAGCCACCCCTGGCAGGCGGTGGGCGCCGCCGCGGCGGTGGGCCTGGCACTGGGTGTGTTGATCGGGCGGCGGTGAGCGCGGGCCCGACGGCGCAGCCCCGCGGGTAGGCGGCCGTGTTGCCCGGTGGTGGTGTGTCGGGGCCGGTGCGCCGGCTGGGGGCCTCGTTGCTGGCGCTGCTGCGCATCCGGCTTGAATTGCTGGCGATCGAGGTCCAGGAAGAAAAGGACCGCATCGCCTCGCTGCTGGTGTGGGCCGTGCTGACGGCGCTGATGGCCGGCTTCGGCGCGGTGTTCGTGGCGCTGTTCATCACCGTGGCGCTGTGGGACACCCACCGCCTGGCCGCGCTGGGCATTGCGGCGCTGGTGTTCGTGGGCCTGGCGCTGCTGGCGCTGCTGCGGGTACGGCGGCTGGTGGGCCTGCGCTCGACGATGTTCCAAGCCAGCATGGCCGAGCTGCGGCAGGACGGCCGCGCGCTTCACCCGGGCCAGGCGCCGTGAGCGATGCCGCCCGCCCGGCGGGGCCCGAGGCCGTGCTGCGGCGCCGCCAGCGCAAGCACGATCTGCTGCTGGCCTCGCGGCTGGCGCGCGGCCAGGCGATGCTGGCGTTCGACCAGCTCGCGGGCCGCGCCGACGGCATGGCACTGCAGGTGCTGCGGGTTCGGGCCTGGCTGTCGAACCCGCTGGTGGTGGCGGCGGGCGGTGCCGTGGTTGGCCTGGGGCTGGTGCTCACCCTGCGCCGCGTGCGGCGCGGGGGCGTGGTGCGCGTGCTGCGCTGGGGCTGGCTGGCCTGGCGGCTGTGGCGTGGCGCCACAGGCCAGCCGGGCCTGTTGTCGTCCGTGCGCCAGCGCACAGATCGCGCGTGGCAACCCGGTCATCCTGTGCCATGACCAATGCATTCCTGCTCGTCCCGCGGATGGCGCTGATGCCGCTGATCCCAGCCATGCCCTGGCGCCTTCCGTTGGCGTTCGGTGGGGGCCAGAACGCCGCGCCACCGGCCGGCAAGTCCCTGCTGGCACTGCCCTTTGACGCCCTGCGGGCGCACTATGCAAATGCGGTGCAGGCGGGCTTGGTTGAGCGCTCGCTGCTGGCCTCGGCCCGCGTCGAGCGCCAGCTCGATGCACTGGAGCGGCTGCTGCTGGGGCCGCTGGCCCGGCGGGTCTAGCGCGGCGCTGGGTCGGGATCGCACACCACCAGCAGGCAGCGGCCGCCGCCGGCGGGGTCGGCACTGAGCCGGGCCTGGACCGCACGCGGCTCGCCGTCCGTGGGGCACCACTGCAGCGCCAGCCGCTGGGCGGGCTGGTCGGGCGCCAGGCCCGAGACCATTGCGCACAGCGCACGCGCGCTGTCGGGCGACAGGTGGTGGTCCAGGGTCAGGCCGTGCGCATCGTCGGGCGCGTGGCCCAGCAGGCGGGCAGCCTGCTGGTTGAGCTCATGCACCACCAGCTCACGGTCCACCATGAAGCAGCCCACCGGCAGGTTGTCGAAGCGCTCGGTCTGACGGCGCAGCTCGGATTCAAGCGCGGTGCGCGAGCCCCGCAGTTCCTCGGCCTGCATTTCCAGTTCAACCTGGTGCACCTGCAGTTCGTGCAGCAGCACCAGCGCATCGGCGGCGGTGGCCGGTGCCGAGGCCAGGCGGTGCAGCACGGCCAGCGCATCGGGTGCACAGGCGGTGGCACGCCCGGGGCCGGCGGCGGACAAGCGTGCCGCGGCGCGAACCTGCAGGTTGGGCGAGGGGTGTGGCACGGGCGTGAGGGGGGACATGCGAGCCTTTTGCAGCGTGGCTGCAATGGCCCGACTCTACGCCTTGCGCAGGCGTGACTCGAGTTCTTTTGCGACCGTGATGTCGACAAACGTGATCACCGCGCCCTGGATCACGTTGGCCAGCGTGCGGTACGGCATGATGCGCACCGAGTACCAGTGCCCGTCGGTGGTGGCGATCTCCTTTTCGGTGAAGGCCAGCGTGCGCAGGGTCTCCTTCACGTCGGCATGCAGCGCCGGGTAGATCAGCGTGGTGGCCAGTTCGCTCAGCGGGCGGCCGACGTCGCCCTCGCGCAGGTGCACCACGCGCCGGATCTGCTCGGTGAAGCGCCGCACGTTCAGCTCGTTGTCGAGAAACAGCGTGGCGATGTCGGTGCTGTTGAGCAGGTTCTGCATGTCGCTCTGCGCGAGCGCCAGGTCGTCCAGCTTGGATTGCAGCTCGTTGTTGATCGTCTGCAGCTCCTCGTTCATCGATTGCGCCTCCTCCTTCGAGGTGGTCAGTTCCTCGTTGGTGGACTGCAGCTCTTCGTTGGTGGATTGCAGCTCCTCGTTGGCGGCCTGCAGCTCCTCGCGCGAGGCGAACATTTCCTGGCGCAGGGCGCGGATCTCCTCGCGCGAGCGGATCAGCTCCTCGTTCAGCGCGGCGTCCACCATGCCGGCCGCACTGGCCGCGCGCCGGCGGTGGCGCGGCCCTGCGGGGACGTCGCGGAACACGATCATCGCCATGCCGGCCAGCGCCCTGGGCTGCAGCAGTGCCTGCACCGTGATGTCGACGGCGGCACCGGGCGCATCTTCCAGCCGCAGGTCGTGCAGCTCGACGGTGGTCTTGTCCTGCAAGGCCGCACGCAGCGCCACCGCCAGCTGCGCGTGGATGCCGGGGCGGGCCATGGCGTGGATGTTCCAGTTGGCCTTGCCGGCGGCGGGCTCGAGGTAGCGGCCGGTGCGGCCGTTGATGTAGAGGATGTCGCCGGCCTCGTTGACCAGCACCGCCGGCGGCGAACAGGTCTGCAGCAGCACCTGGTCGGCCAGTGTCTGCAGGTTGGCTGGGGGGGCGTGGGGATGGGACAGGGTCGTCTCCTGCGTGGCGGTGCGCGTCGCGGGGCGCCGCTGGGAGGGAAAGTACAACGCACTGGCCGCCGCCGCATTTTCCACGCGCCAGTAGAGCCTGGACTTCATGTGCACCGGCCTGAACAGGTGGTGTGCGCGGCCCACCGTCTCGGAGTTGCCCAGCATCAGCGCCCCGCCGGGGCGCAGGCTGTAGTGGAACAGCGGCACCAGGCGCTGCTGCAGCGCGGCGCCGAAGTAGATCATCAGGTTGCGGCAGCACAGCAGGTCCAGCCGGGTGAAGGGCGGGTCGAGGATCACGTCGTGCTGCGCGAACAGCACCATCTCGCGGATGCGCTTGTCGATCAGGTAGCTGCCGCCACGCTCGGTGAAGAAGCGCGCCAGGCGCTGCGGCGACAGGTCGCGCGCGATGGCGGCGGGAAACTGCCCGCTGCGCGCGGCCGCGATGGCATCGGCGCTCAGGTCGGTGGCAAACACCTGCAGCGGGCGGCCCGCATGGGCGGGGTGCGCGTCGAGCACCTCGGTGAAGGCCATCGCCAGCGAGTAGGCTTCCTCGCCGGTGGAGCAGCCCGCCACCCAGGCGCGCAGCGGGCCGCCTTGCTCGGCGTGGGCCGCCAGCAGGGCGGGCAGCACGCTGTCCTGCAGGGTCAGCCACGCCTCGGGGTCGCGGAAGAACGAGGTCACGCCGATCAGCATCTCCTTGAACAGCAGGTCGAGCTCCTGCACGTTGTCCTGCAGATGCGCGGCATAGTCGGCCATCGTGTGCAGGCCGTGCACGGCCATGCGGCGCTCGATGCGGCGCACCAGGGTGTTGGACTTGTAGTGCGCCAGGTCGTGGCGCGTGTGGTGCTGCAGCAGGGCCAGGATGGTGTCCAGCGCCGACAGGTCGGGCATGCCGGCGCCCGCGGCCACCGGCGGCGCGTCCGGCGTGGTGCGGGTGGTGATGCCCAGGATGCGCGCCGGCATCTCGGCCGGCAGGGCCACGATGTCGACGCAGCCCGACTGGATGGCGCCGCGGGGCATGGCGTCGAACTGCGCCGATTCCGGTTGCTGGGCCATCGCGAGGCCGCCCTGGGACTTGATGGCCTGCAGGCCCAGCGTGCCGTCCGACCCCATGCCCGACAGCACGACGCCGATGGCCCGCTCGCCCAGCGCGCCGGCGAGTGAACAGAACAGCACGTCGATCGGCAGCCGCTGCCCGCGCGGCAGCACCGGTCGGCTCAGGTGGAGCAGGCCCTGCGAGACCGTGATCTCGCCATTGGGCGGGATGACGTGCACATGGTCGGCCTGGATGGGTTGGCCATCGACGATTTCACGCACCGGCATCGAGGTGGCGCGCTGCAGCAGCTCGCCCAGCATGGCCTTGTGCGTGGGGTCCATGTGCTGCACGACCACATAGGCCAGGCCACTGCCGGCCGGCACCTCGGCCAGAAACTGCTCCAGCGGACCCAGCCCGCCGGCCGACGCACCCAGGCCGACGATGCGGGTGGGCGGGGCCGCAGCGCCTGGCGCACGGCGGATCGGGGCGTCGGCCATGCGCGAGTATGGGGGCTGCGGCGCGCCGGCCCCGGCCTGCGCTCAGCCTGCCAGGTCGACCAGCCCGTCGATGGCCACCTCGGGCTCGACTTCGGCCTCGTAGTCCACCCCCGCGAGGCCGAAGCCGAAGAGCTTCAGGAACTCGCTGCGGAAGCCGCCGAAATCGGTGCTCGCGTGCAGGTTCTCGGTGGTCACGGCGGCGAACACGCGTTCCACCTCCTGTTGCACCACGGGGTCGAGCTCGAGCTCGTCCACCCGGTGGCGGCCGGCCTCGTCCAGCGGCGGGTTCGGCAGGCACAGGTGCTCGGCGAACAGGCGCTGGGTCTGCTCGATGCAGCCCTCGTGCGTGCCGTGCTGCTTCATCACCTTGAACAACAGGGCCAGGTACAGCGGCATCGCGGGAATGGCCGAACTCGATTGCGTCACCACCGCCTTCAGCACCGACACCGCGGCCCGGAAGCCCTGCGCCCGCATCGCGGCGGCGGCGCGGTCGAGGTCTTTCTTGGCGGCGCCGATGGTGCCGTCCCAGTAGATCTCGCGCGTGACCTGGGCGCCCAGGTAGGTGTAGGCGGTGGTCTGGCAGCCCGGGGCCAGCACGCCGGCGGCCTGCAGCTGGTGCATCCAGCGTTCCCAGTCGTCACCGCCCATCACGGCCACGGTGTCGGCGATCTCGGCGGGGGTGGCGGCCGGCAGGTCGAACTGCTTGATGGTGTCGCGGTCGGTGTCCACGCCGGTCTGCAGCACGCCCTTGCCGATGGGCTTGAGCACCGAGGTGTGCAGCACGCCGGTGTCCGGGTGCAGCCGGCGCGGCGAGGCCAGGCTGTAGACCACCAGGTCCACCGTGCCCAGGTCGGCACGGATCAGCTCGATCGTGCGCTGCTTCACCGCGTCGGAGAAGCCGTCGCCGTTCAAGGTCTTCGCGTACAGGCCGGCCGCGTGCGCGGCGCGGTGGAAGGCGGCGGTGTTGTACCAGCCGGCGCTGGCGGTGCGCTTGCCCACGGCCGGCCGCTCGAAGCACAGGCCCAGCGTGGCCGCGCCGCCGCCAAAGGCCGCGCTGATGCGCGAGGCCAGGCCGTAGCCGGTGGAAGCACCGATCACCAGCACCCGCTGGGGCGGGTTGGCGAGCGCGCCCTGGGCCCGAACGTAAGCGATCTGCTCCTCCACATGGGCCTGGCAGCCGGTGGGGTGCGCGGTGGTGCAGATGAAGCCTTTTACCTTGGGGCTGATGAGCATGGCCCGGTCGTCGCGTGGATGTGGGAGGCGCAGTTTAGGAGATCACGGGCCCGCACCCCGGCCGCCCGCCCGGGCGCGCGCCTCAGCGGTTGCACATGGGCACCGCGCGCACGTCCATGCGGAAGGCGCCGGTGCCGGTGTCCAGCGCCGCCATGATGAAGCGGTAGTCACCGCCCGGGAAGGGCTGCTTGCGCAGCGCGGCCGGGCCGCTGCCCGTGGGCACCGCCACCCAGTCCGGCAGCAGCAGCGGGTCTTGCCGGATCAGCGTGCCGCTGGGCAGGTTCAGGCCGGCCAGGAAGGGCAGGGTGCGGCCTTGCCACCAGGCGTGGCGGCCGGTGCCGTCGCCGAAATCGTCGAAGAAGTAGGTCCACAGGTCGGTGAGCGAGGGCGTGGCCAGGCCGAGGTAGAGCGCGGTGCGCGGGCTGTCCACGCCGGTGTTGCCCAGCATCACGTGCTTCACCTGCAGCACCGGGTCGGCGGGCGTGGCGCAGCGGCCGTCCACCACGTTGTACTCGGGCGCGCTGGTGAGGAAGGGGCCGAAGTACACCTTGTCGTACACCGCGTTGAAGCAGGTCCTGGCCTGGTCGCAGATGCGCAGCTCGATGCGCCATTCGCCATTGAACGGGATGGCGAACAGGTCATGCCCCTGCATCAGCTTGGCCGGGTCGGGCAGCAAGTGGATCACCCGGGTGCGGGAGTCGGGCGACTCGTCGCGCATCGGCACGACGCCTTGCAACAGCCGGCCCATGAAGTGCGCGGTGGTGTCGGTGCCGGTCGCGCCTGGCGGCCCGACGATGAGTTTGAAGCTGTTGTAGTCCAGGTGATCGCGGCCCTGCGGGTCGCGGAGCACGAGCTTGAAGCCCTTGCCCTCAAGCAGGTCGCGGTGGAACTGGAAGCCCAGCGAGGGGTCGGGCTCCAGCGCGATGCGGTGGCCCACCGCCGGCAGGTTGAAGCTGATGTGCGAGGGGCCGACGCTGTACTCGGCCTGGATGTGGTCGGCATCGAAACTGCCGTTCAGGGGCGGGATGCCCTGGGTGCCCGAGGGCACCGAGAAGCTGCCGCGGCCATCGTGGGTGCCGGTGATCTGGTTGGTTTTGCCGGTCGGGCGGATGCTGCAGGTGGGCGGCTGGCCGGTGGGCGCTTCCAGGCGTGTCTCCAACTCGGCCACGCGGTAGTCCAGACGGCCGCCGGGCTGCAGCGTGATGTCCAGCGCGCCATCTTCGGCGCACAGGCCGGCGCCGTGGCTGTTTTTCACCGTCACGGTCAGGCGCAGGTGGCCGCTGTAGTCGATCGGGAAGGGCATCGTCTGCGCGGCGGCGGGTGATGCCAGGGCCAGCCAGGCCAGGCCGAGCAGCGGGGAAAGCAGCGGGGTGAGCGACGCAGTGTTCATGGCAGTCCTTTTTGGGAAGGCCATGGCGTCGAGGGTCCGGTCCGGCGCCGATGGCCGGTGGGGCGAAGGGCGCGGGCGTCAGCCGGCGTCTTCGCCCTTGGTCTCGTACACCGAGGGGGTGACCCCGGCGCGGGCCAGGAAGGCGCGCAGGTGCTGCACCGATTTGGTGTCGAGCACGTTGCTGTGGTGCGGCTTGTGCATGATGTCTTCCATGCGGCCGATCGTGACGCGGTAGCGCGCGCCCGACAGCGGCTCCAACTCGGCACCCACGTGGCGCAGCAGCGACTCGATGTCGCGCCAGTGCAGGTTGCCGCTGGGCGGATCGTGGTAGATCGCGCGGATCATGTTGGCGTGGTGACGGCTCATCGCGGTCTCCCGAAGCTGGCTTTGGCCGCAGCGTAGCGCCAAACAGGCACGATGGCGCAGGGGCACGCGCAACGGCTTTGACGCAGGGCAGGGCGTGCGTTGCCGGGCCCGGGCCAACGCGCAGGGCCGCGGGCGGCAGGTTCAGTGCAGGCGCAGGGCCTGCGCGAGATGGGCATACACGGTGGCCACCCGGCGCAGGTGGCGGGATTCCACGTGCGTCAGCAGCCACAGCTCATGCTGGCACTCGTCCAGCGGATCGCCCAGGCGCAGCAGATCGGGGCGTGACTCGGCCAGGAACATCGGCAGCAGGCCCACCCCCACGCCCTGCGCCACCAGCGCCAGCACCGCCAGCATGCTGTTCACACGGCACACCGGCTGCAGCTTCGGGAAGTGGCGCCGGCGCCAGAGCACCGTGGGGTGGTCCGGCAGCGCATCGTCGGGTGCGATCCAGGGCGCCTGGCCGGCATCCACCTGGGCCTTGAGCTGGGCCTTGAGCCGGGCCGGGTGGCGCACCCCGCGGCCCTTGGCCGCATACAGCGCCACCCGGATCGGCCCCAGGTGCTGGCCCACCAGGTGCGGCGGCGGGCGCCGGGTGGCGCGCAACGCGATGTCGGCATCGCGCCGCCGCAGGCTGGCGAGCTCGTTCGAGGCCTGCAGCTCGAACGACAGCAGCGGGTGCAGGCGGCGCAGGGGCACCAGTGCGGGGGCGAGCAGGCCCTGCAGCACCGCGTCGGTGGTGGAAATGCGCACGCTGCCGGCGGCCTGTTCGGGCTGGGCCTGGGCGGCGGCGCGGGCGGCCTCCAGCGCGGCTTCCACCTGCTCGGCCTGTGCGGCCAGTGCCAGGGCCAGCTCGGTGGCACGGTAGCCCGTGCGCGAGCGCTCGAACAAGGCCTGGCCCAGGCCGCGCTCCAGGCGCTGCAGGTGGCGGAACACTGTGGAGCTGTCCACCCCCAGCCGCTCGCCGGCCGAGGCGAGGGTGACGCCGCGCACCAGGGCCAGCACGCAGGACAGGTCGGCGGGGCCCAGACTGTATTGCGGTGCTGCATTCATGGCTTGCCAGGCCGCCTATGTTCATTGCGGAATGGAAATACTACAGTGCGCCCGTTCCGAGCCTGCACCCGCCACCAACGCCCAGGAGCCGCCCATGCCTCGCTACACCGGAAGTTGCCACTGCGGCGCCGTGCGCTTTGCGATCGAGGCGGTGATCGACCGTGTCACCGAATGCAATTGTTCGGTGTGCCGCAAGAAGGGCATCCTGCACCACCGCGTGGCGCCGGCGCAGTTCGAGCTGCTGAGCCCTGCGGACGCCTTGGGCTGCTACCAGTTCGGCAGCCGCACGGCGCGGCACCACTTCTGCACGCAATGCGGCATCCACGTGTTCACGCGGCCGCGGGCCGCGCCCGAGCTGTACACGGTGAACGTGCGGGTGCTGGACGACTTCGACCTCGAGACCGCGCGGCCGCAGGTGCTGCCCTTCAACGGGCGCGAGTGGGAGGCGCACGCCGGCGCGCTGGGCGCCGCCGCGGCGCCGCCCCCGGCCTGACCGCGGCCCGTCCGCGGCCGGCAGGGCCGCGACCCCTCCATCCACCACCGGAGAGTACGATGCCCAAGGGCTACTGGATCGTGCGCGTCGACGTGCACGATACCGATCACTTCAAGCGTTATGCAGCAGCGGCGCCGGAGGTCGTGCGTGCGCACGGCGCCCGTTTCCTGGTGCGGGCCGGCCGCTTCGAGAACCCCGAGGGCAGCACCCGCGCGCGCCACACGGTGGTGGAGTTTCCCAGCTACCAGGCGGCGCTGGACTGCTGGCACTCGCCGGCCTACCAGGCCGCGATCCGGCTGCGCCAGCCCGCGGCGACGCTGGACATGGTGATCATCGAGGGCTGCGAGCCCTAGGCTTGATCAGCCCGCGTTGAAGCGCGCCAGCCGCTGGCGGATGATGGTGTCGGCCTCGGCCATGATGCGGTCGACCAGTTCCTTGACGGTGGGGATGTCGTGGATCAGGCCGGCCACCATGCCGCAGGACCAGGCGCCGGCGTCCATCGTGCCCTCGGTCATGATCTTCGGGTAGACGCCAGCCACTTCCTGGATGATGTCCTCGAACTTGATGTTCGCGCCGAGCGTCTTTTCCTTCTCGATCAGGCGGTCCACCGCGGCATTGCGCAGCACGCGCTCGGTGTTGCGCAGCGGGCGCATCACCAGGCGGGTGTCCAGTTCGCTGGCGGCCACGATGGCCTGCTTCACGTTCTCGTGCACCGGGGCTTCCTTGGTGGCGATGAAGCGGGTGCCCATGTTCATGCCCTCGGCACCCAGCGCCAGCGCGGCCACCAGGCTGCGGCCATCGGCCATGCCGCCGGAGGCGACGAAGGGGATCTTCAGTTCCTCGGCCGCGCGCGGCAGCAGGATGAAGTTGGGCACGTCGTCCTCGCCGGGGTGGCCGCCGCACTCGAAGCCATCCACGCTCACGGCATCGCAGCCGATCGCCTCGGCCTTGAGCGAGTGGCGCACCGAGGTGCACTTGTGGATCACCTTGATGCCGTTTTCCTTCAGCACCGGCAGCCACTTCACCGGGTTGTTGCCGGCGGTCTCCACTGCCTTCACGCCGCCGTCGATGATGGCCTTGATGTAGCCGGGATAGTCCGGCGAGCTCACGGTGGGCAGGAAGGTGAGGTTCACGCCGAAGGGCTTGTCGGTCATCTCGCGGCAGCGGCGGATCTCGTTGGCCAGCAGCTCGGGCGTCTTCTGCGTCAGCCCGGTGATGATGCCCAGCCCGCCGGCGTTGGACACGGCCGCCGCCAGCTCGGCGAAGCCAACGTAGTGCATGCCACCCTGGATGATGGGGTGCTGGATGCCGAAGAGTTCGGTGATGCGGGTCTTCATGAGGTGTTTCCTTGCCAGGTGCGAGGTGCTGCTTGCCGGCGCGCGGCGACGAACCTCCGAGTGTCGCCAGCGGGCGCCGCGCAGGCTGTCGCCAAGGTGTCGACTGGGTGGCGGATGCTCCCGAGCCCGCCGCGGTGCGCATCGGGCCGGGGCCAGCGCGCCGGGGGCTCAGTTCTTCATGTAGTCGCTGATCACCTTCCAGCGGCCGTTCTGGATCTGCGACAGGCGCGAGCGGTCGTTGCCCAGGCGCTTGCTGGCCGTGAAGCTGAGCTCGGGCGCGCCGAAGATGTCCGGCGGGATCGAGATCGTGTCCATGGCCTTGATGAAGCTGTCGGTCGTGAGGTTCGGGCCCGCCTTGGTGACCGCGCGGATGAACGCGTCCACCGCGTTGTAGCCGTACACCGAGAACACCGAGGGCTCCTCGTTGAACTTGGTCTTGTACTTGTTGGCCCAGAAGCGCAGCGGCGCCTGCTCGTCGTCGATGTAGGGGTGCTGCACTGTGTGCGCGGTGATCAGCCCTTCGACCGCCGGGCCGCCGAGCTTGTGCACCAGGTCGGAATAGGCCGCGCCGCTGGCAAAGAACACCGGGTTGAAGCCGCTCTTGCGCGCGGTGGCCATGGTGCCGATGGTCTCGCGCAGCACGGTGCCCATCACCACCATCTCGCACTGCGCGGCGGCGAGCTTCTGCACCTGGGAGGAGAAGTCGGTGGCGCCCCGCTTGTAGCTGGTCTTCTCGGCCAGGGCCAGTCCCAGGGTCTTGAGGCCATCTTCGGTGCCGCGCAGCACTTCGAGGCCGAACTCGTCGTCCTGGTGCAGGATGCAGGCCTTCTTGATGCTCTTCTCCTTCGCCACGCGGGGCACGCCCACGCGCATGGCGTCGTAGTAGGTGGCCGAGAAGGCGTACTTCAGGCGGTGGTGCGGCTCGTACATCTCGCGCGCGGCGCTGGTGGGGAAGAAGTTCAGCACGTTCTTCGGGAACAGCACCGGAAAGGTGGCCACGTTCTGTGCCGTGCCGATGTGGCCCACCACCGCGAACACCTTGTCCTGGTTCACCAGCTTCTGCGCGGCGAGCACGGCCTTCTTCGGGTCGTAGCCCGAATCCTCGCTCTGCAGCTTGAGCTTGCGGCCGTGCGCACCGCCTTGCTCGTTGAACTCGTCGATGCGCAGCTGCATGCCCAGCCGCACCTGCTTGCCCAGCGCGGCCACCGGGCCGGAGAGGTCCTGGATCGTGCCGATCAGGACGGTGTCCTTGCTCACCCCCTGGCCCTGCGCGCGGGCGGGCAGGGCGGTGGTGGTGGCCAGCAGCGTGGCCACGGTCGCGGCCGCCAGCGTGGCGAGTTTTCTGCGGGGCGAGGTCATCGCATGTCTCCTTGGGGGTGGCAGGGGTGGGCTGCGGTCAGCGGTACATCGCGTCGATCTGCGCAGCGTACTTGTGCTGCACCAGCTTGCGCTTGAGCTTCATCGTGGGCGTGAGTTCTTCGTCCTCGGCGCCGAGCCGGGTGTCGAGCAGCCAGAACTTCTTGATCTGCTCGACGCGGGCGAACTTGCGGTTGGCCTCGTCGATCACGCCCTGGATCAGCGCCTGCACCTCTGGGGCGCGGGTCAGGCTGGCGTAGTTGGAGAAGGGCACGTCGTGGTCCTGCGCGAACTTCTCCACGTTGTCCAGGTCGATCATCACGATGGCGGTGAGGTAGGGCCGGCGGTCGCCGATCAGCACCGCGTCGGTCACGTAGGGCGAGAACTTCAGCTCGTTCTCGATCTCGCTGGGCGTGATGTTCTTGCCGCCGGCGGTGATGATGATGTCCTTCATGCGGTCGGTGATGCGGAAGTAGCCGTCGGCGTCCACCGCCCCCACGTCGCCGGTGTGCAGCCAGCCCTCGGCGTCGAGGGCCTCGGCCGTCTTCTCGGGCTGGTTCAGGTAGCCCATGAACACGTTGGGCCCGCGCACCAGCAGCTCGCCGGTGGCCGCGTCCACGCGCACCTCGTTGTAGCCCGCCGCGGTGCCGATGCTGCCGGGCCGGATGCCCGCGGCCGGCATGCCGGTGGAGGCACCGCAGGACTCGGTCATGCCCCACACCTCGAGCATCGGCACGCCCAGCGCGAGGTACCAGCGCACCAGCTCGGGCGAGATCGGCGCCGCGCCGGTGACGAGGTAGCGCGCGCGGTGGATGCCGATGAAGCGGCGCACGTTGTCCAGCACCAGCCAGCGCGCGAGGAGCATGCGCAGCTTCAGCAGCGGCGGCACCGGCTGCCGCGCCAGCACGCAATCGGCCACCTGGCGGCCGGTGCCGATGGCCCAGCCGTAGGCCGCGCGCTGCACGGCGGTGGCCTCCTTCAGCGCGATCATCACGCCGGAGTAGAACTTCTCCCACACCCGCGGCACGGCGGTGAACATCGTGGGCGCGATCTCGCGCACGTTCTCGGGCACGGTGTCGGGGTTCTCGACGAAGTTCAGCACCGCGCCGGTGTAGAGCGAGAAGTACGCGCCGCCCAGGCGCTCGGCCACGTGGCACAGCGGCAGGAAGCACATGCGCTCGTCCTGCTCGTCCTGCGGCACCAGCGTGTTCAGGCCACGCACCGTGTACACCAGCCCGTGGTGGCTGTGCATCGCGCCCTTGGGCTTGCCGGTGGTGCCCGAGGTGTAGATCAGGATCGCCAGGTCCTCGGGCCGGCAGGCGGCGCTGCGCTCGGCCAGCGCCTGCGGGTGCTGGCGCAGGTGCTCGCGGCCCAGCGCGCGCAGGGCCTCCAGGCTCAGCACCTGCGGGTCGTGGAAGTCGCGCAGGCCCTCCATGTCGAACACCACGATGTGGCGCAGCGGCGGCAGGCGCGCGCGTACCGCCAGCGCCTTGTCGAGCTGCTCGTCGTCCTCGACGAAGAGCACCGTGGTGGACGAGTCCTCGCACAGGTACTGCACCTGCGAGGCCGCATCGGTGGGGTAGATGCCGTTGGACACGCCGCCGGCACTGAGCACGGCCAGGTCGGCGAGCACCCATTCGACCTTGGTGTTCGACAGGATCGAGGCCGTCTCGCGCGCGCCAAAGCCCAGCGCGATCAGCCCGTGGCCGATCTCGCGCACCGCCTCGGCGCACTGGTCCCAGGTCCAGCGGCGCCAGAGGCCGAGTTCCTTCTCGCGCAGCCAGACGCGCGGGCCACGCTGGCGCACCGCGTTCCAGAACAGCGCGGGCACGGTGCCGCCTTCGACGACGATGTCGTGCCGCGGCTGCAGGTTGGTCAAATCCCAAAGCTGGGTCATGTCGACCCCTCGGCCAAGGAGTACCTTGTCCGATCCCCCGGGGGGATGGCGGTCCGGCTTGGGGCGGCCCGGCGCTCGGCCCGCCGTCCCTTCGGTGCAACACGGTGTTGTGGGTGATCAGCGTTCATCGCCAGGTCTTGGTCTTCTTCCAGCGCCGCTCGCCGCGGGCGCCGCTGTCCTTCATGCCGAGGTAGAACTCGCGGATGTCGTCCTTCTCGCGCAGGCGCTCGCAGCTGTCCTCCATCACGATGCGGCCGTTCTCCAGCACGTAGCCGTGGTCGGCCGCGTTCATCGCCATCGCCGCGTTCTGCTCCACCAGCAGCAGCGTGGTGCCGCGCTCGCGGTTGATGCGCACCACGATCTCGAAGATCTCCTTCGTGAGCCGGGGGCTCAGGCCCAGGCTGGGTTCGTCCAGCAGGATGATCTCGGGCGCGGCCATCAGCGCGCGGCTGAGCGCCAGCATCTGCTGCTGCCCGCCCGAGAGCAGCCCGGCCGGCTGCGCGGCGCGTTCGGCCAGGATCGGGAAGTAGCCGCACACCAGTGCCAGGTCGCGCGCGATCGCATCGCGGTCATGGCGGGTGTAGGCGCCCATCAGCAGGTTGTCGCGCACCGAGAGCAGCGGGAACACCTCGCGCCCCTCGGGCACGTGGGTCAGGCCGCGCCGCACGATCAGCGCCGGATCGGCGCCGGTGATGTCCTGGCCGGCCAGGTGCACCGAGCCCTTGACCGGATCGATGATGCCGGAGATGGTCTTCAGGATGGTCGACTTGCCCGCGCCGTTGGCGCCGAGCACGGTGACGATGCGCCCGCGCGGCACCTGCAGGCTGATGCCGCGGATGGCCTTGATCGGGCCGTAGCTGCTTTCGATGTTCTGCAGCTCGAGCAGGGGGCTGGACGCGTCGTTCATGCGTTATCTCTGCGCAGGCTGGCCACGTCGTCGGCGCTGCCGAGGTAGGCCTCGATCACGCCGGGGTGCGCCTGCACCTCCGCCGGCGTGCCGCTGGCCAGCACCTGGCCCTGGCTCATGGCCAGCACGCGGTCGGACACGCGGGAGACCAGGCTCATGTCGTGCTCGACCATCAGCACGGTGATGCCCAGTTCGTGGCGGATGTCGCTGATCCACCAGGCCATGTCCTCGGTTTCCTCGACGTTCAGGCCCGAGGAGGGCTCGTCCAGCAGCAGCAGCCGGGGCTGGGTGCACAGCGCGCGTGCCAGCTCCACCACCTTGCGCACGCCGTAGGGCAGGCCGCCCGCCCGGGCATCGCGGTGGTGCTGCAGGTCGAGCAGCTCGATCACCTGCTCGGCCCGGCGCCGGGCCTCGCGCTCGGCCTGGCGAGCGCGCGGGGTGAACAGCAGGTCCTGCCACAGCCGTGTGGCGCGGTGGGTGTGGCCACCGATCAGCAGGTTCTGCAGCACGCTGGCATGCTCGAACAGCTCAATGTTCTGGAAGGTGCGGGCGATGCCGAGGGTGGCGATCTGGTGCGGAGCGCAGTGTGTCAGGTGCACCGGGCCCTCGGGGCCGTTGTAGTCGATGCCGCCGGTGGTGGGGGTGTAGAGGCGGCTGATCAGGTTGAACACGGTGGTCTTGCCGGCACCGTTGGGGCCGATCAGCGTGAACACCTCGCCCCGCCTGACCTCGAAGCTCACCTGGTTCACGGCGAGCACGCCGCCGAAGCGCACGCTGAGGTCTTGGGCGCGCAGCAGCACCTCGGGGGGCAGGGGCGCAGGCACGTTCATTGGGGTTGCCCCACGCTGCCATGCGCACGGCGCGACGCAGCACGCACCCACGGTTCAGCGAACGCCGCGGAACCGGCTCTGCCGGGCCGCTGGCGTTGCCCCCTTGAGGGGGCCGGCGAAGCCGGTAGGGGGTGGTTCATTTCAAGCGCTCGGACTTCTGGAACGACTTCTGCCGCTGGAACATCCCGCCCCGGTAGAACGGGAACAACTCCAGATAGGTGCGCAGCTTCAACCAGCGCCCATACAGCCCCATCGGCTCGAACAGCACGAAGGCGATCAGCACCAGCCCGTACACCATGCCCTGCAGCCCGGTGGCCTGACCGATGGCTGCGGGCAGTTGGTCCTTGGCCAGCGCGATGAGCTGCGGCATCACGATCAGGAACGCGGCGCCGAGGAAGGCGCCATGCACCGAGCCCAGGCCGCCCACCACCACCATCAGCAGCAGGTCGATCGACTGGGCGATGCCGAACTGGTCCGGCGACAGGAACTGGATCTTGTGCGCATACAGCGCCCCGCCCAGCCCGGCCAGCGCGGCCGAGAGCGCGAAGCTGGTGGTCTTGTAGCGCGCCAGGTGGATGCCCATGCTCTGCGCCGAGACCTCCGAATCGCGGATGGCCACGAACGCCCGCCCGGTGGGCGCCCGCAGCAGGTTCAGCACCGCCAGCGTGGCCAGCACCGTCACCGCCAGGCACAGCGCGTAGAACTCGCCGCCGCTGTCGAGCTGCCAGCCGCCCAGCGCCGGGGCCTGCACCGACAGGCCGGCGTTGCCGCCGGTCATGCGATCCCAGCGCGAGAACACTTCCTCGACGATGAAGCCGAAGGCCAGCGTCGCCATGCCCAGGTAGATGCCCTTCACGCGCAGCGCCGGCAGCCCCACCACCACGCCCACCGCGGCCGACAACACGGCCGCGCAGGCCAGCGCCAGCGGGAAGGGCGCGCCGGCATTGACCATCACCGCCTCGGTGTAGGCCCCCACGCCGAGAAAGGCCGCGTGGCCCAGTGAGAACAGCCCGGTGAAGCCGGCCAGCAGCATCAGCCCCAGGCCCACCACCGCATAGATCAGCACGAAGGTGAGTTGGGCCAACCAGTACTCGGGCAGCAGCCAGGGCGCGGCCAGCAGCGCCAGCGCCAGCAGGCCGTACCAGAAGGCCTGGCCGCCGTGCTTCACGAGCCGGATGTCCTGGTCGTAATCGGTCTTGAAGAGAAAACGCATGGGGTCGCCCGTTCAGACCTTCTTGCGCAGCTGCTCGCTGAACAGGCCGTTGGGCCGCACGGCCAGCATCAGCAGCACCACCACGTAGGGCGCGGTGTCCTTGAAGCCCTCGGGCAGGTAGAAGCCCGACAGCGCCTCGACCAGGCCGATCACCAGCCCGCCGACGATGGCGCCGGGCAGGCTGGTGAAGCCGCCCACCACCGCGGCCGGAAAGGCCTTCAGGCCGATGAAGCCCATGTTGGCGTGCACGAAGGTGATCGGCGCCAGCAGCAGCCCGGCCAGCGTGGCCACCGCCGCGGCCAGGCCCCACACCAGGCCGTTCAGGCGCTGCACCGGGATGCCCATGTAGTAGGCCGCGAGCTGGTTCTGCGAGGCCGCCTGCATCGCGATGCCCAGCTTGGTGAAGCGGAACATGCCGAACAGCAGCGCGCACAGCAGCGCGGTGACCACCACCACCACCAGTTGCTCGGCCGGCAGCACCAGCGTGCCCAGGCGCAGCACGGCGTCCTTGTAGGGCACGGCCAGCGTGTGGGTGTCGGTGCCGACGTTGGGCACCATCGTGATCAGGCCGCGCACCACGTAGCCGATGCCGATGGTGAGCATCACCACCGAGAACGCCGGCTGGCCGAGGATCGGGCGCACCACCAGCCGCTCGAGCAGCAGGCCCAGCAAGGCCATGGCTACCACCGCCAGCAGCACGGCGGCCCAGAACGGCAGGCCCAGCACGCCCATGCCGGCCAGCCCGGCGAAGGCGCCCACCATCATCAGGTCGCCCTGCACGAAGCTCACCGTCTCGGTGGCCTTGTAGATCAGCACGAATCCCAGCGCGATCAGGCCGTAGATGCAGCCTTGCGCAACGCCGCTGACGATCAACTGCAGGAACTGCAAACTGCGGTCTCCTCGAGGGCCTCTGGCGGGCCGAGCGCCGGCCCGGCGCCGCCCCCCCGGGGCGGCGCGCCGATGCCGGTCGCGGAAGGCCGAAGTGTCTTCGGCCGCCGCCGGCGATCCTATCGTCCGATCGGACGATTTCGCGGCCGCGGCGGCCTCGCGTGCCGCCGCCGCGCCGGCTGGCTCAGGCGTTCATCACGATGATCTGGCGGATGGCCTCGCCCCGCGCCAGGCGGTCGAAGCCCTCGTTGATCTGGTCGAGCGTGAGCCGCCCGGTCATCAGCTTGTCCACCGGCAGCTTGCCGCCGCGGTACAGCGCCACGTAGCGCGCCACGTCGCGCCGCGGCACGCAGCTGCCCAGGTAGCTGCCCTTGAGCGAACGTTCCTCGGCCACGAGCTGCCACACCGGGATGCTGAGGTTCTGGCTCGAGGCCGGCAGCCCCACGGTCACGGTGGTGCCGCCGCGGCGCGTCACCTTGTAGGCGAACTCCAGCGCCTTGGCCGAGCCCACCATCTCGAGCGCATGGTCCACGCCGCCGCCGGTGAGCTCACGCAGCTGCTCCACCGCCTTCTCGTCGCCGGCGTTGATCAGGTCAGTGGCGCCCAGGGTCTTGGCGAAGGCCAGCTTGTCGTCGGCCAGGTCCACCGCCACGATGCGCGCGGCGCCGGCGGCCACCGCACCCATCAGCGCCGAGAGGCCCACGCCGCCCAGGCCCACGATGGCCACGCTCTGCCCAGGCCGCACCTGCGAGGTGTTGGCCACCGCGCCCACGCCTGTCATCACCGCGCAGCCCATCAGCGCGGCAATCTCCAGCGGCAGCGACTTGTCGATCTTCAGCACGCCGGTGCGCGCGAGCACCGCATGCTCGGCAAAGGCCGAGACGCCGACGAAATGGCTCACCGGCTGGCCGTTCCAGGACAGGCGCTTGGCCCCGCTCATCAGCGTGCCCGCCACGCCGGCCGCGGCCGCCGGCTCGCACAGCGCGGGCCGGCCCTCGGCGCAGGGCCCGCACTGGCCGCAACTGGGCACGAACAGCAGGATCACGTGGTCGCCGATCTCGAGATCGGTGACGCCTTCGCCCAGGCCCTCGACGATGCCCGAGGCCTCGTGCCCCAGCACGATGGGCGGCCGGCGCGGCCGGTCGCCGTTGATGATGGACAAGTCGGAGTGGCACAGCCCGGCGGCCGCCACGCGCACCAGCACCTCGCCGGGGCCGGGTGGCGCGAGATCGACTTCCACCACTTCCAGCGGGCGGCTCTCGGCATAGGGCGCGGGGGCGCCGATGCGGGTGAGGACGGCGGCACGGGTCTTCATCGGGAGGATCCTCAGGGCTTGGTGATCAAGGGGCACTTGCTCTTGGCCAGTGGCTGGAAGGCCTTGTCCCCCGGGATGGTAGCGAGCACCTTGTAGTAATCCCAGGGGTGGTTCGATTCGGCCGGCTTCTTCACCTGCACCAGGTACATGTCGTGCACCATGCGGCCGTCGGCCCGCACGCGGCCGTTCTGGGCGAAGAAGTCCTTGATCGGCAGCGCCTTCATCTTGGCGGCCACGGCGCCGCCTTCGTCGGTGCCGGCGGCGGCCACGGCCTTCAGGTAGCTGGTCACGGCCGAGTAGGTGCCGGCCTGGATCATCGAGGGCATCTTCTTCATGCGCTCGAAATAGCGGCGCGACCAGGCGCGTGTCTCGGGCGTGCGGTCCCAGTAGAAGCCGCTGGCAAACGTCATGTCCTGCGCCTCCTGCAGGCCCAGCGCGTGCACGTCGTTGATGAACATCAGCAGCGGCACCACGGCTTGATTCTTGTGGATGCCGAACTGGCGCGCGGTCTTGATCGCGTTCACCGTGTCGCTGGTGGCGTTGGCCAGCGCGATGGCATCGGCCTTGGAGCTTTGCGCCTGCAGCATGAAGGACGAGAAGTCGCTCGCGTTCAGCGGGTGGTAGGTGGTGCCGATCACCTTGCCGCCGATGGCGCCGGCGAACTCGGTGATGTTGGCCGCCAGCGCCTTGCCGAAGGCGTAGTCGGTGGCCACCACGTACCAGCTCTTGATGCCACGGCCGGCCATGCCGTGCGCGGCGCCGTTGGCCAGCGCATAGGTGTCGTACACGTAGTGCACGCTGGTGGGGCCACAGTGCTCGTTGGTCATCGCCACCGAGGCGGTGCCGGTCATCACCAGCATCTTGCTGCGCTCGCGCGCCAGGTTGGCCACGGCCACCGCCACCGCGGAGTTGTTGACATCGAAGATCGCATCCACGCCATCGCGGTCGTACCAGGTGCGGGCCAGCGAGCCGCCGATGTCGGCCTTGTTCTGGTGGTCGCCCGTCACCAGCTCGATCGGCTTGCCCAGCACCTTGCCGCCGAAGTCCTCGATCGCCATCTTCGCGGCCTCGGCCGAGCCTTTGCCGGCGGTGTCCGAGTAGAGGCCGGACAGGTCGGTGAGCACGCCGATGCGCAGCTTGTCGTCCGAGACCTTCTGGGCCACGGCCGGCAGGGTGGCCAGCAGGGCGGCGGTGGCGGCCAGGGCCATGCGGCCCATTCGTGCGGGGGTCATCGGGCTTGTCTCCTCGGGGTGGGTGCTGCTGGGGTGGGGCGCATGCTAGGCACCCCGCGCCGCGGCCAGGAATGCGTCTTTGCTGAACCGGGCGTTCGGCGCCGGTGAAGCCTGGGGTTTGCCCCGAGGCCGCGCGTTGACGCAGCGCGGCCGGCGGCGGAAGCCCCCCTTCGCGATTCGCGAATTGCCGGGTGCCGGGCGCGGCGGCATGCTGCCGCGACAGTCCGTTGCGCGACAGATCCAGGGCGCGACAATCGCCGGGCCCGACCACGCTTCACCGTTTTCCGAGGACCCCCACGATGATCCGCGACCCCGAAATCCTGACAGCCCTGCTCGACAGCGTGAGCCGCTTCGTGCGCGAACGCCTGGTGCCCGCCGAGCACGAGGTGGCCGAGACCGACGAGATCCCGCCGGCCATCGTGCAGGAGATGCGCGAGCTGGGCCTGTTCGGCCTGACCATCCCCGAGGCCTATGGCGGCCTGGAGCTCACGATGGAGGAAGAGGCCCGCGTGATGATCGAGATGGGCCAGACCTCGCCGGCCTTCCGCTCGGTGTTCGGCACCACGGTGGGCATCGGCTCGCAGGGCATCCTGATGGACGGCACCGACGCGCAGAAGGCCCAGTACCTGCCCAAGCTGGCCAGCGGCGAGATGAGCGCCTCCTTCGCGCTGACCGAGCCCGATGCGGGCTCCGATTCGGCTTCGCTGCGCACCACGGCCATCCGTGACGGCGACCACTATGTCGTCAACGGCACCAAGCGCTTCATCACCAACGCGCCGCAGGCGGGGCTGTTCACGCTGATGGCGCGCACCGACCCGGCCAAGAAGGGCGCCAGCGGCATCTCGGCCTTCATCGTGGATGCCAAGTCGCCCGGCATCACGCTGGGCAAGCGCGACAAGAAGATGGGCCAGAAGGGCGCCCACACCTGCGATGTGATCTTCGAGAACTGCCGCGTGCCGGCGGCCAACCTGATCGGCGGCGTGGAGGGCAAGGGCTTCTACACCGCGATGAAGGTGCTGGACAAGGGCCGCATCCACATCGCCGCCATCTGCGTGGGCGTGGCCAAGCGCATCCTGGCCGATGCGCTGCGCTACGCGGCCGAGCGCAAGCAGTTCGGCCAGGCGATCGCCGAGTTCCAGCTGGTGCAGGCCATGCTGGCCGACAGCCAGACCGAGCTGTATGCCGCCGAATGCATGGTGCTGGACGCCGCCCGCAAGCGCGACGACGGCCTGCCGCATTCCACCGAGGCCTCCTGCTGCAAGCTGTTTGCCAGCGAGATGGTGGGCCGTGTGGCCGACCGCGGCGTGCAGATCATGGGCGGCTCGGGCTACATCAGCGAATACGCGATGGAGCGCTTCTACCGCGATGTGCGGCTGTTCCGCCTGTACGAGGGCACCAGCCAGATCCAGCAGATCGTGATTGCGCGCAACATGCTGAAGTCCCTGCAATGAGCACGCCAACTGCCGGGGCGGCCGCGCAGACGCCGATCGACCACATTCCGTTCCTGAAGCTGCTGGGACTGCAGCAGCTGGATGCCGAACCCGGGCAGTCGCGCCTGCGCTTGCCGGACCTGAAGCCCGAGTTCTGCAACCTGCTGCCGGCCGCGCACGGCGGCGTGGTGATGACGCTGCTCGACGTGGCGATGGCACGCGCGGCCACCTCGCACCCCAAGTCCACCTCCAGCAGCGTGGTGACGGTGGAGATGTCCACCCGCTTCATCAAGCCCGGTCGCGGCGTGCTGACGGCCGAAGGGCGCGTATTGCACACCGGCGGCTCGCTGTGCACCACCGAAGCCCATGTGCGCGATGCCGGCGGCGAACTGGTGGCCAGCGCGATGGGCACCTTCAAGTACTGGCGCGCACCGCTGGGCGGCGTGGAGTAGGGGCCAGGCCCACCCCGGCGCTACACTGGCCGCGACGCGTGCAGGCCTCGTCCGCGGCGGGCTCCTTCACGGCCCGCCGCGCCGGTTTCGTCCCGTGCTGGAGAAGCCCTTGCTCCCCATCGATACCCCGGCGCAACAGATCGCTGCCCACGCGGTGCTGGGCTTCGCGATCGTCGGTGTCCTGTCATGGCAGTTCCTGGAAGTGGGCCGGCGCCAGGGCCTGCGCTGGGCGCCACCCATGGCGGCAGGCTTCGGCCTGCTGGCACTGAACTTCGGCCTGTCGGTGCTGTTCCCTCCGGTGGAACCTGGCCTGCTGCAGCTGTTGCGGCTGGGGCTGCTGATCAGCGCGGCCTATGTGTGCATCTCGCTGGGCATCGTGCGTTATGTGGGCGTATCGGCGCTGTGGAGCCGTCGCTACATGGCCGCGGTGATCGTGCTCGCGGTGGGCATCAATGTGGCCGTGGCCGCCGGACTGGCCGGCCGCGCGGCGGGCGTGGCGGTGCAGTCCGGCACCAATCTGAGCTGGGCCGTGCTGTTCGGCATTGCGCTGGCGCGCGAGCCGCGTTCGGGCCACGCCTTCAACCTGGCCGCGCAATGCCTGTTGCCGGTGGTGGGCGGCCTGTCGATGGCCAATGCGCTGCCGGTGGGCATGGACCGCAGCTTCGGCGTGGCCACCTACGCCATCATGGGCATGACCCTGCTCACCACCGGCCTGGTCCGGGCGCAGCGCAGCGCCCGCGCTGAACTGCTGGCGCGCGAGCAGGCGCAGGCCGCGCTGGGCGAGCTCAATGCGTCGCTGGAGCGTCGTGTCGCCGAAAGCACCCAATCGTTGCGCGCCACCATCGAGGGGCTGGAGAGCTTCAACCGCAGCGTTTCGCACGACCTGCGCGGGCCTTTGGGCGGAATCGCCGGGATGGCCGACGTGGCGATCAGGACGCTGGGCAAGGGCGACCTGCCGGGCGTGGAGCGGCAGTTGCGGATGATCGCCTCGCAGGCCCGCACCTCGTTCCAGCTGATCGACGCGCTGCTGGCCCTGGCACGCGCGGCGGATGCCGAGATCGTGCGGCGCGAGGTCGATACCACGGCCCTGGTGGCCGAGGTGGTCGAGAGCCTGCGCAGCAGCCTCGGGGTCGACCGGTTGCCGGTGGGCGTGTCGGCGCTGCCACGGGTCAAGGCCGACCCGGCGCTGCTGCGCCAGGTGTTCCACAACCTGATCGGCAACGCGGTGAAGTTCACGGCGCACCGCCCCGACCCGCGCATCGACGTGGGCGTCGAGTGGCGGGGCGACGAGGTCGTGTTCGTCGTCAGCGACAACGGCGTCGGCTTCGATGCGGCCCAGGCACCTTCCATCTTCAAGCCTTTCGTGCGGCTGCATGGCGCGGGCTACCAGGGCTTTGGCGTGGGCTTGTCGATCGTGCAACGCATCGTGTCGCGCCATGACGGCCAGGTGTGGGCCGAGGGCCGGCCAGGCGCAGGGGCCAGCTTGCGCTTCAGCCTGGGTCCGGACGCCGTGGTGGCCGTGCCGGCGCCAGCCTCGGCAACGCCGAGCTGACCCGGCGGCGCGCGTTCCCCACCCGCGCGGGCTGGGGGTGCGCGCAGGGAGGGTCCGCTCGGATCGGCGACACTCCGATACCCGCCGCGGTGTCCGGTGGGCAGACACATCGAGGAGAGTCGCAGGATGCTTGCCGTGTTTCCCCTGGGCTGGGCCCACTACCTGGCCGGAGGCCTGTGCATCGGCCTGGGCGTGGCCGGGCTGTTCGTGTTCACCGGCCGCATCGGCGGCATGAGCACGGTGTTCTCGTCGAGCTGGTCCTGGCTGTCGCAGCGGCCCTATTTCCAGCAGCCGCGTCTCCTGCAGTCGCGCGGCTGGCGTGCGGTGTTCGCGCTGGGCCTGGTGCTGGGCGCCGGCCTGTGGTGGTGGCTGATGGGGCCTGCCGAGGGCATGCGCACCGGCCTGCCGCCCTGGCAATTGCTGCTGGGCGGGCTGCTGGTGGGCTATGGCGCGCGCCTGTCCGGCGGCTGCACCTCGGGCCACGGCATCTGCGGCCTGGGTTCGCTGCAGCTGCCCTCGCTGCTGGCGGTGCTGGTGTTCATGGGCACGGCCATCGTCACCGCCAACCTCGTGTCTGCGCTCGGGTGGGTGAAATGAGCGCGCTCACCTTGCTGGTGGTGCTGGGCTGCGGTGCGCTGTTCGGCTTCGGCCTGGCCTTGTCCACGATGATCCGGCCGGAGGTGGTGCTGTCCTTCCTGCGGCTGCAGGATTTCGGGCTGATGCTGGTGATGGGCGGCGCGGTCTGCGTCACGCTGCTGGCCTACCAGCTGGCGCCCAGGGGGCTGCGCGCGCCGCTGCTGGGTGGGCGCTTCGACGTGCACCCCTCGTCGATGGAGCGCAACACCCTGGTGGGCGCGGCGGTCTTCGGCATCGGCTGGGGCCTGTGCGGCGTGTGCCCGGGCCCGGCCATTGCCGGCCTGGGCGCCGGCAACTGGCCCACGCTGTGGGCGCTGGCCGGCATCGCGGCCGGGGCCTGGCTGCAGGGGGTGCAAGCCGATGCCGGTGGGGCGCCCTCGGGAGCCTCAGCGCGCCAGGAATGAAGGCTGGGTGGCCGCTTCGGCGCGGGCGCGCAGCTCTTCGGTGGTGTCGCCGGGGCCGTCGGGCCGCCAGCCCGGTGGCTTGAACAGCAGGCCCAGCACCGCCCGCAGGCTGCGGGCACGCAGCAGGTCGCGGCCCAGTGCCACCCACTGCGCGAACTCGATGCGCAGCGGGTTGTAGCCCACCATCGGCGTGACCAGCCCGTAGCGGCAGGGCACGTCGTCGCGCTCTGCGCGATAGGTGCCGAACAGGCGGTCGAACACCAGCAGCACGCCACCATAGTTGGCGTCCAGGTATTCCAGGTTGGCCGCGTGGTGCACCCGGTGGGCCGACGGCGTGTTCAGCCACCCCTCCAGCCAACCCAGCTTCGGCAGCCAGGTGGCATGGATCCAGAACTGGTACAGCAGGTTCAGCGTCAGCATCGCGAACACCACCCGCACCGGAAAGCCCAGCCACACCAGCGGCACGAAGAAGAACGGTGTGCCACTGGCCCGGCCCAGGAAGCCGATGCGGTAGGCCGCGCTCAGGTTCAGCTCGTTGGGTGAGTGGTGCACCGCGTGGTTGCACCAGAACCAGCGCACCCGGTGCGCGGCGCGGTGGTACCAGTAGTAACAGAATTCCTGGCCGATGAACAAGACCGGCACCGCCCACCAGGCCTCGAGCGAGACCGTCGTCAGCCGGTGCTGGTAGGCCAGCGTGATCAGCGGTGCGGCGATCGACAGCGGCACGGCCAGCTGCACGAAGGTGCGCGCCACCAGGTCGAACAGCGAGACGCCCATGCCGCGCCAGTCGTAGCCGCGCCGGCGCGAGAGCACCAGTGCCTCCACCAGTGACGACAGCACCACCGCCGGCAGTGCCACGAAGAGCAGGAACTTCTCGATGCCGATCATGTGGGGCTCCCCTGTCCCGGGTGGTCAGCGGCTTCGGCCGCGCGTGCATCGGCCACCAGCAGGTCCACCAGCGCGCGGGCAAAGCCGGGCAGGGCGTCGAAGCTGCGCACGCAGATCTGCATCGCGCGGATGGCCCAGGCGTCCGACAGCGGCACGATCGCGATGGCCATGTTCAGCGCATGGCGGCGCGCGGCCGATTCGGGCAGGATGGCCACGCCCACGCTGGCCTCGATCATGCGGCAGGCGGCTTCGAAGTTGCCCACCTGGATGCGCAGTTTCAGCGGCCGGTGGAGCTGGTCGCACACCTGGCGCAGGAAGCCGTGGATCGCGCTGCTCTCGTGCAGGCCCACGTGGTCGAAGTCCAGCGTGTCGGCAAACTCGATCGTGCTGCGTGCGGCCAGCGCGTGCGAGCGCGGCAGCACCAGCACCAGCCGGTCGCTGCGGTAGGGGATGGTCTCCAGGCTCTCGGTGCGCACCAGGCCGGCGACGATGCCGATGTCGGTCTGCCCCTCGGTCACCGCGCGGATGATGTCGTTGGACAGGCGCTCGCGCAGGTCGATGTTCACGTCCGGGTGGGCCAGCAGGTAGCTGCGCAGCACCGGCGGCAGGAACTCGCCGAGCGCGGTGGTGTTGGCATACACCCGCAGGTGGCCCTTGATGCCCTTGGCGTATTCCTGCAGGTCGCCGCGCAGGTGTTCGATCTGCCCCAGCACCGCCCGCGCATGGTGCACGAAGGCCTGGCCCGGCGGCGTGAGCGTGACACCCTGGCTGGTGCGGTACAGCAGCTTGGTGCCGATGCTCTCCTCGAGGTTCTTGATGCGCGTGCTCGCCGCCGGCAGCGAGATGTGCGAGGCCTCGGCGCCGCGCGTCAGGCTGTTGGCTTCGGCGATGTGCACCATCAGGCGCAGGTCCACCAGGTCGAAATGCATGGCCATGGCGTGATTGTCGCGCGGCCGACCGGCTGCGTTTCGCGATCCGGAAGCGTTAACCAAACTTCACTGATGTTGACGACAGGGACATGGCACGGCATGGCCCCGGTCGCTAGAGTGCCGCCATGACGATGCCCCTGGCACGCATGGCACCGCAGTTGCGGAGCGCGGTTGAGCTTCGCCAATGGGTCGTGCAGCACATTCCGCAAACCCATTCGGCTGTCGGGCACGACCTGTTCCTGGCCATCGCCGAGCACCTGGTGGCCACGCGGCCGCTGCTGGTGCGCAGCCTGTGCGCCGATGTGCCGCACCCTGAAGTGGCGGTGCGCCAGCAGCTGCAGAAGCTGCAGCGTGCCGGCCTGGTGCGGGTGGAGGCCGGCGCAGGCCAGCCGGCGGCCGCCTGCGTGGTGCCCACCACGCGCTTCCTGGCATTGCTCAACGCCTACGCCGAGCAGCTGGATCGGGTGTACCTGGTGCGCCAGCAGTTGCGCACGCGCCAACTGGCCATCGACGTGCCCGAGCCCGCGCTGCGGGAGTGGGTCGAGACCCTTTTCGACCACTTCCACGACCTGGGCTGGCTGTACCTGAACACCTACGGCGCCATCTGCTTCCTGATGGCGCGGCTGGTGCAGCAGGCGGCCCTGGCCCACGGCCACCGGGCGCGGCTGGTCTCCGGCTATGTGCAGGTGGACCGGGGCAACGGCAACCTGTTCCTGCTGGGCGGGCAGGGGGTCAGCGCGCCCGGGCAGATCGATGGCCACGCCTTTTGCGTGCTGGACGAAGCGGTGATCGTCGATTTCGGCCTCGGCAACCTGCGCAAGGGCCACATTCCCGGCTTCGCCTGGGGTGCGGCCTGTGCCTACCGGCCGCAACCACCGGTGTTCGGCCAGATCGCGCTGCCCGACGGCTGCCACGCCGCCTGGAAGGGCGATTGGGTCTAACCCGGCACCGAGGCCGAATTCGCCAAGTTCGACGGCCTGGTGGAGCGCCTGGTCCGGCAGTACCGCGAATTCGAGGGGCTGCAGGCCCCCGCCGCACGGCCGATGGCGGGCGCACCACTGCCCACGAGGCTGCCGGCCGACGGGCTGGCGACAGCGCCGCTGGGCGGGTCGCCGCAGACCGGCCGGGCCTGACCCCGCCGCGCCCGGCCGCCGCGGCGGCAGGACATTACACCTATTGTGAAGATGTGCATGGGGATGTAATGTTTGGCGGCCATGACGATCGCGCCGCGCCACCTCATGCTCAACCTGCTGCTGGGCCACGGCGGCGCGCCGCTCAGCGCGCGGCAGCTGTTGGCGGCCTGCGCCCTGTTCGGCATCAGCGACAACAGCGCGCGGGTGGCGCTGACGCGCCTGTCCGCCGCGCGCCTGGTGCAGGCGGCCGGGCGGGGCGCCTATGCGCTGGGCCCCAAGGCCCAGGGCCTGGCGGCCGATGTCGGGCGCTGGCGCGAGGCCGAAAGCCACCTGCGCGCCTGGCAGGGCCAATGGATCGCCGTGCACACCGGCGCGCTGGCCCGCGACGACCGGGCCGCGCTGCGCGAGCGCCAGCGCGCGCTGGACCTGCTGGGCCTGCGCGCGCTCGAGCGCGGCCTGTGGCTGCGGCCGGACAACCTGGCCGGCGGCGTGCAGGCCGTGCGGGCGCGCCTGCAGGCGCTGGGGCTGCCGGGCACGGCCCGCGTGTTCTGCGCCGAGGGCTTCGACCCCGCCACCGAGCAGCAGGCCCGGGCGCTGTGGGACCTGGCGGCGCTGTCGCGCGGCTACCGGGCCACCCGGCTGCGGCTCGAGCGCTGGCTGGACCGGGCCCACACGCTCGACGCCGACCGGGCCGCCCGCGAAGCCTTTGCGCTGGGCCACCAGGCCATCCGGCAACTGGTGTTCGACCCCTGGCTGCCGGCGCCGCTGGTGGATGTGGACACCCGCCGCGCCTTCGTGCACCTGGTGCAGCGCTTCGACGATGCCGGCCATGCCCTCTGGCGCGACTTCCTGGCGCGTGCTGCCGGCGACGCCCCCGAAACCCCTGCCGACACCGATGCCGCCGAGGGCCTGGCCCCCAGCGGTGCACCGAGGGCCCGAACCGGCAGCACGGCCTCGCCCGCGCGTCGCCGACGCGGCGCCACAGCCCTGGAGAGCTCACCATGAACACCCGTGACACGCTGGCCGGCACCTGGCTGGCCGAAACGCACACCGTCGAGAACGTCTCGCGAGAACTCGCCGACTACAACGCCTACCTGCAGGATGCTGCGCTCCAGGACGCCGTGGCCCGCGAGGGCGCGGCCTGGGCGCACCAGGACCTGGTGGCCTTCGGCGAGCTCACCGGCTCGGCGGCCTACCTCGAGCACGGGGTGTTGGCCAACCGCCACGGCCCGGAGCTCGACACGCACGACCGTTTCGGCAACCGGGTCGACCTGGTGCGCTTCCACCCTTCGTATCACACGCTGATGCGCACGGCCATCGAGCACGGCCTGCATGCCTCGCCCTGGACCGATCCGCGCCCGGGCGCCCACGTGGCGCGGGCCGCACGCACCTACCTGCACACGCAGGTGGAGGCCGGCCACGGCTGCCCGATCACGATGACCTTTGCCGCGGTGCCCGCGCTGCGCAGCACACCCGCGCTGGCGCGGCTATGGGAGCCGAAGATCACCGCCCGGGTGTACGACCCGCGCAACCTGCCTGACGGGCAGAAGGCCGGCCTCACCATCGGCATGGCCATGACCGAGAAGCAGGGCGGCTCCGACGTGCGTGCCAACACCACGCGCGCGCACCCGCTGGGCGCCGCGCAGGGGCCGGGCGCGGCCTACGAGCTGGTGGGCCACAAGTACTTCGTCTCGGCGCCGATGTGTGATGCCTTCCTGGTGCTGGCGCAGGCGCCGGGCGGCCTGTCGTGCTTCCTGCTGCCGCGCTGGCGGCCCGACGGGCGCAAGAACCCGATGCAGGTGCTGCGCCTGAAGCGCAAGATGGGCAACGTGTCCAACGCCTCCAGCGAGACCGAGCTGCGTGGCGCACTGGCCTGGATGGTGGGCGAGGAAGGGCGTGGCGTGCGCACCATCATCGAGATGGTGGCGATGACCCGCTTCGACTGCATGATCGGCTCCTCCGCCGGCCAACGCGCGGCGGTGTCGCAGGCGCTGCACCACTGCGCGCACCGCTTCGCCTTCGGCCGCCGGCTCGACCAGCAGCCACTGATGCAAAACGTGCTGGCCGACCTGGTGCTGGAAAACGAAGGCGCGCTCGCGCTGACGATGCGCCTGGCCCGCGCCCTGGACCACCGCGACCAGGCCCACGAAGACGCGCTGGTGCGGCTGGCCACGCCGGTGGGCAAGTACTGGATCTGCAAGCGCACGCCGCAGCATGCCTACGAGGCGATGGAATGCATCGGCGGCAGCGGCGTGATGGAGGACAGCCCGATGCCGCGGCTGTTCCGCGAATCGCCGGTCAACGCCATCTGGGAGGGCAGCGGCAACGTGCAGTGCCTGGATGTGCTGCGCGCGATGCAGAAGTCGCCCGAGGTCGTCGAGGCCTTCTTCCACGAACTGGCCGCCGCGCGGGGTGCGCATCCGGCACTGGACCGGCAGGTGGCGGCTCTGCAGCACGCGCTCGCCGACCGCGACGACATCGAGCACCGCGCGCGCGACATCGTCGACCGCATGGCGCTGGCGCTGCAGGCCGCGCTGCTGCTGCAGCACGCGCCGGCCGCGGTTGCCGAGCCCTTCTGCGCCACGCGCCTGGCGGGCGAGGGGGCGCACAACTTCGGCACGCTGCCGCGCGGCACCGATTGCGGCACGATCATCGCGCGCGCCACGCCGCAGCTGGGCTGAGGCAGCCCGCAGGGCACCCGCGCGAAGGGCCGGGCCCGGGCGAGGACCTTCAGCCCTCGGGCCGCACGAAGGGCGCCAGCAGCGCCTGCGGCAGCGCGCGCAGGCCGCGCGCCACGCAGGCGGCGTTCAGCCGCGCGCCGGCGTCGTTGGTGTGGGTGCGCGCGTCGGCGAACAAGGCCTCGACAGCGGCCGCGCCCAATGCGCGGTAGGCCTCGGTGACGATCAGCGTCAGGTCGATGAACAGCGCGCCCTCGCGCTGCGCCACGGCGCGACCCCAGGCGGCGATGTGCTCGAAGTCGCGCTCGCCCGCCCAGCGGTCCTTGTGCGGCACCGGCGACAGCACCACCGGCACCGCGCCGGCATCCAGGCTGTCGCGCAGATAACGGGTCAGGTAAGCGCCAAAGCTGCGCACCGTCTCGCGGCTGCCGTCGGGCAGGGCCTCGTCGGCCAGCTCGGGGCCGATGCCGGGCAGCGCGCCGCGCTGCTTGCCGGCGGGGTCGCCCACGCGGGCGCCGTCGTTGTGGCCGAACTGGATCAGCACCACGTCGCCGGGCTTGAGCTGCGCGCGCACGGCGTCCCAGCGGCCCTCGCGCAGGAAGCTGCGGCTGCTGCGGCCGGCCATCGCATGGTTGGCCAGCTGCAATTGCTGGGTGTCCAGCCGCTCGGTCAGGCGCTCGCCCCAGCCCCACTGGCCGTTCACCCCGCCGGTGCGCACGGTGGAATCCCCCACCAGGAACAGCGTGGGCTGGTGCGGGTTCAGCACCGCGCGGCCCGGCGTCGCCGGCCCGGCCGGCGCTGCCGGCAGGAAGGCGGCGGGCGGCAGCAGCTGCTGGCGCTGCAGCTCGGCCAGCACCAGCCGGGCATTGAGCGCGGCGCCGGCCCAGTTGGTGTGCACCCGTTCCTCGGGCGTGGTGCGCGGGAACAGCATGTCCACCACGGTGGGGCCCAGCGCGTCGTAGCGCTCGGCGGCCAGCGCGTCCAGGTCGATCAGCGCCACGCCCTGCTCGCGCGCCACGCTGGCGGCCCAGCCGGCGTGGCTGTCGGTGCCGCGCAGCGTGCGGCCCTGTGCATCGCGGCGCTTGCGTGGCACGGGGGTGCACAGCACCGGCGTGGCGCCCAGCGCGCGGCACTCGGCGATGTAGTCGCGCAGGTAGGCGCCGTAGCTGAGCACGGTTTCGCGCTGGCCGGTGAGGCGGTTGTCGATCACCTGCTGCTCGGGGCCGGTGCCGCGCAGCGTGCCGCGGGCGCGCTGGTCGTCGTTCACCGGGCTGCCGTCGTTGTGGCCGAACTGGATCAGCACCACGTCGCCGCGCCGGATGAAGCCGCAGGTGCGGGCCCAGTGGCCGCCGCTGCGGTAGGTGCGGCTGCTCAGGCCGCCGATGGCGCGGTTCACCACGTTGATGCGGCGGCTGTCGAGCAGGCGCGCGAGCACATGGCCCCAGCCCCACTGGCCCACCGGGCCCAGGCCCTGGCCGTCGTCACGGCCGTTGCGCACGGTGGAGTCGCCGATCAGCAGCAGCGAGGGCAGCGTGGCATCGGCTGGCTCCGGCAGCACCAGCGGCGGGGTGCGCGGGTCGGTGGTGGGTGGGGCTGGTGGGGTGGCCGATGGCGGGACCGATGGCGGTGCCGGGTCGGTATTGGCGCAGCCGCCCAGCCAGGGCAACGGGCCCAGCAGCGTGGCCAGGGTGGCCAGGCAGTCGCGGCGCCGGGTGGTGCCGGCGGCAAGGGGGTGCTTCGCAAGAGGGGGTGTCATCCTTCAAGGGCTCCTGGGCAATGTCTCGTGGGGCCGCGCGGCGCGGCTGCAGCCGGGGAAGCACGGGCTATCGGCGGCGCGAGGGCGTGGCTAGAGTCGCGGCCATCATGGTGACGATCAAACCCACTTCGAACCCGCGCCGCTGCGCGCGCCTGGTGCAGGCCTTGGCGATGGGCCTGCTGGCGCTGGCCGCGGGTGCCAGCGTGGCGCAGATCGGCCAGCGCTTCCCGTCCGAACGGCGCGTGCTGCCAGACCCGGTGACCGGCGTGCCGCTGGTGTTCCTGACCACGCAGCCGCGCGGCGATTCGAAGATCTACCCCACCCACCCGCAGTGGACGGCCGATGGCCAGTGGCTGGTGTTCCGCTCCGACCGCGCCGGGCGCGAGGCGATCGCGGTGCACGAGGCCAGCGGCGAGATGGTGCAGGTGAGCGAGGGCGGCTACAGCGGCATGCTGAACCTGGACCCGCGCGCCAACCGGCTGGTGTTCCTGCGCGAGCTGCCGGGTGCCGAAGCCGCGCCGCGCGGCAGCCCGCGTGCGATGCAGGCGGTGGAGGTGGACCTGGACCGGCTGTTCGCCGACAGCCGCACCGGCCGCCTGAAGCCCGATGCCGAGGCCCGCTACCAGCGCGTGATCGCGACGATTGCGCCCGAGTGGCAGGCCGAAGGCGACAGCGCGCTCGACGCCGATGGCCAGTGGCTGTACTTCCGCATCGGCCGCGACGCCGCCGCGCGCCACGCGCCGCCGGGGCTGAAGACCGAACCCACCTTCGGCCCGCGCAACATGGGCGCCGGCCCCACCGGCATTGCGCGCGTGCACCGGCGCAGCGGCGAACTGCAGCACGTGCTGAGCGTGGGCTTCCAGATCGGCCACATCCAGGCCAACCCCTGGCAGCCGGGCGAGCTGGTGTTCAGCTGGGAGACAGGCGGCAAATCGCCCCAGCGCACGTGGACGGTGCGCGGCGACGGCAGCGGCCTGCGCCCGCTGTACCCCGAGCTGCCGCACGAGTGGGTGACGCACGAGGCGGTGATCACGCGCGACGAGGCGGCCTTCGCGATCATGGGCCACCGGCCCATTCCGGCGGCTGCGGCCTCGGGCCCGGCCGGCACCGGCTGGGAAGGCGCCAACCCGGGCCAGGAAGCGGCCTGGGGGCCTAGCGGAACACGTGAGCGGCCCACCGGCCTGGGCATCGTGAACCTGCGCACCCGCGAGATGCGCATCGAGGCGCAGACGCCCTCGGGCAGCGGCCTGTGGCATGTGCACGGCTCGCCCGACGGGCGCTGGGCGGTGGGCGACGACTTTTCGCGCCGGCTCTACCTGCTGGACCGGCGCAGCGGCCAGCTGCGGCTGCTGAGCACCGGCCACCGCGACACCGCGCGCGACCATCCGCACCCCACCTTCAGCGCCGATGGCAAGCGCATCCAGATCCAGAGCGCGATGCTGGCGCCCGATGGCCGGGCGATGAACATCGTGGTGATCACCGTGCCCGAGGCCTGGCAGGCCGAGGCGGCCGCGCCGCGCTGACCCGTTCATGCTGGCGCGTCCGCGCCGCGCTGAGGCGTTCATGCTGTCGCGGCCGCGCTGCGCAGCCGCTCCTCCAGCCAGCGCGCGGCCAGCGCGGGCCACTGGTCGTGCGTGCCGGTGAGCGAGCGCAACGCGAAGCCGTGCGGGGCCTGCGGGAAGATGTGCGCCTCCACGTCGATGCCGGTCTGCTGCGCGGCCTTCAGCAGGTTCAGCGCGTGGTCCACCGGCACCACCGCATCGTGCAGCGCATAGGCCAGGAACAGCGGCATCTTCGGCAGGCCCTGCGGTTCGTGGGCGATGCCGATCGGCCAGGCATCGTAGAAGGCCTGCTTCTCGGGCGGCGGGTAGTCGGGCTTGCCGGCCGGGGCCTTGTAGCGGCGGTGGTTGGCGTTCAGCGGTGCGTAGCCGATCAGCGCGCCGCACGCCATCAGCGCGTGCGGCTGGCAGGCCATCACGCCGGCCAGGTGGCCGCCGGACGACAGGCCCACATGCAGCAGCGGCAGCGGGGACCTGCCGGCGAGGGCGTCAGCCTGGTGCAAGTGGTCCAGGCAGCGCAGGCCGTCCTGCAGCGCGATGTCGGCCGGCCACACGCCGCCGCGGCCATCGGCCTGCCCGGGCAGCCGATGCACGACGACGGATGCGTCCAACCCCAGCGTGTTGAGCCAGCGCGCGATCTCGAGGCCTTCCTTGTCGTGCACCAGCTGCAGGTAGCCGCCGCCGGCGTACACCAGCGCCCGGCCGCGCGCCGGGGCAGCGCAGCGGCAGGTGTGCAGCTCCAGGCGCTGCACCTGCGGGAACACGCGGTCGGGCCAATCGCCCACCAGCGTGTTGGGGGCGCCCTCGCTGAGCACGATCAGCTCGTCGGGCGTGGCCTCGGGGGGCAGGGCAGGGGTGCTCATCGGGAGCCCGTGTTCGGCGTGGCGGTCGGCTCGGGGTGGCTACAGCCCAGCACCTCGAAATCGCGCAGCTGCAGCCGGCTGGCGGTGGTGCGCAGCGCGAACCAGCCGGACAGCAGCGCGGCCTGCGGTGGCTGTGCCAGCGTGAACAGCGTGTGGCCGTGGGCCGACCAGCGCAGGTGCAGTGGGTCGGCCGGCGTGGGCCGGCGCGAGACGATCTGCACCTGCACCGCCTGGCCCGCCACCAGGCGGGTGGTGGCGTTCATCGCACCGCGGCGGTCGGCGGGCTCGGCCGCGGGCGGGTCGGCGTAGCCGTCGAGCAGCGTGCGTGCGCCTTGGCCGTCGTAGTGGCGCAGCCGGGTGCTGGTGTTGCCGTTGGCGCCGAAGCCGGCGTAGTAAAGGCGCAGCGTGTCGTAGGACGCGAAGGCGCCGTCGCGCGGGCGGGGCGGGCTGCCGTCGGCCTCGGTGGCGTTCCAGAACATGTTCAGGTCGGACACGCGACCGGCCAGCGGCCCGGCGCTGGCCGGTGCGGGCAACGCGGTGGCAGTGAAGCGGACGGCGTAGTCGCCGGACAACGGGCGCGTGAACCACAGCGTGAGGCCGGCGGGGGTTTGCAGGTCCAGCACGCCGCCGGTGGCCTGCACCTGGGTGCGCGGGTCCTGCGCCTCCAGCCGCCAGTGCTGCAGGCCGTGGCGAAAGTCGTCGGCCGCCAGGCGCTGCACTTGCGCGGGCGGCGCGCACCAGCTGTCGGCGGCGGGGGGCGGCAGCGCGGGCAGCATGCGTATGGTGGCCGTGGGGTCGGGTGGCCGTGGGGTCCGGTGCCCGGGCCCTCAGGCCAGGTGGAACAGCGGCGGCAGCGGCCACTGGCGCGGCTTGTTGTCGGGCTCCACCTCCATCAGCGGCGCCATGTGGTCCCACCAGCGGCGCATCACCGGCAGCTGCGACAGTTGCTCGACGGCCGGGCCCGACCGGCGCTTGAGCACCGCAAACAGCGCCAGCGTGTCCTCGTCCAGGAAGATCCAGTAGTCGAAGATGCCGGCCTCGCGCAGCGCCTGCGCGAGCTCGGGCCACAGCTCGTCATGACGGCGTTTGTACTCGGCCACCACGCCGGGCTTGAGCTGCATCTTGAAGGCCAGGGTCTGGATGCCCAGGGCGTTGGTGTCGGCGATGGTCGGTGTGTTCATGGTCGTCCTGTCCTACTGACGGGTGGATTCAGCTCACGTCCTGCACCTGGCTGCCCAGGCCGGACACGTCGCGCCGTGGGTGGGTGGCATCTTCGCGCCAGCGGCCTTCGGGCAGGCCCTGCACCGCGGCCGCGTCGTGCAGCACGATGGGGCTGCCCAGCTGCAGCCGGGGCGCGTGGAACTGCCAGCCCTGCACATCGAGCAGGTGGCCGCCGTGGCGGGCCTCGATGTCCAGCTGCTCGAAGCGGAAATCCCGCAGCGGTGCCTGCGCATCGGCATCCACCTCGAAGGCAGTGGTGGCGCCACGCGCGTGCAGGCCGCGCACGCGCACGCGCTGCAGCTGCATCAGCCCCTGCGCGGCGGGCACCGGGGCGGCCAGCGTGTGCCAGTGCGTGGGTGCGGTGGCGGCCTCGGCCGCGGGCAGCACGGCGCGGCTGTAGGCCGGGTTCCAGTCGAGCGTGATGCGCAGCGGCACGGCCACGCCGTCGAAGCGCAGGTCGGTGAGCAGCAGGTCCTGCGCATGGCCACCGCGCGTGCGGGCCGACTTGAACAGCAGGCCCACCGGCACCGGCGCGTGCACGCGCAGGCGCCGCACGCGGATGCGTTCGAAGCCGCCCGAGGTTTCGCTGCCGAAGGCGATGCCGCTGGCGCCTTCGCGCACGGTGCAGTCGGCCACCAGCACGTCGGTGGTGGGCCGGGCCACGCGCAGGCCGTCGGCATCGCGCCCCGCCTTGAAGGCGATGGCATCGTCGTTCACCGCGATGTCGGCGCGCCGGATCAGCACGCGGCGCGAGGAGTCGATGTCGATGCCGTCGGTGGAGGGCCCGCGTCCGTCTTCGTTGTTGCGGATGCGCAGGTGGTCCACGCACACCTGCTCGCTGTAGCAGATGTGCAGTGTCCAGAAGCCCGAGCGGCGCAGCTGCAGCGGGCCTTGGGGCCCGCCGGCCACGCGCACGCGGCGCGCGCCTTGCACCAGCAGCAGGCGTGGGCGCATCGCGTCGTAGTCGGCGGCCCAGCGCAGGCCGCGGGGTTCGTAGGCGGCGCGCAGCTGCCAGTAGCGGGCCCAGTGGCCGGCGCCGTCGCCATCCACGGTGCCCGCGCCGGTGATGCACACGTCCTCGGCATCGATCACGTTCAGCAGCGCGGCCGGCCAGCGCATCTCGATGCCGGCCACGCGGGTGTCGATCAGCGGATAGTCGGCGAGCGCGGTGCTGCCGATCAGCGTGCTGCCGGCGGGCAGTTCCAGCGTGACGCCGTTCTTCAGGAACAGCGCGCCGCTGCGCCAGCGGCCGGGGGGCAGGCGCACGCGGCCGCGCACCGCCGCGGCCGCATCGAGCGCGGCCTGCAGCGCGGCGGTGTCCAGCGTGTGGCCGTTGCCCACCGCGCCGAAGAGGCGCGGGTCGATGGGCTCGCCGAAGAGGCGCGGGTCGATGTTCACGGCAGCAGCGCCTGGCGCGCCAGCACCTTCACGCGCTGGTGCAGCGTGCTGTCGCCCGGCGGGCGCAGCTGGGCCAGGTAGATGAAGAGGCTGCGGGTGGAAGGGTCCACCACGTATTGCGGCGAGTAGGCGCTGCCCCAGCCGTAGGCGCCGGGGCTGGCGAGTTCGCTGCGGGTGCCGGGGCTCGCGCTTACCCAGAAGCCGAAGCCGGCGCCTTCGGCATCGCCGGTGTAGCGCGCGCCCAAGTGGTCGCGGTGCATCATGGCCACGGTGGCCGGGTTGAGCAGGCGCACGCCGTCGAGCGTGCCGCCGTTGAGCAGCATCTGCAGGAAGCGCGCGTAGTCGCCCGCCGTGGCCACCAGGCCGGCGCCGCCGGAGGGCAGCTTGCGCGGGCCGTGGATGAAATCGCTCTGCGCGGCGGTTTCCTTCAGCACCAGCCGGCCCTGTTCCAGCGCATACACATTGGCCAGGCGCGCGGCCTTCTCGGGCGGCACGAAGAAATGCGTGTCCGGCATGCGCAGCGGGCCGGTGATGCGCTCGGCCACGAAGCGCTCCAGCGGCAGGCCGGACCACAGCTCGACCAGCCGGCCCAGCACATCGGTGGCGTAGCCGTAGATCCAGGCCTCGCCGGGCTGGCCCTGCAGCGGCAGGCGCGCCAGGCGCTCGGTCCATTGCGCCAGGGTCTCGTCGCGGTGCAGGATGTACCAGTCGGTGAAGCCGGCTTGCTGCCACGCGGCGGCGGCGGGGCCGGCGCCGTAGCTCAGGCCCGCGGTGTGCTGCAGCAGGTCGCGCACGGTGATGGGCCGTTGCGGCTTTTCCAGCCGCGGCGGCTGGCCGTCACCGGCGGGCACGGCCACCCGCACATCGGCAAAGGCGGGCAGCCACTTGCTGATCGGGTCGCGCAGCAGGAAGTGGCCTTCCTCGTACAGCATCATCGCCGCCACGGTGGTGACGGCCTTGCTCATCGAGGCCAGGCGGAACAGCGTGTCGGCGCGCATCGGCACCCGCTGCTCGCGGTCGGCCCAGCCCAGTGCGCGCTGGTGCAGGAGCTGGCCGTCGCGCGCCAGCCAGACCACCGCGCCGGCCAGGCGGCCACGCTCGATCTCGTCGCTGATGGCGCGGTCCAGCCGGGCCAGGCGCTCGGTGGTCTGGGCGCTGGTGGCGGCAGCATCGGCGCTGGGTGGGGTGCTGGGCGGTGCGCTGGCCACGTCGGCCGCAGCGGGGGTGTCGCCTGCAGTGTTGGTGTCGCCCGCCGGGCGTTGCTGGGCAAGGCGCGCGCTGGGCACGAGGTCCAGCGTGTCCAGCGCGGGCGGGCGGGTGGCCTGCACCTGTGGCGCATCGGCGCGCAGGTGGGTGGCCACCGGCAGCTGGGCGTCGCGCAGGCCCTGGGCCACCAGGCCGGCCAGCAGCCAGGCTCCGGTGTTGTTGTGGTGGGTGGGGTCCACGCGGCCATCGGCGCCGGTGGCAAAGAGCGCGGGCGCACGCTGCGGGCCCAGCGCCTCGTAGAGCTGGCGGCTGGTGGTGTTGAGGTCCAGCAGCGGCACCTGCAGCTCGGCGGCCACCGCGCGGGCGGCGGCCACGTGCTCGGCCAGCGTGTGCTGCAGCTGGCCCTGGGCATCGAAGAAACGGCGCTCGACGGAGGTGACGATCACCGGCTGCAGCTGCCGGGCCCGCAGCGCGTGTACGTGCTGGCGGATCTCCTGCTGGTAGCTGAGCACGCTGCCGCTGCCATCGCGCAGCTGTTTCTGGTCGTTGTGGCCGTACTGCATCAGCACGGTGTCGCCGGGCCGGGCCAGGCTGAGGATCTTGTCCAGCCGGCGGCGCGTGAGCGCATCGCGGTAGGTCTCGCCGCTCTGCGCCAGGCTCACCACCGCCAGCGTGGGGCCGAAGTAGCGCGGCAGCATCTGGCCCCAGCTGGCATAGGGCTCCTGCGACTGGTCGGCCACCGTGGAGTCGCCCAGCAGGAACAGCAGCGGCACCTGCACCGGCTCGATGTCCAGCGCCTGCAGCACCGGGCGGGGGCCACTCACTTCGAGCGTCAGGCGCTGGTCCCAGCTCCAGGCTTCGTCCACCGTTTCGCGCGGGGCGCGCAGCAGCACCTGGCCCGCGGCCACGCCGTGGGCGGCCGGGATCTGCGGCGTGCGCACGTGCACCGTGAAGCTGAGCTGCTGCGCCTGGCGCGGTGCGGTGCGCACGCCCTGCAGCATGAGCCGGCGCAGCTCGGCCTTGATCGTGGTGTCGCTGGCTTCGGTGCTGCCGCCCAGCGTGGCGGTGATCCGGTAGCTGCCTTCGGGCAGGCGGACCGAGAAGTGCACGGGCTGCTTCGGCGCCAGCACCGGCTGGCCGGTGCGCGGGCCGGCGACGGCGGGGGTCAGCGCGGGTTCGTTGTCGTGGCCCTCGAAGCCGTGGCCGCGTTCCGGGGTGTAGCGGGTGTCCGGGCGCACCGCCACTTCGCCGGCGGCCGCGGGGCCGGTGCCGAACACGAAGCGGCGTGCAGTGGCATCGCGGGCGTGCGCGGTGCTCAGGGGCGTGATGAACAGGGCGAGCAGGAGCCAGAGCCAGGGGATGGCTCGGGTGGCACGGGGGTGGCAGGGGAGCACGTGCGGGTGGTTCATGGTTGCGGGTCCGGCGCGCGTGCAGTGCTTCCGGTTGGTGTGGAACGAGTGCGTGGTGCGGAGCGCCCGAGCCCCTGGGGCTGCGCGCGCCGCCCCGAAGCCTGCGATCCTCGCCGCCTCCCACGGCCCGCTGCGCCCGCAGACCCAGGGGCTCTCCTGCTGAAGCGGTGGCATGCGCACGTCGACCGCCACGGTGGTTCGCAAAGGCGTGGGCGCTCAGCCTGCGGCGCGCGTTCGCAGGCGCCGGTATTGGGCGGTTCGGGGGGCGGCGTGCCCGCAGGGCACGCTTCCCAAACTGACTCGCTGGCGCTGTTCGCAGCGCGCGCAGCGCGCGGAGATAAATGGACAGCGCGCCCCCCGAATTGACCAAGACCGGGAAGTCGGCCCGCAGGGCCGACCGCCGGAGACGTGCGCCGCAGGCTGAGCGCCCACGCCTTTGTCGCGCTGCACTGAGAACGTCCGCGTCCAGGCAACACAAGGCATCGACACAAGATCAGACCAGCGAGCATCGGGCAAGTCATGAAACTCAATCGCCGCTGAGCTGCGCACCGATCAAGGCCAGGTTCTGGATCGCCGCCAGGCTCCACTGCGCCGCGTCGTTGGTGCTGATCCACGGTGCTTCTTCCACCGGCCGCAACACGGCAGGCCCTTCGGTGCGCTTGCGGGCCAGAGGCTGCGCAGACCAGCGCCGGTCATTGCGGAACTCGGCCCAGGCGCGCCGGGCCAGGGCCGCGTCTTTCAGGCGCCAGGCTGCATAGGCGGTCAGGCGTGAATGGCCCACCCCCAGCACGGTGGCGCCGCCATGCGGCATGCCCAGTTCGCGTCGCTGCTCGTCGGCCGGTGCGTTGTAGAGCCGGCAGTACTGCAGCCAGGCGGCTTCGAAGCCGGGCACGTCAAGCAAGGCGAGCAGTTCGTCCACCATCTCCACCAGGCCGAACACCGCGCTCAGGTGGCTGGCCGTGGCGCGCTGGCCCTGCACGTTGAACAGCTCGCCGGTGGCGGCGTCGTAGCCGGCGGTGGCGGCGCTGAAGAAGCCGTGCGGCATGGCGGCCACGCTTTCCATGCCGCGGCGGATCTTGTCGCGCCAGCGGGCATCGCCGCTGCGTTCCCATTCGGTGAGCCAGTTGGCCAGCATCGAGCCCCAGTCGGTGCCCACGCCCATCAGCCCGTTGCCCGGCGGCTTGGGCGGCCGCGGCACGATCTTGCGGGCCGGGTCCAGCGCCAGCAGCTGCTGGTCGGCGTTGCGCAGCAGGTGCAGCACGTCGCCGGTGCGTTCATCCGTGGTGAGGTAGTGGTAGTGGCGCCGGTAGGCGGCGGTGCTGATGCGCAGCTGCTTGGCGCTGTCGCTCCAATGCTGCACGCCATGGCGCGTGCCCAGGCCGGCAAAGCGCCCCAGGTGGTAGGTGTCCACCTCGGTGGTGTGGCGCACCATGGCCTCGGCAAAGCGGAAGATGTCGGCCCGGCCGCTGCGCAGGAAGGCCAGCCACAGCCACAGGTCGGGCGAGAGTTCACTGTTGTCCCAGGCGTAGCCGCCCACGTCGTAGCGCCATTCGTGGCGATCGGCGTCGTAGGTGTGGCGGATGTCGCCATGGTCCCAGAAGCCGGTCCAGCGGCGCTGCTCGGCCTCCTGGCGGTAGAAGTCGAACAGGAAGTCCAGCCGGTCTTCGAGCGCCGCACGCGCGGGGCTGCTGCGATCGGGCAGCGACCACAGGCGGCCGAACACGCCGGTGGCCAGGTAGCGCTCGGGCGCGGCCACCAGCAGCGCTGGGGTTTGCACCGTGTGCGCCAGCTGCACCAGGGCCTCGCGGGGGGGCGTGGCGGCCAGCGCAAAGAGCGTGAGCTCGTGGCTGCGGCCCACGCCCACCGGCGTGTCGAAGCCGGGCTCGTGGTCTTCGTAGGTGACCTCCAGGCCTTCGAGCTGCTTGGCATGCGTGTCCTGGCCCAGGCCGTCGTGGTAGGGGCGCAGGTCCATCGCGGGGGCCTCGGGGCTCCAGGTCCACAGCGTGACCTCGGCCCGCGCGGTGTGCGCGCCGCGGATGTCCAGCTGCACCGGGTGGCGCTGCCAGAAATCTCGCTGGCCGAAGGCCACGCCGCCCGAGGGCCCGCCGATGTAGCCCAGCCCCGCCGCGCGCCGGCCCCAGGCCGCATGCACCCAGCTCTGGCCGGGCTGGGTGCGCTTGCGGATCTGGAATGCATCCGGTGCCAGCTGGCTGAGCGTGATGTCGCCCCAGGTGGGAATGCGCTCCAGGTACCTGCGCACGGAAGGATGGAAGCTCTCGAGCGGCGGGCAGGCCTGGCCTGCGAGCTGTGCGGCGCGCACGGCCGCGCCGGGGTCGCGGCGCAGGCCGGTGAGGTTGCGCACCGCCTCGGCCCACAGTCCCGGCAGCTCGCCGGCGAAGCGCACGTGGCGGTCGTGCAGCGCATCGCGCAGCGGCACCTCGAAGCGCAGGCCCAGGCCGCGGATGAAATCGCGCTGCGGGTCGCCGTCGAACACGAAGCTGTGCACCAGGCGCAGCGCGTCGCCGCCGGCGTGCAGGTACAGGCGCAGGTCGAAGGGCAGCCACTGGCGGCTGCCGGCCCGGTGCCGTCCCTGCAGGCGCAGCACGGCGCGTTGTGGGCCGCGCTGTTCGATCGTTAGCGATTCCACTTCACCGTGGCAGCGTGTGGTCAACACGCGGGCGGTGTCGTGATCTGCCGGCGCGGGCTGGTCGTCCACCAGCGCCAGCAGGCGGCCATTGCGCAGGATCTCGACACCGGCGCGCTGCACGCGGCGGATCAGCACCGGGCCGCGGCGCGGCAGCTCGCAGCGGATGACGCCGGTGTCCACGGTGATGTGCTCGGCGCTTTCTTCCACCGTGATCACGGGGCCTGCGGTGGCCGGCGCGGCCTGGCCGGTGGGCAGCGGCTGCACCTGCCAGCCGCTGCCGGGGATCACCGCGGGCGGGATGGCGTGGCCGGTCCACTTCAGCGAACCATCGGGCCACCAGGCCAGTGGCCAGGTCTGCAGCGGGTGGGTGCCGCCCTGGGCATCGCGCAGCTGGAAGGCCTGGTCGCGTGCGCACTGGCCGCGCGGCCAGGGCAGGCCCCAGGCCCGGCCGGCGTGGCGCGCGGGGGGCTGGCCATCGAGCCAGCGCAGGGCCAGCGGATCGGCCGGCGGGGTGGCGGGGGAGGGCGAGGCCGCTGACGCGGCTGCGGTGCCGGCCGCGCCAGGGGCAGCCACGGCTGCCGCCGGCGCGCTGGCCGCGACCGCTGGGCCCGCGCCCGCCGCCGCGCCGAGCGCGGCGCCGCCGGCCACGAACTGGCGGCGGGTGAGGTCGATGCGCTTCGTCGTCATGCCGCAGCCCGGCCCCACAGCCGCTCGTAGCGCCAGCCGGTGAGGTCTTCGACGATCGCGCGGTTGGCGGGGCTTTCGGCCTCGGTGGCGCCGGCGCGCAGGCGTTCCACCTCGTGCACCAGCACCGCATGGGTGTGCGCGTTCAGGCGAAAGCGCCACGCGGCCCACAGGCCCAGCAGCATCGCGATCACCGGGCCCAGCACCAGCACCAGCGCCACGGCCTGCACGGCCTCGGGGCTTTGCACCAGCGCCTCGCCGGGCCGGGTCTTGGGTGAGACATAACCGCCCGCATCGATCAGCCAGCCGGTGGCGATGATGGCCAGGCTTTGCGCCAGCTTGCGCACCAGCGTCATCACGCCGGCGAAGATGCCTTCGCGGCGCTGGCCGGTGACGGCCTCGTCGATGTCCGGCAGGTAGTTGTAGACCGACCAGGGCACGAAGTTCAGCGTGCCGCGGCCCAGCCCGGCCAGCACGATGGGGCCGAACAGCCACAGCGTGGACGGCGCCGCCGCAGCGCCGCCGCGCTGCTGCAGGTACAGCGCGCCATACAGCAGCGCCGCGCTGATGAACAGCGAGATCGCCACCCGGTAGGCATACAGCGGCCCGATGCGGATGACCACGCGGATGGCCACCATCACCGACACCAGCTGGGCCAGGTACATCACCGTCATCAGCTGCGAGATGGCCAGCGTGGCACCCATCAGCACCGTGGCCACGAAGATCGGGAACGCCGTGTTGAAGATGTCCTGCGACAGGTAGCCGCCCAGGTACAGCGACAGGTGCTGGCGGAACGCGCGGATGCGCAGCGTGGAGGCCAGGTCGCGGAACATGCGCCCGGGGATGCGCAGCGCCTCGGCGAGCTTCAGCCGCTCGATCGGGCGGCGCAGTTCGTCTTCGGTGTAGGGCCGCTCCCAGGAGGCCAGCAGCACGATCAGCACCACCAGCGAGAACAGGCCGCCGAAGATGGCCGCCATCCAGAAGAAGGGTTCGGCCGAATCCTTGCCGCCGAATTGGTTGATCAGCAGCGTGGGCAGGTAGCTGGCCAGCACCGCCGAGCCCTGCGCCACCAGCATGCGCGCGCCGGCGAAGCGGGCCTTCTCGGCATAGTCGGTGCTCATCTCCGCGGCCAGCGTTTCCCACGGGATCAGGAACATCGTGTACAGCAGCTCGAAGAAGATGAACACGAGCAGGTAGTACAGGAAGCCGTGGCCGGTGACGAACACCAGCGCGAAGCTGGGCAAGAGCGGCAGCACGATCAGCAGGAACAGGCGCCGGCGCCCGATGCGCCGGCCGATGCGGCTGTGGCGCAGGTTGTCCGACACATAGCCGATCAGCGGGCAGCTGATGGCTTCCAGCAGCCGCGGCAGGCCCAGGATCAGCCCCGCCTGCACGGCGGTGAGGCCGCAGAAGGTGGTGAAGAAGTAGAACAGCCAGCCGGTGATGACGGCCTGCGCGCCGGCGCCCAGCAGGTCGCCCGCGCCCCAGCCCCAGTAGTGGCGCCAGTCGGGCACGCGCCGCGCGGTGGTGGTGATGGCAGTGTTCGCCATGGCCGCTCAGATGAAGCGGTAGCTGAACTCGACCAGCGCCAGCAGCGCCATCGCCTGCCCGAAGGGCATGCTGGTGAGCGGGATGTCCTTGTATTCCTGCAGCGTGTTGAACACCGGCGTGCCGAAGGACACCTGCGTCAGCTCGCCAGCGGCATTGATGTGGCGCCGCACTGCCAGCGCGGCGCGCCGGCCCAGCGCCTCGTGCTCGGGCGGCAGCAGCCCCAGGCGCACGCCCTTGAGGATGCCGTAGGCGAAGCCGGCGGTGGCGGCGGCCTCCTCGTAGGAACTGGCGTCGTCGAGCAGGGTGCGCCACAGGCCGTTCTCGGTTTGCAGCGCGGCGAGCGCGTCCACCTGTGCGCGCAGCGTCTCGGTGAGGTACAGGCGCAGCCCGTCCTGCGGCGGCAGGTCCAGCAGCTCGATGAACTCGGGGATCGCGATCGTCACCCACGAGTTGCCGCGCGCCCAGCGGGCGCGGGCAAAGTGGTGGCGGCCCTCGAAGGTCCAGCCGTGGAACCACAGGCCGGTGGCCGGGTCGGCCAGGTACTTGGTGTGCAGCAGGAACTGGCGCTTGGCCTCTTCCACGTAGTGCGGGCGGTTCAGCACCTGGCCGATCTTGGCCAGCGGCAGCACCGACATCATCAGCGTGTCGTCCCACAGCTGCTGGTGGTTCACGCTGTTGTAGACGATGTGCTGGAAGCCGCCCTCCTGGGTGCGCGGCAGGTCTTTGCAGACCCATTCGCCCCACACCTCCAGGTGCGGCCGCCAGGCCGGCGTGCCGTGGCGCTGGTACAGGTGGGCCAGCGTGAGAAAGGGCGCCACGGTGTTGATGTTGCGCGAGGGCGAGGGCTCGGCGAAGCGGGCGCTGAACCAGTCGGTGATGATCTTTTCCACCTGCGCATCGCCCGTCATCTCCCACACCTTCCACAGCCCGTACAGACCCACGCCCTGGGTCCATTCCCAGCCGTGCCAGCTCTTGGTGTCGATCACGCGGCCATCGTCCAGCTTCAGCAGGAAGCTGCCGTCCACGTCGCGGATGTTCACCAGGTTGTGGATCACGCGGGCGATGGCGTCCTGCCAGTCGGCGCGCTCGGCGCCCAGGCCAGCCAGGTGGTGGCCCAGCAGCGGGTGGATGCGCTCGGGGTGGGGAGGGATCAGGACCTGGTTGTTCATGGCGGAAAGGGGTCGCAAGGGTTCAGGGGGCCGGGCGTTGTAGGTAGCGCGGCGAGGGCACCAGTGCCAGCGGCACGCCGCCGCGCTGCACCTGCAGGGGCAGTAGCTTGACGGATTCCAGCGCGTTGCGCGCATCGCCATCGGTGGTGACGGCCAGCGCCAGCGTGTTCTCGCCGCGCGGGTTCAGCAGACCCGGCGGCAGCACGAACACGCGCTGCGGGCCGATGTGCGAGATGTACTGGCCGAGCTGCCAGCCGTTCAGGAACACCAGCACCCGGTGCTCGGGCAGCGAGCGCGGCACGCGGGTGTCGCCGAAGCCCAGGCCGAGCTGCACGTCGTGGCCCTCGGGCAGGTTCAGCGTGAAGCTGCTGCGCAGCCAGTAGGTGCCCGGCGCGGGCGGCGGGGCCTGCAGCGTGGTGGTCTCCCAGCCGGTGTGCAGGTCACGGTCGGGCGCCGCGGGCAGGTGCCAGCCCGCGCGCTCGCCGAACAGGCCGCCGTTGTTGTAGGGCCCGCGCACCAGGTCGGCGATCGCCTCGCCGCCCTGCTGGCCCTGCAGCCGCCAGTCGATGGCCACCGCATGGCGGCGCCCGCCGCGCGGCGACAGCGAGGCGGCGATCAGACCGCGCGCCTCCTTGTGCGCATCGTCGGCAAACAGGTCCCAGTTGTGGCCCATGTTGCGCACCATCAGCGCCAGCACATGTTCGCCGGCGGGCAGGTCCTGCAGCAGGGTCTTCAGGCTGGCGGTGGTCTGGCCGAACGGGCGGCCGGCGTCGGTTTCGTGCTGGCCGACGAAGCGCCCGTCCAGCCACAGCTGGGCCAGGCCGGCCGATCCGGCGCCGTAGAACAGCTCCAGCTGCAGCGGCCCGCTGCCGGCGGCGGTGCCGGGGCCGCTGCGGAAGCGGCCGCGGTACCAGACATCGCCACGGTGGAAGCCGTGGTCGCTCATCGCCAGCACCGGCTGGCCGGGCGGCGGCGCGGTGTACACGTGGGCCGCGCTGCTGCCGGGCACGGCGCGGCGCCAGCGGCTGTCGTCGAAGCCGGGCGCGGCCTCGGGGCTCTCGGCGCGGCGGGTCCAGCGCAGTGCGTGCAGGTCGGGCGGCGCCACCGGCAAGGGGCCGGGCAGGGGCTGCACGGCCTGCAGGCTGCCGCCGGGGCCGGGCTGCACGGCCAGCGGCTGGCCGTTGAAACGCAGCTGCGTGAGGCCGGGCCCGGCCCACACGCGCAGCGGGCTCTCGGTGGCGGTGTCGCCCTGCAGTGCCAGCGTGTCGCCGTGGCGCTGCGCGCTGCGCAGCAGGGCCGGGCTCAGCGCGAGCACCACGCCATCGCCGGCCTGCAGGCGCCAGAAGGCCTGCGACTGCGGCTCGTCGGCGACCAGCAGCAGCAGCGGCGCGCGGCCGCCCTCGCTGATGTGCAGCTCCAGCAGGCCCTGGTGGCGGTAGTTCAGGCGCAGGTCGCCGCGCGCGGCGTCCCAGTGCGTTTGCAGCGCGGCGCCGGTGTCGCCGGCCAGCACCTGCACCTGCGGGCGGCGGCTGAAGCGCAGCACGGTTTCACCGTCTTCGCCACGGCGGCCGTGCAGCAGCACCAGGTCGTGTTCGCCGTGGCGCGCCTGCGCCTGCAGATCGGAGCTGCTGTACACCAGGTGCTGGCGTTCCAGCGTGTGGTGGGCCAGCAGCAGCTTGGCGTCCTGGCCGGCCAGCTGCAGCGTGCCGGTCTGCGGGATGTGATAACGCCCATCGGCCGTGTCCAGCGTGAAGCGGAAAGCCTCGGTGCCGGTGTTCGATGCGGGTTCGGGCCGAGCCAGCAGCACATGGGTCTTCAGCGCAGGGTTCAGGTTGTGCAGCAGCTTCACGCGCGGGTTGTCCGGCGTGATCACCGGGCCCGGGTCCATCTGCGCCAGCACCGGCGTGGCGGCCTGCACGAAGTGGCCCAGCTGCTTGAGCCCCAGCGCCTTGGGGCGCAGGCGGCGCGCCTCGTCGATGGCGGCGCCGTAGTCGTAGGAGCTGAAGACCACCGGCGCCGGCTGCCAGCCCCAGCTGGTGCCGCCGAAGGCCATGTACACGCTGTGGATCGTGAGGCCGTTGATCAGGCTGCTGCCATAGGCCACGCGCTGGTAGCCGGTGCCCTGGCGCAGCGCGGTGCATTCGTAGCTGCCGTTGGAGCCCCAGTGGTCGAACCAGCCGCCGCCGATCTCGGCCACGAAGCCGGGCGTGTTGGGCGAGGCGAGCGACCCCACGCGCGGCAGGTTGCGGCCATGGAGGCCCCAGTCCTGCGCGGGCGAGGGCGGGCCGGGCTGGCCATCCACGTTGCACACGCCGCCGGGGTAGCCGTCGAAGGCGTAGAGGTCGGTCGGGCCGGGGTTGGCGAACGGTGCGCTGGAATCGCGCGGCGTCCAGTCCGGCAGGCGCGAGGCGGCGTTGTGGAACAGCGGCACGCGGATGCCATCGGCGCGCGCCTTGTCGGCCAGGAACTGCATGTGGCGCGCGTTCTTGGGCTGCACCGAGAACAGCTCGTTCTCCAGCTGGTAGGCGATGACGGTGCCGCCGCCGGTGGGCAGCTGGTGGCGCGCGATGATGGCGTTGACCTGGGCGAGCCACTCGGCCGCGGCCGCCTGGTACTCCGGCGCGTCGGTGCGCGCCTCGGCGCGCTGGCGCTGCAGCCAGCCGGGGAAGCCGCCGCCGGCCAGCTCGGCGTTCACGTAGGGGCCAGGCCGGGCGATGACGTACAGCCCTTCCTCGGCCGCCATCTGCAGCACGCGCTCGACATTGCGCACGCCGGTGAAATCGTAGTGCCCGGGCTGCGCCGAGTGGTAGCCCCAGCTGAAGTAGATGGACACGGCGTTGAAGCCGATCGCCTTCATCTTCTGCAGCACGTCGCGCCACAGGCTGGGCGAGGGCAGGCGGAAGGGGTGGAATTCGCCGGCCCAGATCACTTCACGCCGGCCGTCGATCATCAGCGAATGCCGGTCCCAGCTGATACGGCGTGGCGTGCCGCGCGGCGCGGTGGCGCGCTGCAGCGCGGCGCTGTCCTCGGCCAGCACGGTGAAGTGGCGCACCGCGCCGGACACACCCTGCAGTTCACGCGGCGCGCTCCAGGTGTCCAGGCCGTCGAAGCTGTCCGACCAGCGGTAGTGCTTGCGGGTGTAGTCGTCCAGGTGGATGCGCCAGCCGGCGCGGCCTTGGGCATCGCGCACCGGCACCAGCGATGGGCCCTCCACCGGGCCGCCCCAGCCGGCCCAGTCGCCCGTGCGGTCGTAGGTCCAGGGGCCGTCGAGCGAAGGGGCCCAGGCGCGTTCGATGAACTTGCTGGTCTCGTTCTTCGCAAAGGCCACGTAACGCCCGCCCTCGCGCACGACGAAGGTGTCGATCGGGTTGCGGTCCAGCCCCTGCAGCAGGCGCGGTGGCGTGAAGGCCGTGAAGTCGGCCGCCGCGGGCTGCAGGTGGTAGGCGCGGAACGGGCCTGCGGTGCCGCCGGTGGACAGCGAGACGATGACCGAAAGCCGCCCGTCCGCATCGCGAAACCACTCCGGCGCCCACACGTTGGTGAGCCCGGGCAGCGGCACCGGGATGTCGGCCACGTGCTGCCATTGCCGCAGGTCGCGCGAGCGCGCCACGCCGAAGCTGCGGCCGTCCCAGCCCGTGGTGTAGACGATGAGGTAGCTGCCATCGTCGGCGCGGATGATCGAGGGGTCGCGCAACAGGCCTTGCGGCGGCTGCCAGGCCTCGGAGGCCAGCGTGGTGTAGGTGATGCCGTCGCCGGAAGTGAACAGGCTCAGCTGGTCCTGCGACGTGGCCGGGAACGCAGCCATCAGGAAGGTTTGCCCCGGGGCCGGGCCGGCGGGACGCGCGGCGCTGTCCGCGCTGGAAGCGGCACCGGCCTGCAACACGGCCGGTTGCGTGGCCACCGGCACAGTGGGCGTGGCTCGTGGCGCCGGGGCGGTGGCCGTGGCCGCGGTGTTCTGCCCCGGCAGGTCCTGCGCGCGCAGCGGCAGCGCCAGCAATGCCGGCGCCAGCAGCGCGGCGTGGCGCAGGCGGGTGGGGAGTGTGCGTGGGGGCTTCATGTCAGGGGTTCCGCCGCGCATCCTGCGAACTGCGACCTGCGCAGCCTTGCCGCTGGCGTGCTGGACAGCTTGCGACCCCTTGCGGAACCTTGTTGCGTTGCAGAGCAGACGTTCGAAGCTTGGCGCGACAAAGTCGTGGGCCCTCGGCCTGCGGCGCACGGCTCCGGCGGTCGGCCCTGCGGGCCGACTTCCCGGGCTTGGTCGCTTCGGGGGGCGCGCTGTCGGATTTATCTCCGCGCGCTGCGCGCGCTTCGACCAGCGCCAGCGAGTCAGTTGGGAAAGCGGGCCCTGGGGGCCCGCCGCCCCCCGAAC
>JACRAZ010000070.1 GCA_016213205.1 Burkholderiales bacterium
AGGCGCCGGGCTTGGGCGGTTCGGGGGGCGGCGGGCCCGCAGGGCCCGCTTCCAAAACTGACTCGCTGGCGCTGGTCGCAGCGCGCGCAGCGCGCGGAGATAAATCCGACAGCGCGCCCCCCGAGCCGACCAAGACCGGGCAGTCGGCCCGCCGGGCCGACCGCCGGAGCCGTGCGCCGCAGGCCGAGGGCCCACGCCTTTGTCGCACCACACAACGAACGTCTGCTCTGCAACCCAACCAAAGACAGCAACGGGCCGACAACTGCCGATCAGCCCTGTGCACCAACGTCTTCCGGCATCCCTGATGGCACCCGACGCCAGGTACCCATGACATGAACACCGTCGAACAGTTTCTCGCCCATGCCATCGCACTTGAACGCGAGGCCGCGCGCCGCTACGAAGAGCTGGCCGCGGCCATGCAGACCGAGGGCAATGCCGAGTTGAAGACCTTCTTCGCCCGCATGGCGCACTACTCGCGCAAGCACCTGGCCGAGGCGCAGGCGCGCGGCGGTTTTCGTGAGCTGCCCGAGATGCGGCCCGAGGACTTTGACTGGCCTGAAGGCACGGCACCCGAAACCGCCGATTGGGCCGGGGTGGACGCGATGATGGGCGCGGACGATGCATTGCAGCTTGCGCTGGACAGCGAAAGACGCGGCCATACCTACTATGCCGCCATCGCGGCCACCACGCAGGACATCGAGCTGCGCCGGCTGGCCGGGGAGTTTGCGGCCGAAGAGGCGCAGCACGTGGTGGAACTTGAAAAGCTGATCGCGGCCCGCGCCGCTGCCTGAACCCTGGAGTGACACCCATGCCCCGCCCCACCCGCCAGGTCTTCGTCTGCACCCAGCAGCGCCCGCCCGGCCACCCCCGCGGCAGTTGCGCCGCCAAGGCCGCCACCCCGCTGCTGCAAGGCCTGTGGGCCGAACTGCAGAAGCGCCAGGCCTACGAACAGGTGGCCATCACCTACGCGGGTTGCCTCGGCCCCTGCGACGGCGGGCCGAACCTGCTGGTCTACCCCGAGGGCGTGCTGTACCAGCGGGTGACGCCGGAAGACATTCCCGAACTCTTCGAGCGCCACCTGCTCGGCGGCGAACCGGTCGAGCGTTTGCGGGCGGATGCCAGCACCTGGTGAGCCCGGTTTGAGCTGCATCAAGCGGTCAGCGCCCGCACCGGCCCGCACGCGCGGGCCGGCTTGCTTCTTGCACCTTGACGCCTGTCATCCCGAATCGGGGCCCAAAGAGGTGCGCCATGTTGAGCCGAACCAGCCATGACCAGCGTTCGCATGTCGAGCTGATCACCGTCTACGAGATCTGCCGCATCCTCGGCGCCTCGCTGGACATCGATCGCACCTTCCGCGCCGCGCTCAACGTGCTGGCCGCGCACCTGGCGCTCAGCCGCGTGATGATCGTGCTGCCGCGGGCCGAGGATGGCCTGCTCGCGGTGCACAGCACCGTGGGCCTCTCGCGCGAGCAGGAGCAGCGCGGCACCTGGCAGGACGGCGAGGGCGTCATCGGCCACGTGCACGCCTCGGGCATGGCCGTGGTGCTGCCGGATGTGGCGCAGGCGCCCGAGTTCATCGACCGCACCGGGGCCTTCGGCGCCCACGACGGCCAGATGACCGCCTTCGTGGTGGTGCCGCTGAAGACCGACAAGAGCGTGGTGGGCGTGCTCGCCGCGCAACGCATGGTGCAGGGCGGGGCGCGGTTGTCGGACGACCAGCGCATCCTCACCATGGTGGCCACGCTGCTGGCCCAGGCCGCGCAACTGCACGATGCGGTGCGCGACGAGCACCAGCGCCTGCAGCTCGAGGCCACGCGGCTGCAGAAGGCGCTGCGGCGCGAACCGCGCGGCCGCTACGCGCTGGACAACGTGGTGGGCGATTCGCAGCCCATGCAGCAGGTGTTCAACGAGGTGCACCAGGCCGCACCATCGCGCGCCACCGTGCTGCTGCGCGGTGAAAGCGGCACCGGCAAGGAGGCCGTCGCCCGCGCCATCCACTACCTCAGCCCGCGCAAGGAGGCGGCCTTCATCAAGGTGAACTGCGCGGCGCTGACCGAATCGCTGCTGGAGAGCGAGCTCTTCGGCCACGAGAAGGGCGCCTTCACCGGCGCCACCGGCGACCGCAAGGGCCGCTTCGAGCTGGCGCACGGCGGCACGCTGTTCCTGGACGAGATCGGCGATGTCTCGCCCGGCTTCCAGGCCAAGCTGCTGCGCGTGCTGCAGGAACGCGAGTTCGAGCGCGTGGGGGGCAGCAAGCCGGTGAAGGTGGACGTGCGGCTGATCTGCGCCACCAACCGCGACCTGGAGAAGATGGTGCGCCGCGGCGAGTACCGGGCCGACCTGTACTACCGCATCAACGTGGTCTCGATCTTCCTGCCGCCGCTGCGCGAACGCCGCGCCGACATCCCGCCGCTGGTGGCGCACTTCCTCGACCGCTACAACAAGGAAAACCGCCGCAACCTGAAGGTGACCCCCGAGGCCATGAAGGTGCTCACCAGCTGCTACTGGCCGGGCAACGTGCGCGAGCTGGAGAACTGCATCGAGCGCACCGCCACCATGGTGCAGGGCGAGCTGATCCGCGACGTGGCCTTCCCCTGCAAGCAGAACCGCTGCCTGACCCAGACCCTGCACTTCCTGGACAAGGCCGATGCGGTGGCCGCGGTGGCGCTGCCGGAGCCGGCCACCGCCGGGGCGGACGGTGAGCGCCGCGTTGCCGCCGCGGGCCGGGAGGATGCGGACGGCATCACCCGCATCGGCCCCACCGAACACCTGCCACCCAGCCCGGCGCGTGCGGATGCGCAGGAGCCGCCCGACGGTGAGCGCGAGCGCCTGATCTGGGCCATGGAGCAATGCGGCTGGGTGCAGGCCAAGGCCGCGCGGCTGTTGCGCCTGTCGCCCCGGCAACTGGGCTATGCGCTGCAGAAGCACCGCATCGAGGTGAGGAAGTTCTAGCGGCTCGCCCGCCGCGGCTGTTGCGCGGCGCGCGCTGGCGCCACCACCCGGCCGGCGGGGTGCCGTGGGGCTGGAACGCGGCGACGATGGCGCCCAGCACCTGCGAGGCGTCGGCCAGGTCGCAGCTGCCTTCGAGCAGCAGCGCAAACGCGTCGCCGCCCATCCGCGCCACGGTTACTGTGCCGGCGGCTGCAGGCCGGACTTCAGCAGCGCCGGTGTGCGGCCCAGCGCCTCGGCCCGGGCATGGCCGGTCATCGCTTAGAACGCCGGGTTGACGTACGCGATGCGGCCGTCCGCATCGGTGAGCATGGTCGATTCGGCGGCGTGCTCCATCAACCAGGCCACGTGCGCGGCGGCCTGCCCGAGCGGGGGTGCCGCGAACACGATCGGAACTGAATTCGGCATGCACGCAACGGCTTGGCCACCCACAGGGCTGAATCGATCGGTGCGCGCGGCGACGGGCCATCTCCCCGGGCACGCATTTGCGTTACCGGAATCCCGGTAGCTCAGAGCGAGACGATGCCTTCCCGGATGGCGTGGCGGGTGAGCTCCGCCACGCTGTGCAGATCGAGCTTGCGCATGATGTTGCGGCGGTGCACCTCCACCGTGGCGGGCGCGATGTGCAGCCGCTCGGCGATGTCGGCCGTGCGCAGGCCCTCGGCCACCAGGCGCAGCACCTCGCGTTCGCGCCGCCCGAGCTGCGGCGGACCTTCGCCGCCGTTCTGGCGGCGCACCTCGGACACCATGGCTCCGGCCACCTCGGGGCAGAGGTAGCTGTGCCCGAGGGCCACCGTGCGGATGGCCTGCACCAGCTCGCTGCCGGCGGAGGATTTGGTCACGTAGGCCTCCGCGCCGGCGCGCAGCATCTCGGCCACGAAGCGTTTGTCGGCATGGGCCGACAGCGCCACGATGCGCGGCGCCGGCTGCCACTGGCGCAGCCGCGTGGCCACCTCGATGCCGCTGAGATCGGGTAGCCCGATGTCCAGCACCACCACGTCCGGCTGCGTAATGCGTGCGAGGTCGAGCGCCTCGCGCGCGGTGCCCGCCTCGCCCACCACCGCCAGGTCGGGTTCGCGCTCCAGTGTCAGGCGCAGGGCCTCGCGCAGCACGCGGTGGTCGTCGGTCAGCAGCACGCGGGTTCGCATCGTTCAGGCCTCCAGGGCGTGGGCTTCGTCGGCGAGCGGGGCCTGCAGCGTGATCACCGCGCCGTCACCGGGCAAGCTGCGGATGTCGACACTGCCGCCAATGAAGGACAGGCGCTCGCGCACGCTGAGCAGCCCCATGCCCTGGCCCCTGGCGGCCGTGAGCACGGCGGCATCGAAGCCGATGCCGCTGTCGGACACGCGCACCACGATGTCGTGGTCGCAACGCTCGATCTCCACCTCGGCCACGTCGGCATGGGCGTGTTTGGCCGAGTTGACGAGCAACTCGCGCGTGGCGCGGTACAGGATCGAGCGCGACTCGCGCGACAGCGGCTTGGGCTGGCCGTCGTCCACCACCGTGACCTGCAGCCCGAAGTTCCGCCCGATGTCTTCGGCCAGCCACTCCAGCGCAGCGGTCAGGCCCAGCTCGTACAGCGCCGGGGGGGCGAGCTGGGCCGCCAGCGAGCGGGTGGACTGATTGGCGCGCGCGATCAGCTCGTCGATGCGCTGCGCCGCGTCGCGGCCCTCGCCGTCCAGGCGGGGTTGCAGCGCCGCGAGGTGGATGCGCGCCGCGGCCAGTGTCTGGCCCAGGTCGTCGTGCAGGTCGCGCGCGAGCTGCTGGCGTTCGCGGTCCTCGGCGGCGTCGAGCTCGCCGGCAAGCTGGCGAAGCTGCCGCGTGCGCTGCTTCACCCGGTCTTCGAGCTGGTCCACAAAACGCTTGAGTTCACCGCGGGCGGCATGCAGCTCGGTGATGTCGTACATGACCGAGTTGCTCAGCACGAAGCGCCCGTGGGCATCGTGCAGTGCGCTGGCGCTGACGACGACACGCCGCACCTGGCCGTGGCGGCCCTGCAGGTCGAACTCCAGCCCCTCGAGGCGGCCCGTGCGCAGGAACGCCGGGAAGTGGTGCTCGAAGCTCGCGCGGCCCTCCGGGTTCAGGAAGTCCGGCAGCGCGCACCGGCCGATCAGCTGCTCGCGCGTGCAGCCCAGCCAGCCCAGCATGGTGGCATTGGCGCGCCGGAACACGCCCTGGGTGTCCAGCGAGCAGTAGGCGCACGGCGCGTGGTCGTACAGCTCCTGGATGCGGTGGCGGTCGTGCATGGTGGACAGCAGCAGCCGCGAGATCGCCACGGACGAGGCCGCATACAGCACCAGGAAGGCCAGCGTGCCCCAGGCCTGCATGCGCCAGCCCGCCAGGAACTCGTGCGTGGCCAGGCCGACGACCACATACACCGGGAAGTCGCGCAAGCGGCGGTAGCGGTTCAGGCGATCGATGCCGTCCAGCGCGCTCACGCCGCGGAAGGCGCCCTCGGCGGGCGCTTGGCGCACCGCATCGGCCAGTGTCGCCACGGAGGCCGAGGCCACGCCAGCGGGCGCCTTGGGCTGGCGCAGCAGCAGGCCAAGCTCGCTCCCGCGCAGGGCCACCACGCCATCGCGCCCGAGGTCCAGCACGGCCAGCAGGGGCTCGAACTGCGCCAGCGGGATCAGCGCGATCACCACGCCGGCGAAGGCGCCGTTGCTTTCGAGCAGCGCGCGGGCGAGCACCAGGCTGTCGCGCTCGTCGACGCGGCTGCGGTGCGGGCCGAACAGGCGCACCACCCGTTCGGGGCGCTGGCGCAACTGCACGAAATAGTCCTGGTCGGCCACGTCCAGGTGCTGGCAGCGCGCACTGCTGTCGCCGCACACCTGCTGGCCACCTGCATCGAACACGCCGATCTGCGAGATCTCGGGCACCTGCGCGGCGCCGCTGTCGGCCAGGCTCCACGGCCCCTGGCGCGCGAAGCCCCGGGCCTGGCGTTCACGCTCGAGCTGTGCCGCCGTCGTGCCCAGCGCCACGCTGGCACGCTCGAGCACCGACGAGACATGGCGGTCGATCAGGTTCGCCAGGTTGCGCGCCTCGTCGTCCGCGTGGTCGAGGGTCGCCTCCCAGCTGCGCCACAGGGCCAGCGCACAGATCGCCGCCACCAGCAGGCCCAGCACCAGCGCGCATGCCGCCAGGTAGCGGCGCACGCGGCGCGTGCCGGCGTCCAGCGTGTACGGCCTGGGCCCTGTCGCCTCCGTCTGCCACTGCATCAGCCTGCCTCACGTCCTGTTCCGGCCACCACCCGTTCGCGTGGCGCCGAGCGGTGCACCCCCCACCACGGGCCTGGCCCGCAAGCCGATGCTAGCGAGCCCCTCCGGTGCGCTGATGAGCCCCGTCAAGCCGCCGCCACTTGGGCCGGCGCAGCCGGTGCCGATGGGACAGATCAAGCCGCACCCGCGCCCAGGCGATACGCTGCAGGCAAGCACCGCCCGCAGCGCGGGCACCCGCACCGAAGCCATCCATGCACTGTTGCCATCCACCCGCCGACACCGCACCCGGCGCGCCGCCATGCACCCGGGGCTGAGCAGCCACGAGGCCCGCGCCCGCCTGGCGCGGGACGGGCCCAATGAACTGCCGGCGTCGCCGCGGCGCGGCGTGCTGCGCCTCCTGCGCGAGGTGGTCACCGAGCCGATGCTGCTGCTGCTGGTGGCCTGCGGCGCGATCTACCTGGTGCTGGGCGACCGGCACGAGGCCTTGATGCTGCTGGGCTTCGTGTTCGTGGTGATGGGCATCACCTTCGTGCAGCAGCGCCGCACCGAACGCTCGCTGGCGGCCCTGCGCGACCTGTCCAGCCCGCAGGCCCTGGTGCTGCGCGACGGCCAGGCGGTGAAGCTGGCCGGGCGCGAGCTGGTCTGCGGCGACATCGTGCTGCTGGCCGAGGGCGACCGCGTGCCTGCCGACATGGCCCTGGTGCAGGCCTCGAACCTGAGCGTGGACGAATCCATGCTCACCGGCGAATCGGTGCCGGTGGGCAAGCAGGCCGTGGCGGACACCGAGGCCGCGGCCGAGGCGCCGGCGGCGCCGGACGATGCCCGGGTGTACGCCGGCACGCTGGTCACCCAGGGCAGCGCGCGCGGGCGGGTGGTGGCCACCGGCACGCGCAGCGCGCTGGGGCGCATCGGCCAATCGCTGGCCACGCTGGGCAGCGGCAGCACGCCGGTGCAGCGGGAAACCGCCCGCATCGTCCGGCGGGTGGCCGTGGTCGGGCTGGTGCTGGCCGCCGCGCTGGCGGTGGCGTACACGCTGTCCACCGGCCAGTGGTTGCACGGCCTGCTGGCCGGCATCACGCTGGCGATGGCGATCCTGCCGGAGGAGCTGCCGGTGGTGCTGACGCTGTTCCTCGGCCTCGGGGCCTGGCGCCTGGCGCGCGCGCAGGTGCTGGCGCGCAGCATCCCGGCGGTGGAGCTGCTGGGGGCCACCACGGTGCTGTGTGTCGACAAGACCGGCACGCTGACCGCCAACCGCATGGCGGTGCGCAGCCTGTGGTCGCCCGCCGCCGAGCACGACACGCTGCGTGATGCCCACCGCCCGCTGCAGGAGGCGCTGCACGACCTGCTGGAGTTCGCGGTGCTGGCCAGCCACCGGCGGGCCTTCGATCCGATGGAATCGGCCATCGGCGCCTGCGGGCAGCGGCTGCTGGCCGACACCGAACACCTGCATGCCGACTGGACGCTGGTGGACGACTACCCGCTGTCGCCCGACATGCTGGCCATGTCGCGGGTGTGGCAATCACCCGATCGCCGCGAACGCATGATCGCCGCCAAGGGCGCGCCCGAGGCGATCGTCGACCTCTGCCACATGGACCCCGGGCCGCGCGCCGAAGTAACGCACCAGGTGAGCGTGCTGGCCGCCGAAGGGCTGCGCGTGCTGGGCGTTGCGCGGGCCAGTTTCGACGCCACCGAGCTGCCGGGCAACCAGCATGACTTCGCGTTCGAGTTCCTGGGGCTGATCGCGCTGGAAGACCCGCTGCGCCCGGAAGTGCCGCAGGCCATCGCCGAGTGCCGGGCCGCCGGCATCCGGGTGGTGATGATCACCGGCGACCACCCGGCCACCGCCCGGGCCATTGCCCGCCAGGCCGGGCTGAGCGCCGACGGCGAGCTGATCACCGGGGCCGAGCTCGCGGCGCTGGACGCGCCGGCGCTGGCCCGGCGGCTCGAGGCCACCCATGTGTTCTGCCGCGTGCAGCCCGAGCAGAAGCTGCGCCTGGTGCAGGCCTTCCGGGCCCGTGGCGACGTGGTGGCGATGACGGGCGATGGCGTCAACGACGCCCCGGCGCTGAAGGCCGCCCACATCGGCGTGGCGATGGGGGCCCGCGGCACCGACGTGGCGCGCGAGGCGGCGGCGCTGGTGCTGCTGAACGACGATTTCGCCTCGCTCGTGACCGCGGTGCGCCATGGGCGGCGGGTGTTCGCCAACCTGCGCAAGGCCATCAGCTTCGTGCTGGCGGTGCACCTGCCGATCATCGGGCTGTCGATCCTGCCGGTGCTGCTGGGCTGGCCGATGCTGCTGATGCCGGTGCACATCCTGTTCCTGCAGCTGATCATCGATCCGGCCTGCTCGGTGGTGTTCGAGGCCGAGCCGCTGGAGCCCGGGGCCATGCGGGCACCGCCGCGGCGGCCTGAGGCCCGCCTGTTCGATGCTGCGGTGCTGTGGCGCGGGCTGTGCCAGGGCCTGGGCCTGCTGGTGCTGCTGCTGGCCGTGTTTGCCTGGGCGCGCTGGCAATCCGGCGCCGACACGGTGGCCCGGGCGCTGACCTTCAGCGTGCTGGTGATGTCGAACCTGGCGCTCATCTTCAGCAACCGCTACTGGCACCGCGCGGCACTGCCGGGGCGGGGCCCGGTGAACCTGGCGTTCCGGTGGGTCAGCGGCGCCGCGCTGCTGCTGCTGGCTGGGGTGCTGGGCATCCCGGCCGTGAGCCGGCTGTTCGCCTTCGAGGCGCCGCCACTGCCGCTGCTGCTGGCCGGGCTGGCGGCCACGGCACTGGGCCTGCTGTGGTTCGAGCTCGTGAAATGGGGGCTCGGGCACCGGCAGGCCCGGGCCGGGTGAGGCGGCGCCGCGGCCCCCGCGGCCTCAGCGCGCCGGGCGCTTCATCTGGCAGGAGGTGGGCTGCGAGCTCACGTAGGCATCCCACACCACCTCGGAGCGGAAGCCGTAGCCGGTGTTCTCGGCATCGTGCTTGACGCCCTTGCTGCCCTGCTTGGCCCAGATGCCCAGGAACAGCGGGGCCTGGAGCTGGTGGTCGGTCTTGCGCATCTCCAGTTCGCCGACGGGGCTCTTGTGGCGCATGCCTTCCAGCGCAAAGGCCACCGCCTTGGGATCGACCGACTTCGCCTCACGCATTGCCGAGAGCAGCATGTTCATGCTGAACCAGTGCGAGGCGAAGATGAAGTCCTCGTTGTACTTCTTCTTGTAGGCCACGTAGATCTGGTCCAGCTCGGGCGTGGGCGCGTTGTGGCCCCAGTTCCAGATCACGCCCACCTTGTCGGCGCCCCAGGCGCCCAGCTGCGCCGGCGTGCCGGGGTTGTTGGCGTTCATCGTGAAGTAGTTGATCTCCAGCCCGAAGTCGCGTGCCGACTTGAACAGCAGGGTCAGGTCGCTGCCCCAGTTGGAGGTGATCACCGTGTCGGCGCCCGAGGCCTTGATCTTGGCGATCACCGGCGCGAAGTCGCGCACCAGCGCGATCGGGATGAAGTCGTCGCCGACGATCTGGATGTCCGGCCGCTTGCGCGCCAGGTACTCGCGCGAGGCCTTGGACACCTGCTGGCCATGGGTGTAGTTCTGGTTCAGCAGGTACACCTTCTTGATGTCCGGCCGCTTGGTGAGGTAGGTGGTGAGCGCCTCGATCTTCATCTCGCTGCTCGGGTAGAAGCGGAAGTGCCAGAAGCTGCAGCGGTCGTTGGTCAGCCCCGGGTCCATGGCGGAGTAGTTCAGGAACAGCGCCGCCTTGTCCGGCTCGCGTTCGGCCAGCTTGTTCAGCGCATCCACCAGCGCGAAGGCCACGCCGGAGCCACCACCTTGCGTGATGTAGCGGATGCCCTGGTCGCTGGCGGCCTTCAGCGCATTGGCGCTTTCCTGCGTGGAGCCCTTGCCGTCGAAGGGCACGATCTCGAATTTGGGCGCGTTGGGGCCGCTGCGCGCATTGAGCTGCTGCACCACCTCGCGCAGCTGTTGCAGCGAGCCCTGGCCGGCCAGCGCAAAGGGGCCGGAGAGCACATCGATGAAGGCCACCTTCACGGTCTGGGCGCCGGCGGCGAGCGAGGCGAAGAACAGGCTGGCGAGGGCCAGCACTCTGGTGGTGTGTCGGGCAGGCAACATGGCGGGGCCTTTCTGGGGCAAGGGGTCGGCCACACACGATCGTGTGTGCTGCCACGCAGAATATGCGCCGCGGTGCCCGGGGCTTGTCATCTGGGCGACGGCGCCACCCTGCCGCACGAGGGGGATTTCCCCAGGGCCGCTCGCCGCGTGCCGGAGGGCGCTGCGGCCCGGCGCCGGGTGCCGCGGCGGATCAGCCCGGGTTGCCGGTGGGGGCCTGCGCGTAAAGCTCGCGCAGCCGGGTCTTCAGGATCTTGCCGTTGTGGTTCTTCGGCAGGCTGGGCAGGCGCCGGTATTCCTTCGGGCGCTTGAAGCGCGCCATGCGCGCGAGGCACAGCGCGTCGAGCTCGGCATCGCTGGCGCCGGCCCCGCCCTCCACGATGAAGGCGACGACCTTCTCGCCCCACTCGGGGTCGGGCGCGCCGATCACCGAGGCCGCCACCACGCCGGCATGTTCGAGCAGCACCTCTTCCACCTCACGCGGGTAGATGTTGGAGCCGCCGCTGATGATCAGGTCCTTCGAGCGGTCCAGCAGCGTGAGGAAGCCCTGCGCGTCGAAGGCGCCGATGTCGCCGGTGTGCAGCCAGCCCTCGCGCAGCGCGGCGGCGGTGGCGGCGTCGTCGCCCCAATAGCCCCGCATCACCGTGGGGCCGCGCACCAGCACCTCGCCGGCCACGCCGGGCGCGCAGGGCCGGCCCTGGCCATCCACCACCTGCACCTCCACCACCGAGTGGGCGCGCCCCACCGAGGCCAGCCGGTGCTCATCGGGGAGCCTTCGGGCTTCGCCCTCCGGTATTCGCCCATCGCCGCCGCGCCAGGCCTCGGCCACTTCGCGCCGCGTCATGCAGGTGATGGTCATCGGCGTCTCGCCCTGGCCGTAGATCTGCGCGAAATGCGGGCCCAGGGTCTGCAGCGCGCGGGTGATGTCGGCCACGTACATCGGCCCGCCGCCGTAGATGACCGAGCGCAGGCCGTGGCGGGCCGTGCCGCGGCGCGCCGCTTCGTCGACCAGGCGGCTCACCATCGTGGGCGCGGCGAACAGGCACACCCGGTCCAGCGTGGCGGACAGGTCCAGCAGCTCGGCCGCATCGAAGCCGCCCGATTGCGGCACCACGTGCCGCGCGGCCGAGGCGGCATAGGCGAAGGTGTAGAGCCCGGCGCCGTGCGAGATGGGCGCCGCGTAGACATACACATCGTCGGGCTGCACCGGCTCCACGTCGCTGCGGTAGCTCAGCGTCATCGCCAGCAGGTTGGCATGGGTGAGCATCGCGCCCTTGGGCCGGCCGGTGGTGCCGCTGGTGTAGAACAGCCAGGCCAGGTCGTCCCCCTCGCGGTGCTGCAGTGGCAGCGGTTCGAGCCCCTGCACCGGGGGCAGCGCATGCACGTCGAGGCCGGGCACGCCGTGGGGCGCGCCCAGCTCGGCCAGGTGGTCGGACACCAGCAGCCGCGCGCCGCAGTGGCCGACGATGAACTCGACCTCGCGCGCATGCAGCTTGGTGTTCACCGGCACCACCGCCAGCCCGGCCCACAGCGCCGCGTACAGCAGCTCCAGGTACTGCGGCCGGTTGGCCATGCACAGCAGCACCCGGTCGCCCGGCTGCAGGCCCTGGCTGCGCAGCCAGCCGGCGCGTAGCTGCACCTGCTGCAGCCACCCGGCATGGTCGTGCAGCAGCGTGGCGCCGCTCAGCAGGGCCGGGCGCTGCGGGTGTGCGCGTGCGGCCTGGTGGAACAGCTTCAGGATGTTCATGGCGCGGCTGCTGTGAAGGGGGCTGCGAGGGCTGCTGTGGGCGCGGGCGTGGGGGCGATGATGGCGCGATTCAATCGACCTTGGCGCCGGAGAATTTGACCACCTCGGCCCACTTGCGGATGTCGTCGTCGAGCACGGTGGCAAAGCGCTCCGGGCTGCCGCCCAGCGGCGTGTAGCCCATGCCCACCAGGCGGGTGCGGAAGGCGGGCGTGTTCAGCGCGGTGTTCACGACCTCGTTCACCTTGGCCACCACCTCGGGCGGCGTGCCCTTGGGCGCCACCAGCCCGAACCAGGTTTCCGACAGCAGCGCGGGCATGCCGGCCTCGCGGGCGGTGGGCACCTCGGGCAGCACCTCGCTGCGCTTGTCGGCCATCACCGCCAGTGCGCGCAGCCGGCCGTCCTTCACCAGCGGTGCCGCGGCGGCCACGCCGGGAAACGCAAGCTGCAACCGGTTGGCCACGAGGTCGGTGAACACCGCGCCGGGCGAGGTGTAGGGCACGTGCACCATGAAGGTTCCGGTGATCTTCTTGAACAGCTCGCCCGACAGGTGGTACGAGCTGCCGCTGCCGGTGGAGCCGAAGTTCAGCTGGCCCGGGCGGGCCTTGGCGTGGCTGGCCAGCTCGGCCAGCGTGGCGGTGGGCAGGCTGGGGTGCGCCACCACGATGTTGGGCAGCGAGCCGATCAGCACCAGCAGGTCCAGGTCCTTCTGCGGGTGGTAGGGCTTGGCGTGGTACAGCGTGACGGCCGACACCAGCGTGCCGGCCCAGCCCAGCATCAGCGTGTAGCCGTCGGGCGGCGACTTCACGGCCGCCACCGCGCCCACGTTGCCGTTGGCGCCGGGCTTGTTCTCCACCACGAAGGTCTGGCCCAGGCTGCGGCCCAGCTCCTCGGCCACCAGCCGCGCCAGCGGGTCGGCGCTGCCGCCGGGCGCGGCGGGCACGATGATGCGCACCGTCTTCGCCGGCCAGGCCTGCGCCTGCGCCGGGCCGGGGGCCAGCAGTGCGGCCGGCACCAGCAGCGGCAGGCCCACGGGCGCCAGCAGCGTGGCCACGATCAGGCGCCGCCAGCCGGCCGCGGTGCGGTGGCGGTTGCGCGGTGCGGTGCGGGTGGGGGCGGTCATCGGGGTCTCCTCGAACAGGGGGTGGCGGCGTCAGGGTCAGGGTCAGAGTCAGGGTCAGTAGGACTTGGGCAGCCCCAGCACACGCTCGGCGATGTGGCTGAGGATCAGCTCGCGGCTGACCGGCGCGATGCGCGGGATCATGATTTCGCGCAGGTAGCGCTCGACATGGAACTCCTTCGAGTAGCCCATGCCGCCGTGCGTGAGCACTGCGCGCTCGCAGGCCCGGAAGCCGGCCTCGGCGGCCAAGTACTTGGCGGCATTGGCCTGCGCGCCGCACTCGCGCCCGTTGTCGTGCAGCCAGGCCGCCTGCAACGTGAGCAGTTGCGCCGCTTCGAGCTCCACCCAGTTCTCGGCCAGCGGGTGCTGGATGCCCTGGTTCTGGCCGATGGGGCGGTCGAACACCACGCGCTCGCGGGCATAGGCGGCGGCCTTGCGCAGCGCGATCTGGCCCACGCCCACGGCCTCGGCCGCGAGCAGGATGCGCTCGGGGTTCATGCCGTGCAGGATGTACTTGAAGCCCTTGCCTTCCTCGCCGATGCGGTCTTCCAGCGGGATTTCCAGCCCGTCGAAGAACAGCTCGTTGGAATCGACGCAGTGGCGGCCCATCTTGTCGATGGCGCGCACCTGCACCTTGCTGCGGTCGAGGTCGGTGTAGAACAGCGACAGGCCGTCCGCCTGCCGGCCCGGCGGCAGGTCTTCCACCGCGGTGGTGCGCGCCAGCAGCAGGATCTTGTCGGCCACCTGCGCGGTGGAGATCCACACCTTCTGGCCGTGCACCACGTAGCGGTCGCCCTGGCGCACGGCACGGGTCTTCAGCCGCGTGGTGTTCAGGCCGGCATCGGGCTCGGTGACGCCGAAGCAGGCCTTCACCCGGCCCTGGGCCATGGGCGGCAGCATGCGCTGCTTCTGTTCCTCGGTGCCGTACGCGGCCACCGGCATCAGGCCGAAGATGTTGATGTGGATGCTGGAGCAGCCGCTCAGGCAGGCGCCGGATTCGGCCACCGTCTTCATCATCCACGCGGCTTCCTGCACGCCCAGGCCGGCGCCGCCGTAGGCATCCGGGATGGCCAGGCCCAGCCAGCCGGCCGCGCCCATGGCGTGATAGAACTCGTGCGGGAACACGCCGTCGATGTCGCGCTCGCGCCAGTAGGTTTCAGGAAAGCGTGCGCACAAGGACCGCACGGCCTCGCAGATCGATTGCTGTTCGGGCGTGGGGTCGAAGTTCATGGGGCGGGCTGGCTGGTGGGGGTTGCCGGGGCTGGGGGCGGGGTGCGCGCTTCAGCGGCCACGCCACTGCGGCGGGCGCTTCTCGGCAAAGGCGCGCGGGCCTTCCTGCGCGTCCTCGCTCAGGTACACGGGCTCGAACAGCGCTTGCGCCGCATCCAGCGCCGCCGAGCGGCCCATCTCGGTGGCCAGGCTCACCAGCGCGCGCGCGGCGCGCACCGTGAGCGGTGCGTTGGCGGCAATGCCGCGCGCCATGGCCAGCGCGCGCTCGCGCAGCTGCGCCAGCGGCACCACTTCGTTCACGTAGCCGAGCTGGTGCGCGCGCTGCGCGCTCATCGGCTGGCCGGTGAGCAGCAGCTCCATCATCACGCGCTGCGGCAGCATGTGCAGCAGCGGCGCCGCCCAGGGCATGCCGCGCCCCACCTTGGCCTCGGTGATGGCGAAGCGGGCGTGCTCGGCGGCGATGCACAGGTCGCACATCTGCGCAAACAGGAAGCCGCCGGCATAGGCCACGCCGTTCACCGCGGCGATCACCGGCTTGCTCACCTGTTCCACATCGCCCAGCACCGGCAGCATGTCGCGTGGCGGCACGCGCAGCCCGGTGGCGGCGGCTTCCTTCAGGTCCATGCCGGCGCAGAAGGCCTTGTCGCCGGCACCGGTGAGGATGGCCACCCGCACCGCATCGTCCGCCTCGATGCGACGCCAGGCCTTGCGCAGGCCCTCGATCACGCCGCGGTTGATGGCGTTGCGCTGCGCCGGCCGGTCGATCGTGACCACGGCGATGCCGCCGTCTTCCACCTGGTAGGTGATGTCGGGGCTGAGGTTCATGGCGCGGGCTCGTCGGCCTGCCGGGCCACGCCGGCACCGCACAAGGCATCGATCTCGGCGGCGCTGTAGCCGGCCTGCTGCAGCAGCTCGCGCGTGTGCTCGCCGGTGCGGGGCGCGGGGCGGGGCGGCGCCGGTGTGTGGTGGGCCCAGGTGATGGGCATGCGCAGGCTGCGCAGGGTGCCCTCGCTGGGGTGCTCGACGGTGGTGAAGAAGCCGGTGGCCTGCAGGTGCGGGTCGTGCAGGATGCTGTGCAGGTCGTGCAGGGGCATGAAGGGCACGTCGGCCGCTTCGAGCAGGGCCATCCATTCGGCGGTGCTGCGCTGCTCGAAGATGCGCGCCAGCGTGCCGTACACATGGTCCACATGTTCGGTGCGGCTGGCATAGCTTGCAAAGCGAGCGTCCTCCTGCAGCAGCGATTCGCGGCCGATGGCGCGCAGGAAGCCCTGCCACTGCTTGTCGTTGTAGACCATGGCGCAGAGGTAGCCGTCGCGGGTGCGGTACGGGCGACGTTCGGGCGAGAGCAGGCGCACGTAGCCGCCGGCATCCAGCGGCGGCACGAAGGTCTGGCCGCCCAGGTGGTCGCCCAGCACGAAGGCGGCCATGGTCTCGAACATCGGGATGTCGATGCGGTCGCCGCGGCCGGTGCGCTCGCGCGCCAGCAGGCTGGCCAGGATGGCGCCCACCGCGGTGACGCCGACGATGCGGTCGGCCATCGCGCTGGGCACGTAGCGCGGGATGTCGCCGCTGGCTTGCGCCATCAGCGCGGGCAGGGCGGCGGCGCCCTGGATCAGGTCGTCATACGCCGGGCGGGCGGCGTAGGGGCCGTCCTGGCCGAAGCCGAACAAGCCCGCGTAGACGATGCGTGGGTTGATCGCGGCCACCGCCTCGTAGCCCAGGCCCAGCCGCGCCATGGCCTGCGGGCGCACGTTGTAGGCCAGCACGTCGGCATCCACGAGCAGGCGCTGCAGCACCGCCAGGCCTTCGGGCTGCTTGAGGTCGAGCACCAGGCTGCGCTTGTTTCGGTTGGCGTTCAGGAACACCGGGCCCATGTCGGCGTGGCGCGCGGGGCCGATCTGGCGCACCAGGTCGCCTGGCGGGGCTTCCACCTTCACCACATCGGCCCCCATGTCGCCCAGGGACTGGGTGGCCACCGGGCCCATGAGCACCGAGGTCATGTCGATCACGCGGATGCCGTGCAGCGGGCCCATGGTCAGCCGCGCCCGACCACCGGCCGGCGCCGCGGGGCCGGGGCAGGGGCAGGGGGTGGGGCTATGTTCCTGTACATGAACAAAGAATACATGCGCAGGAACACATCCGCAATCCGGGATCCCGCCTCATGGAGCAGGGAAAACGCGTGGTGGCACGGCCGGCCGCGGGGGGTGCGGTGGCCTGCATTCCTGCGCTGGTACAGTTTGTTCAGCCACCTGTCGAGCCGCCGTGAACGTCAAACAAGCCGCCAATGTCCTGGACCTGATCGAGTTCTTCGCGCAGCACCGCCAGCCGGCCACGCTGGCCGAGATCGCCAGGCACTTCCAGTGGCCGCGCTCGAGCACCTTCAACCTGCTGGGCACGCTGGCCAACCGGGGCTTTCTGTACGAGCCGAAGGCGCGCGGGGGCTACTACCCGGCGCCGCTGTGGTCGGCGCTGGTGCAGCAGATCGAGTCGGCGCAGCCGATCCCGCCGCAACTTCACGCGCTGCTGCAGGCGCTGGTGGAAGAGACCGGCGAAACCGCCGTGCTGGCCGCGGCCAGCGGCGCCCACGCGGTGTTCGTGGATGCGGTGGAATCGCCGAATGCGGTGCGCTACAGCGCCCGGCCTGGCAAGCTGGTGCCGCTGCACCTCACGGCCACCGGGCGTGCCCTGCTCGCGCAGATGGCGCCCGCCGACCGGGCCGCGGTGCTGCGCCGGGCCACCTTCGAGCGCCACACCGACACCACGCTGATGAGCGTGGCCGCGGTGGAAAAGGAGATCAAGCGCTCGCAGCAGCGCGGCTGGTTCGAGGGCCGCGCCGAGTTCACGCCCGACCTGGGCGGCGTGGCGCTGCCGCTGCAACTGCCGCACCGGCAGTTCGCGGTGCTGGTGGCCGGGCCGATGTTCCGCGTGCAGCCGCGCATGCCGGAGCTGGTGCGCATCCTGGGCCGCACGCTCGAGCGGCACCTGGCCGAGCTGCCGCCGGACCCGGCGGCCTGATCCGAAACCCGTGCCCGGCAGCGGCCCGTGCACGCCGGCCGGGCGTCCCCGGCGGCCCGCCGCTCAGGGCACGGCCTGGTTCCACAGCATGCGGCTGATCTTGGCCTGGCCGCCGACGTCGCGGAAGACCCAGAACTCGCGCGAGTGGACCACCTGGGTGGGCGCACCGTTGTCGAACGTGATGGTTTCGGTGCCCAGGATGGCGGCCGCGCTGAAGGCCTCGGACACCATGATCTCCACCGCTTCGAACACCGGCTCGATGCGGTTGCCCGCCATCACCTGGGAGAAGCCGATCGCGATCTGCCGGGGGCCGATGCGGGTCTCGCGGCCCAGGGGCCACCACACCGCATCATCGGTGAAGAGGCTGGCATAGCCCTCGATGTCTGCGCTGCGCACGTAGTGCGGCTGGATTTCCTGGTAGATCTTCTCGATCTGTTCGCGTGTGACCATGGTGGGCAAGCTCCGATGCGTCAGAGGACGGTCTCGATGCCGTGGAAGTTTTCGTAGAAGTCGAGCGGGAACGCCTGGCCGGCCGCGGGCGCGAAGGGCTGCTGCAGCCACTGGGCCACCCGTGCCGCCTGCTCGGCCGAACCGCGCCAGCGCAGCCCGGTGACGCTGCGGCGCTGCCCGGGCACCACGGTGTAGCAGTGCGGCTGGTTGCCACGCAGCACGCCCAGCACCACCGTGGGCGCGTGGGCCGCGGCCCAGCGCAGCGCGGCCAGCGAGAACGGGTAGCCGTTCACCGTGGTGAGCGTGTCCTCGGCCGCCAGGCCGCTGGCGCCGGCGGGGCTGTCGTCGAGCACGCTGTAGATCGCGGGGCCGGTGTCGCCCTGCAGGATCAGGCCCAGCATCGGCACGGCCGATTCGCTCACCTCGAAGCCCAGCATGCGCAGGCTGCCCGGCAGCGTCAGCCGGCCCGGCTCGAGCACCTGGCCGCGCAGCCGCGGGCCCAGGCCGGGCAGGCGGGCCTCGAAGAAGGCGCAGACCTCGTCCACCGTGTAGCCCGCCCCCCGGCCGGCAAAGGCCTCGTAGAACGCGGCGAAGGCCGTGTCCAGCGACTGGCGCCCGGCGCCGCTGGCGCGCAGCGCGCTGTCCAGCTCGAATGCGATCACCATGCCGGCGTCGTAGTAGTCGATGGCGCTGTTGGCGCGGCCGGGGTACTTGTCGTGGTTCAGGTACGAGGCGGCCGAGGCATCGGCCGGGCTCACCCGGCCATAGGCCGGCAGCGCCGCGAGGTGGGTGTAGTAGTTGGTGACGGCGCTGAAGAACTGCTCGGCCGTGTACACCCCGGTGCGGGTGCAGGCCAGGAACTCGTAATAGCGCGTGAAGCCCTCGGCCACCCACAGGCCCTCGCTGAAGCAGCCGTGCTCCAGCCTCAGGTGGCCCAGCGGCGCGGGCCGCAGGCGGCGCACGTTCCAGGCGTGGAACAGCTCGTGCGCGCAGACGCGGATGCTCACCTTGTACTGGTCTTCGTCGTAGAAGGTGCCGGGGTCCAGCCCGACCATGGTGCTGCTCAGGTGCTCCAGGCCCCAGCTGTCGTTCGGGTTGAACGAGAGCACATAGGTGTAGTCCTCGAACGGGAAGGCGCCGAAAATGTCGAAGTAGACCTCGGCCACCTTCACCAGCGCGTCGACGAAGCCTTCGACACCCTGCTCGTAGCCCACCGCGCGGTTCAGGAACAGGTGGTGGAAGGCGGTGCCACGCACCTGGCGCGTGATCAGGTCGAACTGGCCGAAGCTCACCGGCGTGTCCAGCAGCTGCGGGTAGTTGTCGTAGGCCCAGGTGTGGTGACCTTGCGGGCTGGCGCCGCTGGGGTGGTGCACGGCCCAGCCCGGCGGCACGTGGTAGCGCACGCTGCACGGGCCCTCGTGGCCGGCCACGCGCAGGTAGCGGGTGCCCAGCAGCACGCCGTTCTGGTCGCCGAGCACGCCGCACTCCTCGCTGAGTTCAACCGAGGCCGCGCTGGCGCGGTAGCGCACGGTGACCGGGCCGCCGGGCGCTTCGAGCAGGTAGCCCGACCAGCCCTGGCGCCGCAGCGGTAGCGCCGTGCCGTCGGCACTGCGCAGCGCCTGCACGGCGAAGACGTCGCGGCCGAAGGTCTCGAAGTCGTAGTCGCCGGGCACCCAGGTGGGGGTGGTCAGCGTCAGCGCGCCGGCGGGGGCGTCCTCGATCGAGAGCTCGACGCCGAGCTCGTGCCGCGCCGGGTCCAGCGTCACCTGGTAGGCGAGCTTCATGGCGTGGCCTCGGCGTGGGCCATGCCCGGCATGGCCATGCCGCCCTGGCAGGGGTCGGTGCTGTTGAGCATGTTGCCGGTGCTGTACCAGACGCTCGCGCCCACCTGCAGCGGCACGGACGCGCTGGCGATGCCCTGGAACTGCACCGTGTAGCTGCCCTCGCCCAGCGGCGGCGTGCAGCCGATGGGCAGGCTGGGTTGGGCAAAGCACACCAGCACGCCGGCCTGCAACTGCGGGGTGGACAGCCAGCCAGGCACGGCGGGCAGCGTGAGCAGGTGCTGGAAGTCGGGGTCGGCGGCGATGTAGTGGTCCAGGTGCGCTTCCTGCCCATCACCAAAGAGGATGTAGCTCAGGTTCGCCGGCCGCGGGATGTTCTGGTCGAAGGCGCGGAAGTACACCACCCGGTCCACCGTGACGCTGGCGTTGGCCACGATCACCGGCCCGGGGGTGCCGCCGCCGGCATTGGAGTAGCCGCGCGAGATGGCCGCCGCGTAGCGGGTGACGCGGCCGCTCACCACGTCGGGCAGCGTGAAGGGGTCGCTGTCGAGGTTGGTCAGGTTGTAGGCCTGGGTCGGGTTCTGGGCCTTGTCGGCCAGGTAGGTGGCCATCGAGGCGGCATCCAGGCTCACCTGCAGCGTGAGCTGGTAGTGGTGGTCCTCCTTGGTGAACATCGGCATGTGGCACAGATACAGCGTGCTCGTGCCCAGCATGAACATGCCGTGCGTGTTGGGCGTGTCGACGATGGGCCAGGCGGTGGTGGCGGCGGTGCTGTTCATGCGGGGATCTCCCTGGGGTGGCGGGGGGCAGTGGCCCCCGGTGCGGTGGCGGGCCGGGGCTGGCGGCGCTGCCAGAAGGGCGCGTCCGGCCAGCGCGGCTCCTGGGCATAGAAGTGGGCGCGGATGCGCAGGAAATCGGCGAACCGGTCTTCCAGGGCCTGGGCGTGCTCGGCCAGCGCGCGCTCGCCGGCCCCGGCCAGCGAACGGTAGGCATGGCCCGCCGCGCGCAGCCCGTCGACCAGGGCCTTGTGCACGCCCTGCGACGACAGCGGGTCGAAGGCCGAGGCCGCATCACCCACCGCCAGCCAGCGCGGGCCGCCGCAGCGGTCGAGCCGGGCCGACCGGGCCTGCCGCACCGTGAGCCGCGCGGGCGCCGGGGCCGGCCGCCCGATGGCCGCGGCGATGTGCCGTGTCTGCAGCAGCTGGCGGTGCCAGGCGTCGGGCGCCTGCAGGCCGCGGGCGCGCAGCAGGTCCGGGTCGGTGGCCACCACCACCAGGGCCTCGTCCGGCGCGATGCGTGCCGCATACCACCAGCCATGGTCCACCGCCTCCAGCAGCGAGCGCTGGCCCAGGTGGTTGTCTGGCGCCAGCGGCAGCAGCGCGGCCAGGCACACCAGGCGGTCGTGCACCAGGCGCTGCGCGCCGAGCGCACGCGCCACGCGGGCGGCCTGGCCGGTGGCGTCGATCACGAAGCGCGCATGCAGCACTTCGGCGCGGCGGCCGGGCGAGCGCAGTTGCAGGTGCAGGCCGCCGGCGCCGGCCTGCACCGATTCGAAGGCGCAGCCCATGCGCAGGCGGGCGCCCTGGGCCACCGCCTGCTCGCGCAGGAAGGCATCGAAGCGGCGGCGCTCGATGTGCCAGCCCGGGCCATGCGGGTTGAACAGGAAATCGTTGTAGCCCAGGGCCTCGGCGCCCCAGGACGAGGCGCTGCCGACGCAGGGGTCGCACCGCAGGGCGGCAAAGGCCTCGCGCAGGCCCAGCTCGGCCAGCACCAGCCCGGTGTCCGGCGGCAGGCTCTCGGCGAAACGCGGGCGCTGGCCATCGCCCGCCTCGAGCAGCTGCACCGAGCCGATGCCGGCGCGCCGCAGCGCGATGGCCGCCGCGCAGCCCGCGGGGCCGGCGCCGATGACCGCGACCTCGCAGTGCGCATCCATCGCTCAGCCGCCCAGGTCGTTGGAGTTCATCGGCCAGGGCGCGATGCCCGGGTCGTCGAGCTGGCTGGCCACCTCGAGGTAGACCTCGGGGCTGTAGCGGGTGGGGCCGGAGATCGCGCTGCCCTGGATCACGAAGCCGAGGCGGTGCCAGTTGAGCACGATGTCGATCAGGTTCTGGTATCGACCGGCGTTGCCCAGGTCGTCGCTGGCGGTGCCGGGCCCGCGGATCGAGTAGCGCTGCGGGCCGAGCTGGCCGTCGCGCACATCGGCCGCGGCATGCACCGCCACCGGCCGCTGCGCCGGCCAGGACCAGTACAGCGCGGTGCTGTTGGTGGGGTTGGGCGCGGAGTTGTGGGTGGCGCAGGCGTTGTAGTCGGTCTGCCAGGGCACCGCCATGAACTTGGACACGTCGCCCGGCTCCAGTGCGGCCGGCCGCAGGCCATCGGGGCCCGGGTGCAGCGGCACATAGCCCACGGTGAGGAAGGGCTGGCTGGCCTGCACGCGGCGGTAGTCGAGCGGCCGCGCGCGCAGGCGGAAGGGGCCGGCGCCGGAGCGCTCCCAATCGGCCTGGTAGATGGCCGGGTCGCGCACGATGAAGGTCATCTCGATGCCGGGCGCGAAGCGGCCGCCCAGGCAGTTGACCATCACCGCGCGGTCCAGGTACTCGCCGGGCCCGAGCTGCTGCGTGGCGCTGCGCTCGAACCGGCCCCGGTTCCACTGCGTGAGGAAGAAGTACTGCGTCAGCGTGACGGAGAGGAAGGCCTTGCCCGCATCGCCCATCGACAAGGGCATGAACGGCGCGCCGATGTTGGACTGCGCCGGCGCATTGGGGTCGCGCACGTAGGCCAGGCCGGTCATGATGGTGTCGGCCGGCTCGTCCTGCGCGCCGATGGCGCCCACCGCATCGTGGGCGGCGATGGCACGCGCGGGCAGGTTGGTGTTCCAGCGCTGCAGCGCCGGGGCGCGGAAGATCGGCCGCAGGTGGTCGTCGAACAGCGGCTTGAAGTCGTCGTTGAAGCGGTGGTTGAAGATCGAGGGCATCAGGTCCAGCCGGCGGACCCAGGTGTCGAACATGTCGTCCCAGAGGCTCACCACGTTCAGCGTCTGCGGCGCGTAGCTCGGGTCGGTGGCGATCACCCAGGCCGGCACCACGCTGGCGCTGCTGCCATCGTCGAACACGATGCGCGCGGACACCGGCCCGTCGGCGGTGTCGTCGAACCAGCCATCGGCGTTCACGTCGCCGTACTCGCCGGGGGCGATCAGGCCGCCGATCAGTGGGAAGGGCTGGCCGTTGGGCTGCAGCCAGCCGCAGGCGCGGCCCCAGGCCGGCAGCACCAGCAGGCGGCCCTTGTCGTCGGTGCGCAGCTCGCCCAGCGTGTCGATCGGGCCGGCGGGCGTGTACAGCTGTGTGAACGCATCGTCCGGGAAGGACTTGGGGTAGTGCGGCATCGCCTCGATGTCCGCGGTCTCGGTGGCAAAGCTGGCGATGGTGGCCTTGTCGAAGCGCACGCTCGGCGCCTCGGTGCCGCGCACCGCGCGCGGGCCGGCATCGATCACCAGGCGCCGCAGCCGTGCCGCGTTGTTCGGGTCCGGGCCCTCGGCGGCATTGCGCAGGTTCAGGTGCTCGGCGTTGGCCTTTTCGTACACGGCCAGGCCCAGCTCGTCGTTCAGCAGGTAGGAGTTGGCCTTCTTGTTGGCCAGGTGCACGGTCCAGACGATGTCGCGCACCGTCTTGCCGCCCACCACGCTGCCCACCACCACCTCGGTGCCGGCGCCGCTGGGGTAGGTTTCGGGGCCGCTGCCGGCCTCGGGGTAGTGAATGATGCGAAAGCGCGCGGCCTGGCGCTTCATGCGGCCGGCGCGGTCGCGCAGCTCGTCGCTGGTGATCACGGTGGATTCGGTGCCGGCGCGGATCGGCAGGCCGCCGGTGACCAGCGGGTTGCCGGTGTCGATGCCGGGCGCGATGGGCAGGCCGGCCATGGTTTCGGGGCCGAGGTAGAACTCCTCGCTGTTGCCCACGCGCGCAATGCCGAAGGCCGGGTGCACGCGAAACACGGGTTGGGGGGTCGACATGGGGGCTCCTACGAAAACCGGGGAATGGCCTGCTGCTGCCAGCAAGCCAGGATGTCGCCGCCGAGCTTGGCCATCTGCACACCGAAGGCCGCGGGCACGGGCTCGCCGGCGAACATGCGGTTGAGCACCGCCAGGAAGCCGGCGAAATCGGCCACCAGGCGCTGCTGGGCCTGCTGCCCGGGGCTGCCGGAAGGGGGCAGGGCCTCGCCCGCGTACACCGCCGGCCACCGCGGCAGGCGCCGGATGTGGTCGAACTTCTGGAAGTGCGGCCAGGCGTCCTTGAAGCCGTCGGCCGTGTTGCGGAACTCGGTGGGCACGGTCTCGATCGGCTGGGTCTGGCCCTCGCCCTGGTCGACGATGATGTCCACCAGCGTCATCGCCTGGCGGAAGCCGGCGTCGCCGAACTCGGTGATCGAGAGCCGGGGGGTGCCCTGGTAGAACGGCCCGAACTCGTCGATCTGCCGGCGGCTGCCCTGCACGTGCGCGCGCAGCTCGGACATGCCCACGCGCAGCGCGTCGTAGAACTCGCCGATCGAGCCGTAGGCCTGCTGCGTGTCGGCCAGGTCGGGTTCACGCTCGGTGCGCCACTCGGGGTACTCCACCAGGCACATGGTGTTCACGCGCTGGGCATCCAGCGGGCCCAGCTCGGCGCTGTAGGGCGTGAATTCGGTGGTCGGGTTCGGCGTGTCGAGGTCGAAGTCCAGGTGCGGCACCGCGGTGCCCCGATAGGCCGGCGGCGCCAGCGTGGGCGAATAGCCGTAGGCATTGGCGATGTTGGCCACCAGCTGCAGGTGCAGCATCTCCTGGTACACCGCCGCCTGCACCAGGCGGTAGGCCTCGGTGCTGGGGTCCTTGATCGAGTACAGCACCGTCAGGTAGTAGGGGATGGTCCACAACTCGAGATCGGCGGCACCCTGGAAGTGCTCGTGCAGCCTGGGCAGGCTCCAGGCCGGCGGCTGGGCCAGCGTTGTTCGTCTCACGGTGTTCTCCTCGTGGGGGTGGTCGGGCTGGCAGGGGCGGCATCGGCTTCGCCGAACAGGAAGCTGTAGTCGCTGGCGTAGTTCGTCGGCTGGCGCCAGCCCGCGGGCACGCCACGGCTGGAGATGGTGGCCACGGTGTGGCAGGCCAGGCAGCTGGGCTGCGTCATTGATGGGTTAGGGCTGTAGGCGCCGGTGCCCTGGAAGTAGGTTTCCAGCGTGGTGTTCGCGAGCCCGCCAACGCCGGTGGGCGGCTGCGGGTTGCCGCTGGTCAGCGGCGCAAAGGGGGCGCCGGTGACGGCGGTGGACGACGACGGCCACATCACGCTCACGAGCTGGTAGTTCTGCAGCACCGAGTTCCGGTTCGCACTGCGGATGGCCGACTGCGCGAAGCTGTTCAGCGCCGCGGTGTTGGCGGCAATGGGCTGCTGCCGGGCGATCTGCGTGGGCGCCGCGTAGTTGCAGGCGCCGGCGCTGGCGCCGCAGGCCGGCGGCGGCGTGTTCAGCGCGCACTTGTACGGGTCGGTGGTCGGGTTGCACGCCGGGTTGTAGTAGGTGTAGGGGCCGGTGCCCACCGCGCCCACCACCGGTGCGTTGTCCACATGCTCGAAGGTGGCCCAGACGAACTGCTGCGCCAGCTGCGTCTTGTGGATGATGTGCAGCCCCACCAGGCCCACCACGGCGGGGCTGGCCATGCCGGTGGCGGGGTCCACCACCTCGGCCTGCGCGGTGAGGAAACGCGTGTACTGCGCCGGGTCGGTCAGCGGCACCCAGGCCGCCTTGACCTCGATGGCCCCCACCGTGCCGGGCGCCGAGCCATCGGGCAGGTGGATGCCGGCGCCGCTTTGCACCGCCTGCCACTGCGCGCGGGCGTCGTAGAGCTTGTTGGCGACGATGTAGTTGTACTCGTCCGCGTTGAGCCGGATCTCGTAGTAGGTGACGCGGCCGTTCTGTGCCGTGATCCAGCCGCTGCTGAAGGCCTGGTGGATGCTGGACAGGGCCGCTGCGGTTTGGCCGCCACCGAGCGCCGCCAGGCGGCGCGCCGTGGCCTGCAGCCGCCGTGGCGCCTGCGCGCCCGAGAACGGCAGCGGCGCCGCCGCGCCGGGGCGGAAGACGCTGCTGTTCAACGCAAAGGTCTGCCACACGGTGGCCGGCGAGGCGCCGCTGCTCGATGGCTGGCCGAACGCGGAGGCCGGCACGCTGGTGTCGGGCTGCCCGTTCTGGGTGGCCGAGGCCTGCCAGTTCAACGCGATGAACTGCTGCCAGGCGAAGCAGTTCATGTCGTCCTGGTCGGGCAGCGCCGCGTCGGCGGGCAGGGTGTAGCTCACGCTGGGGTTCTGCAGGCAGTTGAACGACCCGCCCGCCGCGCCAGACGCCTGGGCCGCGAGGCTCGGTGGGGTCAAGGCCCGTGGTTGCCCGCAGCCGGCCAGGCCCCCCGCCAGCGCACCGGCGAACACGCCGACCAGCACGCCGGCCGGCCCGGCGGCAGGCCGGGGCGCGCAACGCATCGGCTTCACGCGCCGATCCGGAGGAAGGCCGGTGCCACCTGGCCGGCGGCCTGGCCTGGGTTGGCGATGCTCAGCCCACGCAGGCCGGGCGCTGCGCCGGCGGCCGTGTCGACCGACAAGGACAGCACCTGGCTGGTGGAGGGATACGAGTTGCCCGGCACGGTGTAGTTGATGTCGTCCTGCAGCCCGAGCACCTTCACCGTCAGGTCGCCGGCCGGCCCGTCGAAGGCGACGCTGGGCAGTTCGCCGTTCGGCCCGCGCGTGGCGCCCACGCAGGCCAACGACAGCAGCACGCCACTTTGCCCCGGCGCCACCGTGGGCGGCAGGATCACGGTGTTGGCGGCCAGCACCATGGGCGCGCCCACCGGATTGGCCGGCGCGGCGGTGCCGTAGTAGGCGTTCCAGAGGGCCGTGTGCATCATCTGCAGCGGCTGTGGCGTGGGGTCCGGCGGCGTGCCCGCGCAGGGCAGCGTGGCCAGCGGGCCGCTGATCGGGATCGGCGTCGCGTTGATCTGCATGAAGAAGGTGGCGGCGATCTGCGCCGCGTAGTCGATAGGCGTGCCGCCGATCGTGATGTCGCTCACCGTGAAGCCCAGGTCAGCCGGCACCTCGTACACCGCATGCAGGATGAAGTTGCCGGGCAGCGGGTTGCCGTACATGTCGTTTAGCGACAGGGCGCCGCGCCGCACCGTCCAGTAGTCGGCCGCGGTGGCCCCGGCCGGCGCGTTGGCCGGCAGCGCGTACTGGCTGAAATCGGGCATCTGGATGTAGAGGCCCGGCGGGTCGGTGATCGTGACCCGGTTGTTCTGCCCGACCACCAGGTTGACCAGCAGGCCGATGTGCGGATCGCTGTTGCGGTAGGGCTGGCCGAACTGCGCGCAGCACAGCAGCTTCTCGGGGTCGGTGGGGTGGCCGTCGCGCTGCAGCGTGGCCGCGCCGGCGAGGCCCGCGATCTCGGTCTGCAGCGTGTTGGGCGTGCTGGTCAGGTGCATCGCGCCACCGGCCTGGGCGCTGCGCACCGGCCCGGCATTCCACTTGTTCAGCGGGTTGTAGGCGGGCTGTCCGGTGGAGGGGTCGTTCACCGGCTGGCCGCTGGCATCCTTCAGCCACAGGTCTTCGGCCTGGATGTCATCGTTGCCCAGCGTGCTGCGGTACAGCGCCAGCACCGTGTCCGGGGCCACGCGCCACAGCGTGTACCAATACTCGGGGTTCTCGCAGGTGAAATCGATGCGCAGGATCTTGCCCGTGCTGGGATCGCGCAGCACGCTCCATTCGCAGTACTCGTCCTGCCAGCCTCGCGGGCCGTAGGGGCCGTAGGGCAGCTGCTCGGCCTGGCCGGAGCAGGGGTCGGTGGTGATGTCGGGAAAGCTCTGGCGGTTCGACGCCGCGGGGCCGGGCTGCCAGCCGAAATCGGCGAGCTGGTTGATCTGCGTGGCCGACAGCGCCGACTGCCAGTCGGCCCCGTTGTAGAAGCCGATGCGCCCGGGCATCGCCGACCACTGGATGCCCTTGGTGGGCGCGGTGGTCGGGATCACCGTGTTCAGCGGGTTGTAGTAGTAGGGCGTGTTCGACGAGTTGCTCATCTGCCACGGGTTGCCCACGATGGCCTGCTGCGAGATGCCGTCGAGGTAGTCGCTCCACAGCGCGGTGAAGGACTCCAGTGCGGGCGCGTTGCCGGACAGGTCGCGCAGGACCTGGTCGGCCGGGGATCGGAAGTGCGACAAGGCGCGGGCTTGCGGTGTCATGCGGACCTCGCTGGGTGGGGGATCGGAGGAGCGCAAGCCTAACGACGATCCGGCGCACGCAGGGGGGCGAGTGCATTTGTTGACAGCACTGGCTGGCCGCGTACTTAACGCTTAAAACACGCGTACGCCATCATGGGCCGGCGCCGGCGCCGGGCGGTCGCCCGCGGGCCTGCATCAACCGGCGCATCCGATCCTGGCCCGGCGCGACGGGGCCGCGTTCACCGCGCCCGTGGGCTGATGGGTGCCTCAGCCCGGTGCGCGCGGCGGCCGTTGCGTGGTGGTGCCGAACGCGATGTTGGGGGGCGGCAGGCTGCGCGCCGGCCCGGCCATGAAGGCCTCGAACTCGCGCAGCGCCTCGCTCTTGCGCCGCAGCGGGCAGCGCACTGGCAGGGGAAGCGCCGCGAACGCGGCCGAGGCAAGGGCAGAGGCGAGGCTCATGACGACCATCCTTCGGTGCGAGGGACGGGGTCTTCACCCACGGCGGGGAAGCGCGCGGCCCCGAGGCGAAGACTGAACCGCGTGCGCCCCGCGTGTGTTGATGTGCATCATGGCCTGCCTCGGCTTCAGGCGGCTTGCGCAGCTGCGGGGCGCCCCAGCTGCCATTGCTTCACGAGTGCATACAGCGCCGGGATCACGCCCAGCGTGAGCACGGTGGACGAGATCATGCCGCCCACCATGGGCGCGGCGATGCGGCTCATCACCTCGGAGCCGGTGCCGCTGCCCCACATGATGGGCAGCAGGCCGGCCATGATGGCCACCACCGTCATCATCTTGGGCCGCACGCGCTCGACCGCGCCTTCCATCACCGCCGCGTACAGGTCGGCCGCGCCCGGCAGCCGGCCCTCGGCGGCGCAGCGCTCACGCGCCTGGGCCCAGGCATGGTCCAGGTAGATCAGCATCACCACGCCGGTTTCGGCGGCCACGCCGGCCAGCGCGATGAAGCCCACCGCCACCGCCACCGAGAGGTTGTAGTCCAGCCACCACATCAGCCACACGCCGCCCACCAGCGCAAACGGCACCGAGAGCATCACGATCAGGGTTTCGGTCAGGCGCCGGAAGTTCAGGTACAGCAGCAGGAAGATCAGCAGCAGGGTCACCGGCACCACGATCTTCATCTTCTCGATCGCGCGTTCCATGGCCTCGAACTGGCCGCTCCAGGTGATGTAGTAGCCGGACGGGAACTTCACCTGCTCGAGCACGGCCTTGCGTGCGTCGGCCACGTAGGAGCCGATGTCGCGGCCGCGGATGTCCACGAAGATGTAGGCCGACAGCAGCGCGTTCTCGGTGCGGATGCCCGGCGTGCCGCGCGCCACCACCACCTTGGCCACCTGGCCCAGCGGCACCATGGCCCCGCCCATCGCGGGCACCAGCACCTCGCGCTCGATCTGCTCGGGGTGGGTGCGCAGCTCGCGCGGGTAGCGCACGGTGACGCCGAAGCGCTCGCGGCCCTCCACGGTGGTGGTGACCATCTCGCCGCCGAGCGCGGTGCCGATCACGTCCAGCAACTCGCCCACCGACAGGCCGTAGCGCGCCAGCGCCTGGCGGTCGGGCTCGATGTCGAGGTAGCTGCCGCCGGTGAGCCGCTCGGCAAAGGCCGAGGTGGTGCCGGGCACGTTCTTCACCACCACCTCGATTTCCTTGGCCAGGCGCTCCATTTCGACCAGGTCCTTGCCGAACACCTTGATGCCGATGGGCGTGCGGATGCCGGTGGACAGCATGTCGATGCGGGCCTTGATCGGCATCGTCCACGCGTTGCTGATGCCGGGGAACTGCAGTGCCTTGTCCATCTCGGCGATCAGCTTGTCGGTGGTCATGCCGGGCCGCCAGTCGGCCTGTGGTTTCAGGTTGATCACGGTCTCGAACATCTCGGTGGGCGCCGGGTCGGTGGCGGTGTTGGCGCGGCCGGCCTTGCCGTACACCGAGGCCACTTCCGGGAAGCCCTTGATGATCTTGTCCTGCGTCTGCAGCACCTCGGCGGCCTTGGTGATGGACATGCCGGGCAGCGAGGCCGGCATGTACAGCAGCGTGCCTTCGTTCAGCGTGGGCATGAACTCGCTGCCCAGCCGCGACGCGGGGAACCACGACACCGCCAGCACCACCAGCGCCAGCACGATGGTGAGCAGCTTCCAGCGCATCACCGCCGCGATGATCGGCCGGTAGGCCCAGATCAGGAAGCGGTTCAGCGGGTTCTTCGCCTCCGGCATGATGCGGCCGCGGATGAACAGCATCATCAGCACCGGCACCAGCGTCACCGACAGCAGCGCCGCACCCGCCATCGAGAAGGTCTTGGTGTAGGCCAGCGGCGAGAACAGCCGCCCCTCCTGCGATTCGAGCGTGAACACCGGCAGGAACGACACGGTGATGATCAGCAACGAGAAGAACAGGGCCGGGCCCACCTCGGTGCAGGCCGCGAGCATCGCATCGGCGCGCGCCTTCAGCGTGTGCCCGGGAGGCAGCCGTTCCAGGTGCTTGTGGGCGTTCTCGATCATCACGATGGCCGCGTCCACCATCGCGCCGATGGCGATGGCGATGCCGCCCAGGCTCATCAGGTTCGAGTTCATGCCCAGCAGCTGCATCGCGATGAACGAGATCAGCACGCCCACTGGCAGCATCAGGATGGCCACCAGCGCCGAGCGCATGTGCATCAGGAACACCACGCAGACGGCGGCCACGATCAGGCTTTCCTCGATCAGCGTGCGCGTGAGCGTGTCGATCGCGCGGTGGATCAGGTCGGAGCGGTCGTACACGGCCTGGATCGAGACCCCTTCGGGCAGGCCGGCCGAGATCTCGGTGACCTTGGCCTTCAGGTTGTGGATGACCTCCAGCGCGTTCTGCCCGAAGCGCGCCATCGCGATGCCGGAGACGACCTCGCCCTCGCCGTTCAACTCGGACAGGCCGCGCCGTTCATCGGGCGCCATCTCCACCCGCGCGATGTCGCGGATGAGCACCGGCGTGCCGCCTTCGCTCTTGACCACGAGCTGCTCGATGTCGGCCTTGCTGCGCAGGTAGCCCTTGCCGCGCACCATGAACTCGGTTTCGGCCATCTCGACGACGCGGCCGCCCACGTCGCGGTTGGAATCGCGGATCACCTGCGACACCTTCATCAGCGGCACGCCGTAGCTGCGCAGCTTCAGCGGGTCCACGGTCACCTGGTAGGTCTGCACGAAGCCGCCCAGCGAGGCCACCTCCGCGACACCGGGCGCCTTGGTGAGCTGGTAGCGCACGTACCAGTCCTGGATGGTGCGCAGCTCGGCCAGCGTCTTGTCCTTGGCCAGCAGCACGTACTGGTAGACCCAGCCCACGCCGGTGGCATCCGGCCCGAGCGCGGGCGTCACGCCGCGCGGCAGCCGGCTGGCGGCGAAGTTCAGGTACTCCAGCACGCGGCTGCGGGCCCAGTAGATGTCGGTGCCGTCTTCGAAGATGACGTAGACGAACGAGGCCCCGAAGAACGAGAAGCCGCGCACCACCTTGCTGCGGGGCACCGCGAGCATCGCGGTGGTCAGCGGGTAGGTCACCTGGTCTTCCACCACCTGCGGGGCCTGGCCCGGGTATTCGGTGTAGACGATGACCTGCACGTCCGACAGGTCGGGCAGCGCATCGAGCGGGGTCTTCATCACGGCGACCACGCCGGCGACGACGACGAACAAGGTGGCCAGCAGAACCAGGAACGGGTTCCTGCCGGACCACTGGATGATCTTGGCCAGCATGGTGTCCTCGGCTCAGTGGCCCGTGTGGGCGGTGGGGGCGCTGCCCTTGGGGCCGGCGGCCGGCTTGGGCTGGGGCGGCGGGGGCGCGTTGGCGGTTGCGGGGGCGGAGGCCATGGCGGCGGCTGCAGCGCCGGTGTCCTTGGCTGCCGCGGTCATGCCACTGTCTTTGGCGGCTAGGGGCGCCGTGCCGAGGCCGGCCACGGCGGCCTTCAGGTTGCTTTCGGCATCGATCAGGAAGTTGGCGGAGACGACCACCTGTTCACCGTCGCGCACGCCCTTGATCACCTGCACGTGGTGCTCGCCGCGGCCGCCGAGTTCCACCTCGCGCGGCTCGAAGCGGCCTTCCTTCACCTGCACCAGCACGATGCGGCGGGTGCCGGTGTCGATCACCGCCGAATCGGGCACCGTGAGCACCGGCGACGGGCCGCCCACGGCCAGCTCCACCTGCGCAAACATCGCGGGCTTGAGCTTGCCGCCGGGGTTGGCCAGCTCCACCCGCACGGGAATGGTTCGCGTGTCGGCCTTCATCGTGGGGTAGACGTAGGTGATGCGGCCCTCGAAGGCCTCGTTGGGGTAGGCCGTCGTCGTGACGCGCACCTTGGCGCCGCTGCGCACCAGGCCGATGTCCTGCTCGGCCAGGTCGGCGATCACCCACACCGAGCCCAGGTCCGTCACCTGGTAGAGCATCTCGCCGGGCATGAAGCGCATGCCCTGCAGCGCCTTCTTCTCGGTGATCACGCCGCTTGCCGGCGAAAAGAAGGTGACGGTGCGCTGCGGCTGCCCGCTCTTCACCAGTGCCTGCAACTGCTCGGGCGGGAGCTCCCAGTGGCGCAGGTGGGCGAGGCTGGACTCCACCAGTTGCCGCATGCCGGCCTGGGCTTCGGGGCCGGCGTCCTTCATCGCGGCCAGGCCCTGCACGGCCACCACGTATTCGCGCTGCGCGGCCATCAGCTCGGGGCTGTAGGCCTCGAACAGCGGCTGGCCGCGGGTGACGGGCTGCCCGGTCACGTTGACCAGCAGCTTCTCGACATAGCCTTCGAACCTGGCCGAGATCACCGACACCCGCCGCTCGTCGGGCTCCACCCGCCCGGCCGCACGCACGTTCTTGCCGAGCAGGCGCATGGCCGCGGGTTCGGTGCGCACGCCGAGCTTCTGGACCTTCTCGGTGCTGATGCGCACCTGGTTCGGTGTGGCCGCCTCGCCGCTGGCGCTGGACTCGTCCTCGCCTTCGTAGACGGGGATGTAGTCCATGCCCATCTGGTCTTTCTTGGGCGTGGGCGATGTGTCGGGCAGGCCCATGGGGTTGCGGTAGTACAGCAGCTTGCGCGCCTTGGGCGCGGCGCTGGCGGCCGATGCGGCCGGGGCGGCGGCGGCCGCCATGCCATCGGCGGGCTGCAGCTGCGAGCGTGCGCCCAGCCAGTAGCTGCCGCCGCCGACGGCGGCCAGCGCGGTGATCGCGAGCACGAGGGTGGGGGTCTTCACAGCTCTTCTCCCAGGATGCGTTCGATGTCGGCCAGGCGCATCTGCGCTTCGACCTGCGATTTCAGGATGTCCTGCCGCGCCTTGCGGATCTGGCGCTGGGCGTCCAGCAGCATCGCGAACTCGGCCTTGCCGTTTTCATACGCGGCCAGGGCGGATTGCAGCGTCAGCTCCGATTGCGGCAGCAGCTGATGGCGCACCAGCGCCTCGGTGCGGCGCGCGGCGTCCAGCCCGGCGAGGTTGACGGCCAGCTCGCCCACGAGCTGCTGCGACACGGCCTCGGCCCGCGCCCGCGCGGCCACCACCATGGCCTCGGCCTCGCGTTCCTGGCCGCGGCGGGCGTCCTGTTGCAGCGGGATGTTCATCTCGAACATCACGCCCCAGGTGGTGATGCGCGAGCCCATCTGCGAGGGCGACAGGCCCACCGTGAGGTCCGGGTAGCGGTTGCGCTGGGTGAGCTCGCGATTCTTCTGCGCCTGCTCCAGGCGGGCCTGCTCGGCAGCGATCTGCGGGTTGCGCTGGCGGGCCCGCTCGGCCAGGGCCAGGGCATCGGCGGTGGCCAGCGCCGGCACCGGCCGCAGCGCCAGCGGTTCGGCCAGCGGCGCGGTGCCCTCGCGGGCAAGCAGCGTGTTCAGGCGCGCCTGGGCCTGGCGCTTCTCGCCTTCCAGCGCGATCAGCTCGCTGCGCATGGCGGTCTGCTCCAGTTGGGCGCGGATCGCGTCGGCCTGGCCCGCCAGGCCACCGGCATAACGCGCTTGCGCCACGTGCGCCAGGCGCGTCATCAGGCCCAGCACTTCGGTGGCCAGGCGTTCATTGCCCACCACGCGGTAGTACTCGGCATAGGCCGCCTTGATGCGGGCCGCCAGCTCGGCCCAGGTGGCCTGGCTGCGGGCTTCGGCCTGGCGTGCATCGGCCGCGGCGGCATCGCGCCGGAGTTCACGCTTGCCCCACAGCGGCAGCGCCTGCATCACCGTGTAGCGTGTTTCGCCCACCTTCGAGGGCAACAGGCTGGGGGCTGCGTCGTTGCCGTAGTTGTTCACGTTCATCAGCTCGACACGCAGCACCGGGTCGGGCAGCGCACCGGCGGGGCCGACGCGCTGCGCGGCGGCGTCGGCTTCCTGCCGCATCGCGTGGAGTTCCGGGCTCTGCGCCCGGGCATGGGCCAGCAAGCCAGGCAGGTCGGCGCCCAGCGGGGCGGGCTCTGCCGCCACCGCGCCGACCAGCCCGGTGCAGGCCAGCAGGGCGCACAGCAGGCGGTGACGGGTTCGCAGGGCCATCGTCGAGGCGAGGGCGTTGGTCATCGTTCGGCTCCTTGGGCGGAAGCGAAGGGATTGCAGATCGCACGGCCATCAGCGCCAGGTGGGCGGCCCGAGGGCGGCGTGCAGGTCAGGGACGATCCCGCTGAACGGGGGCGGCTGTCAAAGCCTGCCCACGAGCGGCAGCGGCCAGGCAGCGGGTGGCAGGGCCGGCATCGGCGCCGCGCATTGGGCGGCGCGGCCGGCGCCGGGCGCTACCGCGTGAGCCGCAGGAAGGCGATGGGAATCGGCGGGTCCAGCGCGCCATGCTGGTGGGCCACCCAGGGCGGCAGCGGCGCACGGGCCGGCACTGGCAGGCTGAAGGCGACCGGCATCGCCAGCACGGCATGCGGCGCCACATCGTCGAACGACGGCTTCAGCGGGGGGATCGAGAGCGTGACCTTGCTGCAGAAATCCTGGCAGTTGGACTTGGCCACGGTGCCGTGCTGCGCATGGGCATCGTCATGCACGTGCAAGGGCGCTGCTGGCGGTTGGGCCAAGGGTTCGGCCTGTTCGGTCAGCGCTGCCTGCTCGGTGGCCAGGCAGGCATTGGCCACGGTGGCGCCCAGGCCGCACAGCCAGACGAACAGCAGGAGCGCTGCCCAGCGGCGAAGTTGTTGGCGGTGGCGGAACATGGCGACGGTTCAGTGCAGCAACTGCGGCGCCAGTATGCGTTCGAATCACCTCACCCGGTTGATGAACATCAAAGCGGCCGGCATGGCCGCCCGCGGCGGTGTCAGGCGGCCAGGCGCTCGGTGCTGGCCATGCGTGCGCGCGTGATCGCGCCCTGCCAACGCAGGCTGTGGATGGCCCGGTTCAGCCGCAGGATCCGGCCGTCCAGCTCTTCGCCGTCTTCACCGGCGGCCATGATGCGCACGTTCGAGAGCACGGTCATCGGGTCGCACATGGCCACCACGCCGTGGCGCACCTCGCCCCAGTCCCAGCCGATGCCGACCTTGGTGGCACCGTCGAAGAACCCCCACAGCACGGTGCCCGAGGCCAGCCCCGTGTCAGGTGCGACATCTACCGTCGTGCCGAGCGGCTTCATACGTCGTACCATTGCCATGAACTGATCATCGGTCCAGAACACGGGACGCCAGGTGGCCACGTGCCAGGTGTGAATCGTCATCTGCGGCTCCTAAGATCGAAAAAGTGCGTGCAGTCTGCGGCGCCGTCGGAGCAGCGACAAGCTGCCAACTCTTGTAGTTGCTTCACCCCACCAGGATGAGCCTTCAGCAGTTTGTCGATATCGCCCAGGCGCCGGATGTGGAGAGCTTCAGGCGCCAGTTGGTCGCGTTTGCCCATGAGCGTGATTTCGGCCTGGTGTCGGCTTCCTTGATCGTCGAACTGCCCGGCCGCACGGTGCCGCCGGAGATCTTCTTCGTGAGCAACACGCCGCAGGCCTTCCTGAATTCGGCGGTGTCCGTGGAGGAATCACGGCGCGACCCCGTCATGAAGCGCATGAAGGCGCTGTCGGTGCCGTTTGTCTACGACCAGGAAATGTACGTTCAGGAGGATGCGGGCAGCCTGTGGGAGCACCAGGCCCAGTTCGGCTACCGCACCGGCATCGCGGTGGCGCTGCACCTGCCCAACAGCCGCCACTTTCTGATGGGGGTCGATCGTGAACACGCGCTGCCGCGCAGCGACGTCAAGCGCGTCCGCCTGATGGCCGACCTGCAACTGCTGGCGGTGCACGCGCAGGAGGCTGCCTCGCGCCTGTTCACGCCGTTGTCGCACCAGGTGACACCGCGGCTCACCGCGCGCGAGATCGAGATCCTGCGCTGGACCTCGGAAGGCAAGTCGGCCTGGGCGGTGGGCGAGATCATGGGGGTTTCGGAGCACACGGTGAACTTCCACCTGCGCTCGATCTTTCGCAAGCTCGATGCCTCGTCCAAGCACCAGGCGGTGATCAAGGCCTTGTCCTTCGGCCTGATCTGAACGCTTGGCCAAAGCCTTTACCTACAAGGCTTTGTAGTTTCCGGCGCAGACCGGGACGAACACACTCTCTTCCATCGACGGTGTTGGGCCGTCGCGCATCAGGAGAGAGTCATGCAATCGCGTTCCACCTCGCACGCCAGCTTTCCGCGCACCGGCTGGTAAGTCCCGCCGCGGCACCTGCGGGAACATCCGCGCCCGCGTCCCATGGCCAGCCCGACGGCTCGCCCGATCTGCAGAACCACAACACGATCAGCGGGCCTGAAAGCGGCTTGACCTGATCCTCGACGCTCAGGGAACAGAACGACCCGCGCCACGCATTGCCAGCGGCTAGATTGGCAGAGGGCGCATGTTGCAGCGCTCCGGCTTGACGCGACCATCAACGGTCGAATCAAACCGGAGCGCTTGTGCTTTGTGGGCGGCGTGGTGCAGTGCTACAGGTCCGCCAGCATGCCGGTGGAGGTGGCCTCGGCCGCCAGCTTGCCCTCGGCGTTGTACAGCGCCGCCTCGAGAAACGCGATGCGCCTGCCGCGCCGGATCACGTGCGCCTCTACCCGGCCCTCGCCGGGGCCGACCTTCTCGTAGAAGCTGACCTTGATCTCCAGGCTGAACACGGTTTGTGCATGGCCGGTGTCATGCAGCACCGCGTGCGCCATCGCCGCATCCAGCCAGGCGGTGATGAAGCCCCCCTGGGCAATGGTGCCGTTGGTGTGGCAGTACTCGCGCCGCACCGTGAAGGCGGCGCGCAGCAGCTTGCGCTCGGGTTCCCACCCGGTCACATGGAAATTGCCCATCGATTCGCTCAAGGCCTTGCCGGAGCGGATGCGGGCTTCCAGGTCGTCGTTCATGGGCAATGGGGGTTGAGGGCACTGCGGCGATTGTCGGCCATGCCGGCCAGACGCCGCGGCGTGTGGGCTGCGGCGCCACCGCGTGCAACCCCGGGTCGATCCCATCGCCAAAAAGCTGCGGCCAGCGCACCATGCGGGCCTGATTCCCAGACCAGACCCAAGGAGACCCGACGCCATGCCCAGACCCGACCCGATGGCCCGCCGCCGTTTTGCCCGACACAGCCTGGTGCTGGCGGCGTCGCTGGGGGCCACGCTGGCCGCTCCCCTGGCACTGGCCCAGGCGGCCAAGTTCCCGTCGAAGCAGATCCGCATCGTGGTGCCGTTCCAGCCCGGCGGGCTGACCGACGCCTACGCGCGGCTGTTCGGCGAGCACCTGACGCAGCAGCTGGGCGCCTCGGTATTGGTCGAGAACAAGTCTGGCGGTGGCGCCGTGATCGGCATCGACGCCGTGGCCAAGGCCCCGCCCGATGGCTACACGCTGCTGGTCACCACCACCGGCACGGTGATGCAGAACCGCGTGCTCTACACCAAGCTGCCCTACAACCTGGACAAGGACCTGACCCCGATCACCGTGTTCCCGTCCGGGCCGCTGGCGGTGGGCGTGTCGCCCTCCGTGCCGGCGCGCAACCTGGCCGAATTCGTGGCCTGGGCCAAGGGCAAGGAGTTGTCGATGGGCTCGTATGCCCCCGGCTCCTACCCGCACATGATGGCCGATCTGTTCTCGCGCAACTACGGGCTGAAGGTGCAGGTGGTGCACTACCGGGGCGAGGCGCCGATGTGGGTGGACGTGGCCGGAGGCCAGGTGCAGGTGGCGGTGGGCAGCTACCAGGCCTTCAACACCGTGTCCACGCGTGGCGTGAAGGCGATCGGCGTCACCGGCAAGTACCGCAGCCCGCGCCTGCCCGATGTGCCGACCCTCATCGAGCAAGGTGTCACGGGCACGCTGGTGCCGCTGGAAGGCGGGCTGGTGCTGATGGCACCCACCGGCACGCCCGAAGCGGTGCTGCAGGCGCTGTCGGCGGTGGTGGTGAAGGGGGCGGAGACACCGCAGGCGGCCAAGCTGCGCGAGAACTTCGGCATCCCGAACAAGCCCAAGAACCTGGCCGAGACCCGCCGCGACTGGGACCGTGACGTGCCGGCCTGGATCAAGGCCGCCTCCGACCTGGGCGTCAAGCTCGACTGAGCGCCGGCGCCCGGCTGCCGGGTGGGCGCTCCGGAACTGACAAGACCCGCCCGGTGGCGGGCCGCGTGGCCTTCTGGTGGCGGCGAGGAGGATCGAGCGCCACCACCATTCACCATCTAAGTCCTTGATTCTCAAGGCAGATGGGCATCCCATGGATTGACGGGCAGGCTACCGGACGGGGGCCCGACTTGCGGTCGGCCCGTTCGGTTTCGGTCGCTCGAATCGATGTCGGTGCGAAGGCCGCACCAGGCTCGGCCGCGCCTGGGGTCACCTCTGCGCCACTCCCGCCGTGTCTTGGTGGTGCGTCGGTCCTCGCCAGGATTGCCTGGGCGCGCTGACGAGGCTCCACTGTTCGGCTGTCTTCGCAGCCACAACCATCCTGACGCGGAAGATCGGCAATTCCTGACAAATTGCCCTCAGTTCACCCCACGCGCGGCCGATAGACATGAAAGTGCTAATTATTGCAAAGAGGTCAACATGAAGTTGAACAGCGTGCGCATTGGTGTTCGGTTGGGTGGCGGCTTTGCCGTGATCCTGGTGTTGCTGGCCTGCATGATGGCCATCGGCCTGTGGCGGCTGGACCGCACCGCCGCGGCCACGCGCGAGATGATGGCGATGCCGCTGGCCAAGGAGCGGCTGACCGAGGAATGGGTCCGCGCCGTCGAGGTGGGCGTGACGCGCGCCAAGGCAATCGTCAAGAGCACCGACCTCAGCTTGCACGACCTGTTTGCCGAAGAGTCGCGCCTGGCCACGCTGCGTGGCGCCGAGATCACCAAGCAGATACAGGCCTTCCCGAGGTCTGACGAGGAAGAAAAGCTGCTCGCCGCGGTGATGACGGCGCGCAAGGCCTGGTTCGCCTCGATCGCCAACATGACCAAGGCCAAGGAAGCGAACGACCCGGTCGAGCGCAACCGCATCTACGAGACCCAGTTCCTGCCCGCCACGCCGGTTTACCTGGCGGCGATGAAGGCTTACCTGGCGCACCAGCACCGGGCCATCGACCAGACCGCCGCGGTCATCGACGGCGCATCGGCCAGCGGCCGGCTGCAACTGGCCGGGCTCGGCGCCCTGGCGCTGCTGACCGGCGCGCTCGTGGCCTGGCTGCTCACCCGCTCGATCACCCGGCCATTGGCCTCGGCGGTGCGGGTGGTCGACACCGTCGCCAACGGCGACCTGTCGCAACGCATCAAGACCGACGGCCGTGACGAGATCGCCCAGCTGATGGGCGCATTCGCCCGCATGAATCATGGCTTGCACCAGATGGTGGCGCAGGTGCGGCAATCGGCCGACAGCATCCAGACCGCCAGCAGCGAAGTGGCCAGCGGCAACCAGGACCTGTCGCACCGGACCGAGCAGACGGCGGCCAGCCTGCAGGAGACGGCGGCCTCGATGGAAGAGCTCACGGGCACCGTCAAGCAAAGCGCCGAATCGGCACGCCAGGCGCGCCAGCTCGCGATTGCGGCCGCCGATGGCGCCACGCGCGGCGGCGGCGTGGTGATCGAGATGGTCTCGACGATGGACGAAATCAACACCAGCTCGAAGAAGATCGCCGACATCATCGGCGTCATCGACGGCATTGCGTTCCAGACCAACATCCTCGCGCTCAACGCCGCAGTGGAAGCGGCACGCGCCGGTGAACAAGGCCGCGGCTTCGCGGTGGTCGCCAGCGAGGTGCGCAACCTGGCGCAACGCTCGGCGCAGGCCGCCAAGGAGATCAAGAGCCTGATCGGCACCTCGGTCGACAAGGTCGAGAACGGCTCGCGCCTGGTGGCCGACGCCGGCTCGCAGATGAAGGACATCATCGAATCGGTGCGACGTGTCTCGGACATCATCAGCGAGATCACCGTTGCCGCCGGCGAGCAGGCCAGCGGCATCGGCCAGGTCAACACCTCGATCGCGCAGCTCGACCAGATGACGCAGCAGAACTCGGCGCTGGTGGAGCAATCTGCTGCCGCGGCCGAATCGCTGCGCGACCAGGCCTTGCACCTGACGCAGGGCGTTGCCCGGTTCACGCTGGCGGCCGACGTGGCCTGACGACACGTCAGATTGCGTTGCCACTGATCGGTTCGTCACCGAGCGCTCCAACGACCAGGCGCGAATCGGTGCCGTTGCTCGGTGAAGTCGGCCTGTGTCGTGCCGCGCACCGAGCCGGCGATCAGGCCTGCGGCCAAGCGCTGCGCTGATCAAATCCACCATGCGCGCTGTTTGCGCGTTAGCAGTCGCACGAAGCGGCAAACCCCTGCCGGCGAGCCGCACTGCCCGAAGCCAGGCCATGGCCTCCGCCGGTTGGCCTGGAGCGGATGCTGCGCATGCACGTCGTCCAGCAGTGGTTCAACCTGGCCGCCGCCGCGTGCGAGCACGCATTGCTTGCCAGCACGGCGCTGCGGCGGTTGGTCGGCATCGGCCTGTGCAGCGAGCGTGTCCTCGCCGCGACCATCGGTGCCCCGAGTTCTACGTACAACCGGGACAAGAAGCTCGACTCGGCCTTGCACCAGACCTGCAGGGCCAAGCAGAACTTCTTCGGCATGAAGATGCACCTGGGGTGGACAGCAAGACCGGCCTGGCACAGAGCGCGGGGGTCTCGGCCGCCAACCTTGACGCCAGGCCCCCGCTGCCCGAGCGTCTTCATGGGCAAGAACGCCATGTCTGGGGCGACAGCGCCCACGCCTCGCAGCAGGGCCTGATCGGGCCGAAGGCGCCAGCCGCGGTCGACCGCACCAATCGCAAAGTTCGACCGGAAGGGTCCACGGAGGAACTCGAGCGGCTGCAACGCAGCGTGAACCCGGGCGCCGAGCCTGGCAAGCCAGGCGCATGTCCGAGCATGGCGCAGGGTGGGCCGGATCGCTGCGCTCGTCGACGCTGGTCGAGAACCAAGCCAGCGTGCCGGCGCTGCTTTGGGGCAGTCCGACATGCGATCCGCAAAGGTGTGCGAAGGACTCGAACGTGAGTGGCTGGCCTACCGAGCAGCCGGCAGACCCGGCGCAGCAGGCTCAAGTTGCTGTCGGCGTCAGCGGCCCAAAGAGATAGGGCCCGCACACCGGCGGGCCCTACTGATTTCTGGTGGAGACGAGGAGGATCGAACTCCCGACCTTCGCATTGCGAACGCGACGCTCTCCCAGCTGAGCTACGTCCCCGAAAGTCGCGCATTCTAGCAGTACATCTGCTGCTGCACGCGCGGCCCGCGGCGCGTTAGAAACCCGGCTTCGGCCACACGGCCTCGACGCGGAGGGTGACATGGCAACGACCAAGGATGCGGCCTGGTACGACGAGCAGTACAACAACCGCCTGCGGGTGCCCGAAAGCGCCGACATCCTGGCGCGGTGGACGGAGGCGTCGAGCTTGTCGCGCGGGGGCCTGCGGGCACGGCTGGACCTGCCTTATGGCGCCTCGGGCGCCGAGCGCCTGGACGTGTTTGCGGCCCAGCGGCCCGGCTCGCCGGTGCTGGTGTTCATCCACGGCGGCTACTGGCGCGCGCTGGACAAGGCCGACCACTCCTTCATCGCACCGGCCTTCGTGAAGGCCGGTGCGATGGTGGTGGTGCCGAACTACGGCCTGTGCCCGCAGGTGACGGTGGAGGACATCGCGCTGCAGGCGGCGCAGGCCCTGGCCTGGACCTGTCGCCATGCCGCCGCGCACGGGGGCGACCCGTCGCGCATCGTCGTGGTGGGGCATTCGGCTGGCGCCCACCTGGCGGCCATGCTGCTGGCCTGCCGCTGGAAGCAGCTGGGCGACGACCTGCCGCAGCGGCTGGTGAGCGGCGCCATCGGCATCTCCGGCCTCTACGACCTGGAGCCGGTGCGCCAGGCGCCCTTCCTGCAGGCCGACCTGCACCTCACGCCGGCCCAGGTGCGGCGGCTGAGCCCAGCGTTCTTCCCGCGGCCACGCGGGCCGCTCTATGCCTTGGTGGGCGGTGACGAGAGCGAGGAGTTCCTGCGCCAGAACCAGCTCATCCGCGACCAATGGGGTCCCAGCACCGTGCCGGTGTGCGAGGTGCTGCCCGGCAAGCACCATTTCAACGTGCTGCACGAGCTGGTCGATCCGGCGTCGCACACCCATCGGCTGGCACTGCACCTGCTGGGCCTGGCTTGACGCCGGCGGGCCATGCAGGCACACTGGCTTGGCTATCGAAAATCAAGCGCAAATAGTTAATTGCTATTCATCGCATTGAAGCTTTGTATTGGCTCCGCGAGAGGGCCTTTGATAGCGTCGGCACGTGCCGCCCGGTGACCGGGAGGCCGTCGATCCACTTTTCCAAGAGGAGCTTGAAATGGGCTTGAAGGGATCCAAGACCGAGCAGAACCTGAAGGACGCCTTCGCGGGCGAATCCCAGGCCAACCGCCGGTATCTTTATTTCGCAAACAAGGCAGACGTCGAAGGTCAGAACGACGTGGCTGCCCTGTTCCGTTCCACCGCCGAAGGCGAGACGGGCCACGCACACGGCCACCTCGAATTCCTCGAGACCGTGGGCGACCCCGCCACCGGTCTGCCGATCGGCCCCACGCGCGACAACCTGAAGGCCGCCGTCGCCGGCGAAACCCACGAGTACACCGACATGTACCCGGGCATGGCCAAGACCGCGCGCGACGAAGGCTTCGACGAGATCGCCGACTGGTTCGAGACGCTGGCCAAGGCCGAGCGCTCGCACGCGAATCGCTACCAGAAGGCACTGGACCAACTGGTCGACTGATCGGGCTGATAACGTCCAATGAACAGGGGGCTTGATCGGCCCCTTGTTCTTTGGTGCCGTTGAAGAACAACACACGCGACGAGGCATCTCGCATGAGCAACCGCGAAGGCAATCTCGAGGCTCCCACCCGGCACCCGCTGGACTGGAAGAACCCGCTGTTCTACGACCGGGACGATTGCTACCGGGAACTCGAACGCGTGTTCGACATCTGCCACGGCTGCCGCCGCTGCGTGAGCCTGTGCCAGAGCTTCCCCACGCTGTTCGACCTGGTGGACGCCACCGAGGACGGCGAGGTGCATGGCGTCAAGAAGGAGGCCTACTGGAGCGTGGTCGACCAGTGCTACCTGTGCGACCTGTGCTACATGACCAAGTGCCCCTACGTGCCGCCGCACGCGTGGAACCTCGACTTCCCGCACCTGATGCTGCGGGCCAAGGCCATCAAGCACAGCCAGGGCCTGGTGGGCACCGGCGAGAAATTCCTTGCCTCGACCGATGTGCACGGCAGCTTCGCCGGCATCCCCGTCGTCGTGCAGGCCGTGAATGCGGTGAACCGCACCAAGGCCGCACGCTCGGTGATGGATTCGGCGCTCGGCGTGCACCCCGAGGCCTGGATGCCCGAGCTGGCCACCCGGCGCTTCCGCTGGAGCGCGCAGAAGCAGGGCAGCGCCACCGAGGTGAAGGATGGCCAGCGCACGCCCGGCAAGGTGGCCATCTTCGCCACCTGCTACGTCAACTACAACGAGCCCGGCATCGGCCACGACCTGCTGAAGGTGCTGGAGCACAACGCGATTCCCTACGTCATCGTCGAGAAGGAATCCTGCTGCGGCATGCCCAAGCTGGAGCTGGGCGACCTGAAGGCGGTGGAACGCCACAAGGACGACAACATTCCCGTGCTGGCGCGGTACGCGAAGGAGGGCTACGCGATCCTCAGTGCCATCCCCAGCTGCACGCTGATGTTCAAGCAGGAACTGCCGCTGATGTTCCCTGGCGAGGCGGATGTGCAACTCGTCAAGGAGGCGATGTTCGACCCCTTCGAATACCTGGTGGCACGCCACAAGGACGGCCTGCTCAAGACCGATTTCAAGCGCGAGCTGGGCAAGGTGAGCTACCACATCCCCTGCCACGGCCGGGTGCAGAACATCGGCCGCAAGACCGAGGAGATGTTCAAGCTGATCGGCCAGAGCGTGAACGTCAAGCTCAACACGGTGGAGCGCTGCTCCGGCCACGCCGGCACCTACGGCGTGAAGACACCCTACCACCCGATGGCGATGAAGATCGGCAAGCCCGTCTTCAAGGCCATGGCCAAGGACGAGCCGGATTTCATCTCGAGCGACTGCGCGCTCGCCGGCCACCACATCGCCCAGGGCATGCAACAGGCCGGCACGCCGGCCAAGGCGCTGCAGCACCCGCTGAGCCTGCTGCGGCACGCCTACGGATTGGAGTGACACCCCATGAGCACCACCACCATCACCCGCGACAGCCTGCTCACGCTGGAGGCCTACGCCAAGATCCGCAAGAGCAGCAAGCCCGAAGCGATTGCCCATCGCCGCCTGCGCAGCGTGCGCCTGGGCGAGCACATGACGCTGCAGTTCGAGGACGAGCGCACCATCCGCCGCCAGATCCAGGAGATGCTGCACATCGAGAAGATCTTCGAGGAAGAGGGCATCCAGGGCGAGATCGAGGCCTATGCCCCCTTGGTGCCCGATGGCAGCAACTGGAAGGCCACCATGCTGATCGAGTACCCCGATCCGCACGAGCGCAAGCGTGAGCTCGCGCGGCTGATCGGCGTGGAAGACCGCCTGTTCGTCGAGGTCGAGGGCCATGCGCGCATCTACGCCATCGCCGATGAAGACCTGGACCGCGAGAACGACGAGAAGACCTCCTCGGTGCACTTCGTGCGATTCGAGTTCCCGCCCGCCGCGCGCGAGGCGGTGCGCGCCGGCGCGGCGGTGAAGCTGGGCTGCGACCACACGCACTACCCGGCGCACGTGCAGATCGCGCCGGAAACCCTGGCCAGCCTGGCCGGCGACCTGCGTTAGCCCGCGCCTGTGGGGTCGAGGTACGCCAGCCCCGATTGCTGCAAGCCCACCAGGTCGATGTTGGCGAGGTTCTCGGCCAGCTGCGAGGCCACCATGGCCAGCGACACCTGGGTGTACTGTCCGGCTTCGATGGCGCCGGACCAGTAGCGCACCTGGTCAGGCGGCGCCGCGATGCCGATCAGGTTGCGGAAGATCAGGTCCACCTCCGCCGCGTTCGAGAACCCGGTGCCGAGCCTGGCGTTCAGTGCCGCCTGCATCAGCGCGATGTCGCTCATGCCGCCATCGAGCAAGGACAGGCCGATGCCCACGTACTGTGGCACATGCACCGCGGCGGCACCGAACACCAGGCCCAGGATCCTGGCCGTGGTGCCGCGTGGCCGTCGAGGTCGAGCGCCACGCCGATGTCATTGAACCGCAGACGCTCCACGTTGATCAGGGTGTCGTTGCCGGCACCGCCGGTCAGCACATCGTTGCCGCTGCCGCCCGACACGGCCTTGTCCACCGCAAACAGCTGGGCCTTCACGGCCGCACCGCTGCCGTCGCTGGGGCCGTACAGGTCGTCGTTCCAGGCCACCAGGTAGGCCGCGCTGCCGAGGGCGGTGACCTGCGCGCCGCTTTGCCCGCCGGCCGTCGTCGTGTTCACGAGCACTTCACCACCCTGCCGGTTGCCGCTGGCATCAAAGGCCTGGCTCTTCACGTCGCGCCAGTTCTCGGTCCAGGTGACGACGAAGCCACCATCGTCCAGCGCGGCCAGGCGCGTGCCGTCCTGTGCACCATCCTTGGTGGCGTTGACAAGGATCTCGCTGCCCACCCGCGCGCCGGTGTTGCCGAACACCTGGGCGCGCACGTCGATGCCGTCGCTCCAGTCGTCCCACGCGACGACAAAGCCGCCGTTCTTCAGCGCCGCGACCTGCGGGTGCACCTGGTCGGCGGGTGTCGTCGTGTTGACGGCGATCTCGCCGCCCACGCGGTCGCCCGTTGCATTGAAGACCTGGGCCTTCACGCCGCGGCCGCTGGCGTCGCCTTGGTTGTCCGTCCAGGTGACGACGAAGTTGCCGTTCTTCAGCACCGCCACGTGCGGATCCTGCTGCCAGTTGATCGTGGCGGTGTTGACCAGGATTTCCTTGCCAGCCTTCACCCCGCCGGCGGTGAACAGCTGCGCCTTGATGCCGGACTGGCTGCCGTCAGCCGCCGTGCTGTGGCTGCTGTCGGCCCAGTCCACCCACACGGTGACGAAGCCGCCGTTGTTCAGCCTGGCGGTTTCGGCCAGCGTTTGATCGCCTGTCGTCTGGGTGTTGACCAGCAACTCGGTGCCGATCTTCGACATGCCCAACTCCGATGCTTGTTGTCGTGATGTGGACCAGCCTGGGCCGCTGCCGCGCGCGGCTGCTTGAGCTGGGGACAGGAAGCCTGGAATCGGAGTGCTCGTTCCATGCGCGGCGGCGGGTGTGGGCACCGGCGCAAGAAGCCGCTGGAAAAGCCGGGCGCTGTCGCCTACAACTGCGGGATGCGCGCTTCCCGCGGCGCGCCCGAGGAGAGCTGTTCATGGATGTGCTGGCCTCAAGCACGGTGAGCTGCATGCTTCCGGTCAAGGACCTGACGCGCGCGCGCCGCTTCTACGAGCAGCAGCTCGGCCTGCCACCGCTGGGTGCCCGGCCCGACGGCAAGTTCGTCTACCGCTGCGGCGGCACCGAGATCGCGCTGTTCCCCAAGCCCGAGGGCACGCAGGCCCGTCACACCGCGCTGAGCTTCCGGGTCGACGACATCGTGCAGGCCATCGCCGCCCTGAAGGCGCGCGGCGTGCACTTCGCCGACTACGACCTGCCGGGCCTGAAGACGGTGGACCATGTCTGCGTGCTCGGCGCCGAGAAGGCAGCCTGGTTCGAAGACCCCGAAGGCAATATCCTGTGCCTCCATGAAGACATTGCCTGAGCCTGAGGCCCCCGATGGGCCTTACCACGCCGGCGCCCGCCACTGGCAGGACCGCTTCGACAGCCGCCGCCTGGCCGACCGCCTGGCCGAACGGCTGACGCGGCCTGCGCTCAGCGAGGACGACGCTGCGTTCATCGCCCGGCAGCCGCTGTTCTTCCTGGCCACTGCCGATGCACAGGGGCAGCCCGATGTCTCGTACAAGGGTGGGGCGCCCGGCTTCGTGCAGGTGCTCGATCCCGGCACGCTGGCCTTTCCCAGCTACGACGGCAATGGCATGTTCCGCAGCCTGGGCAACATCTCGGTGCATGCCCCGGTGGCCATGCTGTTCATCGACTTCGAACGCCCGGGCCGGCTGCGTGTGCTCGGCCGGGCCAGCATCGACCCCGACGACCCGCTGCTGCCCCGGTGGCACGAGGCCCAGCTTGTCGTGCGGGTGGCGGTGCACACGGTGTTCCCGAACTGCCCCCGCTACATCCACACCGTGCAGCGTGTCGAGACCTCGCCCTACGTGCCTTGTGAAGGCCTGGTCACCCCGGTGCCGGCCTGGAAGGGCTTCGACGCCTTCAAGGATGTGCTTCCGCGGCCGGACAAAGGCTGAGGCCGGGGGGTGCGGCGGCGGACGTGCGCGCATAGAATATCCGAATCAACTTCAGATATATCTGCAGCCGCCCACCCTCACCGGTCCTGGGGGCCTGCCGCCCGCCATGGATGTGACGCCCGCTGCCGAACCGCCCCTCGCACGCTACCGTGTGCTCGACCTCACCATCGCCCGTGCCGGCCCGGCGGCGGTGCGCCTGCTGGCCGACTGGGGGGCCGAGGTCATCCGGATCGAGCCGCCGCCCGCGCGTGACGGCGGCTCGATGACCGGCCGCCGCCGCGGCCCGGACGAGCAGAACCTGCACCGCAACAAGCGCAGCCTGTGCCTGGACCTGAAGTCCGAGGCCGGCCGCGTGGTGCTGCGGCGCCTGGTCGAGCGCAGCGACGTGCTGGTGGAGAACTTCCGCTCCGACGTGAAGCAGCGGCTGGGCCTGGACTACGAGACGCTGGCGCGCATCAACCCGCGCCTGATCCTGGCCAGCATCTCGGGATTCGGGCAGGACGGCCCCTACGCCGACCGCCCCGGCGTGGACCAGGTGGTGCAGGGCCTCAGCGGGCTGATGTCCATCACCGGCGAGCCCGGGCGCGGGCCGATGCGTGTGGGCATCGCCGTGTCCGACACCACTGCCGGCATGTTCCTCGGCCAGGGCATCCTGCTGGCGCTGCTGCAACGCGAGCACACCGGCCGTGGCCAATGGGTGCACACCTCGCTGCTGGAGAGCATGCTCAACAAGCTGGATTTCCAGGCCGCGCGCTACACCATGAGCGGCGAGGTGGCGGGCCAGGAGGGCAACGCCCACCCCACGCTCACCCCGATGGGCTGCTTCGCCGCGCGGGACGGGCTGGTGAACATTGCCGCCAGCACCGCCAAGATGTGGGCCGGCCTGTGCCGCGCACTGGAGGCGCAGCACCTGCTGGACCACCCCGACTACCAGGACGTGCGCGCGCGCAGCGCCCACCGCCGCCAGCTCGACGCCGACATCGAGGCCGTCACGCGCCGCTTCAGCGTGGCCGAACTGGTGCAGCGCCTGAACGCGAACGACGTGCCCTGCGGCCCCATCCACGACATCGGCCAGGCCTTCGAGGACCCCCAGGTGCGCCACCTGCGCATGACACGGCCGGCGCCGCACCCCGAACTGGGCGCGCTGCAGCTGTTGCGCTCGCCGATCAACCTCTCGGCCTGCCCGCACCCGGAGCAGTTCGACCGCGCAGGCCCGGACCCCGGCCAGCACAGCACCGAGCTGCTGCGCGAAACCGGCTTCAGCGACACCGACATCGCGCGCCTGCGCGCCGAAGGAACCATTGCATGACCCGCACCACCGTGCCGCTGCAGACCGGCAAGATCCTGGCCGAGGTGGAAGAGGGCATCGGCTGGCTCACCATCAACCAGCCCGAACGGCGCAATGCCGTCTCGCTGGAGATGTGGCAGGGCCTGGCCGATGCGATGGCCGCCTTCGAGGCCGACGACGCGGTGCGCGTGGTGGTGCTGCGGGGCGCTGGCGGCGTCTCGTTCGCGGCGGGCGCCGACATCACCGAATTCGAGCAGCAGCGCGCCGATGCGCAGCAGAAGGCGCGCTACGGCGAGATCGCCGCGCGTGGCCAGAAGGCGCTGGCGCGCTCGTCCAAGCCGCTGCTCGCCCTGGTGCAGGGCTTCTGCATCGGCGGAGGCCTGGCCATCGCACTGAACGCCGACCTGCGCTTCGCCACGCCGGGCTCACGCTTCGGCATCCCGGCCGCGCGCCTGGGCCTGGGGTACGAGTACGCGGGCGTGGCCACGCTGGCGCGGCTGGTGGGCCCTTCCACCGCCAAGGACATGCTGTTCAGCGCCCGCCAGCTCGGTGCCGATGAGGCCTTGCGTGTGGGCCTGGTGAACGCGGTGGTCGACGACACCGAGATCGAAGCCCACGTGCGCGACTACGCCGCCCGCGTGGCGGCCAATGCCCCACTCACCGTGCAGGCCGCCAAGGCCGCGCTGCGGGTGTTCGAGCGTTATGCTGACAGTGCCGGCGCGGCCGAGATCGCCACGCTGGTGGACCGCTGCTTCGACAGCGAAGACTACCGCGAAGGCCGCCGCGCCTTCCTCGAGAAACGCACACCGCGTTTCCAAGGCCGATGAGCATGGACCCCCAGACCCCCGAACTCCGCATCGATGGCGCCGTCGCAACGATCCGCCTGCGTCGCCCCGATCAGGCCAACCGCCTGGGCCCGGATGACCTGGCCGTGCTGGCCGAACACCTGGCCACGGTGAACGCCGCCGAGGCGGTGCTGGTGCTGCGGCTGGAAGCCGACGGCAGCACCTTCTGCAGCGGCTACGACATCGGCCGCCTCGGCGCACCCCGTGCCGTGGCCTTCGACGAGGTGGTCAACGCGGTGGAAGACGCGCGCCCCATCACGATGGCCGTGCTGCAAGGCGGCGTCTACGGCGGCGCCACCGATCTGGCACTGGCCTGCGACTTCCGCCTCGGCGCGCGCGGCATCCGCATGTTCATGCCGGCCGCCCGGCTGGGCCTGCATTTCTACCAGCGCGGGCTGGAACGCTACGTCAGCCGCCTGGGCGTGGACACGGCCAAGCGCCTGCTGCTCACGGCCGAGACGATCGATGCCGACGAGATGAAGGCGATCGGCTTCCTCACCCACCTGGCCGAGGCCGAGGCCTTGGCCGAGCGGGCCGATGCGCTGAGCGCCACGCTCGCCGGCATGGCGCCGCTGGCGATGCTGGGCATGAAGAAGCACCTGAACCGCCTGGCCGCCGGCCGCCTGGACGCCCAGGGCTTGCGACACGACATGCAGGTTGCCGCGCAGTCGGCCGACCTGAAGGAGGGGCGCGCCGCCTGGGCCGAGAAGCGCGCGCCGCGGTTCACCGGCCGTTGAGGTCGGCCGTCGTGGCCGCCGCGGGGGCCGCGCGGCGCATCTGCAACAGCCCTTCGCCGCTGTAGAGCACCAGCGCCGCCCAGATCAGCCCGAAGCCGATGCCGCGCGTCGGGTCGAAGGGCTCGTGGTACACGAACACGCCGAGCAGGAAGCTGATCGACGGGCCCAGGTACTGCAGCAGCCCCAGCGTGGCCATCGACACCCGGCGCGCGCCGGCCGCAAACAGCAGCAGCGGCACCGCGGTCACCGGGCCGGCCAGCAGCAGCCAGCCGTCCATCACCAGGTTGCCCTGCGCAAACGCGCCGTGGCCGCTGGCCACGAACCACAGCAGGGCGCCCACCGTCAGCGGTGCCAGCAGCAGGGTTTCCAGCGTCAGGCCTTCCAGCGCCCCCAGGGTGGCGGTCTTGCGCAGCAGGCCATACAGGCCGAAGCTGCCCGCCAGGACCAGCGCCACCCAGGGCAGCTGGCCCGCGGCCACGGTGAGCCACAGCACGCCGCAGCCCGCCAGCGCCACCGCGGCCCATTGGCCCGGCCGCGGCCGCTCGCGCAGCACCAGGAAGCCCAGCATCACGTTGAACAGCGGGTTGATGAAGTAGCCCAGGCTCGCGTCCAGCAGCCGGTCGTGGCTGACCGCCCACACGAACACCAGCCAGTTGGCCGACAGCAGCAACGCGCTGAGCAGGAACACACCCAGCGTGCGGGGCTGGCCCAGCACGTCGCGCAGCCAGCCGAAGCGCCGCAGCGCGGCCATCAGCACCAGCATGAACACCAGCGACCACACCGAGCGGTGCACCACCACCTCGAGCGCGTTCACCTGCGCCACCTGCTTGATGTAGACCGGGAAGAAGCCCCACAGGATGTAGGCGAGGGCGGCGGCAAGCGGGCCGTTGGACATGCAGGCGAGGCGCCGGGCGCGGCCGGCGGCGGGGCAGGGTGGGAGGCGCGCCTTCGGGCGCGGGCGGTGCCGCGCGGGCAGGGGCGGAACGCGTCGCATTGTCGCTGCCCGTGGCTTGACCGGCATCAAACCATACACATGCCCCTGCGCCAAGAATCGCCGCACACCGAGCGAACGAACATCACCGCAAGTCCCGCGGCGTTGATCACGCCACGCGACACGAGGAGCGCACACGATGCTGCAAATCCGGATCCATGGCCGCGGCGGCCAGGGGGTGGTCACGGCGGCCGAGCTGCTGTCCGTGGCGGCCTTCGAGCAGGGCCGCCATGCGCAGGCCTTCCCGAGCTTCGGCTCCGAGCGCACCGGCGCGCCGGTGGTGGCGTTCTGCCGCATCGACGACCGCGAGATCCGGCTGCGCGAGCCGATCGTGGCGCCCGACGTGGTGATCGTGCAGGACCCCACGCTGCTGCACCAGGTGGATGTGTTCCAGGGCCTGCAGGCCGACGGCTACGTGTTGATCAACACGCGCCGCAGCTTTGCCGAGCTGGGCATGGGCGACTGGGCGGCCGATTTCCGCATCGACCGCCTGACCACCGTGCCCGCCACCGAGCTGGCACTCAAGCACATCGGCCGCCCGCTGCCCAATGCCGCGCTGCTGGGCGGCTTCGCCGCGCTGGCCGGCCTGGTGTCGCTGGAGGCGGTGGCGCATGCCATCCGCGAGCGCTTCTCCGGCCGCGTGGCCGAGGCCAACGTGGCCGCTGCGTCCGATGCCTTCGACCACGTGAAACGCGAGATGGAGGAACTGGCCCATGTTTCGTCAAATTGAAGGCTCGCGCGCCGTGGCCGAGGCCGTGGCGCTGAGCCGGCCCGAGGTGATCTGCGCCTACCCGATCTCGCCGCAGACGCACATCGTCGAGGGCCTGGGCGAGCTGGTGAAGAGCGGTGCGCTCAGCCCTTGCGAGTTCCTCAACGTCGAGAGCGAGTTCGCGGCGATGAGCGTGGCCATCGGCTCCTCGGCCGCCGGCGCACGCACCTACACCGCCACCGCGAGCCAGGGCCTGCTGTTCATGGCCGAGGCGGTGTACAACGCCGCCGGCCTGGGCCTGCCGATCGTGATGACGGTGGCCAACCGCGCGATCGGGGCGCCGATCAACATCTGGAACGACCACAGCGATTCGATGAGCCAGCGCGATTGCGGCTGGGTCCAGCTGTTCGCCGAAACCAACCAGGAGGCGCTGGACCTGCACATCCAGGCCTTCAAGCTGGGCGAGGAACTCTCGCTGCCGGTGATGGTGTGCATGGACGGCTTCGTGCTCACCCATGCCGTGGAACGGGTGAACCTGCCGGCCCAGGCCGAGGTGGACGCGTTCCTGCCGCGTTACGAGCCGCGCCAGGTGCTGGACCCGCGGGACCCGGTGTCCATCGGCGCCATGGTGGGCCCCGAGGCCTTCATGGAGGTGAAGTACCTGGCCCATGCCCGCCAGCTGCAGGCGCTGGAGCGCATACCGCAGATCGCGGGCGAGTTCGCGGAGCGCTTCGGCCGCAGCTCCGGCGGCCTGGTGCGGGGCTACCGGCTCGGCGACGCGGAGACGGTGGTCATCGCACTGGGTTCGGTGCTGGGCACCATCAAGGACACGGTGGACGAGCTGCGTGATGCGGGCCTGCGCATCGGCGTGCTCGGCATCCAGTCGTTCCGCCCGTTCCCGCTGGCGGCCGTGCGCGAGGCCTTGCAGGGCGCCAAGCGCGTGCTGGTGCTGGAGCGCAGCTTCTCGGTGGGCATGGGCGGCGTGGTGTCCAACGATGTGCGCATGGCCCTGTCCGGCCTGCCGCTCAAGGGCTACACCGTGATCGCGGGCCTGGGCGGCCGCGCCATCACCAAGGCCTCGCTGCACCGCCTGCTGCGCGAGGCCGTGGCCGATGCACTGCCGCCGCTGAGCTTCCTGGATCTGGACTGGCGCATCGTGAACCGCCAGCTCGAGCGCGAGGCACAGCAGCGCAAGAGCGGGCCGATCGCCGAGAACCTGCTGCGTGACGTGGGCGCCATCGCGTCCAAAGTGCACTGAAGGCCCCCCATGCACCAACCCCTGAAGTTCTACCAGACCGGCACCTTCACCGTCGGCAACCGCCTGCTCGCCCCTGAGCTGCGCAGCGTGCAGGCCAGCGGCGAGCGCAGCAACGCGCTCACCTCCGGCCACCGCGCCTGCCAGGGCTGCGGCGAGGCACTGGGAGCGCGTTATGCCGTGGATGCCGCGATGCGCGCCGCCGGCGGCCACCTGATCGCGGCCAATGCCACCGGTTGCCTGGAGGTGTTTTCCACCCCGTACCCCGAAACCTCGTGGCAACTGCCCTGGATCCACTCGCTGTTCGGCAACGCGGCGGCGGTGGGCACCGGCATCGCCGCGGCGATGAAGGTCAAGGGCCGGCACGAGGTGCGTGTCATCGCGCAGGGCGGCGACGGCGGTACCACCGACATCGGCTTCGGCTGCCTCTCGGGCATGTTCGAACGCAACGATGACGTGCTGTACATCTGTTATGACAACGGCGGCTACATGAACACCGGCGTGCAGCGCAGCTCGGCCACGCCGGCCGGCGCGCGCACCGCCACCACCTTGCCGCTGGGCCCGGACCCGGGCGCCGCCTTCGACCAGGGCAAGGACGTGCCCCAAATCGCGATGGCGCACGAGATCCCCTACGTGGCCACCGCCACCGTGGCCGACCTGCACGACCTGGAAGCCAAGGTCGAGCGCGCCATGGGCCTGCGGGGCGCGCGTTACCTGCAGGTGCTGGTGCCGTGCCCGCTGGGCTGGGGCGCGGCCTCGCACGACACCATTCGCCTGGCGCGGCTGGCGCATGAGACCGGCGTCTTCCCGGTCTACGAGGCCGAGCGGGGCGAGGTCACCAGCGTCGCCAAGATCCGCCGCCGCACGCCGGTGGACGACTACCTCAAGCCCCAGAAGCGCTTTGCGCACCTGTTCGGCGAGCCCGGGCGGCCCGACCTGGTGGCGCGCATCCAGGCGCGCGCCGACCGCAACATCCGCCGCTTCAAGCTGCTGGACGAACCCGACACCGCGCGCGAGCACGAGGCCTGACGATGGAAAAACCCTTTGCGATCACGCTCGACGTCGGCACCTCGCTGGCCAACCGCACCGGTTCCTGGCGCACCCAGCGCCCGGTGTACGTGGACCGGCTGCCGCCCTGCAATGCGCAATGCCCGGCCGGCGAGGACATCCAGGGCTGGCTGTACCACGCCGAAGGCGGCGACTACGAAACCGCCTGGCGGCACCTGACACGCGACAACCCCTTCCCCGCCATCATGGGCCGCGTCTGCTATCACAGCTGCGAGGGCGCCTGCAACCGGGGCAAGATCGATGCGCCGGTGGGCATCAACTCGGTCGAGCGCTTCCTGGGCGACGAGGCGCTCAAGCGCGGCTGGCGCTTCGACGCGCCCGCGGCCAGCACCGGCCGCCACGCGCTCGTGGTCGGCGCCGGGCCTTCGGGCATGTCGGCGGCCTACCACCTGCGCCGCATGGGCCATGCGGTCACGGTGGTCGACGCCGGCCCGATGCTCGGCGGCATGATGCGCTTCGGCATCCCCAAGTACCGCCTGCCGCGCGAGGTGCTCGATGCCGAGATGCAGCGCATCGTCGACCTGGGTGTCACGGTGAAGCTCGAGCACAAGGTGGCCAACATCGCCGACGAGATGCGCGAGGGCGGCTACGACGCGGCCTTCCTGGCCGTGGGGGCGCACATCGCCAAGCGCGCCTTCATCCCGGCGGGCGATTCCACCCGCGTGCTCGACGCCATCGCGGTGCTGCGCTCGATGGAGGGCGAAGACAAGCCGATGCTGGGCCGCCGTGTCGTCGTCTACGGCGGTGGCAACACGGCCGTGGACATGGCGCGCACCGCGCGGCGGCTGGGTGCCACGGAGGCCATCATCGTGTACCGCCGCACGCGCGAGAAGATGCCCGCGCACGACATGGAAATCGAGGAAGCGCTGCAGGAAGGCGTGATGGTCAAGTGGCTGTCCACCATCCGCGCCGCCGGCGACGGCGCGCTCACGATCGAGAAGATGCGCCTGGACGAGAAGGGCCAGCCCCAGCCCACCGGCGAATTCGAGACACTGGAGGCCGACAGCCTGGTGCTCGCGCTGGGCCAGGAGGTGGACCTGTCGCTGCTGGAGGGCGTGCCCGGGCTGGACGTGAAGGACGGCGTGGTGCAGGTGGACCCGGCCACGATGATGACCGGCCACCCCGGCCTGTTCGCCGGTGGCGACATGGTGCCCGCCGAGCGAAATGTGACGGTGGCGGTGGGCCACGGCAAGAAGGCCGCGCGCCACATCGACGCCTGGCTGCGGGGCGCGCGCCTCGAGGCGGCGCCCAAGCACGCCCCGGCGGCCTTCGAACGCCTGAACACCTGGTACTACACCGATGCGCCCAAGACCCTGCGCCCGCAGCTCGAGCTGGCGCGCCGGGTCAGCAGCTTCGACGAGGTGCAGGGCGGCCTCACCGAAGGCAATGCCCAGTTCGAGGCGCGCCGCTGCCTGAGCTGCGGCAACTGCTTCGAGTGCGACAACTGCTATGGCGTGTGCCCCGACAACGCGGTGATCAAGCTCGGCCCCGGCCAGCGTTTCCAGATCAACCTGGACTACTGCAAGGGCTGCGGCCTGTGCGCGGCCGAGTGCCCCTGCGGCGCCATCGACATGGTGGGCGAGGACATCTGATCGGCCCGCGCGCGCGAGCCATCAGCCCTGGGCCGGTGCCGCCGGCGCCAGTGCCCACTCGGGGCCGGGCGTGGCGGTGATCGTGAGGGGCTCGCCGCTGCCTGGGTGCGTGAGGTTCAGCGCCTGGGCGTGCAGCCACAGGCGCTGACATCCAAGGTGAGCGGCCAAGGCGCGGTTCAGCGGCCCTTTGCCGTGCGTCGCGTCGCCGATCAACGGGTGCGTCATCTGCTTGAAGTGGCGCCGGATCTGGTGGCGCCGCCCGCTCAGTGGCCACACGGCCACCAGCGCGCAGCGTGTCGTGGCGTGCGCCGGGTGGGTGCGCAGCGGCCACTCGAAGCGCCGCAGCACCTGCCAGCGCGTGGCGGCGGCCAGCAGCGGCTGGCCGGTGGAGGGCAGCTCGGGGTCGCGGGCCAGCGCGGTGTCGTTCAGGCCTTCGTCGGCCGGCCAGCCACGCACCAGCGCGAGGTAGCGCTTGTGCACCCGCCCTTCGGCAAAGGCGGCGCCCAGTGCGCTTGCCGTGGCCGCGTCCAGGGCCAGCAGCAGCACGCCCGAGGTGCCCTTGTCCAGCCGGTGCGCGGGCCACACGGCGCTGTGGCGCTGCGCGCGCAGGCGCGTCACCACGTCGTCCAGCTCGTGCGCATCGAGCCCGCTGCGGTGCACCAGCAGGCCGGCCGGCTTGTGCACGGCCAGCAGCTGCGCGTCCTCGTACAGCACCGGCAGCGCCGCGTCGGGTGCCATTCAGGTGTCACCATCCACATAGAGCCAGCGGCCCTGCTCGCGCACGAACCGGCTGGTCTCGTGCAGCCGGTGGGCCCGGCCGCCCAGCTTGCTGCGCGCGACGAATTCGACGATGGCCGTGTCGGCCCCGGTGGCCTGGTGGCGCCGGACCTCCAGGCCCAGCCAGCGCAGGCCGGGCTCGAACGCCAGCTGCGCGGGCCGGGTGGTCGGATGCCAGGTGGCCAGCAGGTAGTCGGCCTGTTGCAGCACATAGGCGCTGTAGCGCGAGCGCATCAGGGCCTCGGCATCGGGTGCCTGCAGCTGCAGTGCGCCCGCCATCCAGCGCCCGCAGCAGCCGGCGCAGGGGCGGCCGCTGCCGCAGGGGCAGGGCGCATCGGTCATCGCGGGTTCAGGCAAGGTCCAACTCCCAGATCTCACCCACCAGATCATGGCCGAAGCTGTGGTGCGGCTCGGTGCCGACGAGCCGGTAGCCCTCGCGCTGGTAAAGCGTGCGGGCGGCCAGCAGCGTGCTCTGCGTCCACAGGCGCAGCGTGCGGTAGCCGCTGCGGCGCGCGAACTGCGTGCACTCGGCCACCAGCCGCGCGCCCAGGCCCATGCCGCGCGCGGCCGGCTCCACCAGCAGCAGGCGCAACTGGGCCACGCCGGGTTCGGGCTCGCCGCTGGCCTCGTCGCGGGCCTGCACCAGGAACACGCAGCCGATGTTCTCGGCCGTGCCGCCGGCACCCGGCCGCTCGGCGATCCAGCACGCCTCGCGCCGGGCGTCGAAGCGGTCCAGGAACCCGGCCGCGATGTGGGCCACCAGCGCCTCGAACGAAATGTCCCAGTGGAACTGGTCGGCGTACACCGCACCGTGGCGCGAGATCACCCAGCCGATGTCGCCCGGGCGGTGCGGCCGCAGTGCATAGGGCGGTCGCTCGGCCGCGCCGCCGCCGAGCAGGTGCTCGATGGTCTGCAGCGCGGCCAGCAGGCGGGGCTGGTCGGCCGGTGCCACGCCGGCCAGCAGCTCGGCCATCTGCGCCTGCGAGCCCGCGTCCAGCGGTGCAAAGGCGCGGCGCCCGGCGGCGCTGAGCGAGAGCAGCTGCTGCCGCGCGTCGGTGGGCGAGGGGGCCTGGCGCAGCAGCCTGCGCGCCTTCATGCCCTTGAGCAGCCGGCTCAGGTAGCCGGGGTCCAGGTCCAGCCTGCGGGCCAGCGTGGCCGCGCTGAGGCCCGGTTCACCGGCCGGCAGGTGGGCCAGCTCCCACAGCACGCGCGACTCGGCCAGCGAGAAGCCGCTGCCGTGCAGTTGCTCGTGCAGCACGCCGATGCGCTGGGTGTAGAAGCGGTTGAACCGGCGCAAGGCCGCAACGCGGGCGGGGTCGGGCGGGCTGTTCATCGGCGCATTGTCAACCAGATGGTTGCCATAGGCAACAATATGCGCCGGGCCAGCCGCACGGTCGGGGCCGCGGCTACACTGGCCGCAACACGCCCCGAGGAAGCCGCATGCTCGATCCGCAAGCCCAGGCCATGCTCGACCTGATCGCCGAACGAGGACTGCCGCCCACGCACACGCTCACGCCGCAGGAGGCCCGCCGGTTCTACCGCGAGCGCCGCTTCTTCTCGCAGCCCGAGCCGTGCGCGGTGGCCGAGGTGCGCGATCTGCAGGCCCCGGGGCCGCACGGGCCGATCCCGTTGCGGCTGTTCCGGCCCGCAGGGGTGGCCGTGCCGGCACCGGTGCTGGTGTACTACCACGGCGGCGGCTGGACCATCGGCGACCTGGACACCCACGACGTGCTGTGCCGTGCGTTCGCCGCGCAGGCCGGCTGCGTGGTGGTGTCGGTGGACTACCGGCTCGGGCCCGAGCACCGGTTTCCGGCCGCGGTGGACGATGCGGTCGCCGCCACCCGCTGGCTGCAGGCCGAGGCGGCCGCGCTCGGCCTCGATGGCGCGCGCCTGGCCGTGGGCGGCGACAGCGCCGGTGGCAACCTCGCCGCGGTGGTGTGCCTTGCGCTGCGTGATGCCGGCAGCGACGCGCCGCCGCCCCGCCTGCAACTGCTGATCTATCCGGCCACCGACATGCGGGCCGTCGCCCCTTCGCACACCCACAACGGCGAGGGCTACCTGCTCACCCGCGACACCATCACCTACTTTCGCGCCCAGTACATCGACGATCCGGTGCACTACGAGGATTGGCGCAGCTCCCCGCTGCTGCACCGGGATCTTTCGGGTCTGCCGTCCGCGCTGGTGCTCACCGCCGGCTTCGACCCCCTGCGGGACGAAGGCCGGCAGTATGCGGACGCCCTCTCGGCCGCCGGCACCCCGGCACAGTACGTCTGCTTCGAGCGCCAGATCCATGGCTTCATCACCATGGGCAGGGTTATCGATGAGGCGAACACCGCGGTGATGCTGTGCGCGCAGGTGCTGCGCCGTGCGTTGAGCTGAAGGCGGTGCCCCGGCCGGGGCCGCTGAAACCGCTGCCTACAATCCCGCACGGAACCCGGCCGGCCCCGCGCGACTCCACTGCCCACCGATGCAATTTCAACGACGACGTTTCAACGCCGCCCTGGCCGCCAGCATGGGCTGGGCCTTCAGCCCCGCAGCGCTTGCGCAGTTCCGGGTCGAGATCTCGGGCATCGGCGCCACGCAGCTGCCGATCGCCATCACCCGTTTTCGCGACGAAGACCGCAGCGGCCAGCCCATTTCGGCGATCGTGCGTGCCGACCTCGAGCGCAGTGGCCTGTTCCGCAGCGTCGATTCGAGCGGCGTGCTCGACGAGCGCAGCCAGCCGCTGTTTCCCGACTGGCGTGCCCGCAATGCCGATGCCCTGGTGGCCGGCTCCACCACGCGGCTGCCCGATGGCCGTTTCGACGTGCGCTTCAAGCTCTGGGACGTGGTCAAGGGCGAAGACCTGCTGGGCCAGGCCCTGGCCGTCACGGCGGCCGACCTGCGCCTGGCCGCGCACCGCATCGCCGATGCGGTGCACGAGAAGCTCACCGGCGAGCGCGGCGTCAATGCCACCCGCATCGCCTACGTCACCAAGGCGGCCAACCGCTATTCGCTGCGCATCACCGATGCCGACGGCGAGGGCGGCCAGGTCGCGCTGAGCAGCCCGCAGCCCATCATCTCGCCGGCCTGGTCGCCCGACGGCCGGCGCCTGGCCTATGTGTCGTTCGAGACCGAGAAGGCCGTGGTGCTGGTGCAGGACGTGTTCTCGGGCGACCGCCGCATCGTGGCCAATTTCCGCGGCTCGAACAGCGCGCCGGCCTGGTCGCCGGATGGCAAGCAACTGGTGGTCACGCTCTCGCTCGACGGTGTCTCGCAGCTCTACCTGCTCGACCTGGGTGGCGCACCGATGCGCCGGCTCACGCATTCGAGCTCCATCGACACCGAAGCCTGCTTCGCGCCCGATGGGCAGAGCGTGTTCTTCGTCAGCGACCGGGGCGGCAGCCCGCAGATCTACCGCCTGCAGATGGCCGGCGGCACGCCGGAGCGCGTCACCTTCAACGGCAGCTACAACATCAGCCCCGCGATCAGCCCGGACGGCCGCAGCATGGCCTACGTGGCGCGTGATGGGGGCGGCGCCTTCCGCGTGATGACGATGGACCTGGCCAGCGGCGCCGTGAACGCGGTGACCGACACCACCGAGGACGAAAGCCCCAGCTTCTCGCCCAACGGCCGCCTCATCATGTATGCCACCCGCGCCCAGGGCCGTGACGTGTTGATGACCACCACCCTCGATGGCAAGATCCGCACGCGTTTGCTGTCCACCGGCATCGATGTGCGCGAACCGGCCTGGGGCCCCTTCCTGCGCTGACCGGGCCGAGCCCGGCGGCCGCCCGCCCCCGCGGGCACCCACCAAGATCTCCAAGGAGCAGATGATGAGGTTTGCACTTCGCACCCCGAGCACCATTCGCTGGCATGCGGCCGGCCTGTGTGTCGCGGCGGCTGCCCTGCTGGCGGGCTGCGGCTCGAGCGTCAAGCTGGATGAGGCGCCGCCGGTCGAGGACGCCAAGCCCCGCACGATCGACCCCACCGCCGGCACCGGCGCAGCGCAGCCGCGCACCGGCAGCCTGCCGGAAACCACCGTCAAGCCGGTGGACCTGGGCAAGAGCGGTGGTGCCACGGCAGCAGGCCTGTCCCGTGTCGTCTACTTCGATTTCGACAGCTTCGTGGTGAAGGAAGACTTCCGCCCGATGATCGAAGCCCATGCCAAGGCCCTGGCGGCCAACAAGAGCAAGCGCATGCGGGTGGAGGGCCACACCGACGAGCGTGGTGGCCGCGAATACAACCTGGCCCTGGGCCAGAAGCGCGCCGAGGCGGTGGCCAAGTCGCTCGCGCTGCTGGGCGCGGGCGATGCGCAGATCGAGGCGGTGAGCTTCGGCAAGGAGCAACCGGTGGCCGACGGGCATGACGAAGCGGCCTGGGCCAAGAACCGCCGCGCCGAACTGAAGGACCGCTGACGTGCGCATGCTCCCATCCCCGGCCTGGCTGCTGGCCGGCTGGCTGGCCTGCCTGGCCGGCGGCGCGCAGGCGGCCTTGTTCGAGGACGACGAGGCACGCAAGGCCATCCTCGACCTGCGTGCCCGGCTGGCCGCCAGCGACGAGGCGAACAAGAACCGCATCACCGAGTTCGGCAGCACCCAGGCCCAGCTTGTCGAGCAGTTGCAGCAGCTGCGCCGCAGCCTGGTGGAGCTGAACACCCAGCTCGAGGCGCAACGTGCCGAGACCGCACGCCTGCGCGGCGTCACCGAGCAGCTGCAGCGTGAACTGGCCGAGGTGCAGCGCCGCCAGAAGGATGGGGCGCAAGGCCTGGAAGACCGGCTCAAGCGGCTCGAGCCGCAGCAGGTGTCGGTGGACGGCAAGGAGTTCATGGTCGACCCCGACGAGCGCCGCGCCTACGAAGACGCGATGGCGGTGATGCGCAACGGCGAGTTCGACAAGGCCGCGGCCGTGCTGCAGAGCTTCGTGCGGCGCTACCCGGCCAGTGGCTACCTCGATTCGGCGCGGTTCTGGCTCGGCAACGCGTTGTATGGCAAGCGCGACTACAAGGACGCAATTGCCGTCTTCCGCACCATGGTGGCCGCGGCGCCCGAGCATCCACGCGCACCGGAGGCCCTGCTCGCGGTGGCCAACTGCCAGGTCGAGATGAAGGACGTCAAGGGTGCACGCCGCACGCTGGACGAGCTGCTCAAGGCCTACCCGAAATCCGAAGCCGCCGCGGCGGGCCGCGACAGGCTCGCGGCGCTCAAGGGCTGAGGGGTGGGCGCATGAGCGAGGTCGAGCTGCACACGCTCGGCACCCAGGTGCTGTGGGCCGCGTTCGGGCTGGGCGTGCTGTTCGGCGCCATCGCGCAGCGCACCCACTTCTGCACCATGGGTGCGGTGGCCGACGTGGTGAACATCGGCGACTGGACGCGCCTGCGCATGTGGGCACTGGCCATCGGCGTGGCGATGCTGGGCTTCAACGCGATGGTGGCCGCCGGCTGGTTGCGTGCGGCCGACAGCGTGTACGCCGCGCCGCAATGGCTGTGGCTGTCGCACATCGTCGGGGGGCTGATGTTCGGCTTCGGCATGGTGCTGGCCTCGGGCTGCGGCAGCAAGACGCTGGTGCGCATCGGCGGTGGCAACCTGAAGTCGCTGGTGGTGTTCGTCGTGCTGGGTCTGAGCGGCTTCGCCACGATGAAAGGCCTCACCGCGGTGCTGCGCGTGAACACGGTCGATGCCGTGCAGGTGGTGCTGCCCGTGGGCCAGGACCTGCCCTCGCTGGCGGCGCGCCTGATGGGCGGCAATGCCCAGCAGCATGCGGCCTGGGTGGCGGCCGTGATCGGTGGCTTGCTGGTGCTGTGGGTGCTGGTGCGGCGCGAGGGCCGCTCGGCGGCCGTGCTGCTGGGCGGCGGCGGTGTCGGCGCGGTGGTGGTCGCGGCCTGGTGGGTGTCCGGGCGCTTCGGCCACCTGGCCGAGCATCCGTTGACGCTCGAGCCGGCGTTCCTGGCCACCAATTCGCAGCGCATGGAAAGCCTCAGCTTCGTCGCGCCGCTGTCCTACAGCCTCGACTGGCTGATGTTCTTCAGCGACAAGAGCAAGCTGCTCACGCAGGGCATTGTCGTCGTCGCCGGGGTGGTGCTGGGCAGTGCGGCGGTGGCGTTGCTGCGGCGTGATTTCCGCTGGGAAGGCTTCCGCGGTGTCGAGGACACGGCCAATCACCTCGTGGGCGCGGTCCTGATGGGCGTGGGCGGCGTCACCGCGCTGGGCTGCACGGTGGGGCAGGGCCTGTCGGGGCTGTCGACACTGTCGCTGGGCAGCTTCGTGGCGGTGGCCGCCATCGTCGCGGGCGCGGTGCTCGCGCTGCGCTGGCAGATGTGGCGCATCGAGCGGCAGGCATGAGCCCGCCGGCAGTCCGTTGACCGCCGTCGCCGACCTGGCACCGGACCTCGAGCGCCGCTTCGGCGGCCTGCGCCGGCTCTACGGCGACGCGGGCTATGCCCGTGTGCGCGCGGCGCGCGTGGCCGTCGTGGGGCTGGGGGGCGTGGGCTCCTGGGCGGCCGAGGCGCTGGCCCGCAGTGGTGTCGCGCGGCTGGTGCTGGTCGATCTGGACCAGGTGGCCGAGTCCAACATCAACCGCCAGGTGCAGGCTTTGGGCAGCACCGTGGGCATGGCCAAGGTCGAAGCGCTGCGCGTGCGCCTGGCCGACATCCATCCTGGTTGCGAGATCCTCGCGGTCGAAGACTTCGCCAGCGCCGACAACTGGCCCGCCTTGCTGCCCTCGCCGGTGGACGGCGTGATCGACGCCTGCGACCAATCACATGCCAAGCTCGCGCTGGCCGGCTGGGCGCTGGCCTGCGGTGCGGCTTTCGTCAGCGTGGGCGCGGCCGGCGGCAAGCAGGCCGCGCAGCGCGTGGAGGTGACCGACCTCGCGGAGGCCACCCACGACCCGCTGCTGGCCTCGTTGCGCCAGCGCCTGCGCAAGCAGGGCGCCCAACGCCAGGGCGCCATGGGACTGCGTTGCGTGTTTTCACGCGAGCCCGTGGCAGCGCCGGCCGATGCCTGCGACAGCGACGGCAGCCTCAACTGCCATGGCTATGGCTCGAGCGTCACGGTCACGGCCACTTTCGGCCTCGTGGCCGCGGGCGAACTGCTGCGCCAATGCATCGCGAGGGCTTGAGTCATCCAAAATACCCGTGCTAGAATTTTGGGCTCTACCCGGGTGAGTAAACAAACGGGAATGACCACGGGTTGTTAGCTCAGTCGGTAGAGCAGCGGACTTTTAATCCGTTGGTCGCAGGTTCGAATCCTGCACAACCCACCAGCTTCGGCTGGCAAGTTTCGGGCTCTTAGCTCAGTTGGTAGAGCAGCGGACTCTTAATCCGTTGGTCGTAGGTTCGAATCCTACAGGGCCCACCAAAATTTTGGTTATGCAACAGGCACTTGGCGCGCTTCGGCGGCCAGGTGCCTTTTGCTTTATGGGTGCGCTGTCAGCGCTGGTGTCAGCATTGGTGCTGCCCCGGAATGCCGCTGACAATCGGCCGACTCAGGGGGTCTCAGCATGCAGCCGTTAGGCGGCAAGAAGCCTTGTCACTGCGGGAGTGGGAAGAAGTACAAGCGTTGCCACGGCCCGTCTGACCGCGCCTTCGCGCTTGCCGGCCTTCAACAAATCCAAGCCCGGGAAGCGCTTCGCCAACGCCAGCAGGGCATGGGGCGCGGAATCATCTCTGAGCAGGTGAACGGCCTGCGGATGGTTGCAGTCGGTGATTCCTACCAGCTGGGCCGCTGGGGAACGTTCCACTCCTTCTTGACTGAGAGCTACCTTCCCACGGTCTTCGGCTTTAGTTGGATGACGGCTGAGGCTGCAAGGCCGCCGGAAGAACGGCACGAGCTCTTGCTGTGGGCTGTGGAGGTGAGGGCGCAGGACAAGCGTGACCGCAGAAGCCCCGGTGTGGTGACTGTTTCCACGATGACAGGAGCAGTGGCGTGCTACCTGAGCTTGGCTCACGACCTGTACTGCATCAAGCACAACGCCGATCTGCAGGCGAAGCTGATCGCGCGCATGAAGGTGAAGGATCAGTTTCACAGCGCGCGCTATGAGGCTCGAATCGCAGCCGCGTTCGTCCGCGCCGGCTTTGCCGTTGAGTTTGAGGACGAGGAGGATGGTTCAAGCAAGCACCACGAGTTCACTGCCACCAGCAAGACCGGGCGTCAGTTTTCGGTCGAGTGCAAGCGTCGAGCCGGCTCCCAGTCGGTGCGTATCGGCCAGCTCTTCAACGATGCCCAGCGAAAGCCTGCCAAGCACGACCGCGTGATCTTCATTGAGTTGAACGATCTGGACGCAGACCTAGTCGAGGATCCCGACCGGCCTGTCTTCGACAGCGACGGGCGTCTTGTTGGCAAGTTGCCGGCTTGCTTCAGCAAGGCTCGGAAGGCAGTCATGCGGTTGGCTGCTGAGCCATTGCCTCCGAGTGGCGAGCAGAGGCCGCCGTGTCACGTGTTCTTGACGAATGCGCCCTGGGAGCGGTGCCTGGACCAGACGGTGCTGCCATTCGCGTTCACCTTGCTGATCTGCGGCCTTGAGTCAGCGAACGGCGAGATTGTTGACTTTGCTCGTTCAATGCAGGCGCATCGGGAAGTTCCAGCCACTTTCGACGGAGAGGATCCGGAGTTGGCGTTCAAGGACAGCTTGCGCCCAGCAGAGTCTCCCACGACCGCAGAGGACGATTCGTAGACGAGCGTCCATCGACGAAGTTGCAATGGCGGTCCCGCAGCCCAGTCGATGGAGCACGTCATGACCACAGCCACCCAGCCCGCCAAGCAACCCAACATCACCGCGCGCCTGTGGGCGCTGTTCGATCAGGTTGGGCTCGAAGCCCTGCCGCTGAACTTCGCGCAAGCGCTCGCCGAGGCGAAAGGGCTGAACCGCACGAGCGCCGGCATCGCCTTCTACCGCTGGCGTGCTGCGCGGCTGGTGCCGGTGGAGCAGCAGGCAGCCTGACCACACCTCGCCCAGCCCGGCGGCCCGCCTCGTGCGGGCCGTTTGCTTTGTTGCGCCCAGCGCGCGGTCCAGCGGCCTCCTGGCGGGTCTGTAGTGCCGGGGTCACGGGGGGAAGTTGGCGGGCACGCGCTGCGGGGCGCTGTAGGGCCTGCAATGCGGCCTGGCCGTGCAGGGTGCCGACAGCGGAGCGGCCCGGGTCGGGCGGGACATGGGCAGGCGCAAAGGACGTTGCATCCGTCGTTCACGACAGTACGCACCCGAAGACGCCAGCTGCGGCAGCGTCCCGGTTGTGGCGGCGTCCCGTGGCGACTGGTGTAGGTGTGATGCCAGTGGCGGCCGAACCCGGCGCTGACAGACCCGTTTGAACGGTCAGCGGCCACAGCATCCTGGCCGGCGCGCTGGAATCGGTGCTGAAGGCCGAGGTGGGCCGGGGCCCGGTGCCGAAGCTCTCGACCACGAGCGCCACCGCCAAGGGCGTGGTGCGGCAGTGGACGCGGATCGAGGACCTGAGCCACGAGATCGCGATGGCGCGCGTGTGGGGAGGCCTGCACTTCCGCTTCACCAACGAGGCCAGCCTCGGCATGGGCCGCGCGATCGGCGAACTGGCGGTGGCCCGGCAGGGCGGCGGGCTCTAGCCTGCCGGGCGCGGGGGTGTTGCTTGCGGGCCCACCCCCTGCAATGCGGGGCGCAGGCAGGCGCGCCGCGGCGGCCGGCCCGTACAGAATAGCGGGGCCTGCGGCCTTGGCGCCGAGGGCAAGCCCTGGATTGCACCGCGCCCATGTCTGCCTTGCCGCCCCCCAGTGAACTCGTCGCCCGCGCCCTGGCGCGGTTTGCGCCACTGCGCCCGGCCGAGCGCCTGATGGTGCGGGCCTGTGCGGCGGGCGAGATCGCGAAGGTGGGCCTGAAGCTGCCCGAAGGCGACTCGGCCGAGGTGAACGTGCGCGCGTCCTTGCTGGCCTTCATCCTGCGCGGCGGGCTGGGGCTGCGCGGCCAGCGGCTGCAGCTGGTGGGGGCGGCCATCGAGGGCCGGTTGAACCTCACCGGCGCCGAGGTGCCGGGCAGCCTGTGGTTCTACCGCTGCCGTTTCGATGCCCCGGTGGTGCTGGACAACGCGCAGGTGCGGGGCTCGGTCACCTTCGGTGGCTGCCAGCTGAAGGGCCTGATCGCCGAAGGCTGCCGCATCGGCGCCGATCTGGTGCTGCACGCCGGCACCGCCATCGCCGACGAACTGCGGCTCACACGCGCGCGCATCGGCGGCGACCTGGACGCCTCGCGCCTGGACCTCAGCGGCGGGCCCGATGCCGCGCCCAGCCGGCGCGCCCTGCAGGCCAATGCGCTGCAGGTGGGCGGCAACCTGCTGCTGATCGACGACTTCCAGTCCATCGGCGAAGTGCGCCTGATCGGCGCGCAGGTGCAGGGCGACATGCGCATCAGCGGCCGCGTCAATGGCAATGCACTGCCCGAGCTCGGCCGCAGTGCGGCGCTGGTGATGGACCGCATCGCGGTGGCCGGTTCGCTGCGCCTGGGCCCCGACTTCGGTGCCGCCGGCAGCGTGAGCCTGCGGCGCGCGCAGATCGAAGGCGACCTCGACGCCAGCGGCGCCAATTTCGACTGGCTGGGCGACGCGAGCTGGGGCGTGGCCGCCTCGCTGGTGCTCGACCGCGCACGCATCGGCGGCGCGCTGGTGCTGCGCGAGCTGGGCACGCCGCTGCTCGGGGCCTCGCTCGTGGGCACGCGGGTGAGCACCTTGGTGGACGACACCACCAGCTGGGGCGAGCACCTGGCGCTGGACGGCTTCGACTACAGCCGCCTCGATGCCGAATCGCCGCTGGACACCGTGTTCCGCATCGGCTGGCTCGAGCGCCAGCGGCCCAAGCACCTGCATCAGCAGTTCCGCATGCAGCCCTGGGGCCGGCTGATCCGCGTGCTGCGCCGCATGGGCCACGAGCACCGGGCCGGCAGCATCGCGCAGCGGCGCGAACACTGGCTGCGGCGCATCGGGCGTGTCGGCGCCTGGGCGCCGCCCTCGCTGCGCTGGCTGCCGCGCGGCGGGCACTGGCTGCTGGGCCTGCTGGCCGGCCATGGCCACCGGCCGGGGCGCCTGCTGGGCTGGCTGCTCGCGGTGTGGCTGCTGTGCGGCGCGGCGTACTGGCTGGCGGCCGAACTCGGCAGTGCGGGTGCGCCGGGCGGCTTCAGCCCCTTCGCCTACTCGCTGGAGCGGCTGCTGCCGCTGGTGGCGCTGGGCCAGCCCGAGCCCGGGCCGGCCTGGCACGGGCTGATGCGCTGGCTGGGCCACGCCGAGGCGGTGTTCGGCTGGGTGGCGCTGCTGCTGGGCCTGGCCTCGGTGGCCGGCTGGATGGACCGCGACCGCCGACGCTGACCGCGGCCTGCAGTGCAGGCCATGCCGCGCCGCCCGGTGGCCGAGTCGCCCAAGGGACAGGCGTTGCGCGCCGCGCCATACGATGATGGCCGCTTCAACGGCGCGTCACGCCGGACATCGAGTGGAGACTGAACATGGCCGAGATCCTGCTGCAACGAGACGAAGGCGCGCTGCGCGTGCTGTCGATGAACCGGCCCGAGCGCCGCAATGCGCTGAACTCCGCGCTGTGCACCGCGCTGCACGAGGCCGCCGACACCGCCTGGGAGGACGATGCCGTGGCCGCGGTGCTGCTGCGTGGCGAAGGCGGCACCTTCTGCGTGGGCGGCGACGTGAAGGACATGGCCGAAGGCGTGGGCCGCACCCTCACGCTGGAGCAGCGCACCCAGGGGCTGCGCCGGCGCATGGAGGTCTCGCGCCTGCTGCACCAGATGCCCAAGCCCACGGTGGCCGCGATCGCCGGCGCCGCGGCCGGCGCCGGCCTGTCGATGGCGCTGGCCTGCGACTTCCGCATCGCGGCGCGCTCGGCCAAGATCACCACCGCGTTCGCGAAGGTGGGCCTGTCCGGCGATTTCGGCGGCAGCTGGTTCCTCACCCACATCGTGGGCACCGCCAAGGCGCGTGAGCTGTACCTGCGCCCGCAAACCATGACAGCCGAGCAGGCGCTCGCGCTCGGCATCGTCACCGAAGTGGTGGACGACGCCGAGCTCGATGCCCGCGCGCTGGCCTTCGCCCGCGAGCTGGCCGAGGGGCCGCGCGTGACGCTGGGCTACATGAAGCGCAACCTGAACCACGCGCTGGCGGGCTCGCTGGAAACTGCGCTCGACATGGAGGCCGCGCACCACATCCTCAGCTCGATGACGGAAGACCACGCCGAGGCGGCAGCCGCCTTCGTGGCCAAGCGCGCGCCGGTGTTCAAGGGGCGCTGAAGTGGCTGCCCATTTCGGGCGTTAGCAAGATCCGGAGGCCGCCCATGTCGGACTACCTGCGCCTGCGCCAGATCTGCCTGGCCGCGCCGTCGCTCGAGCCCGTGGTCGAGGCCGTGCAGCAGATCCTCGGGCTCGCGGTCTGCCACCGCGACCCCGGGGTGGGCAAGTACGGGCTCGAGAACGCGCTGTTCACCTGCGGTCATGCGTTCCTGGAGGTGGTGGCACCCACCCGCGAGGGCACGGCGGTGCATCGTTTCCTCGAACGCAGTGGCGGCCGAGGCGGCTACATGGCCATCTTCGACTGCAGCGACCCCGAGCGGCGGCGCGCCCACGTGCAGGCGCAGGGCGTGCGCGTCGCCCATGCGCTGGAGTACCCGGATTTCTGGGGCACCCAGTTCCACCCGCGCGACTGCCGCGCCACGATGCTGGAGTTCGATCGCAGCGCCGGGGGTGAATCGCTGTCAGGCGCCTACTGGCCCGCCGGGCCGCACTGGCGCGACGCGCAGCGCCTGGACCGCGTGGCCGGGCTGCCGGCCATTGCGCTGGAAAGCCCCGATGCCGACGGCCTGGCCGCCCACTGGTCGCGCCTGACCGGCGTGCCGCTCACGCGCAATGGCGCCGGCCAGGCCGAGCTGCGCTTCGACCTGGGCGCCGCGTGCTTCGTGGCCGCGCCGCCGGGCACGCCGGAGCGGCTGGCGGTGGTGGAGCTGGCGGTGCCGGCGCCGGCTGAGGTGCTGGCGGCGGCGCGCCGGCATGGCTGCCCGCTCGAGGCGGATGGATTCGTGCTGGCCGGCGTGCGCATCCGGCCGGTGCTCGTGGTGGCCTGACACGGCCTGGCGCCCGACCCTCAGGAGGACACGATGGAACACGATGAAGTGCAGGTGGCCGTTGCCGACGGCGTGGCCACCGTCACGCTGAACCGGCCCGACAAGCTCAACGCCGTCACGGCCACCATGCACGAGGCCTTGCGTGCCGCGCTGGGCCGCCTGGGGGCGGACGAGTCGGTGCGCGTGATCGTGCTCACCGGCGCTGGCCGGGGCTTCTGTGCCGGTGCGGACATGGGGCGCCTCACCAGCCTGGCCGGTGGCCAGGGCCTGGAGGCGCTGGCCCAGCCGGCCGCGCCGGCGGCCGCCGGCGCGCGGGCCGACTACCAGCACAAGTTCGCCTACTTCGCCACCGTGCCGCAGCCGCTGATTGCCTGCATCAACGGCCCGGCGGCCGGCATCGGCCTGGTGTTCGCGCTGTTCTGCGACCTGCGTTTCGCCAGCACCGAGGCCACGCTGATGACCGGTTTTGCGCGGCGCGGCCTGATCGCCGAGCATGGCAGCGCCTGGGCCCTGAGCCGGCTGGTCGGCGCCGGCCATGCCGCCGACCTGCTGCTGAGCTCACGCAAGCTCAGCGGCAGCGAGGCCGAGCGCATCGGCCTGGTCAACCGCGCGTTGCCACCGGCCGAGCTGGCCGGCTTCGTGCAGGCCTACGCCCGCGAGCTGGCGAGCCAGTGCTCGCCGCGCTCGCTGCGCGTCATCAAGCAGCAGCTGTGGGAACTGCCGTTCCAGAGCGTCGGCCAGGCGCTGGCCGATGCCGATCGCCGCATGATGGACAGCCTGAAGACCGAGGACTTCAAGGAGGGCGTGGCCCACTTCCTGGAGAAGCGGCCACCGCGGTTCAGCGGCCGCTGAAGGGTGGAGCCGCGGCCGGGCAGGGCGGGCGCCGACGCCCGGGCCTATTCCACGTGGACAAGCCGGCGTTTGAGGCTGGGGGGCGCCTCCACGTCCTTCAGGCGTTGGTCCGGGCCCCAGACAAGGACGATCTTCTCCTGCTCGTCCTGGGTGTGGTAGGTCCAGTCGGGCTCGTCGAGTGACTTGTTCAGGTCGGTCCTCGGGAAACCCATGGACATGATGACCTGCTCCCTGGTCATGCCGATCATGACCTTGGCGGACCTGATGGCCTCCTGCACGCCGGGGCTGAAGCTGGCCAGGCGCAGTTTCGGGTCTTCCTTGGCCATGATCTTGGCGACGAAGCCCTCGCGCGTTTCGCGCTCCCGCCCATAGTCGAGCCCGACACGCATGGACCGGCCCTCGATGATCACCTCGGCCCGATGCCGGCCAAAGCCCTTGAGGAATATCCGCGAGCCGGCGGGAATGAACGGAAGCCCCTTCCAGTTGGCGTCGCTGATCCAGTCGCCCTCATAGTGCAGATTGCAGCAGGTGAAGCCCTCGCCGAGCCGGCTGGCCGATTCGTCCATGGCCGGCGCGGGGTCCACGACCTTGCTTCCGACCCGCTTGTCGGTCGCGTCCTCGACCAGCCAGACCTCGCGCCGGAATGCGTCAAGGACGCCCGTCACCCGGTAGCGGGTGCCGGGCCGCAGTTCGACCTCGACCACGCCTTCGACAGCATAGTCCGCGCCCGCCTGGAACAGCGTCTGGATCGGCGCGGCATAGGCGAAGCGAGCGGCCAGCTTGATCGTCGACCTGCCGGCGGGCAGCGCGCGTGCGAACGGGCGAACCTGAAGGTCTGCGCCATGGCCGACGCTGGCCGCTCGGCTGGCGACGAGGATGTTGCGCGCCAAGGGGGTTCCGTTGACCTCTGACACGAAGAAGAAGGCCGCGCCGCTGCGGCCGCCCCCCAGCGCACTGTCGGCCACCACGGCCGAAGGCTGGTGCTCGGGCTCCGATGCCTGAACGTGGACGCACGGCAGTGCCATGAGTCCGGCCACGCCGAACGAAAGCAGTTGACGACGATGCATGGTTCCTCCTGGTGTCTTGTGGGTCATGGCAAGAAGCGTGGGCCCTGTCGAGCCCGGGCGGAGTATGCCGTCGCCGGCCGCTGCCACGGCAGGGCCGGGCGCATCGCCGATGCACCGCTGTCCCGCGCCCGATGGGTGGGCCGGCGGCACTTCCATTAAGATATAGGTGCACCAAAAATGGCATGACATTCTAAAAATGAATTCAATGATATTTGAGGCGAATCTGGCTGCCGCGCCGCTGCCGCCCGAGCTGGCTGCGGCGCTGGCCGAACCGCAGGTGCCGGCCCCCAAGCGCGAGCGCACGCGCCGCCAGCTCGTGGATGCCGCGTTGCGCGTGTTCAGCACGCGCGGGGTGGCTGCCAGCACCATCGGCGACATTGCCGCCGCCGCGGGCGTGGCAGGCGCCACCGTGTACAACCACTTCGCCTCCAAGGACGAGCTGGTGCAGGCCGTGGCGCTGTGGCTGGCGCAGGGCCTGTGCCGGCGCATTGCCGACAGTTGCGCCGGCGTGAGCGAGGGCGCCGAACGCATGGCCATCGGCAACCGGCGCTACCTGTGGCTGGCCGAGCAGAGCCCGGCCTGGGCCCAGCTCATGATGGACGTGGCCGCCCTGTCGCCCGCGCTGCTGCGCGTCACCGGCGACTACGTGCTGGCCGATCTGCGCCTGGGCGTGCGCCAGAAGGCCTTTCGCATCACCACCGAGCCGGCGGCGCTCGACCTGGTGGGCGGCACCATCTCGCAGGCGATGCGCATCATCGCCGCGGGCCTGGCGCCGCCGGGCCATGCCGCGGCGGTGACGACGATGGTGCTCGCCGGCCTCGGCCTGCCCTGGGACCAGGCGCGCACCATCGTGCGGCGGCCGCTGCCGCCGCTGGTGGCGGCCCAGGCACCCGCGGCCAGCGCGGTGCGCCGGCGCCGCGCGGTTGCGCCGCGCGCCACCGTGGGGTTCGCATGAACGCCGCACCGCCCTTCGCCGTCACCCGCATCCAGCCGCCGCGCCGGCCGCCGGGCTGGGTGGACCGGCCCCGCCTGCAGCAGCGGCTGTTCCAGGCCGCGCAGGACCAGCCGCTCACCGTGCTGTGCGCCGCGGCCGGGTACGGCAAGACGGCCGCGCTGGCGCAGCTGATCCACGAGCTGCCGCCTGGCACCGCGCTGGCCTGGGTGGGGGCCGACGAGGACGAGCAGTTGCCCGGCTTCCTGGCCTGCCTGTGTGCCGCCTGCGAGCCCTTGCAACTGCCCTGGCGCGTATCGCCCGACGCGCTGGCCACCCTGGCGCTGGCCGACCGGGGCCTGCGCGAGGTGGCCGGGGTGCTGGTCAACGCCCTGGCCGGGCTGGACTGTCAGCGGGGCCTGCTCGTCATCGACGACGCCCACCGCATCGTCGACCGGCGCGTGTTCGATCTGCTGCAGATGGTGGTTGAGCGCCTGCCCGCGCACTGGGGCATCGTGATGGCCAGCCGGGCCGAGCCGCCGCTCACGCTGGCCCGCTGGCGTGCCAGCGGCCACCTGGCCGAGTTCCGCCAGGCCGACCTGCAGTTCGATGCCGACGAGGTGCAGGCCCTGGTCAGCCGCAACCGGCCCGAAGCCGCGGCCGATGAACACGAACGCGCCGAGCAGGCGCGCAGCCTGCTGGCCCGCACCCAGGGCTGGGCCGCGGGCCTGCGGCTGAGCCTGGCCGCCGGCCCGGGTGCCGCGCGTGGCCACGAGCGGTTGACCCAGCGCCACTTGTTCGACTTCCTCGCCACCGAGGTGCTGGCCGACATGCCCGCGCGGCTGCGCGAGTTCCTGCTGCGCAGCGCGGTGTTGCCCGAGCTCACCGCCGAGCGCTGCGCGCGCGTCACCGGCATGGAGGATGCCGCCGCGCTGCTGGACGAGGTGGATCGCCGCGGCCTCTTCGTCACCGTGCTGGCCGCCGAGGTGCCCACGTTGCGCCTGCACGACCTGTTCCGCGAGTTTCTCGAAGACCGGCTGCGGCGCGACCATCCGGCCGAATGGCCCGCGCTGTTGTGCCGCGCGGCGGAAGACGAGCCCGACGTGGTGCGCGCCGTGGGCTACCTGGTGCGGGCCGAGGCCTGGGGCCCGGCGCTGGGCGTGCTGGGGCAGCGGGCGCCGCAGTTGCTGGCCTCCGGCGGCGGCAGCAGCCTGGCCCAACTGCTGGCGCAGTTCCCGCCCCAGCAGTACGAGCAGATGCCCGACCTGTGGATGCTGCGCGGCCTCACCGCCTGGCCCGGCTACGACTTCGACGCCCTGATGCACTGCATGCACCAGGCCGTGGCCGGTTATGCGGCGGCCGGCCGCGAGCGTGATGCGGCGCTGGCCAGCGCGCACCTGTGCGCGGGCTTGCAGCACATGGGCCGCTTCGAAGAGGGCAGCCGCATCCTGGTGCGGCTTTCGCGGCTGTCGCTGGACGACGCGGCGATGGCCTTCATCCACTACGGCGTGGCCTGCGATGCGGTGGTCTGCGGCCGGCCGGCCGACGTGGCGCCGGCCCTGGGCCGCATGCTCGAGACGCTGCTGCGCGTGCCGGACCCCGGCCTCTGGCAGCAGTGCCCGCTGCAGATCATGATGGCCGGCGCGCCCGACACGGCCGCCCAGATGGGGCGTTATGCAGACGCCATCCTCACGGTGGCGGCCACCCAGCCCAGCCCCTTGCGCGCGGGCGCCTGGCACGTGCGCAGCTGGCAGGCCCTGCTGGCCGGCCAGGTGGCCGACGCACTGGACTGGCTGGCGCGCTCGGACGACGATTACCAGTGGCTGGGCTGCCCCCGCATGATCCAGACCGACCTGCGCATGCTGCAAGGCCTGCTGCATGCGCTGCGTGGTGAAGCCGGGCCCGCCATGGCCGCCGGGCAGGCCCTGATCGATGACATCCGGCGCGCGGCCAGCCCCTCGCACCGGCGCGTGCACGAGCCGGCCATGCTGTTCAACCAGGCCCGGGTGGCCTGGCTGCTGCAGGACCCGACGCTGCTGCGCCAGATGGCGGCCGAACTGGCGCGCGCCCGGCATGCGCACGAATGGCCCTCGGGCCTGGGCGTGCACGCGCTGTGCGATGCCATGGTGGCCTTCACCGAAGGCCGCTTCGAGGCCGGCGTGCAACTGCTGCAGGCGCTGGACGACCGCCTCGAGTGCCACTTCCTGTGCACCGGCCTGCAGCGCCGCGTGCTGCTGGCCTGGGGGCTGCTGCGCTTGAACCAGCTCGACGCCGCCGCCCGGTGGCTGCAGCCGCTGCTGGCCGGTGCGGCCGACGGCGAGTCCGGCGCGATCATCCTCGCCGGCGAGCAGGTGCTGGCCGACCTGGCCTCGGCCGCCTGGCAGGGCCGGCTCGGCGCCGCCGAGGTGGAGCGCCTGGCCGAGGGCCTGGCGCGCGTGCGTCGGGCCCGGGTGTTCACCGGCCTGGCCACCGGCACGCCCGGCGCGGTGCTGCCCAGCCCGCCGGCGCCGGCGGCTGGCGCGGCCATCGTGCTGCCTGCCGCCGAGCGGGCCGCCACCGCG
>JACRAZ010000071.1 GCA_016213205.1 Burkholderiales bacterium
CGCGGTGCGCGCCGCCGCCGGCGCGTGGCCCTGGTGGCCCTGCTCGCGCTGGCCACCCTGGCCATCACCGCCTGGTGGATGTGGCCGGGCCCGCACGCGGCCGCGCGGCGCGCCGGCCCGCTGCAGGCGCCGAGCTTCGTGCTGCCGGGCACCGTGCAGCCGGTCTGACACCACCGCCCCGGACGCACGCGCGCCTGCGGGGCCAGCCGCCGCGGCAGGCCCCTCGCGTATCATCGCCCGGCCCATGTCCGAGCCCGCCACCCTGCCCTCCGCGAGCCAGCCCTTCCGCCACCCGGTGCGGGTGTACTGGGAAGACACCGATGCGGGCGGCGTGGTGTTCTACGCCAACTACCTGAAGTTCTTCGAGCGCGCCCGCACCGAGTGGCTGCGCTCGGTGGGCATCAGCCAGCAGACGCTGCGCGAGGCCACCGGCGCGATCTTCGTCGTCACCGACACCACCGTGCGCTACCGCCAGAGCGCGCGGCTGGACGATGCGCTGGACATCACCGTCGTCGTCGAGGAACTTCGCCCGGCCTCGATGCGTCTGTCCCAGCAGGCCTGGCGCGCCGGGCACCTGTTGTGCGAGGGCACGATCCGCATCGGCTGCGTCGACGCCGCCAGCCTGCGCCCCTGCCGCATTCCATCGCAGATCACCACCCTCTTCCAATGAACCAGGACCTCTCGATCGTCAACCTCGTGCTGCATGCCAGCCTGGTGGTGCAGCTGGTGATTGCCGGGCTGATGTTCACCTCGCTGGCGAGCTGGACCGTCATCTTCGCCAAGGTGTTCGGGCTGCGCAGCCTGCGCCGCCGCAACGATGATTTCGAGCGGGATTTCTGGTCGGGCAAGAACCTCAACGAGCTGTACAGCGCGGCCGGCACCAAGGCCGATACCGCGCCGATGGAGCGGCTGTTCGCCAGCGGCATGCGCGAGTTCATGAAGCTGCGCGAACGCCGCCAGGAACCGCAGGCGCTGCTCGATGGCGCCCGCCGCGCCATGCGCGCGAGCCTGCAGCGCGAGCTCGACATGATCGAGGGCAACGTGGGCTTCCTCGCCTCGGTGGGGTCGGTGAGCCCCTATGTCGGCCTGTTCGGCACCGTGTGGGGGATCATGCACGCCTTCGTGGGCCTGGCCAACGTGCAGCAGGTGACGCTGGCCACCGTGGCGCCAGGCATCGCCGAGGCGCTGGTGGCCACCGCCATCGGCCTGTTTGCCGCCATCCCCGCGGTGGTGGCCTACAACCGCTTCGCGCGTGACATCGACCGCATCGCGGTGCAGCTCGAGACCTTCATCGAGGAGTTCTCGAACATCCTGCAGCGCAACGCCGGCGTGCAGCCGCACTGAAGCCCAGGAGGCCGCGCCATGCCCGCCGTCGTTTCCCGGGGCCGCCACCGCCGCGCCGTCAGCGAGATCAACATGGTGCCCTTCATCGACGTGATGCTGGTGCTGCTGATCATCTTCATGGTCAGTGCGCCGCTGATCACCACCGGCGTGGTGGAGCTGCCCAGCGTGGGCAAGGCGGCGCAGCGGCCGGACAAGGTGATCGAGATCGTGGTCGGCACCGACGAGCGGCTGAAGCTGCGCGTGGACGGGGGCGACCCGCAGCCGGTGGCCTTCAACCAGCTGGCCAACCGCGTGAAGCAGCTGCAGGCCGGCAATGCGCAGGTGCCGGTGGTGATCTCGGCCGACAAGGCCGTGAAGTACGAGCAGGTGGTGCGCGCAATGGACACGCTGCAGCGCGCCGGCGTGCAGCGCGTGGGCCTCTCGGTACGCCAGGGAAACTGAGCCGATGGCCACTTTGGCCTTTCACCATGCCGGCGAAGGCCAGACCCAATGGCAGCCGCGCCAGCCGGGTGGCTTCGGCGTCGGGGCCGTGCTGGCGCTGCTGGCGCATGCGGGGCTGGTGGTGGTGCTGGCGTTCGGCGTGGCCTGGCGCAGCAGCCCGGTGAACGTGGTGGCCAGCGCCGAGCTCTGGTCGGCCGTGCCCGAGGTGGCCGCGCCGGCCCCGGTGGAGCCGCCGCAGGCGCCCAAGCCGCGTGTGGTGGAGCCGCCCAAGCCCGACCCGCGCATCGAGCAGCAGCGCATCGACGCGCAGATCGCCATCGAGAAGGCCGAGCGCAAGAAGAAGCTCGAGCAGGAGCAGGAAGACAAGCTGAAGGAAGAAAAGCGCAAGAAGGAGCTGGCCGAGAAGCAGGCCGCCAAGGAGGCCGCGGCCAAGGCGGCCGAAGAACGCCTGGCCAAGCAGCGCGAGGAGAACCTGGCGCGCATCCGCGGGCTGGCCGGCGCCTCGGGGCCCACCACCTCCACCGGCACCGCACTGCGCGATGCCGCGCCTTCTGCCGGTTATGCGGGGCGCATCCTCGCGCGCATCAAGCCCAACATCGTGCTCACCGCCGAGGTGCCCGACAGCGCCGAAACCACCGTGGAGGTGAAGTGCGCGCCGGACGGCAAGATCATCGCGCGGCGCATCCTGAAGTCCACCGGCCACGCGCTGTACGAAGAGGCGGTGCTGCGCGCCATCGACAAGGCCGAGGTGCTGCCACGCGACGTGGACGGCCGCGTGCCCCCCACGCTGGTGCTGGCCTTCAAGCGCAAGGAGTGAAGCGGCCCCGGCCACGCTGCCGGGCGGCGCGCGGTCAATCGAGCGACAGGTCCGCCACGTGGGCCACTGAATGGGCGCGGGTGTTGTCCGCGTCGGCGCCCACCGCGATGCCGATCAGCGGCGGCAGCACCTTGGCCTCGTCGCCGAACAGGCGCAGGAAGTCGGCGCCGATGTCACGCTGTTCGGCCATCCACTGGTGCAGCGGCGCGCGCGGACCCTGCAGCACGATGAGGCGGATGCGGCGGGTGAAGGCGTTGTCGAGCGTGGCGCCGGCGCCGATGCGGCTGTCCCACACATAGCACACGCTGGCCGCGGGCAGCAGTTCGCCGCTGCGCAGGCGCGCCACGCGCAGCACCTGGCGCTCGATGAACGGCACGGCCTGGATCGGCAGGTCGTACAGCGCGCACACCTTGACCGGGTTGTCGTCGCCACCGCGGCGGGTGATGTCGGCCTGCGGGTTGGGTTCGTCCAACCGCCAGCGCCAGGCCAGCCGGTGCGGCACGCCGATGTCCTCGTGCACCGGATGCACCAGGTTGCCATAGGACGCATCGGCCTCGATGCGCAACACGCGCTGGCCATCCAGCGTGACCGGGGTGAAGCGGGTGAAGGGCTTGGTCTGCTGCGGCAGGCCCACCACGTGCCAGGGGGCGGGTGGGCTGTCGGCCTCGCCGGCCAGCGAGGCCAGATGTGGCGAAAACAGGGCCGCCACCAGCAGGCTGGCCAGGATCAGCAGCAGCAATCGCACGTCGGGTATCCCAGGCGGCAGCTTGCCGCGCCAGGCCCATTGTCGCCGGCCCGGGTTTCAGCGCGGCTGGGGCCACCAGCGCCGCACCCAGGCGTGGTCCAGTGACCAGCGGCCGCCCCCCCACAGCAGCAGGCCGAACAGCAGGCTGCCCCAGAACACGTGCTGCTGCAGCGCTGCCTCGGTGATGTCGGGCAGGCTGATCGCCGCCACCAGGTTCACCACGAACAGGCCCAGTGCGCCGAAGCGGGTGGCCAGGCCCAGCACCAGCAGCACAGGCAGCGCCAGTTCGCCACCAGTGCCCAGCACGGCCGCCAGTTCGGGCGGCAGCAGCGGCACGTGGTACTCGTTCGCGAACAACGCGATCGTGGTGTCCCAATCACGCAGCTTGGTCAGCCCGGACAGCAAGAACACCTTGGCCACGTACAGCCGCGCCGCCAGCAGCGCCAGCGGCTGCAGCGCCTCGAGCCGGCCGATCAGCCGCGCGGCGGGTTCGGCCAGGGTGCGAAAGGAAGGCAGGGTCATCATCGTTCGTCTCCGGCTGCGGGGTCGGTGCACGGCAGCACCGCGGCCAGCCAGCCGTGCTGCAGCGCCTGCAGCAACCAGGGTTCGAAGGCAAAGCCGGGCCCCGCGGCATCGAGCGCGGCCGACACGGTGCACGCCGCCAGCAGGGCACGGGTGAAGTGCGCCTCGGCCTCGCCGAGGGCGCTGACCCGCGGGCGCCAGCCTTCGCGCCAGGCCAGGGCATGCTCGCCCCGGCCTTCGGCGAAGGCCTCGCGCACCGCGGCGAAGCGGGCCGGGCCGTGCTGGCGATGGGCCTGCCAGAGGGTGGCCACCGGCCAGCGCGAGCTCACCAGCACCAGGCCGGGCCGCAGCACCATGGCCAGCCGGGCCGGGTGTTCGGTGCCCAGCAGGGCCAGGCCCTGCGGGGGCTCGTGCAGGTCGGCCGCCACCTCCAGCCGGTGCACCGCCCAGTCGAGCCGGGCGCAATCGGGCAGGTAGGGTTCCTCGGCCAGCTGCGGTGTCTGCGCCAGGGTGTCGGCCAGGCCCGCGCCGTAGCAGCCCATGTCGCCGCAGGTGGGCGGGTGGGCCCGCCAGTGGCTGCGGGCCACTGCGGCAAAGGCCTCGTCGCCCAGCAGTTCGGCCACCGTGGGGTGGCTGGCGGCCAGCGCGCGGTGCGCCACGGCCTCGCCGTTGTGCCGGTAGGCCTGCAGGCCGCGTGCGGCCCGGGCCGGGCCCTCACGCAGCCAGCCGGCGAGCGCCGCCTCCGGCAGCTCACGCCACAGCGCCTGCAGCAGCAGTTGCTGGCGCCGGGCTTCGATGTCGCGGCTCATGCGGCTGTTGCCGTGCAGCGCGCGTCGATCGCGCGCTGGGCCAGGGCGGCCTCGTCCAGCAGCACATCGAGCGCGGGCAGGTCGGTGTCCCACTCGATCAGGGTAGGCACCGGGCCCAGCCGCCGCAGCGCGTGGTGGTACACCTGCCACACCGGGGCGTGCACTCGGCTGCCGTGGTCGTCAATCACGATGTCGCCCAGGTCGGCATAACCCGCGAGGTGGATCTCGCCGACGATGGCCGGGTCCAGCGCGTCGATGAAGGCCTGCGCGGTGGCCACCGGCGGCAGGCCGGCATTGAGCGCGTTGACCACCAGGTTGTTCACATCCAGCAGCATGCGGCAGCCGCTGCGGCGCGCCAGCTGGTTGAAGAAGCCGGCTTCGTCCAGGCTGTCGTCGGCCCAGCGCAAGTAGGCCGAGAGGTTTTCCACCAGCAGCGGCCGGCGCAGCCGCTCCTGTACCTTTTGAACGTTATCCACCATGATCTGCAATGCCGCCGGCGTGTAGGCCAGCGGCAGCAGGTCACTGCCGTGCACCATGGGCTGCCCCGCGACACCCGGCACCCGGGCGAAGCTGGCGTGGTCGCTCACCCGCACGGGCTCGATGCGCTCGACCAGCCGTGCCAGCCGGGCCAGGTGCCATTCGTCCAGCCCGGCGGCCGAGCCGAGGCCCAGGCCCACGCCATGCAGGCTGATGTCGTAGGCCGCGCGGCCCTCTTGCAGCACCGCGAGCGCGGCGCCGCCATCGCCGAAGAAGTTCTCCGAGTGCACCTCGAGGAAGGCCAGCGCCGGCCGGCGGTCCATCAGCTCGGCATAGTGCGGCTGGCGCCAGCCGATGCCGGTGTGCTGCAAGGGGGTGGGCATGGCGCGGTGTCCGGTGCGGCGTGGCGGCCCGGCCTCACTTCTTCAGCTTGGCCTTGGCCTCGGTTTCGGTCAAGCCCTTCATGTCCTTGCAGGTGCCCTTGGTGACGTACTTCCACTCGTCGGCGGCCATATCGGCCTTGGACTGGCCGGCGCAGGAGTGTGAACCCGAGAGGTTGGCGCAATCGTTCTGGCCGGACTTGGCGACGCCGTAGCACTTTTCCTTTTCCTTGGCCTGCGCGGCGGCGGGCCCGGCCAGGCCCAGTGCCAGCGCGGAGGCCAGGGCGGACGAGAGGATCAGACGTTGGTTCATGGGCAGACTCCTGCGAGGGTTGATCGTTGAGCGGATCGCCAGTGGCACTGGATCCGGGCCGGCGACGGGTGTCTGTCGGCCGACCCGGAGAATTCCTTACACTGCGCCTCGATTCAATCCCCGGTAACCCAGCGTGCCCCCATTCGCGAGCCAGGTCGAGGCCCTGCGGCCCCAGTTGCTGCGTTTCGCGCGCACCCAGTTGCGCAACGAGGCCTGGGCCGAGGATGCGGTGTCGGAAACCCTGCTGGCCGCGCTGGAGAAGCCCCAGTCCTTTGCCGGCCAGTCGCAGCTCAAGACCTGGCTCGTGGGCGTGCTCAAGCACAAGGTGGTGGACCAGCTGCGGCGCCACGCGCGGGAGGCCACCGTGTTCACCGCCGACGACGGCGAAGACCTGGAGGACGCCCTGTTCGATGAAACCGGCCACTGGCGCGAGAGCCCGGCCGACTGGGGCAACCCCGAGGCCAGCTGCGGGCAGCATCAGTTCCTGCAGGTGATGGAGTTGTGCATCGAGCAATTGCCGGACACGCAGGGCCGCGTGTTCATGATGCGCGAATGGCTCGAGCTGGACACCGGCGAGATTTGTAAGGAACTGCAGATCACCTCGACCAACCTGTGGGTCCTGCTGCATCGGGCCCGCCTGCGCCTGCGGGAATGCCTGCAGCAGCGCTGGTTCGACAACCGCACCGCCACCCCCTGAACCGTGAGCCCCTTGACCGCATGAAGCTGCGCCGATCCTGCAAGGAAGTCACGCGCCTGGTGCTGCAGGCGCAGGACCGGTCACTCGGGCCGATCGAGCGCCTGTCCTTGCACCTGCACTGGCGGATGTGCCAGCGCTGCATGCGCTTTCGTGACCAGGCCGACTTCATGCGCACGGCCGTGGGCCGCTGGCGCCGCTACCGGGACGGCGCCGACGAGTGAGCCACGCCCGCGGCCCGCTGCGGCCCAAGCGGTGCTTCAGCCCGCCGGTGGCGGGCCCCAGCCGCCCCCGCCGGGGGTCTCGATCACGAACACGTCGCCCGCGCCCATGGCCACCTCACCGATGTGGCCCAGTGGCTCGATGCGGCCATCGGCGCGCTCGACCCGGTTGATGCCCGGCGCGCCGGCCTGCCCGCCGGCCAGGCCGAAGGCGCCATGTTCGCGGCCGTTGCTGAGGATGGCCGCCGTCATGGGCTGCAGGAAGCGCACGCGGCGCACGCCGCCATCACCACCGTGCCAGCGGCCGGCACCGCCCGAGCCCTGGCGGATCTCGTAGCTGTCCAGCCGCACGGGGTAGCGGAACTCCAGCACCTCGGGGTCGGTGAGGCGCGAGTTGGTCATGTGGGTCTGCACGACCGAGGTGCCATCGAAGCCCGGGCCGGCGCCGGAGCCGCCGGAGATGGTTTCGTAGTACTGGTGCCGCTCGTCGCCGAAGGTGAAGTTGTTCATCGTGCACTGGCTGGCCGCCATCACGTTGAGCGCGCCGTACAGCGCGTTGGTCACGCAGGACGAGGTCTCCACGTTGCCGGCCACCACCGCGGCCGGCGCGCGCGGGTTGAGCATGCAGCCCTCGGGCACGATCACGTGCAGCGGCTTCAGGCAGCCGGCGTTCAGCGGGATGTCGTCGTCCACCAGCGTGCGGAACACGTACAGCACCGCGGCCATGGTCACGGCCTTGGGCGCATTGAAGTTGTTGCCCAGCTGCGCGCTGGTGCCGCTGAAATCGATGGTCGCGCTGCGCTGCGCGGCATCGACGCTCACCTTCACGACGATGCGCGCACCGTTGTCCAGCGGCAGTTCAAAGTGACCATCGTGCAGCGCGGTGATCACGCGGCGCACCGATTCCTCGGCGTTGTCCTGCACGTGGCGCATGTAGGCGGCCACGGTGCCGCGGCCGAACTGCTCGACCATGGCCCGCAGTTCCTGCACGCCCTTTTCGTTGGCGGCGATCTGCGCGCGCAGGTCGGCGATCGTCTGGTCGGGGTTGCGCGCCGGCCACTGGCCGCTGGCGAGCTGGTCGCGCAGCGCCTGTTCGCGCAGCGTGCCGTCGCGCACCAGCAGGAAGTTGTCGAACAGCACGCCCTCTTCCTCGATGCTGCGCGAGAACGGCGGCACCGAGCCCGGCGTGATGCCGCCGATGTCGGCATGGTGGCCGCGGCTGGCGACGTAGAAACTCGGCTGGGCGCCCTGCGCATCGGTTTCGGATCCGGGTTCCCCGGTCCGAAACGCGCCCCCCCGGGGGGCAGCGACCACCGGGAGCGTGGGGGCATCAAGATACACCGGTGTCACCACCGTCACGTCCGGCAGGTGCGTGCCGCCGTGGTACGGGTCGTTCAGCACGTACACGTCGCCCTGGCGCATCCCGGGGTTGCGCTCGATCACGGTCTTGATCGATTCGCTCATCGAGCCCAGGTGCACCGGCATGTGCGGCGCGTTGGCGATGAGCTGGCCCTGCGCATCGAACAGCGCGCAGGAGAAGTCCAGCCGTTCCTTGATGTTCACCGAGTAGGCGGTGTTCTGCAGCCGCAGGCCCATCTGCTCGGCGATGTTCATGAACAGGTTGTTGAACACCTCCAGCATCACCGGGTCGGCCTCGGTGCCGATGGCATGCGCCACCACGCGCGGGCGGATGCGCTGCAGCGTGAGCGAGCCCTCCTCGCCCAGGCGGGCCTGCCAGCCGGGCTCGACCACCGTGGTGGCGTTGCGCTCGGCGATGATGGCGGGCCCGTCGATCAACGCGCCGGCCGGCAGCGTGTCGCGCAGGTGCAGGCCGGCCTCGCGCCACTTCTGGCCCGGACCGTCGCCCGTGCCATCGTCGGCCGCGCAGTACATCTGCACCATGGCCTTCGGCGCGGGCCGCTGCGAGACGGCAAACGCCGCGGCCGCCGGCTCGGGCATGTGCTCGCCGGCGCCGATGGCCTCCACCGAGACGGCCTCGATCACCAGCGCGCGGTCGGGCATCAGGAAGGCAAATCGCTGGCGGTAGGCGGCCTCGAACTCGGCCTGGGCGCTGCGCGCGTCGGCCATCGCCACTTCGAGCGCGGTGTCGGTGCCGTCGTAGCGCAGGTGCAGGCGCTCGCGGCGGTGGATGCGTTCGGTGGGCACGCCCTGGCTCAGCAGCTCGGCCTCGGCCTGTGCGCCGAGCTCGGCCACGCGTTCACGCGCGGCGGCCAGGCCGGCGGCATCGAGCGGGCGCTCGATCGAGGCCTCGCGCATCGCGATCTGGTCGGCCAGGCCCATGCCATAGGCCGAGAGCACGCCGGCCAGCGGGTGCACCAGCACGCGCTGCATGCCCAGCGCATCGGCCACCGCGCAGGCATGCTGGCCGCCGGCACCGCCAAAGCATTGCAGCGTGTAGTGCGTGACGTCGTAGCCGCGCGCCACCGAGATGCGCTTGACCGCATTGGCCATGCTCGCCACCGCGATCTGCAGCGCACCGGCGGCCACGCCTTCGGGCGTGATCGGCTTGCCGCTGGCGGCCGTCAAACGCTGCGCCAGGGCGCCAAACTTCGCGACCACGGCCTCGCGGTCCAGCGGCTCGTCGGCGCCGGGGCCGAACACGCGCGGAAAGTGCGCTGGCTGGATCTTGCCCAGCATCACGTTCGCATCGGTCACGGCCAGCGGGCCGCCGCGCCGGTAGCAGGCCGGGCCCGGGTTGGCACCGGCCGATTCGGGGCCCACGCGCAGCCGCGCCCCATCGAAGCCGATGATCGAGCCGCCGCCGGCGGCCACGGTGTGGATGCTCATCATCGGCGCGCGCATGCGCACGCCGGCGACCAGGGTTTCGAAGGCGCGCTCGAACTCGCCGGCGAAGTGCGACACGTCGGTGGAAGTGCCGCCCATGTCGAAGCCGATCACCTTGTCGTGGCCCGCGGCCTGCGCCGTGCGCACCATGCCCACGATGCCGCCGGCCGGGCCGGACAGGATGGCGTCCTTGCCCTGGAAGCGGTGCGCCTCGGTGAGGCCGCCCGAGCTCTGCATGAAGAACAGGCGCACGCCGGGCATCTGGCTGGCCACCTGGTCCACGTAGCGGCGCAGGATGGGCGAGAGGTAGGCATCCACCACCGTGGTGTCGCCGCGCGAGACCATCTTCATCAGCGGGCTCACCTCGTGCGAGGCGCTCACCTGGGTGAAGCCGATCTCGCGCGCGATGCGGGCCGCCGCGGCCTCGTGCGCAGTGAACCGGTAGCCGTGCAGGAACACGACCGCGCAGCTGCGGATGCCGCTGTCGAACGCGGCCTGCAGCGCACGGCGCAGCGCGGCCTCGTCCAGCGCCTGGACGAGCTCGCCGCGCGCGCCCACACGCTCGTCGGCCTCCACCACCTGCTCGTACAGCAGCTCGGGCAGCACGATGTGGCGGTCGAACAGGCGCGGCCGCGCCTGGTAGGCGATGCGCAGGGCATCGCGGAAGCCGCGCGTGGTGACCAGCAGCGTGCGGTCGCCCTTGCGCTCGAGCAGCGCGTTGGTGGCCACCGTGGTGCCCATCTTCACGCATTCCACCTGCTCGGGCGTGATCGGCTCGCCGGGCCGCAGGCCCAGCAGGCGGCGGATGCCTTCGACCGCGGCGTCGCGGTAGTGCTCGGGGTTCTCGCTCAGCAGCTTGGTGGTGGCCAGGCTGCCGTCGGGGCGGCGGCCCACGATGTCGGTGAAGGTGCCGCCGCGGTCGATCCAGAACTGCCAACGGGGAGAGGTGGGCGTGTGCATGGGGCCTCTAGGTCTGGGTGAAGTATGCGATGAACAACTGGTTGGCGTCCGGCCCGGCGCTGCGCACCCATTCGAGCGAGAACTTCTCGCCCAGCCGGCGCAGGGCCTGCGCGAGCTCGGTGCTCACCGGCTCGATCTGCATGCCCTTGGCGCGCAGGGTGTCCACCGAGGCCTGGGCCGCGCGTTCGCTGGCGGCCCAGCCGCGGGCCTCGGCCGCGCTGGCGGCCTGCAGCACCTGCGCGCGCGTGCTGTCGTCGAGCCGGGCGAAGGCCTGCTCGCGCACCAGCAGCAGGTTCTTCGGGAACCAGGCATTGACCGGGTAGAAGTGCTTCAGGCCGCCCCAGACCTTGTTCTCGACGCCGGTGACGGCCGAGGTGATCATCGTGTCCAGCCGGCCCTCGGCCACGGCCTGGCCCACCTGGATCATCGGCAGGTCCACCGCGCGTGCGCCCAGCAGCTGGGCGATGCGCTCGGTGGTGCTGTTGTAGGTGCGCATGGCCAGGCCGCGCAGGTCTTCGATGCCCTGGATGGGCTTGCGCGAGAACAGGCCCTGCGGCGGCCAGGGCACGGCCATCAGCACGCGCAGGCCGCGCGCCGCCAGCGGGGCCTCGATCAAGGGCCGCTGGTGCCGCCACAGGCGGCGGGCATCGGCATAGCTGCGCACGATGAAGGGCACGCTGTCGGCGCCGGCCAGCGGCAGCTCCTTCACCAGTCCGGTCATGATGGCCTCGCCGGCCTCGGCCTCGCCGGCCGCCAGGCCCGCCAGCATGCGGCCCAGCGGCAGCAGGCTGCCCTCGGGCCGCAGCGTGATGCGCAGCGCGCCCTGGCTGGCCTGGGCCAGCTCGGCGGCGAACTGCTGCAGGTTCAGGCCATGCAGCGAATCGGCCCGGTAGCCGGTGGCCAGGCGCCAGGCCTGGGCGGGGTTGCCGCCCCAGGCCGGCCCGGCGGCCAAGGCGCCGGCCAGCCAGGCACAGCTCTGCCTTCGATCGAGCATGATCGTTCTCCTGGTGGGTGAAGCGACGGGGCGGTCACATCAGGCTGGGCCCGATGAGCACGATCTGCGGGAACAGGTAGATCAGCAGCACCGCCAGCACCAGCAGGCAGAAGAAGGGCAGCGCCATGCGCGCCAGCTCGGGCAGCTCGCGCTTGGTGAGGCCTTGCAGCACGAACAGGTTGAAGCCCACCGGCGGCGTGATCTGCGCCATCTCGACCACCAGCACGATGAAGATGCCGAACCAGATCAGGTCGATCTGCGCGGCCTGCACGGTGGGCAGCAGCACGGCCATCGTCAGCACCACCATCGAGATGCCGTCGAGGAAGCAGCCCAGCACGATGAAGAACACCATCAGCAGCATCAGCAGCCAGAACTGCGACAGCTGCAGCCCGCCGATGAACTGCACCACCTCGCGCGGCAGGCCGATGAAGCCCATGGCCAGCGTGAGGAAGGCCGCGCCGGCCAGGATGAGGCCGATCATGCAGTACACCCGGCAGGCGGCGAACAGGCCTTCCTTGAACGACTGCCAGCTCAATGACCGCTCGACCGCGCTGAGCACCAGCGCACCGGCCACGCCCATGGCGGCCGACTCGGTGGCGGTGGCCACGCCGCTGTAGATGGCGCCGATCACCAGCACGATCAGCGAGACGATGGGAATCAGGTGCCGGCCCGCATACAGCTTCTGGCCCAGCGACATGTCGGCGTCGGCGGCGGGCACCTTGTCCTTGTTGCGCAGGGCCCAGATCGCGATGTAGATCGAGAAGATCGCCATCAGCATGATGCCGGGCAGCACCCCTGCGATGAACAGCCGCGCGATCGACACATCGGCCGCCACGGCGTAGACGATCATGATGATCGAGGGCGGGATCAGCAGCCCGAAGGTGCCGGCACCGGCCAGCGAGCCCATCGCCATGTCGTCCGGGTAGCCACGCTTCTTCAGCTCGGGCAGGGTGATCTTGCCGATGGTGGCGCAGGTGGCCGCGCTCGAACCCGACACCGCGGCGAAGATGCCGCAGCCGATCACGTTGGCATGCAGCAGCCGGCCGGGCAGGCGGTTCAGCCAGGGCGCCAGGCCCTTGAACATGTCGGCCGTCAGGCGCGAGCGGAACAGGATCTCGCCCATCCACAGGAACAGCGGCAGCGCGGTGAGCGTCCAGCTGGACGTGGAGCCCCAGATCGTGAACACCATGCTGTCGCCCACCGGCCGCGAGGTGAAGGCCTCCATCGCGAACAGGGCCACGCCCAGCAGGGCCAGGCCGATCCACAGGCCCGAGCCGAGCACGACGATCAGCAAGACGATCAGCAATCCGGCAACGACGATGTCCATGGTGTGTTCTCTGTTCAGCCTGGGGGGTGCGTCACTCGACGTGCGCGGCTTCGCCCGCGGCCAGGTCGAAGAAGGGGCGGCCGCTGGCGTGGCAGGCCAGCGCATCGGCCAGCGCCACCGCCAGGCCCACGCAGCCCAGCGCCATCGCGAGCTGCGGAATCCACAGCGGCGTGGCGTCGGAGCTGGGCGACACATCGTGCGTGAGCTGCGAGGTCCACACCAGCCGGCAGGCGAACCAGGCCAGGTACAGCGCCAGCGCCACGCCCGCGCCGAGGCACCAGGTTTCCAGCCAGCGCCGCGGCCGCTCGGGCAGGCGCTGCAGCAACAGCGTCACGCGGATGTGGTCGCCACGGCGCAGGGTTTCGGGCAGCGCGAGGAACAGCGCCGCGGCGATCGAGTAGCCCGCGTAGGCATCGAGCCCGCGCAGGTTGAACCAGCCGGTCTCGCGGCCCACGATGCCCAGCATCACCACCACGAAGGTGGCCGCCATGGCCAGTGCCGACAAGGTGCACAGCAGGGCGTAGAAGCGCGTCAGGACGGGTCTCATCTCGGGATCTCCGGGCAAGGCTGCGCCCTGCGCGGCCGTTGCAGGCCACGCGGCGGCGGGTTCGACAGCAAAGGGGTGCGCCCCGCCGGCTGCGGCGCGTTCGGGGGTGGGGCGGGGCCGCGGGCTACTTGCGGTAGGCCTCGATGACGGCCTTGCCGTCGTCGCCGGCGGACTTCAGCCATTCCGTCGTCATGCGGCCGCCGATGAGCTTGAGCTCACGCTTGAGCCCTTCGCTCGCGGTGTCCACCACCATGCCCTTGGCGGCCAGCTCCTTCAGGTACTCGGCGTCCTTCTGCTCGCTGATGCGCCAGCCGCGGGCGCCGGCATCGGCCGCGACCTTCAGCACGGTGTCCTGGGTGGGCTTGTCCAGCGCGTCGAAGGCCTTCTGGTTCACCACCACCGCGTTGCGCGGCAACCAGGCATTCACGTCGTAGAAGTGCTTCACGTGTTCGTAGAGCTTGCTGTCCACGCCCGAGGCGCTGGAGGTGAGGAAGTTCTGCACCGTGCCGGTGGCCAGGCCCTGGGGCAGCTCGGCCAGCTGGATGGTCACCGGCTGCGCGCCCACATATTCGGCGATGCGGGTGGTGGCCGGGTTGTAGGCCCGCATCTTGGTGCCCTTGAGGTCGCTCATGCTGGCCACCGGCTTGATCGAGTACAGGCCCTGCGGCGGCCACGGCACGGTGTACAGCAGCTTCATGCCCTGGCCGGCGAGCAGCTTCTCCAGCGCCGGGCGCGAGAGATCGTCGAGCTTCTTCGCCTCGCCGTAGCTGGTGGCCAGGAAGGGGATGGAGTCGATGCCGAACAGCGGGTTCTCGTTGGCGGCGCCGGAGAGGATGAATTCGCCGGCCTGGGTCTGCCCGGTCTGCACCGCACGCTTGATCTCGTTGGCCTTGAACAGCGAGGCGCCGGGGTGCAGCGTGATCTTCAGCCTGCCCTTGCTGGCCTTGTCCACCTCGTCGGCGAACCATTGCAGCGTCTGCACCTGGAAGGTGTTGGGGCCATAGCCCGAGGGCAGGTCCCACTTGGTCTGGGCCTGGGTCGAAGCGGCCAGCGCAAGGCCGGCCAGGGCGAACGAAAGCGTCTTCATGGCGAAGCTCTCCAGTGGGTGAAGGAACTCGAGGGAGGGGTCAGGAACTGGCCAACTGGTGGTTCAGCCAGTCGGTGATCAGCATCGCGCCGGGCGCATGGGTGATGCAGAACTCCGGCCGCGCGGCCGCCAGCGCCGCCTGCGGGGTGACGCCGCAGGCCCAGAACACCGGCAGCTCATCGGGCAGCACGTCCACCGCGTCGCCGTAGTCGGGGCGCGCAAGGTCGGCAATGCCGATCAGCGCCGGGTCGCCGATGTGCACCGGCGCGCCATGCACGTCCGGAAAGCGCGAGGTGATCTGCGTGGCGCGGATCGCGTCGGCCGCCTTCAGCGGCCGCATCGACACCACCATCGGGCCGCTGAACGGCCCCGCCGCCTCGGTGGGCAGGGTGGTGCGGTACATCGCCACGTTGCGGCCCTGCTCCACGTGGCGCAGCCTCAGCCCTGCATCCACCAGCGCCTGCTCGAACGAGAACGAGCAGCCGAGCACGAAGCTCACCAGGTCGTCGCGCCACAGGGCGCGCACATCGGTGGGCTCGCCCGCCAGCTCGCCGTGGCGCCACACGCGGTAGCGCGGCAGGTCGGTGCGGATGTCCAGGCCAGCACCCAGCGCGGGCAGCGCCGGGTCCCCCGGCTCGGACACCGCCAGCAGCGGGCAGGGCCTGCGGTTGCGCTGGCAGTAACGCATGAAGTCCTCGGCCCAGGCGCGCGGCAGGATCACGAGGTTGCCCTGCACATGGCGCGTGGCCAGGCCGCTGGTGTGGCCGGTGAGAATGCCGCTGCGTGCGGCCAGGCGCACCTCGCGGCCGCTGCTGTGGGCGCCCAGTGGCGCGGGCACGGGGCCCTGGGTCGAAACTGCCGGATCCACCACCGTCGTAGCCTCCACTCGACCCGGCCCCGTGGTGAGGCCGGCATGGGAGCGCATTGTGTTCAGCCCCCACAGGCCGCGCCAACGCAAAGTTTTCTGCTCAGCTCATCGCTTTTTTCGATGAGGCCGCACGCCGCGGCTTCAACCCGGCGAAGGCCGCCGCGGCCTCCAGCGCGGCCAGCGTGACGGTGGAGGTGGGGTCGTCGCGGTAGCTGGCGTGCAGCGGCAGGGGTGCCAGCAGCGCCGCGCTGTTGAGCACCCGCAGCGGCTGGCGCTGCGCCAGCCGCTCGGCCACCCGGCGCGGCAGCGTGGCAATGCCAAAGCCGCCCTCCACCAGCTGCACCATGGCCGAGATCGACGAGATCGCGTGCACCCGCGGCGGCTCCACCCCGCCGTGGCGGAACACGTCCAGCAGCGCCAGGTGCGGCTGCGAGCCGCGCTGGAAGGTCAGCAGGTCGAAGCGCGCCAGGTCGTCCAGCAGGTAGCGCTTGCGCGGGTGCAGCACCGCGTGGCCGACGAACACCATCTCCATCGGCGCCAGCGCGCGCGTGCGCACGCCCTCGCCGGCCGCGGGCAACGCCGCGAACGCCAGGTCCAGCGTGCCGCGGCGCACCTGTTCGGTGAGCAGCGGGGTGGTTTCCACCGTGAGCTCCAGCTCGAAGGCGGTTTGCGCGGCGCGCATCTGCTGCAGCCATTCGCTCAGCCAGCTGTGCACCACCGACTCGATGGCGCCGATGCGCAGCAGCACCGCACGCGGGCTGTCCGAGCCGAGCTCGGACTTGATCTGGCGCTGCAGCTCCAGCAGCCGCTGCGCATAGGCATGGAAGCGGGTGCCGACCACGGTGACGCGGAACTGCTTGTCGCGCCGGTCCAGCAGCAGCACGCCCAGCTCTTCTTCCAGCGCGGCGATGCGCGCCGACAGGGCCGATTGCGTGATGAACAGCTTCTCCGCCGCCCGCGTGACGCTCTTGAGCGCCACCGCCCAGTAGTAGGCCTCGACGAAACGCAGGTTCACCGTGTGGGCCTCCGGGCCTGGCCCCGGACTTGCATCGTGTTCGGACAGATACCCATGGAAGCGCGCTCCGTTGCCGCTATTCTCGACCACTTGCCGTTTCACCCGGAGACTTCAACGATGCTGACCCGCACCCTGGCCGCCGCCGCGCTGATGCTCGGCACCAGCGCCTTTGCCCAGACCAAGTGGGACCTGCCCGCCGCCTATGCGGCCAGCAACTTCCACACCGAGAACCTGGTGCAGTTTGCCGCCGATGTCGAGAAGCTCTCGGGCGGCAAGCTCAAGATCACGGTGCACCCCAACGCCTCGCTGTTCAAGGCCAACGAGATCAAGCGCGCGGTGCAGGCCGGCAATGCCCAGGTGGGCGAGATCCTGCTGGCCAACTTTGCCAACGAGGCGCCGATCTACGCGCTGGACGGCCTGCCCTTCCTCGCCAGCTCGTACGCCGAGGCCAGGGTCCTGTACGACGTGCAGCGCCCGGTGCTCGACAAGCAGCTCGCCGGCCAGGGCATGAAGCTGCTGTACGCGGTGGCCTGGCCGCCGCAGGGCATCTACACCAAGAAGCCCATCAGCTCGGTGGCCGACATGCGCGGCATCAAGTGGCGCGCCTACAGCCCGGCCACCGCCAAGATCGCCGAGCTCATCGGCGCGCAGCCGGTCACCATCCAGGCGGCCGAGCTGTCGCAGGCCATGGCCACCGGCGTGATCGACAGCTACATGTCCTCGGGCTCCACCGGCTACGACAGCAAGACCTACGAGCACATCAAGAACTTCTACGACACCCAGGCCTGGCTGCCGAAGAACGCCGTCATCATGAACAAGAAGGCCTTCGACGCGCTGGACAAGCCCACCCAGGACGCCGTGCTCAAGGCCGCCGCCGAGGCCGAGACGCGCGGCTGGAAGGTCAGCCAGGAGAAGGACAGCTGGTACAAGACCGCGCTCACCGAAAAGGGCATGACGATCCACAAGCCCAACCCCAAGCTCAAGGCTGACCTGCAGCAGGTGGGCAACATCATGCTGGCCGACTGGGAAAAGACCGCCGGTGCCGAGAACGTGGCCGTGGTGGCCGCGTTCAAGAAGGCCGCGGCGGCGGGCAAGCCGGCCACCAAGCCTTGAGCCTCGCCGCGTCGCCGATGCGCCGCCTGCTCGATGGCCTGTACGGCGGCTGCGCGGCGCTGGCGGCCGTGGCCATGGTGGGCCTGCTGCTGGCGGTGCTGGCCACCGTGGCCGGCCGCCAGCTGGGGCTGAACCTCACCGGCATCGACGGCTACGCGGGCTACCTGCTGGCGGCCAGCGGCTTCCTGTCGCTGGCGCACACGCTCAAGCGCGGCGAGCACATCCGCGTGACGCTGCTGCTGAACGCCGTGCCGCCACGCTGGCAGCGTGCCCTGGAGCTGTGGTCGCTGGCTGCAGGCGCCTGCCTGGCCGGCCTGTTCGCCTGGTACTCGGCCCGGCTGGCGTGGCAATCACACGAGTTCAACGACGTGTCCACCGGGGGCGACGCCACGCCGCTGTGGCTGCCGCAGTTGTCGATGGCCTTCGGCGCCGCGGTGCTGCTGGTGGCGCTGCTGGACGACCTGGTGCTCGAATGGCGCGGGCAGCGCGTGCTGCCGGTGAACGAGGAAGCCACCCGCAATGAGTGAGATCGCGATCACCACGCTGCTGATCGCGGCGCTGTTCCTCATCCTCGCCAGCGGCGTGTGGATCGGCCTGACCTTGTCGGGCGTGGCCTGGATCGGCATGCAGCTGTTCAGCGCCCGGCCGGCCGGCGATGCGATGGCGCTCACGATCTGGGGCTCGGCCTCGAGCTGGACGCTGACCGCGCTGCCGCTGTTCATCTGGATGGGCGAGATCCTGTTCCGCACCCGCCTGTCGCAGGACATGTTCCGCGGCCTGGCGCCGTGGATGCAGTGGCTGCCCGGCCGGCTCCTGCACACCAACGTGATCGGCTGCGCGATCTTCGCCGCGGTGTCGGGCTCGAGCGCGGCCACCTGCGCCACCATCGGCAAGATGTCGCTGCCCGAGCTGAAGAAACGCGGCTACCCCGACGACATCACCGTGGGCTCGCTGGCCGGCGCCGGCACGCTGGGCCTGCTGATCCCGCCTTCGATCATCATGATCGTCTACGGCGTCTCGGCCGATGTCTCGATCGCGCAGCTGTTCATGGCCGGCGTGATCCCGGGCATGCTGCTGGCCGGGTTGTTCTCGGGCTACCTGGTGGTCTGGGGCCTGCTGAACCCGCAGCGCGTACCGCCGGCCGATGCGCCGATGAGCCTGCTGCAGAAGCTGCACGAGTCACGCCACCTGATTCCGGTGGTGCTGCTGATCACCGCGGTGCTGGGCTCCATCTACACCGGCCTGGCCACCGCCACCGAGGCCGCCGCGGTGGGCGTGCTGGGCTCGCTGGTGCTCTCGGCCGCGCAGGGCTCGCTGAACTGGGCCACCTTCCGCGAATCGCTGATGGGCGGCACGCGGCTGTACTGCATGATCGCGCTGATCCTGGCCGGCGCCTCCTTCCTCACGCTGTCGATGGGCTACATCGGCCTGCCGCGCCACCTGGCCGAATGGATCGCCACGCTGGGCCTCACGCCTTTCGGCCTGATCCTCGTGCTCACCGCCTTCTATGCGGTGCTGGGCTGCTTCCTTGACGGCATCTCGATGGTGGTGCTGACGATGGGCGTGATCCTGCCCACCGTGCAGAAGGCCGGCATCGACCTGCTGTGGTTCGGCATCTTCATCGTGCTGGTGGTCGAGATGGCGCAGATCACGCCGCCGGTGGGCTTCAACCTGTTCGTGCTGCAGGGCATGACGCGCCGCGAGATCGGCTGGATCGCCCGCGTGACGCTGCCCTTCTTCTTCCTGATGGTGGCCGCGGTGCTGCTGATCTGGTTCTTCCCGCAGATCGTGACCGTGCTGCCGCAGCAGATGATGGCGCGCTGAACGCCGCCCGCCCGGGCCTCAATTGGCAGGCTGGGCACCGGCTTATCGGCCCATTGGCGCCGGGCGGCCCGGCCTAGCATCGGGGCGTTCCGTTGCTGTGCCCGGGTGCCGGGCCCGCCATGTCCGACCTGTCGCTGCCCCCCCTGACGCTGGTGCCCGCCCCGCCGCCGCCCGATGCGGCCCCGGCCGTGGGCGATGCCGCGCACCGACCCGGCGCCGGATTCCTGTGGCCGACGCCGCCCTATGCCAGCTTTGCCTCGCCGGTGGCGCAGGCCGGCCCCGAACCCTGCCTGATCGAGGGGCCCAACGGCAAGGTCACCTCCGGCCAGCTGGCCCTGTTCGATGCCGAGGCCGGTGTGGCCCACCTCATCGTGCCGCCCGCGCGCGGCACGCTGGCGCTGCGCACCAGCCAGTTCCGCCGCATCACGCTCACCCGGCCGCTGGCGCCGATGGACAGCCCCCTGCCCGGCCCGGCGGCCGAGCTGCTGGGCGAGGCCCCGCGCAGCGAGTGCCGCCTGCGCTTCGTGGACGGCAGCGAGCTGCAGCTGCAGACGCTGGGCACGGTGGCGCACCCGCTGGGCCACTTCCTCTTTCCGCCGGCCGACGAGCACGGCCGGGTGCTGCGCAGCTTCTACCCCGCCACCGCACTGGCCGCGTTCGAGCTCGGGCCGCGCGTGGGCGCGCTGCTGGTCGAGCAGCTGGCCGCCACCGAGGACGAGGTGGACGAAGCCGCCGCCGAGCAGCACAACCTGCGCCACCGCCGGCTGGGCGACATCCTCGTCACCCAGCGCATCGTGGCGCCCGAGCAGCTGGTCGAAGCCATCGAGCAGCAGGCGAAGATGCCGATGGTGCGCATCGGCGAGGCCCTGATCGCGCTGGGCTTCATCGACGAACACGAACTCGGCGACGCCCTGCAGCAGCAGACCCAGGACCGCAACGTGCCCCTGGGCGAGCTGCTGGTGCAGCGCGGCGTCGTCACGCGCCAGGAGCTGCAGACGGCGCTGGCGCGCAAGATGGGCTACCCGGTTGTGGATGCCGGCGAGTTCCCGGTGGAGAACGAGGCCGCGCTGCGCCTGCCGCAGGCGGTGGCCAAGCGCCTGCCGGCGCTGCCGTTGATGATGCGCGGCGGCCGCCTCGTGGTGGCGCTGGAAGATCCTTCGGCGCGCATGCTGATCGACGAGATCGAGTTCAACGCCCAGGTCCGCGTGGTGCCGGTGCTGGCGCGTGCGGGCACGCTGCAGCCCGCCATCGAGCGCGTGTACCAGCGCCTGGGCTACGACGCGCTGCCTGCGGGCAACGAGCTGGCGATGTCGGCCACCGAGCTGGAGCCCGACAGCGCCAACCAGCTGCTGGCCAACCTCGAGCTGCAGCTGGTGGACGACCCGCGCGACGACGCGCCGGCGATCGAGCAATCCGACAACTCGCTGGTCCGGCTGATCAACACCATGATCCTGGAAGCGCAGCATGGCGGCGTTTCCGACATCCACATCGAGTGCCCGCCCGGCCAGGAGAAGGTGCGCATCCGCTTCCGGCGCGACGGGCGGCTGCGCCCCTACCTGGAACTGCCGCCGAGCTACCGCGCCGCGCTGGTGGCGCGCCTGAAGATCATGTGCGACCTCGACATCTCCGAGCGCCGCAAGCCGCAGGACGGCAAGATCAGCTTCGGCCGCTTCGTGCAAGGCCAGACGCTGGAGCTGCGCGTGGCCACCATCCCCACTGCCAACGGGCTGGAGGACGTGGTGCTGCGGCTGCTGGCCTCGGCGCGGGCCTTGCCGCTGGCCGACATGTCGCTGGCGCCCGAGGTGCTGCAGCGCCTGAAGACCGTGGTCGAGCGGCCCTACGGCCTGGTGCTGTGCGTAGGGCCCACGGGCAGCGGCAAGACCACCACGCTGCATGCCGCGCTGGGCCACATCAACACGCCCGAACGCAAGATCTGGACGGCCGAGGACCCGGTGGAAATCACCCAGCGTGGCCTGCGCCAGGTGCAGGTGAACCCGCGCATCGACTGGACCTTCGCGAAGGCGCTGCGCGCCTTCCTGCGGGCCGACCCGGACGTCATCATGGTCGGTGAGATCCGCGACCAGGAAACTGCGCAGATGGCGGTGGAGGCCTCGCTCACCGGCCATCTGGTGATGTCCACCTTGCACACGAACAGCGCGGCCGAGACCGTGACGCGCCTGCTGGACATGGGCATGGATCCGTTCAGCTTCGCCGACTCGCTGCTCGCGGTGCTGGCACAGCGCCTGGTGCGACGACTGTGTCGCCATTGCGTCACCGTGCGCCCGGCCAGCGCCGAAGAAACCCGGGCCTTGCTGGATGACTGGCTGGGCGCCTTCGGCGATGCCGCCACCCGCCCGACGCGTGAGGCGACGCTCGAGCAGTGGATCGACCGGCACGGCCGCCATGGCGTGCTGCAGCACCACCACAGCCCGGGCTGCGTGAAGTGCGCCGACACCGGCTTCAGCGGCCGACTGGGCCTGCACGAGCTGCTGGTGGTGAACCGCGAGCTGCGGCACCTGATCCAGACCAACGCCCCCAGCAGCACCTTGCACCAGGCCGCCATGCAGGAGGGCCTGCGCACGCTGCGCCAGGACGGCATCGAAAAAGTGCTTGCCGGTTTGACCACGATCGAAGAAGTGCGCGCGATCAGTAATTCCTGAGTCAAGCTCCACGGCGAGAATCGCGGCCCATGTCGCCATCGACCGTCTGGAGCATCCGGTGCAAGGGCCGTTCCGCCCCCCGCTGAACTCACGTGGCAGCAGCCGCGCCCAGCCCCCCGGTCGCTCGCTTGCCGCCGGGCCGGGCCTGGGCAGCCTGCACACCGAACAGATCGAACGTTCGCACCAGCGTTGCCAGGCGCTGGGCCTGTCGCGCATCGCCGCGCCAGACCACGCCCGCGTGGCCCCACCCGACCTGGCGCTGCTGCGCGAGCGCAATCTGCGCTTGCACCTGCATGCGGCGCCGGTGATGGAACTGCTGCACGAGCAGATCACCCAGACCCACAGCATGGTGGCGCTGACCGACGCCACCGGCACCATCCTGCTGTCGATCGGCGACGACGACTTCCTCTCGCGCGCCGCGCGGGTGGCACTGGCCCCGGGTGCCAACTGGTCCGAAGCGGCCAAGGGCACCAACGCCGTGGGCACCGCGCTTGTCTCCGAACTGCCGACGCTGGTGCACGGCGACGAGCACTTCCTGTACGCCAACCACTTTCTCACCTGCTCGGCCGCGCCCATCCTCGACCCGCGCGGAAATGTGCTGGGCGTGCTGGACGTGTCGGGCGACCAGCGCAGCTACCACCAGCACACGATGGCGCTGGTGAAGCTCTCGGTGCGCCTGATCGAGAACCACTGGCTCAGCGACGATTGCCGCCACGGCCTGCGCCTGCACTTCCATCGCCGGGCGGAATTCATCGGCACGCTGATGGAGGGCATCCTCGCCGTCGATGCGGATGGGCGCATCAGCGGCGCCAACCGCGGCGCCCAGGAACAGCTGGGCCTGACCGGCGCCGCGCTGCGGCAGCACACCCTGCAGTCGCTGTTCGGCACCGGCGTCGATGCGCTGGCCGACCACTTCCGCTCGCCGCTGGCGCAGCCGCTGGCGGTGCACACGGCCGATGGCCAGGGTTTCCACCTGCATGCCCGCTTCAACGGGCCGCAGTGGGCACCCCTGGTTGAGGCCGCCCCGCCTGCCGCACGCACGCCGGCAACGCCGCCCGCCACGGCACCGGCCGCGCCGGCGCCGGCGGCCCGCAGCGCCCTGGCCCCGCTGCGCCTGGGTGATGCCGCGATGGCGCGCCTGGTCGACCGGCTGCAACGCGTGTGCGAGCACCCCATCCCGGTGCTGCTGCTGGGCGAACACGGCTGTGGCAAAGGCGTGCTGGCCCGGGCCCTGCATGCCGATTCACCCCGCGCCGCCGAGCCCTGGGTGGCCCTGAACTGCGCCACCCTGCCCCCGCAGGGCGCCGAGCAGCGCCTGCTCGAAGGCCTGGCCCAGGCCGCGGGCGGCACGTTGTTCCTCGACGAGATCGACACCCTGCCCCTGCCGCTGCAGGCCCGCCTGCTGCCGGCGTTGCGCCAGCACGCGGGCGGCCTGGTGTGCGCCAGCCGCGTGGCGCTGGCGCCCCTGGTGCGCCAGCAGCACTTTCGCGACGACCTGTACTTCCACCTGCAAGGCCTGGTGCTGGCGGTGCCCCCGTTGCGCGAGCGCAGCGATCTGCCGGCGCTGGCCGCGTACCTGCTGCGTCAGCTCCGGCCGCAGCCAGAGGCCCGGCTGCGGCCCGAGGCACTGGCCGCGCTGGCGCGACACGACTGGCCCGGCAACGTGCGTGAACTCAAGAGCGCGCTGCGCACCGCGCTCGCGCTGGCGGGGGCTGCGGCGGACATCGGTGTCGAGCACCTGCCCGACGCCCTGGCCACCCACGGCCAGCACACAGGATCGGCGGCCATGCCGGGCAGTGAATCGCTGCAGGCGCTGGAACTCCAGGCCATGCACCGGGCCGTGGCCGATGCCCATGGGAATATTGCCGCTGCCGCCAGAGCACTGGGCGTGAGCCGCAATACGTTGTACCGTCGGCTGCGCTGGAACCCGGTGCGATGAGCCTGCGCACCACCACGCCGCCTGCGCAGTTTTTCGCTTGACAACCGCCGAAGAGAGTACGGTTTGGTATCTTTTGCCCGACAGCAGCATTCGAAGCCTCCAACAAGGAGCCTCATGGCAGTCATGCAACTGCGTTGTCACGGTCGCGGGTGTCACCCCTGCCTGCGTGCCGCCCCGTGTTCCACACCGGACCTGAGCGCATGACCCGCATCTACCTTGTTGACGACCAGCTGCTCCTGCGTGATGGCCTGCACGCCCTGCTGCAGACAGCCGGGCACGACGTTGTCGGCGAAGGCAGCGACCCCACCCAGGCCGTGGTGGAGGCCCAGCAGCGCCATGCCGAAGTGATGTTGCTCGACCTGGGCCTGGGCGAGCGCTCGGGCTTCGAGGTGCTGCAGGAACTCAAGCGCCGGGATTCGCCGGTGCGGGCCATCGTGCTCACGATGTCGGCCCAGCCTCGCCATGTGGCCGAGGCGGTGCGCCTGGGTGCTGCCGGCTATGTGCTCAAGGACGCCGGCGCCGTGGAACTGCTGCAGGCGATCGACAGCGTGTCGGGCGGGCGGCGCTTCTTCGGCCCCCAGGTGGCCGACCTGGCGCTGCAGGCCCTGGCCGACGACGCCCCGGCCGACCCCTTCGCCACGCTGTCGCCGCGCGAGCGGCAGATCGTCACGATGGTCGTTAACGGCATGAGCAGCGCCGCCATCGGCACCGAACTGCACCTATCACCCAAGACGGTCGACACCTACCGCAGCCGCATCATGACCAAGCTAGGGGTCACCGGTGTCACCGCGCTGGTGCGTCTGGCCGTGCGCGAGGGCCTGGTCGACGATTGAGCGCGCCGCCGCGGCACCAGCCGGCGGAAGCATCGGTGCGCGAGTGGTCGTCCCCCCGGCGAGGGATGCCAGCCATCATTTCCCACAGCAATCGTCGAGCTTTCCGCACAGCGCGAACCGGCGCGCCCGCGAAGAATCGGGCACATCCCGGATGGATAGCGGCTCGCGCCGCTGCGCGCCAATCGCCATGCCTCAGCTCCTCGCTCCCGCTGCCAGCCAGGCACATGCCGCGCTAGGCGCTGCCGTTGCCCAAGCCCCGGGCGGCAGCGTGCTGTGCGTGGACGACAACCCCTTGAACACGCTGCTGCTGCAGGAGTACTTCCGGCTGCGCGGCTTCGGCCCGGTGCGCACGGCCGCCAGCATTGCCCAGGCCATGGCCCTGGCGCGCGACGACCCGCCACGCGCCATCCTGCTGGACCTGAACCTCGCCGATGGGTCCGGGCTCGAGCTGCTGGCGCAACTGCGTGCCGACCCGGCCACCCGCCGGGTGCCGGTGGCCATCGTGTCCGGCAGCACCGACGAGGCCGACCTGCGCGCAGCCATGGCCCTGGGGGCCCAGGCCTGGTGGCCCAAGCCGCTGGACCTGTCGGTCCTGGACGAACAGCTCGACACCCTGCTCTGAGGCCGCTCGGCGCTCAGATCGCGCAGCTTCGGAAGCCGCAGAAGCCGGCGTCGTGCGTGGCTGGCAGGAACCGTCGCGCAGCGGGATGCCGTTGCCGCGGCACCGTCAGGAACGAGGCCCCGCGCTGCACCCGCCAGCCCGCCATGCCCGGCAGGGCATCGAGCCGCGCAGGGCCGTCGCTGTGGCCGGGGTAGGCGCGCGCGCTGCCGGCCACCCATTCGAACACCTCGCCCCACACGAACCCGCGCGGGCCGGCCTGCGCCACGGCGGCGGACCATTCGGCCTCAGAGGGCAGGCGCCGGCCGGCCCAGCGGCACCAGGCGTCGGCTTCGTACCAGCTCAGGTGCACTGCCGGCTGCGCACCGGGCACGCGCTGCAGGCGGCCCTGGCGGTGCAGCAGCACGCCACCGGCCAGCTGCTCCACGTGGCGCGGCGCACGGCGGCCGGTGGCGTCCACCCACTGCCAGCCGTCGACCGACCACCACGCCGGGTCGTCGTAGCCACCATCGGCCACGAACTCGGCGTACTGCGACCAGCTCACCGGTTGCGCATCGATCTCGAACTCGGCCACCGCCTGTTCATGCGCCCATTTCTCGTTGTCGGGCACCAGGCCGCCGGGCACCGAGCCGAGCTGCACCTTCTGGGCACCGAACCACAGCCCGTCGCGCCGCACCCGCACCGGCAGTTCGGGCCAGCGCTGCTCGGGGCTGGGCGCCGCGACGCCCACGGTCTGCGCCAGCACCGCGAGCGCCTCGCCCAGGCGGTCTTCGTGCAACAGCGCGAGCCGGAAGAAGTACAGGCCCGCATCACCGCGGTCGGCCTTGTCCAGCAGTTCCAGCGTGTCGTCCAGCGTCGCGGCCAGGTAGGCCCGGATCGCCTCGCTGGCCGGTGCGCTGCCTTGCCAGCGCTGCAAGCGCGTGGCGGCGGCCGGGTCGAGCCACCAGTCCAGCATCGGGTCGATCGAGGCCAGCCGCACCACCTGGGGGTCACAGGCCTCGCCACGGCCGCGCTGCGGGTTGCGCCCGATCCACAGTTCCTGGAAGCGTGCCGCCTGCCCGGCCAGCCAGGCCGGCGGGTCCAGCTCGGCCGGTGCGAAGCCCATGCCGGCCTCGTCGAACACCGCCAGGCGCTGCAGCGTGCGGTTGCGCGCGTCCATCAGCGCCAGCGACAAGGCGTCCGCGCCGGCATGGCGCATCGCCACGGGATCGTGGATGTCGACCGCGATGAACGAGGAGGCGCTCATCGTCGAGCAGGGCTCAGCCGCGCGTGGTGCTCATGGTCACGCGTTGCGCGGGCTTATGCACGCTCGATGCGCGCATAAGCGCTGTGGTTGTGACAGCGCACACATGCCGGTGGCATGTGGGCCGCTGCCGCGACAACAGCCAGACGCTTCGCGTCTGCCGCGCTTCGCGCGGGCTTATGCGCGCTCGATGCGTGCATAAGCGCTGTGGTTGTGAATGCTTTCGAAGTTCTCGACATCGACGCTGTAGCGACCGACGCGCGCATCGGCATTGAGCCGCAGCGCCACATCGCGCACCAGGTCCTCGACGAACTTCGGGTTCTCGTAGGCACGCTCGGTGATCCACTTCTCGTCCGGGCGCTTGAGCAGCGGCCAGATCTCGCTCGAGGCCGAGTCCTCCGCAAAACGCACCAGCTCGTGCCATTCGATCGGCGACTTCAGCTCGACGCGGATCGTCACCAGCGAACGCTGGTTGTGCGCGCCATAGTCGGAGATCTCCTTCGAGCACGGGCACAGGCTCTTGACCGGCACCCCCACCTCGGCCCAGATCGCGGTGCTGCCGGCGCGCGTTTCGGCGATCCAGCGGCCCTGGTAGTCCAGCAGGCTCTGCACGCCCGACACCGGCGCCCGCTTGCGCAGGAAGAACGAGAAGCGCGCCTCGACTCGGCCCTCGGCCGCGCCCAGCTTGTCCAGCATCACCGCCAGTTCGGCACGCAGGCGATCGGCGTCGAGCGGCGCTTCCTGCGTGTCGAGCCAGGCCACGAAGCGGGACATGTGGGTGCCCTTCTTCTCGGCCGGCAGCGCGACATCCAGGTCCCACAAGGCCGCGGTGCTTTGCGGCTGGCCGGCCACGCGCAGCGTGAGCGGCCAGCGCACGTCCTTCACGCCGACGCGCTGGATCAGCAGGTGGCGTTCATCACGCTCGCTTTGCGTGTCGGGGATGTGCAGGGCGTCGGTCAGGTTGGTCATGGTGTCGCTGCGGTGCAAGCGGCGAAGCATGGCACCGATTCTGGGATCTCGCTGCGTCAGGGGCTTGTCACCCGGGCGTCAGGCCCGCCCCTGAATCCGGGGTCAGTCGTTCACTGCGGGCCGCACCAGCGTCAGCGCGGCGCCCCAGCGTTTGCGCACCGATTGCTCGATGCCGGCCGCATCCAGCCCCTGCATCGCGAGCAGCTTGGCGGGATCGCCATGTTCGATGAACTGGTCCGGCAGGCCCAGTTGCAGCAAGGGGGTGGACAGGCCGGCGGCGTGGAGGAACTCGCCCACCGCACTGCCCGCGCCGCCGGGCAGGCAGCCTTCCTCCAGCGTGACCAGTGCGTCGTGCGTGCGCGCCAGCTCGGCCACCAGCGTGGTGTCCAGCGGCTTGGCGAAGCGCATGTTGGCCACCGTGGCATCGAGCTTCTCGGCCGCCGCCAGCGCGGGGTACAGCAGCGTGCCGAAGGCCAGCAGCGCCACGCGGCGCACCGGGCCGGCCGGGCCGGCCATCGCGAGTGAACTCTCGCGCCGCAGCTCGCCGCGCCCCCAGGGCAGCGTGGCCAGCCCAGGCTCGGGCTGCCGGCCCACGCCCGCGCCACGCGGGTAACGCACGGCCACCGGGTGGTTCTGCGCAAAGGCGGTGGACAGGGCCTTGCGGCATTCGTCTTCATCAGCCGGCGTGAGCACGCTGACGTTGGGAATGCAGCGCAGGTAGGCGATGTCGTAGGCGCCGGCATGGGTGGCGCCGTCGGCGCCCACCAGGCCCGCGCGGTCGAGCGCAAACACCACCGGCAGGTTCTGCAGCGCCACGTCGTGGATGAGCTGGTCGTAGCCGCGCTGCAGGAAGGTGCTGTAGATCGCCACCACCGGCTTGAGCCCCTCGCAGGCCAGGCCGGCGGCAAAGGTGACGGCATGCTGCTCGGCGATGCCCACGTCGAAATAGCGCTTCGGGAAGCGCTGCTCGAAATCCACCAGGCCCGAGCCCTCGCGCATGGCGGGGGTGATGGCCACCAGGCGCTCGTCGGCCGCGGCCATGTCGCACAGCCAGCTGCCGAACACCTGCGTGAAGCTGGGCTTGGGCGGCGTGGCGGGCTTCTGCAGGCCCACCGCGGGGTCGAACTTGCTGGGCCCGTGGTAGTTGACCGGGTCGGCCTCGGCCAGCTTGTAGCCATAGCCCTTCTTGGTGACGACGTGCAGGAACTGCGGGCCGCTGCGCTCGCGCAGGTTCTCCAGCGTGGGGATCAGCGAATCGAGGTCGTGGCCGTCGATCGGGCCGACGTAGGTGAAGCCCAGTTCCTCGAAGATGGTGCCGGGCACCACCATGCCCTTGGTGTGCTCCTCGAAGCGCTTGGCGAATTCGTACAGCGGCGTGCCCTTGAGCATGTGCTTGGCGCCTTCACGCGCCTTGCTGTAGAAGTTGCCGCTCATCAGCCGGGCCAGGTGCTTGTTCAGCGCGCCCACCGGCGGCGAGATCGACATGTCGTTGTCGTTCAGGATCACCAGCACGTCGGCCGCGCCCGCGCCCTCGGTGGCGCCGCCGTGGTTCATGGCCTCGAAGGCCATGCCGCCGGTGAGCGCGCCGTCGCCGATCACGGCCACCGCGCGCCGGTGCTCGCCCTTCAGCCGCGCCGCATGCGCCATGCCGATGGCCGCCGAGATGGAGGTGGACGAGTGCGCGGTGCCGAAGGTGTCGTACTCGCTCTCGTCGCGGCGCGGAAAGCCCGACAGGCCACCCAGCTGGCGCAGCGTGTGCATGCGGTCGCGCCGGCCGGTGAGGATCTTGTGCGGATAGGTCTGGTGCCCCACGTCCCAGACGATGCGGTCGTAGGGCGTGTTGAACACGTAGTGCAGCGCGATCGTCAGCTCCACCGTGCCCAGGTTGGAGGACAGGTGGCCACCGGTCTTGCTGACACTGGAGAGCACGAACTCGCGCAGCTCGTGGGCCAGCCCGCGCAGCTCGGGCAGCGACAGGCGCCGCAGGTCGGCCGGGCTGTCGAGGGTGTTCAACAAGGAGGTCTTCATGGTGTGGGGCACGGCGGCTCAGCTTTCTCGGTCGACCACCAGGTCGGCCAGCTGCCGCAGGTGGGCGCAATCGGCCAGGCCGCTGCGGTCCAGCGCCGCGTGCGCTTCGCGGCGCAGGCGCTGCGCTTCGGCACGCGCCACCTCCAGCCCCAGCACGGACACGTAGGTGGGCTTGTTGAGGTGCAGGTCCTTGCCGGCGGTCTTGCCCAGCTTGTCGGAGGCCTGGGTCACGTCGAGGATGTCGTCGACCACCTGGAAGGCCAGTCCAATGGCCGCGCCGTAGTCCGACAGGGCCTGCCACGCCGCGCCATCGGCCGCGCCGGTGGCTGCGCCCATCAGCACGCTGGCTTCCAGCAGGGCACCTGTCTTGCGGTGGTGCATGTCGCGCAGCTGGGCTTCGTCCAGCGCCTTGCCGGTGTTGGCCAGGTCGATGGCCTGGCCACCGGCCATGCCGGCATGGCCGGCAGCACGCGAGAGCAGCGCACACAGCCGCGCCTGCAGGGCCGGTGCCACGCTGTCGTCGTCCGGCGTCAGCACCTCGAAGGCCAGCGCCTGCATCGCGTCGCCGGCCAGCATGGCGCCGGCCTCGCCGTAGCGCACGTGCACGGTGGGCTTGCCCCGGCGCAGCACGTCGTTGTCCATGCAGGGCATGTCGTCGTGCACCAGCGAATAGGCATGGATCAGCTCCACCGCCACGGCGGCCCGCAAGGCCGCCTCGGGCGCACCGCGCACCGCTTCGCTGGCCGCGCGCACCAGCAGCGGCCGCAGGCGCTTGCCGCCATCGAGCACGCCATAGCGCATCGCCTCGCCCAGGCCGGCCGGCGCATCGGCCGGCACCCAGCGCTCCAGCGCCTGCTCCACCTGCAGCAGTGCGTTGCGCAGCCAGTGGTCGAAGTGGGCATCCAGGCGCATCAGGCCGTCCAATCCTTCAGCTGGCCCTCTTCGAGCACCTTGACCTGGGCCTCCACGGCCTGCAGCCGCTCGCGGCAGAAGGCCAGCAGCTGGGCGCCACGCTTGTAGCTGTCGAGCAGGCCTTCCAGCGGCATCTGGCCGTTCTCCATCGCCTGGACCAGGCGTTCGAGCTCGGCGAGCGCGTCCTCGTAGCGGGCGGGCTCGGCATCAGGCTTCTTCGGGGCGGCGGGCATGGGGGCACTTCGGTGGGCGAAGGATTGATTTTAGGCGCGACACGGGGCCGGGCCGGGTCCGCCCGGGTACACTTCTGCCCTCGGCCAGCCGCAAGGGTGGCCGTTTTCATCGTTGACATACCCATCCGCGGGGCCACCGGGTGGGGGTTTTGACATCCGTGCTGGAGATCCTGGGGATCATGTCGGACCTGAGCATCAGTCTCGAAGCTCTTGCAGCGCGCACGCGCTCGCAACTCTCCGTATCCACCTATTTCGCCGAGGACCTGTTCCGTCGCGAGATGGAGCTCATCTTCCAGCACGGCCCCCGGTATCTGGGGCACGAACTCGCCGTGCCCGAACCGGGGGACTTCTACGCGCTGCCGCAAGAGGGCGAAGGCCGGGCGCTGGTGCGCACGCCGCAGGGCGTGGAGCTGGTCTCCAACGTGTGCCGCCACCGGCAGGCCGTGATGCTGCGCGGCCGCGGCAACACGCGCAGCAACATCGTGTGCCCGCTGCACCGCTGGACCTACGACCTGCATGGCCAGCTGATCGGCGCGCCGCACTTCGAGCACGACCCCTGCCTGCACCTGAACAACTACCGCACCCGCACCTGGAACGGCATGGTGTTCGAGGACAACGGGCGCGACATCGTGGCCGAGCTCAATGCCGTGGGGCCGCGCGCCGACCTGGACTTCTCGGGCTTCGTGCTCGACAAGGTCCAGATGCACGAGTGCAACTACAACTGGAAGACCTTCATCGAGGTGTACCTCGAGGACTACCACGTGGGGCCCTTCCACCCGGGCCTGGGCAAGTTCGTCAGCTGCGACGACCTGCAATGGGAATTCGGCCGCCACCACTCGGTGCAGACGGTGGGCATCCACGATGCGCTGCGCAAGCCCGGCTCGGCCACCTACAAGCGCTGGCACGAGGCAGTGCTGGCCTTCGGCGGCGGCGTGCCGCCCAAGCACGGCGCGATCTGGCTGACTTACTACCCGAACATCATGGTCGAGTGGTACCCGCACGTGCTGGTGGTGTCCACCCTGCACCCGCGCGGGCCCCAGAAGACGCTGAACGTCGTCGAGTTCTTCTACCCGGAGGAGATCGCCGCCTTCGAGCGCGAGTTCGTCGAGGCCGAGCAGGCCGCCTACATGGAAACCTGCATCGAGGACGACGAGATCGCCGAGCGCATGGATGCCGGCCGCCGCGCCCTGATGGACCGCGGCGACGACGAGGCCGGCCCCTACCAGAGCCCGATGGAAGACGGCATGCGCCACTTCCACGAGTGGTACCGCCGCGTGATGGGCATGGGCCGAGCCAGTTGGTAGGGCCCCGGCCGTCTGGCGGCCGCCCCCGAGGGGCTGATCAAACCCGACCGGGGGACCCGGATCGGGTTTGACGCTTCGACTGGCTGCCCGCGCCCCTGGTCGCAGCGCGACCTGTCCCCTGCCGGGGACCGGTGACCGCGCCTTGGGCTACTTCTGGTATGTCCAGGCGCCCTTCTCGATCTTGACCATCACCCGGGCGCGCTGGTCCAGGCCGTTGTGGTCCTTGTCGGACATGTTGAAGATGCCGTGAGCGCCCGGCAGTTCCCGGGTGGCTTCGAGCGCATCCCGCAGCGCGGCGCGGAAGGCCGGCGTGCCGGGCTGGGCCTTCTTCAGCGCGGCGGTGGCGGCCGCCTGCATCAGCAGGCCGGCATCCCAGGCATGGGCACCGAAGGTGGAGACGCTGCCCTTGCCGTACTTGGCCTCGTAGGCGCTCACGTAGTCGAGCGCCGACTTGCGTGCCGGGTGCGTGGCCGGCAGCTGTGCCGCCACCAGCACCGGCCCCGAGGGCAGGAAGGTGCCCTCCCCATCGGCCCCCACCACGCGCAGGAAGTCGTTGTTCGCCACGCCGTGGGTCTGGTAGATGCGGCCGGCGTAACCACGTTCCTTCAGCGTCTTCTGCGGCAGCGCGGCCGGGGTGCCGGAGCCGGCGACCAGCACCGCCTGCGGGTTGGCCGCCAACAGCTTGAGCACCTGGCCGGTGACCGAGGCGTCGCTGCGGTTGTAGCGCTCGGTGGCGACGACGCTGATGCCCTTGATGCCCGCGGCCTTGCCGAACTCCTGCAGCCAGCCTTCGCCATAGGCATCGGCGAAGCCGATGAAGGCCACCGACTTGATGCCGTTGTCGGCCATGTGCTGGGCGATGGCCAGCGCCATCATGATGTCGTTCTGGGGCGTCTTGAAGATCCAGCGCTTCTTGCCCTCCACCGGCTCCACGATGCGGGCCGAGGCCGCCATCGAGATCATCGGCGTCTGGCTCTCGGCCACCACGTCGATCATGGCCAGCGAGTTGGGGGTGGTGGTCGAGCCCATCACCACGTCCACCTTGCTCTCGGTGATGAAGCGACGCGCGTTGGCCACCGCGGCGGTGGTGTCGGAGGCGTCGTCGAGCACGTGGTAGATGACCTTGTGCCCGCCGATGGTCTTGGGCATCAGCTCGATCGTGTTCTTCTCTGGAATGCCCAGCGAGGCCGCGGGCCCGGTGGCCGAGACGGTGACGCCGACGTTGATGTCGGCCTGTGCGGCCAGCGCAGCAGTGGCCAGCACGGCGGCCAGCAGGGTTCGGACGAGGGTCATGCGCAGGTCTCCTTCTTTCGGGTCTTGGGGCGAGCGGGGGAAGTGGCAGGCTCCGGGGCACGCACGGCCCCGAGCCCGCCCAGGAACAGGTCCACCACCACCGGCGCCATGGCCGCGTGGCTGATGGCGCCATCCGGCCGGAGCCAGGTGAACATCCAGTTGATCATGCCGAACAGCAGCATCGTCAGCGGCGTGGCCAGCGAGGCCTGGGCGAGATCGGGCCGCAGCGCGATCACCGCGTCGGCAAAGGCCGCCACCACGCGGCGCTCGCCGCCGAGCACGCGCTCGCGCCCGTCCGCATCAAGGAACTTCACGTCCTCGGTGAGCACGCGGTGCTCGTTCTGGGCATCGGCATAGGCCTGCACGAAGCGGCTGATCAGCGTGGCCAGGCATTCGCGCGGCGGCAGGCCCTGGGCCTGCACCTCGGCCACCAGGGATTGCAGGCGGTCGATGTGGGCCGAGGCCACGCACAGCAGCAGCTCGTGCTTGTCGCGCACGTAGTGGTAGAGCGTGGGCTTGGAGATGCCGCACGCGGCGGCCACCTGGTTCATCGAGGTGGCGGTGTAGCCCTGGCGCGCGAACAACGCCGCCGCCTCGCGCAGGATGAGCTCGCGCTGGTCGTCGAACGCGGCGGTGCGGATGCGGGCCATGGCTGCGGGTTCAGCGGTCGTCGAAGGACACGCTCACTTCAGGCGTCAGCGGATGGGCCTGGCAGGTGAGCACGAAGCCCGCGGCCAGGTCCGCCGGCTCGAGCGCGAAGTTGCGCGCCATGCGCACCTGGCCCGACTGCAGCCGCGCGCGGCAGGTGCCGCAGACGCCGGACTTGCACGAGTACGGCACATCCATGCCCGCCCGCGCGGCGGCCTGCAGGATGCTGGTGTCGGCCGCCTCGAAGGGCACGACCCGGGTGAGGCCGTCGCGCACCACCGTGATGCGCGCCTGCGGCGCATCACCCGGCTGCACGGCCTCGGCGGCCGGGCTGGCCGCATCGCCGGGCACGCCGAAGCGCTCGATGTGGATGCGCTCGGGCGCCAGGCCCGCCTCGCGCAGCGCGGCCTCGGCCTCGTCGTTCAGGCCGAAGGGGCCGCAGACGTAGGCCGCATCGATGTCGTGCACGTCGATCAGCGTGTGCAGGAAATCGGCCAGCTTGGCGCGGTCGACCCGGCCCGAGTTCAGCGGCGCATCCACCGGCTCGCGTGAGAACACCGGGTGGATCGCCAGCCGCGTGAGGTGGCGGTTCTTCAGGTCTTCCAGCTCTTCCTTGAACATCGTGCTGCCGCCGCTGCGGTTGCCGTAGATCAGCGTGCAGCGGCTGCCCGGCTCCTGCGCCAGCAGGCTGCGCACGATGGCCAGGATCGGCGTGATGCCGCTGCCGCCGGCCACGGCCAGCACGTGGCGCCGGGCGCCGGGCTCGGGCCGGAAGGTGAAGCGGCCCTGCGGCGGCATCACCTCGATCGAATCACCCGCCTGCACATGGCGGTGCAGCCAGCCGGAGAACACGCCGCCGGCCACCTGGCGGATGCCCACGCGCAGCTGCGGCTCGCCGGGCCCGGAGCAGATGGAGTAAGAGCGCCGCTGTTCCTCGCCGTTGATCACGGCACGCAGCGTCAGGTGCTGCCCAGGCTCGAAGGCGAAGGCCTCGCGCAGCGCGGCCGGCACCTCGAGGCCCAGCACCAGGGCATCGTCGACCTCGGGCCGGCATTCGGCCACGCGCAGGGCGTGGAAGTGGGTGTCGGTGCTCATATCGGTTTGAAATGCTCGAAGGGTTCACCGCAGGCCAGGCAGCGGTACAGCGACTTGCAGGCGGTGGCACCGAAGGCCGACAGCCGCTCGGTGCGGCGCGCGCCGCAGCGCGGGCAATCGACCTGCGGCGCGAAGAAGCGGATGGTCTGTTCGCCGCACTTTCCGGGCGGCGCGATGCCGTAGTCGCGCAGCTTGCGCCGGCCCTCGTCGCTGATCCAGTCGGTGGTCCAGGCCGGCGCGCGCTGCTGCGTGATGCGCACCGGCCCCAGGCCGGCGGCTTCGAGCGCCTCGCGCACGCTGGCCTCGATCACCTCGGTGGCCGGGCAGCCCGAGTAGGTGGGCGTGAGCACCACCTCCAGCGCCTGCTCGCCTTCGGACACGCCACGCACGATGCCCAGCTCCACCAGCGAGATCGCCGGCACCTCGGGGTCGGGCACGCCGGCCAGCACCTGCCAGGCCGCGTCGGTGCGCGAGCGCAGCGCGGTGTCGCTCATCACCAGGCGCCCCCGGGGTAGGCGCGCTGCAGGTGCTGCATCTCGGCCAGCAGGTAGCCCAGGTGCTCGCTGTGCACGCCGCGCCGTCCGGTGGAGCGGAACGCACCGGCGGCCGGCAGCGTGAGCTGTGCTTCGGCGAACACCGGCGCCAGCTCGTCGTGCCACGCAGCCTGCAGCTCGTCGAATGACGGGCCGAGTCCGGCGGCCGTGGCGGCCGCATCCACCGCATCGGCCTCGAACAGCTCGGCCACGTAGGGCCAGGCGCGCTGCAACGCGGCACGCATGCGCGTGGCGGATTCCTCGGTGCCGTCCCCCAGGCGCACCACCCATTCGGCCGCATGGCCCTGGTGGTAACGCGCCTCCTTGAGGGCCTTGCCGGCGATGGCGGCCACCTCGGCATCGGTGGAGGCCTGCAGGCGCTGCCACAGCAGCTTGAACCAGGTGGCCAGCAGCAGGTTGCGCAGCACGGTGTCGGCGAAGTCGCCGCCGCCGCGGCGCAGCGGCAGCTCGGCCAGCGTGAGGTTGCGGTAATCATGCTCCTCGCGCAGGAACGCGAGCTGGTCCTCGTCGAAGCCCTGGCCATCGCGCCGGCCCACGTGCGTGAGCAGCGCGCGCGCCTGGCCGATGAGGTCGAGCGCGATGTTGGTGAGCGCGATGTCTTCCTCGATGATGGGGCCGTGGCCGCACCATTCGGTGAGGCGCTGCGCATGGATCAGTGCCGTGTCGGCAATGCGCAGCAGGTACTCGGTGGCCGGCTGCGGGCGCAGCGTGATCGATGCAGTGCTCATGCCGGGCTCACATGTGGTTCACGGCGTCGGGCAGCTCGTAGAACGTCGGGTGGCGGTACACCTTGTCCTCGGCCGGGTCGAACAGCATGTCCTTGTCGCCGGGGTCGCTGGCCACGATCTGGTCCGAGCGCACCACCCAGATGCTCACGCCCTCCTGGCGGCGCGTGTACACCTCGCGCGCCAGGCGCACGGCCATCTTCGGATCGGCCGCGTGCAGGCTGCCGCAGTGCTTGTGGTCCAGGCCGGCCTTGGGGCGCACGAACACTTCCCACAGGGGCCATTCATTGCGTGTGTCGCTCATGTCGATGTGTCCTTCTTCAGGCGGCTTGTGCGCGCGCCGCGCGCTTGCGCTCGTGGGCCAGTGCGGCATCGCGCACCCAGGCACCGTCGTCGCGGGCCTTCACGCGGGCGGCCAGGCGTTCGCGGTTGCAGGGGCCGTCGCCACCCACCACGCGCCAGAACTCTGCCCAGTCGATCGGGCCGAAGTCGTAATGGCCGCGCTCGGCGTTCCACTTCAGCAGCGGGTCGGGCATGGTCACGCCCAGCACCTGGGCCTGCTGCACCGTGGCGTCGATGAACTTCTGGCGCAGCTCGTCGTTGCTGATGCGCTTGATGCCCCAGCGCATCGATTGCGCCGAGTGCGTGCTCTCGCCATCGGGCGGGCCGAACATCATCAGGCTCGGCCACCACCAGCGGTTCACCGCGTCCTGCACCATCGCACGCTGGGCCGCCGTGCCCTGCGTCATCATCACGTGCAGCGCATCGAAGCCCTGGCGCTGGTGGAAGCTTTCTTCCTTGCAGATGCGGATCATCGCGCGGGCATACGGCCCGTAGCTGCAGCGGCACAGCGGGATCTGGTTCATGATGGCCGCGCCATCCACCAGCCAGCCGATCACGCCCACGTCGGCCCAGGTGAGCGTGGGGTAGTTGAAGATCGAGCTGTACTTGGCGCGGCCGCTGTGCAGCGCATCGATCATCTCATCGCGGCTGGTGCCCAGCGTCTCGGCCGCGGCATAGAGGTACAGGCCGTGGCCGCCTTCGTCCTGGATCTTGGCCAGCAGGATGGCCTTGCGCTTGAGCGTGGGCGCGCGGGTGACCCAGTTGCCTTCGGGCAGCATGCCCACGATCTCGGAGTGCGCGTGCTGGCTGATCTGCCGCACCAGCGTCTTGCGGTAGTGCGCGGGCATCCAGTCCTTGGCCTCGACGAAGCCGCCTTCGTCGATGCGGGCCTCGAAACGCTCTTCGAGCACGGCCTCCTCGGCCGTGCGCACCGCGGGGCGCTGCTCGGGCGGCGCGGTGTCCATCGCCTGGGTGTACATGGGAGCTCCTTACTTGGGCCGCTTGTCGATCACGCGGCGGGCCTTGCCCACCAGCGTGCGTTCAATCGATTCGGGCAGGCCGATCGTGACGCGCGCACTCACGCCGATGAGCGACTTGATGCGGTGCTGCAGTTCGTGGCCGATGGCCGTGCGGTTGGCCTGGGTGTGCTCGGGCAGCAGCTCGCAGCGCACCTCGAGTTCATCGAGCAGGTCTTCGCGGGTGACGACGAGCTGGTACTGGCCTGCGAGCTGGCCCTGCTTGAGCACCAGCTCCTCGATCTGCGTGGGGAACAGGTTCACGCCGCGGATGATCAGCATGTCGTAGCTGCGGCCCACCAGTTTGACCATGCGCCGCATGCTGCGCGCGGTGGGCGGCAGCAGGCGCGTGAGGTCGCGGGTGCGGTAGCGGATGACCGGCAGCGCCTCCTTGGTGAGTGTGGTGAACACCAGCTCGCCTTCACTGCCGTCGGGCAGCACCTCGCCGGTATCGGGGTCGATGATCTCGGGCAGGAAGTGGTCCTCCCAGATCACCGGGCCATCCTTGCTCTCGATGCATTCGTTGGCCACGCCCGGGCCCATCACTTCGCTGAGGCCGTAGATGTCCACCGCGTCGATGCCGGCGCCGGCTTCGATCTCGGCGCGCATGGCCTCGGTCCAGGGCTCGGCGCCGAAGATGCCCACCTGCACCGACATCTCGCGCGGGTCCAGCCCCTGGCGTTTGAACTCCTCGATGATCACCTGCATGTAGCTGGGGGTGACCATGATGATGTCGGGCTTGAAGTCGACGATCAGCTGCACCTGCTTCTCGGTCTGGCCGCCGGACATCGGCACCACGGTGCAGCCCATGCGCTCGGCGCCATAGTGCGCGCCCAGGCCGCCGGTGAACAGGCCGTAGCCGTAGGCCACGTGCACCATGTCGCCACGGCGCCCGCCGGCGGCGCGGATCGAGCGCGCCACCAGGCCGGCCCAGGTGTCGATGTCGTGCTGGGTGTAGCCCACCACGGTGGGCTTGCCGGTGGTGCCCGAGGAGGCATGCACCCGCACCACCTGCTCGCGCGGCACCGCGAACAGGCCGAACGGGTAGTTCGAGCGCAGGTCGGCCTTGCTGGTGAACGGGAACTTCGCCAGGTCGGCCAGCGTCCTGCAGTCCGCAGGGTGCACGCCCTTGGCGTCGAAGGCCTGGCGGTAGTGCGGCACGTTCGCGTACGCGTGGGCCAGGGTCTTCTGCAGGCGCTGCAGTTGCAGGGCCTGGATCTCGTCGCGACTGGCTCGCTCGATGGGTTCCAGATCGTCGGGGTGCGGGCGCTTGACCGGCATTCAAGCTCTCCCTTCGGCTTTGAGCACCGGCGCGCCGCCCACCACGGGCCGCCCCTTCATCGTGTACGAACGGCCGCGAAAGGCCGCGATGCGCTCGCCCCGTTGGTTGCACACCTCGATGTCGTACAGCCCGGTGCGCCCCGACCGGTTGAGCTCACGCGCCACCGCGGTGAGCACGTCGCCTTCGTGCGCGGGCGCGAGCAGGTCCATCGAGAAGCCCGCCGCCACGGTGAGCTCGTCGTAGGCGTTGCAGGCGTAGGCAAAGGCCGTGTCGGCCAGGGTGCCCACCAGCCCACCGTGGCAGATGCCAAAGCCATTGAGCATGTCCGCGCGCACCACCATCGCGGTGGTGGCGGTGCCGGGCCCGATGGCATCCACCGTCATGCCCAGCAGGCGCAGCACCGCGTCCTGCGGCAGCATGGCCGCGCGCACGGCTTCGGCAGTGTGTTGGGCATTGGGTTTCTGTTGCATCGAGATGTCGGCGACTCGCGGCATTGACCGACCGGTCGGTTGATTTATGTTCAGGCGGGATCCTACGGTGCAGAACGGAAACACCGCAAGCCATGGCGGGCTGGTGCTTTCCCGGGGCATGCCGCCCGGGCAGCCCGGTCAGGTCACTGCACCGCGCCCGCCGCCTGCACCCGCGCCGCCGCCTGCACCAGCAGCTGCACCAGCGCGGCAGGCTCGGTCACCATCGGGCAGTGGCCGGTGGCCAGTTCGGTCACCTCGAAGCCGGGCAGCTGGCGCACGCGCTGCCGCATCGTGGCGATGGTGGGATAGGCCGGCTGGTTGCAGTCGATGAAGCTGCGCGGCAGCCGGGCCCAGCGCGCGCCGTCGAAATGCAGCGGGTCGCGGTAGGGGCCGAAGGGATGCGGCACCTGGCGGCGCAGCAGCCAGTCGCGATCGGCCCCGGTGATGCCGAAGTCGGCCGGGTCCGGCGGCGGCAGGGCGTGGTCGTTCGCCAGCGCCGCGGCGGTGCGCGCGGCCACCACCTCGGCGCTGTGCTGCTCGCCCCAGCCTTCGCCAGGCAGCGGCACCATCGCGTCGACGTAGACCAGGCCGGCCACCGCCTGTGCATCGTGCTGCAGCAGCCGATCGGCGGCGCCGGTGACCACCATGCCGCCGTAGCTGTGGCCCACCAGCAGCACCTGCCGCAGTTCCTCGGCCTGCACCGCGGCCACGACATCAGCCACATGGTGCTCGAGCTTGATGCCCGGGTGGCGCAGGTGGGCGCGGTCGCCGTCGCCGGTGAGGGTGAGCGCGTGCACCTCATGGCCGGCGGCCCGCAACGGCGCCAGCACGCGGCGCCAGATCCATGCGCCACCCCAGGCGCCATGCACCAGCACGATCGGAACGTTTTTCATGCGCAGCTCTCCGGTGGAAGCGGGCGTACGCCGCACGGCAGGCTATTCGGGCTCGATGCCCGCGGCCTTGATCACGCGGCCCCACTTCTGGGTTTCGGCCGCCTGGAACTTTGCCAGTTCCTCTGGGTTCGTGGTCCAGGGCTCGGCGCCGCCGGTCTCGAAGAAGCTCTTCACCACGGCGCCGTGCACCGCCGCCACCAGCAGCTCGTTCAGCCGCGCCACCACCGGCGCGGGAGTGCCGTCGAGCACGAAGCTCATCGCCTGCCGGCGCGGCAGCCACGCCTTCCATCAGGCCGCTGGCGGTGGCGCCAGCCGTGCAGAATCGAGCGCAACCCGCCCACCGGGCCGCCCGCAAATGCCTTTGCCCCCGATCGACACGCTGAACGCGGACCGCCTCCATGTGCGGGCCGTGCGCGCGGACGACCTGGCCGATCTGATGGCCATCAACGGCGATGCCGAGGTCACCCGATTCCTGCCCTATGCCACCTGGCAATCACCGGCCGATGGCCAGGCCTGGCTGGAACGCATGAACACGCTGGTGGCCACCGGCAGCGCGCACCAGCTGGTCATCGTGCGCAATGCCGACCACCGGGTGGTCGGCACCGTGCTGCTCTTCAAGTTCGACGCAGGCAGCCGCCGGCTCGAGCTGGGCTACGTGATGGGCCGCGCGCACTGGCGCCAGGGCTACACGGCCGAAGCGCTGCGCGCCGTGCTGTCCCACGCCTTCGGCCCGATGCGCATCCGTCGCATCGAGGCGGAGGTGAACCCGGCCAACGAGGCCTCCAACCGGCTGCTGCGCACGCTGGGGTTCACGCACGAGGGCTTCCTGCGCGAGCGCTGGGAGGCCAAGGGGGCCTGCTACGGCGTGAATGTCTATGGCCTGCTGGCCACGGAGTGGCCCGCCGCAACGGCCTGATTTGCGGCGCCGGCTGCCAGGAATGTCACATCCGGTCGCATCGGCTGGCCCGGCTGAAACCAAATCCGCGCGGCGATGGAACCGGACTGAAACCGGCGTTACCCAGCATGTGTACCCAGCGCCGCATCCGGCGCCCCACTGCCAGGAGCCGACATGACCCGCAGCCGACTGCTCATCCACCACAGCCGCCAACTGCAGCAACGCCAGCCGCGCCGCCCGCGCATCGGCCAGGTGCTGGTGCGTGCCGCCTCAGCGGCCGGCCACCTTGCGAAGCAGTTCGAGCAGCATCGCGCGTTCGGCAGCACTCAGCCGGCCTGCTAGTTCACGCTCCATCGGGCCCGCCGCCGCCGCCGCCTCGCGGGCGGTGCGCAGGCCGGTCTCGGTGAGCACGATGTTCTGTGAACGCCGGTCTTCCTGGTTGCGCTCGCGGCGCAGCAGGCCGCGCTCCTGCAGCCGGTCGAGCAACAGCGTGAGGTTGGGCGCGGTGAGCACCAGCACCTGCCCCAGGCGCTTGGGCGACAGCGGCCCGTTGGCCAGCAGCAGCATCAGGATCGAGAACTCCACCTTGCGCAGCGAGAAGCGCGCGCCCACGTGGCGTTCGAACATGTCCACCGTGGTCACCGCCGCCTGGGCGATGTGGTAGCCCAGCACGTCCGCGAGGGCGCCGAGCGAGAGCTTTGGCGGCGTTGCCACCTCGGTGGGCGCACCAGCCTCCACCGGCCTGTCGGCCAACGCGGCGGCAACCCGACCGGCAACGCTCACGGCGGGCCGCGTGCGGCGGCGGGCCGGTGGGTTTCGCTCAGTCACGCTGGCGTGCCGCCCCAAGGTAGGTTTCGATCACGCGCGGGTCGTCGGCCAGCTGCGAGGCCGGGCCTTCGAGTGCGATGCTGCCGGTCTCGAGCACATACCCATGGTCGGCCACTTCCAGCGCGGCGCGCGCGTTCTGCTCGATCAGCAGGATGCTGACGCCGTCGCGCCGCAGTTGCTCGATGGTGCGGAAGATCTCGCGCACCACCAGCGGCGCCAGGCCCAGGCTGGGCTCGTCCAGCATCAGCAGCTTGGGTCGCGACATCAGCGCGCGGCCCACTGCGAGCATCTGCCGCTCGCCACCGGAGAGCGTGCCCGCCAGCTGCGCGCGCCGCTCCTTCAGGCGCGGGAACAGCGTGTACACGCGCTCGATCTCGCTGCGCCAGTTCGGCACGCCCTGCTTCATCGCACGGAAGCCGCCGAGCACGAGGTTGTCCTCCACCGGCATGGTGCCGAACAGCTCACGCTTCTCGGGCACGAGCGCCATGCCCAGCATCACGCGCTCTTCGAGCGACACGTCGGCCAGGTCCACGCCGTCGAACAGCACCTGCCCGCGCGAGGGCAGCACCGCCATCAGCGCGTTCAGCGTGGTCGACTTGCCGGCGCCGTTGGGGCCGATGATCGTGACCACCTGGCCCTTGGGCAGCACGAAGTTCAGGCCGGTCAGCACCTCGGCGCGGCCATAGCCGGCGTGCAGGCCGGCAACTTGGAGCAATGCGGTACTCATCTCAATGCTCCGTGCCCAGGTAGGCCGCGCGCACCACGGGGCTGGCCTGCACCTCGGCCGGCGTGCCCTCGATCAGGCGGGTGCCGAATTCCATCACGACGATGCGGTCGGTCAGGCCCATCACGAAGTCCATGTCGTGCTCGACCAGCAGGATGCTCATGCCTTCGCCCTTGAGCTGGCGCAGCACCGCGGCCAGCGCCTGCTTTTCCTTGTGGCGCAGGCCGGCGGCGGGTTCGTCCAGCAGCAGCAGCGCCGGGTCGGTGCACAGCGCGCGGGCAATCTCCATCAGCCGCTGCGGGCCGAGCGCCAGGTTGCCGGCGAGCTCGTGCATCTTGTCGGCCATGCCAATGCGCGCCAGCTGCGCCTCGGCCTCGGCGAACAGGCGCCGCTCCTCGGCCCGGTCGAGCCGCAGCATCGCGCGCGCCACGCCGGAGCCGGTGCGCAGGTACCCGCCGAGTGCCACGTTCTCGAGCACCGTCATCTCGGGGATCATCTTCACGTGCTGGAAGGTGCGCGACATGCCCAGCCGCGCAATGTGGCGCGAGGCCATGCCGTCGATGCGCTGGCCCCGGAACCGCACCTGGCCGCGTGTGAGGCCGAGCACGCCGGTGATCAGGTTGAAGGTGGTGGACTTGCCGGCGCCGTTCGGGCCGATGAGGCCGACGATGTCGCCGCTGCTGATGCGGAAGCTCACGTCGTTCACGGCCACCAGGCCACCGAACTCCTTGCGCACCGCATCCACCTCGAGCATCAGCTCGCCGGCGGCCGGCTTGTCGCGCCGCGGCAGGCGCTCGGCGCCGGCCCAGTCACGCACGCGTCGCGGCGCCGGCAGCCAGCGCGTGACGAAGGTCCACAAGCCATCCGGGGCGTATTTCAGCACCACCACCAGCACGATGCCGAACACGATGACCTCGAAGTTGCCGCTGGTGCCGATCAGTTTGGGCAGCAGTACCTGGAGCTGGTCCTCGACGATGCGCACGACCGCCGAGCCCAGGAACGCCCCCCAGACATGGCCCACCCCGCCCAGCACGGCCATGAACAGGTACTCGATGCCCTTGGCCAGCGAGAAAGGCGTCGGGTTCACCGTGCGCTGGAAGTGCGCAAACAACCAGCCCGACACCGCTGCCAGCGCGGCCGCGATCACGAACACCGTGAGCTTGTAGCGGAAGGTCGAGATGCCCATCGCCTCGGCCATCGTCGACCCGCTCTTGAGCGAGCGGATCGCCCGACCGGTGCGCGAATCCAGCAGGTTGGTGGTGGCCAGCGCCGCCAACAGGGCGATGATCCAGATCAGCCCATGCAGCCGTCGCCCGCTGCCCAGGTCCCAGCCGAACAGCTTGAGCGTGGGAACGCCCAGCAAGCCGTCGTACTTGCCCAGCCACTCCATGTTGCCCATGGTGTAGTACAGCGCCAGCCCCCAGGCGATGGTGGCCAAAGGCAGGTAGTGCCCCGACATGCGCAGCGTGACGGCACCGACGATCAATGCCGCGACGACCGCCAGCGCGAGCCCGACGAACAGCGCGATCCAGGGCGAGACGTCCATCTTGGTGGCCATGTACGCCGCCGCATAGGCGCCGATGCCCACGAATGCCGCCTGGCCGAACGAGGTGAGGCCGCTGACGCCTGTCAGCAGCACCAGGCCCAGCGCCACGATGGCATACAGGCCGATGTAGTTGCTTTGCGTGATCCAGAAGTCGGGCACCGGCAACAGCGGCAGCACGAGCATCAGGCCCGCGAACGCAATGAAGGAGTAACGCTGCATCGTCAGTGCTCTTCGGAATGTGGATCGCGCAGGCTGCGCCACAACAGCACCGGCAGGATGGAGGCGAAGACGATCACCTCCTTGAAAGCGCTGGCCCAGAATGACCCGAAACTCTCGAGCAGGCCGACGCCGAGCGCGCCCACCATCGCCAGCGGGTAGCTCGACAGGCCTGCAAACACCGCCGCCACGAAGCCCTTCAGGCCGATGAGGAAGCCGCTGTCGTAGAACACCGTGGTGGTGGGGCCGATCAGCAGGCCCGACAGCGCCCCGAAGAACGCCGCCATGGTCAACGACAGCCGTCCGGCACTGGCGCTGCTGATGCCCATCAGGCGGGCGCCCAGCCGATTGACCGCGGTGGCGCGCAGGGCCTTGCCCCGCAGCGTGCGTTCGAAGAACAGCCACAGGCTGACGATCAGGGCCAGCGAGACGACGAAGATGATGATGGTCTGCCCCGTCAGCGTCAGGGACCCCAGCGTGAACCGCTCATCCCAGAAGCTCGGGTTTCGGAAACCCTCGGCACCGAAGAAGAACAAGCCGAGCCCCACCAGCGCGAAGTGCACCCCGACCGAGACGATCAGCAACACCAGCACCGAGGCATCGGCCAGCGACTCGTAGGCCAGCCGGTAGATCAGGTTGCCGAAGGGCGTCACCAAGGCCAGTGTCAGTGCCGCCTGGGCCAGCAGCGGCAGGTTCTTCGGTGCCAGCCAGATCGTCAGCAACGACACCGCCACCGGGAACACCAGCACCCGCAACACCGCTGCGGCGATGCGGGCGGCCGGGCGGTGATGCCGCACCCCATCGATCACTTCGCTCAATGCCACCGCGCCGGCCAGGATCAGCAGGAACCACACGGTGCCGGGCACCTTCCCGCTTTGCAGCAGCGCCAGGGTGAGTGCGCCGAAGGCGACGAACTCACCCTGGGGAATGAAGATCACCCGCGTCACGGCGAACACCAGCACAGTTGCCAGCGCCAGCAGCGCATAGATCGCGCCGTTGGTCACGCCGTCCAGGGCCAGGATGCTGGCAATCGAGATGTCCATGACGCGGTGCGATCAGTTCTCGACGACGAACTTGCCGCCCACCACCTTGAGCATCACGCCGGTTTCGTTCGTGTAGCCCCAGTGGTTGTCCTTGGTCCAGTTCATCACGCCGTGCGAGAAGACGGTGCGGCCCATGTTCTCCATCCCCTCGCGCAGTGCAGCGCGGAATTCGGCGCTGCCGGGCTTGCCCTTCTTCAGGGCGGCGGGAACCACCTTTTCCAGCACGATGGCAGCGTCATACGCATGGGCGGCGAACTGGTTGCGCGTGTTCGGACCGACGGCCTTCTCGTACTTGGTGACGAAGTCGATCGCGGCGGCCTTGGACGGGTGGCTGTCAGGCAGTTGCTCGGCAATGACCGCGGGGCCGGAGACCACATAGGAGCCCTCGACGTCCTTGCCGCCGATGCGCACCAGGTCGGGCGTTGCCGCCGCGTGGGTCTGGTAGATCTTGCCCTTGTAGTTGCGCTCGATCACGGCCTTGTGCGGCATGGCGGCGCCGGAGCCCGAGGCAACGATCAGGATGGCATCCGGGTTCGCGGCCGCGAGCTTCAGCGCCTGCGGCGTCACGCTGGTGTCCGTGCGCTGGAAGCGTTCGGTCACGACGATCTTGATGCCGTTCTTCTCCGCCTCGGCGGTGACGGCCTTGAGCCACAACTCACCGTAGGCATCGACATAGCCCAGGAAGCCAAGGGTCTTGATGCCCTGCTTCTTCATGTGGCCGACCACCGCATGCGCCATCACGTCATTGCCTTGCGGCAGGCGGAACAGCCAATGGTCCTGCCCCGGGGGCGCACCCACCGGCGATGCCGCCAATTGCACGGTCTTGGCCTCGGTGGCCACCGGCGTCATGGCCGCCGCCACAGGGGTCAGGCACGACCCGATGATCATGTCGACCTTGTCTTCGGTGACAAAGCGGCGGGCGTTGCTCACGCCCTTGCCCGGGTCGCTGGCGTCATCGAGCACGATCAGGTTCACCTTCTCGCCGGCGATGGTCTGCGGAAACAGCTTGAACTGGTTCTGCATCGGAATCCCGAGGCCCGAGCCCGGGCCGGTCAGCGACAGGCTGACGCCGATGTTGATGTCTGCCCAAGCGGGAGACATTGCCAGCAGGGCCGTGGCCGTGGCCACCAGGGTCTTGATCAGTTTCATTGGAGTGTCTCCTTCGGTCTGCAGGATTGCGACATCACAGGCACAGTGCCTTGATGTCTTCTGGAATCGGGATCGATCTCAAACGTTCGGGGTCGGCCGGGTCACGCATGACGAAGGTGCGGACCTCGGTGCCTTCACACAGCACCGCGTCGCCGCGGCGCACCACATGACGATGCCGGAATGTCTTGACGGCCCACTCTTCGACATTGGTGTGCACCTCGATCGTTTCGCCGTAGGTGGCGGGCCGCAGGAAGCGGGTGTGGATCTCCAGCAGCGGCGCGCCGAGGATGCCGCGGGTCTTGGCCAGCTCGCGGAACGGCGCCACGCCGCAGCTGACGAAGTAATTGGCCGAGGCCTGGTCCATCCAGCGCGAGAAATTCGGGAAGAACACGATGCCGGCCGGATCGCAGTCGCCAAAGTGCACCGGCACGCGGTGAATGATGGTCTTGCTCATGCGGCGCGATGGTACCGGCTGCCACTGTGCAGAACCCCCTGGATTGCGCTAGGTAAAGGCTCATCGCGGCGCCATCCGCAGCGCGCCGTCGAGGCGGATCACCTCGCCGTTCAGGTGCGTATTGGTCACCACCTGCAGCGCCAGCGACGCAAACTCTTCCGGCTTGCCCAGGCGCTTGGGGAACGGGATCGAGGCGGCCAGGCTCTGCTGCACGGCCTCGGGCAGCTCGCGCATCAGCGGCGTGAGGAACAGGCCGGGGGCGATGGTGCACACGCGCACGCCCCATTGCGCCAGATCACGTGCCAGCGGCAGCGTCATGCCGACGATGCCGCCCTTGCTGGCCGAGTAGGCCTCCTGGCCCACCTGGCCATCGAAGGCCGCCACCGAGGCGGTGCACAGCATGGCGCCGCGTTCACCGTCTTCCAGCGGCTCGAGCTTGGCAATGCGCGCGGCGGCCAGGCGGATCACGTTGTAGGTGCCGATCAGGTTGATGCGGATCACGCGCTCGAAGTCTTCCAGCGGCGCGGGCGAGCCGTCCTTGCCGATCACGCGCTTGGCGGTGCCGATGCCGGCGATGTTCATCACGATGCGCGCCGGGCCGTGCGCGGCCTCGGCCGCATCGAGCGCGGCCACCACCGATGCGGTGTCGGTGATGTCGCAGCGGCAGGCCAGGCCGCCGATCTCGCCGGCCACGCGCTGCGCGCCCTCGGCGTTGATGTCCAGCACCGCCACCTTGGCGCCCTGCGCCGCCAGTGCGCGGGCCACGGCCTCGCCGAGCCCCGAGCCGCCGCCGGTGACGAGGGCAGCTTGTCCTTGGATGTTCATCGCGTCGGTTCCTTGTGCATCAGGGTTGGTTCGGCAGGATCACGGTGATGCCCTGGCCGCTGTAGAGCGCCTCGACCAGCGCGGCCCGGTGCGTGAGCACGCTGCGCTGGTTGATCGAGCCCTTGTCGGTGATCTCGCCGCGGTCGATCGACGGCGGCTCCTGCATCAGGTGCCAGCGCGCCACCCGCGTGGCGCTGCCGGTGCCGGCGCGCCAGAGGGTGTCGGCCAGCTGCTGGAAGAAGGCCAGCACGGCCGGGTGGCCCAGCACCTGGGCCGCATCGGCGTGCTCGTCCAGCCCGGCCAGGCGGCGGCATTCGTCCAGGCGCGGGAAGACCAGCGCACCGATCTCGTCGCGGTTGATGCCGGCCACCACCACGTCCTGCACGCAGGGGGCGCCCAGCGACACCACCTGTGCCTTCAGTGGCCCCACGCTGACGAAGGTGCCGGTGGAGAGCTTGAAGTCTTCCGCGATGCGGCCATCGAAACGCAGCCCCTCGCGGAAATCGGCCGGGTTCCACAGCGTCACGGCGTCGCCGGTGCGGTAGAAGCCTTCTTCGTCGAACGCGGCGGCAGTGAGCTCGGGCTCGCGCCAGTAGCCGGGCATCACGTTGGGGCCGCGGAAGCGCACCTCGGTCTTGTCGCCCATGGGCACCAGCTTCACCTCGACCCCCGGGCACGGCAGGCCGATGTGACCGGCCTGCGCATGCGTGCCGACGACGAAGGTGCAGGAGGGCGAGGTCTCGGTCATGCCCAGCCCGGCCAGCAGGCGCGGTCGTTCGCCCACCGCGGCTTCGGACAGCTGGTCGAACGCGCCCCAGGCCGCCTGCGACAGGCCCGCGCCGCCGCACATGAAGGCCTGCACGCCCTTGAACAGCGCGTCGCGCAGCGCGGTGTCGCGGCCCATCGCCGAGGCGATCTCCTCGAAGCCCTTGGGCACGTTGAAGTACACCGTGGGCGTGATCTCGCGCAGGTTGCGCAGGGTCTCGGTGATGCCCTTGGGCGTGGGCTTGCCCTCGTCGATGTACAGCGTGCCACCGTTGTAGAGCACGATGCCGATGTTGTGGTTGCCGCCGAAGGTGTGGTTCCAGGGCAACCAGTCCACCAACACCGGGGGTTGGTCGCCCAGGAAAGCCATGCACTGCAGCAGCATCTGCTGGTTCGAGCACCACATGCGGTTCGTGATCACCACGCCCTTCGGGTGCTTGGTCGAGCCCGAGGTGAACATGAACTTGGCGATGGTGTCGGGCCCCACGGCCGCGTGCGCGGCGTCGCCGCCGGGGCCTGGCACGGCGGCCAGCAGGCTTGCGAACGGGGTGACGCGCCGGCCCTCGACCGCGCCCTGCGTGACGACGATCTCGACATCGGGGTTCACCGCAGCGGCGATCGCCCGCGAGAAAGGCCCGCCCTGCGCCGCGAACACCAGCCCGGGCTGGAGCTTGTCGAGGATGAAGCGCAGCTTGCCGTAGTCCTGCGCCACCAGCGAATAGGCCGACGAGATGCTGACGTGTGGCACGCCGACCCACAGCGCCCCCAGCGCGAGCGTCAGGTGCTCGAGGTCGTTGTCCGACAGGATGACCACCGGGCGCTCGACCCCCAGGCCGCGGTCCACCAGCGCCTGGCCCACCGCCCGCACGCGTTGCAGCATCTCGGCGTAGCTGATGCGGCGCCACTCGCCGCCCTCGTGCCGCTTGGCGGCGAAGCAGCGATCGGGCACCTGCGTGGCCCACTGCACCAGGCGGTCGGTCAGGCGCGCGGGAAACGGCCCCAGCGGCTCGGTGGAGCGCAGCACCATCGTGCCGTCGGCACGCAACTCCTGCGTGGCCGCGATGCAGCCGCCAACGTGCAGCGGGCGGTAGCGCACTGCGCTCATGGCTGCTTGACCACCTTGCCCGCCCGGCCTTCGAGGAAGGCACGCAGGCGTTCCTTGGCCTCGGGCGTGCTCTCGGCGACGGCCGCCATCAGTGATTCGGTGAACAGGCCTTCGGATTGCGATTGATCGGCAATGCGTGGCAGCGCCTGCGTGACCGCAAAGTTCGACAACGGTGCGTTCTGCGCAATGCGCTGCGCCAGCGCCACGCCGCGCGCCAGGCCTTCGCCCTCGCCCACCAGGTACTGCGCCAGCCCGCAGGCCTGGCCCTCCTGCGCGTCGTACACGCGTCCGGTCAGCATCATGTCGGTCATGCGGGCCACGCCGATCAGCCGCGGGATGCGCGCCGAGCCGCCGCCACCCACGAAGAGGCCCCGCTGGCCTTCCGGCAGGCCGTAGTAGGTGCTGGCCTCGGCAACGCGGATGTGGCAGGACGAGGCCAGTTCGAGCCCGCCGCCCACGACTGCGCCGTGCAGCACCGCCACCACCGGCACCCGGCCGAACTGGATCTGGTCGAAGGCCGCATGCCACATGCGCGAGTGCAGCACGCCCTCGCCCACGTCGCGTTCCATCAGCTCGGACAGGTCGAGCCCGGCGCAGAAATGGTCGCCCTCGCCGCTGATCACCGCCGCGCGCACGCCCTCGGGCAGGTTGATGAAGGTGGTGTGCAGTTGCTGGATCAGCGTGTCGGACAGGGCATTGCGCTTGGCCGGGCGCGCCAGGCGCACATGCAGCACGGCGCCCGCCTGGCTGATCTGCAGCAGATCCAGCGTGGCCAGCAGGCCGCCAGCAGGGGTGAATTCGGCCGTCATCAAGTGCCTCGTTTAGTTTCTGGTCTGAATTAAATTTTCGGAACGGATGATGCGCCATGCGTCGAATCAGCACAAGAGATCCCAAGCATGTCTAGGGTTTTCACTGAGCGCGGTTTGCTTCTTTGATTCACATACTGAAGAATATGAACCATCGGCCGAGCACCCTGCCCGGCCCCCAGGAGCCCACGATGAACGCCTTCATGCCCTATGGCATCTACTGGTCCACGCCATTCGCCAAGTGGCAGGGCTCGATCGCCCACCTCACCGCGGTGCGCCTGGCGGCGGTGGTGGGCAAACAGGCACTGGCCGACCGCAAGGTGCCGCTGGAGCACATCGACCTGGGGCTGCTGGGCCTCACCAACCCGCAGAAGGGCAGCTTCTACGGCCTGCCCTGGCTCACCGGCATGATGGGCATCGACCGCGTGGCCGGCCCCACGGTGCAGCAGGCCTGCGCCACCAGCGTGCGCGCGATGCAGATGGCGGCCCAGGAAGTGATGTGCGGTACCGCGCGCTGCGCGCTGCTGGTGATGTGCGACCGGCAGTCCAACGGCCCGGTGGTCTACTACCCCGACCCCACCGGCCCCGGCGGCTACGGCATCACCGAGCACTGGGTGCCCGACAACATGGCGCACGACCCCTATGCCGGCAATCCGATGCTGGTGACCGGCGAGAACGTGGCCGCGCGCTACGGCATCACCACCGCCGAGCAGCATGCGCTGAAGCTGCACCGCCATGAGCAGTACCAGGCCGCGCTGGCTGACGACCGCGCCTTCCAGCGCAGGTACATGGTCGAGGTGCCGATCACCGACGCCAAGTTCCGCAAGCAGACCGGCGTGCTGGCCGCCGACGAAGGCATCTTCCCCACCACCGCCGAGGGCCTGGCGCGGCTGAAGCCGGTGAAGGAAGGCGGCACCATCACCTTCGGCGCGCAAACCCACCCGGCCGACGGCAATGCCGGCGCCATCATCACCACGCGCGCGCTGGCCCGCGAACTGGCCACCGATGCCGGCATCGAGGTCGAGATCCTCGGCTTCGGCATGGCCCGTGTCGACAAGGGCTACATGCCCGCGGCGCCGGCGCCAGCGGCGCTCAATGCGGTGCGCCAGGCCGGCCTCGAGTTCAAGCAGATCGACGCGATCAAGACCCACAACCCCTTCGCGGTGAACGACATCGCGCTGGCGCGCGACACCGGCTTCGCGTGGGAGAAGATGAACAACTACGGCAGCTCGATCATCTGGGGCCACCCGCAGGGCCCCACCGGGCTGCGCGGCGTGATCGAGCTGGTCGAGGAACTGGTGCTGCGCGGCGGCGGCATCGGCCTGTTCACCGGCTGCGCCGCCGGCGACACCGGCCTGGCCACCGTGGTCCGCGTGACCGATGCGCGCGCCCGCTGAACAACGCTCAAACGAGCTGGAGAACCGCATGAAAGTGATCAGCCCCGACGAGGTCGGCGCACTCATCCAGGACGACGCCACCATCTTCCTCGGCGGCCTGGCCATCACCAGCCTGCCCGAAGAAGTGCTGCAGGGCCTGGAGCGCAGCTTCCTGGCCAGCGGCCACCCGCGCAACCTCACCACCTGGGCCTGCGGTGCGGTGGGCAACTCGGGTGAAGCAGGCATGAAGCACTTTGCCCACCCGGGCATGATCAAGCGCGTGATCGCCGGCCACTTCGGCCAGACCGGCAAGGAGATGATGAAGATGGTCTTCGACGGCGAGGTCGAGGCCTACAACTTCCCGCAGGGCTCGCTCTCGCACCTGACGCGGCAGATCGCCAACCATTCGCCCGGCGTGCTGACCAAGGTGGGCCTGGGCACCTTCGTCGACCCGCGGCTCGAGGGCGGCAAGATGAACAGCCGCTCCACCGAAGACCTGGTCAAGCTGGTGCAGTTCGACGGCGAGGAATGGCTGTACTACCCCGCACCGCGCATCGACGTGGCCATCATCCGCGGCACCGTGGCCGACGAGCGCGGCAACCTCACGCTGGACAAGGAAGGCGTGCTGCTGGAGCAGCTGGCCATTGCGCAGGCCGCCAAGCGCTGGGGCGGCATCGTCATTGCGCAGGTGGAGCGCATCGTCAAGGCCGGCAGCCTGCACCCCAAGGCGGTGAAGGTGCCCGGCCTGGTGGTGGACTACGTGGTGATCGGCCAGCCCGAGAACCACATGCAGACCATCACCACCCAGTACAACCCCGCGCTGTGCGGCGACGTGCAGGTGCCCACCGGCAGCCTCACGCCGATGCCGCTGGACGAGCGCAAGGTGATCGCGCGGCGCGCGGCGCTGGAGATCAAGCCTGGCGCCATCACCAACCTGGGCATCGGCATCCCGGCGGGCATTCCCACCGTGGCGGCCGAGGAAGGCGTGGCCGACCTGCTGACGCTGTCGATCGAGAGCGGCGTGAACGGCGGCATCCCGGCCCAGGGCGGCGACTTCGGCCTGGCCTACAACGCCGAGAGCATCATCGAACAGAGCGCGCAGTTCGATTTCTACGACGGCGGCGGCCTGGACGCCAGCTTCCTGGGTCTGGCGCAGACCGACGTGCACGGCAACGTGAACGTCAGCAAGTTCAACGGCCGGCCGGTGGGCTGCGGCGGCTTCGTCAACATCACCCGCGCCACCAAGAAGCTGGTGTTCTGCGGCACCTTCACCGCTGGCGGGCTCGATGTGCAGGTGGGCGATGGCAAGCTCACGATCAAGCAGGACGGCCGCTCGCGCAAGTTCATCGAGCAGGTGGAGCAGGTCACCTTCAATGGCCATGACGCGGCACTGCGCCAACAGCAGGTGGTGTTCGTCACCGAACGCGCGGTGTTCCACCTGCGTGAAGACGGGCTGGAACTCACCGAAGTGGCGCCCGGCATCGACATCGAGCGCGACGTGCTCGCGCACATGGGTTTCAAGCCGATCATCAAGGATGTGAAGACCATGGACCCGGGCATCTTCAGCGAACGCTGGGGCGGCCTGGCGGCGCTGAAGGACCACGCATGAACACCCTGGGTTTCTCGGCCGCGTTCGACGACATCTGGATCGTCGACGGTGTGCGCACGCCCTTCATCGACTACTGCGGCGCGCTGGGCGCGATCTCGCCCACGGACCTGGGCATCAAGGTCGCCCGCGCGGCGCTCGAGCGCGCGGGGCTGCAGGGCACCGACATTGGCTCGGTGATCACCGGCTCGATGGCCCAGGCCGACTTCGACGCCTTCGTGCTGCCGCGCCACATCGGCCTGTATGCCGGCGTGCCGATCGAAGTGCCGGCGATCCTGGCCGGGCGAATCTGCGGTACCGGCTTCGAGCTGTTCCGCCAGGCCGCCGACCAGATCACTTTGGGCTATGCCGAGAGCGCGCTGGTGGTGGGCGCCGAATCGATGACACGCAACCCGATCGCCGCCTACACCCACCGCACCGGCTTCAAGCTGGGCGCGCCGGTGGCCTTCAAGGACTTCCTCTGGGAAGCGCTGGACGACCCCGCGGCGCAGGTCTCGATGATCCAGACTGCCGAGAACCTGGCCAAGCAATACGGCATCCAGCGCGAGGAGGTCGATGCCTTCGCGGCCCTGTCGTTTGAGCGTGCGTTGGCGGCCCAGGCGGCCGGTCGGCTGGCCGAGGAGATCGTGCCGGTGCGCAGCGAAAGCTTCACGCTGCAGGGCTACCAGCCCCGCGGCATCCAGCTGCCGGGCAAGGTGGCGCAGCTCGAGGCGGACAGCCACCCGCGGCCCAGCCCGATCGAGTCGCTGGCGAAGCTGCGCACGGTTTACCCCGGTGGCGTGCAGACGGCCGGCAACAGCTCGGCGCTGGTGGATGGGGCCGCAGCGGCGGTGGTGGCCGGTGGCGCGTTCGTGCGGGCACGGGGCAGCCAACCGCTGGCCCGCCTGCGCGGCGCCGCGGCTGCGGGCGTGCCGCCGGAGATCATGGGCATCGGCCCGGCCCCGGCCATCCGCGCGCTGCTGGCGCGCTGCGGCCTGACGCTGGCGGACATTGCGCTGGTCGAGATCAACGAGGCCCAGGGCGCGCAGATCGTGGCCTGCGAGCGCGAGCTGGGGCTGGACCGGGATCGGCTCAACGTGAACGGCGGCGCCATCGCGCTGGGCCATCCGCTGGCAGCCACCGGCGTGCGGCTGACGATCACCGTGGCCAAGGAACTGAAGCGCCGCGGCCAACGCTACGGCATCAGCGCCGCCTGCGTGGGTGGCGGCCAGGGCATGGCCCTGCTGGTGGAAAACACCGAGGCCTGAGCGCAACGCAGGCACGGCAGGCCCACAAAGCAAAACCCCGGTGCCGCAATCTGCTGCACCGGGGTTTTCGTTTGGCGTCCCCTAGGGGATTCGAACCCCTGTAATCACCGTGAAAGGGTGGTGTCCTAGGCCTCTAGACGAAGGGGACTGAAACCTTCACCGACTTGAACAGCGCCACCTTGAAATCTTGGTGGAGGTAAGCGGGATCGAACCGCTGACCTCTTGCATGCCATGCAAGCGCTCTCCCAGCTGAGCTATACCCCCGATGTGATTCGTGAGCCGCGCTGTTCAAGCGAGTCCATGACTATAGCATAGCTCGAACGTGCTGCAACCGGTCGAGCACAGTTTCACGGTCGAACAGTGCCAGCACCGCGTCGACGGAGGGCGTCTGCGCACGGCCGCACACCAGCACCCGCACCGGAATCGCCAACTGCGGCATCTTGATCTTGTGCTCGGCGATGGTGTCCTTGATCGCCTGCCCGATGGCCGTCTTGTCCCAGTCGATCGCCGCCAGGCGGTCACGCAGGGCCACCAGCGCCGGGCGCACGGCGTCCGTGAGGTGTGTCGCCAGATCCTGCTCGGCCGGGGTCACCGGCACCTGGAACATCTCCAGCCAATCCGCCAGTTCGACCACCGTGGTGCAACGGTCCTTGAACAGGGCGCAGCGTGCCGCCATGCGTTCGTCGGCCGAGGCCTGAATGCCACGCGTGGCCAGTTGCGCACGCACCAGATCGGCCAGCCGTCTGTCATCGGCCTGCTTGATGTACTGCGCATTCACCCAGGCCAGCTTGGCCGGGTCCCATTGCGCCGGGCTGCGGGACAGATGGCTGCCATCGAACCAGGCCACCATCTGGTCGCGCGAGAAGATCTCCTCGTCGCCATGGCTCCAGCCCAGCCGGGCCAGGTAGTTCAGCATTGCCTCGGGCAGGTAGCCGGCTTCCTCGTAGGCCGTGACACTCACGGCACCGCGACGCTTGGAGAGCTTCAGGCCGTCATCGCCCAGGATGATGGGGCAATGCCCGAAGCGCGGCAGCGGCGCCCCGAGGGCCTGGAAGATGTTGATCTGCCAGGGCGTGTTGTTCACGTGCTCGTCGCCGCGGAAGACGTGGGTGATGCCCATGTCCCAGTCGTCCACCACCACCGCGAAGTTGTAGGTCGGCACGCCGAGTGCGTCACCGGCCGCCCCCTCCTGGGGTGGGCGCAGGATGATCAGGTCGTCGATCTCCTGGTTCGCGATGCTGATCGGCCCCTTGACCAGGTCGTCCCAGGTCACCACGCCGTCACGCGGGTTGCGAAAGCGCACGACTGGGCGCACGCCCTCAGGAACCGGCGGCAGTTGCTTGCCGGGCTCGGGCCGCCAGCGGCCGTCGTAGTGGGTCTTCTCGCCACGTTCGCGCTGGGCCTCGCGCATCGTGTCCAGTTCGGTCGGCGTGCAGTAGCACCGGTAGGCGGTGCCGGCGGCGATCATCTGCTCCACCACGGCCTGGTAACGCGCCAGGCGCTGCATCTGGTAGATCGGGCCCTCGTCGTAGTCCAGACCCAGCCACTTCATCGACGCGATGATCTGGTCGACCGAGTCCTGTGTCGACCGCGCGACGTCGGTGTCCTCGATGCGCAGCACGAACTGCCCGCCGTGGTGGCGCGCGTAGGCCCAGGAGTACAGCGCTGTGCGTGCGGTGCCCAGGTGGAGGAAGCCCGTCGGGGACGGGGCAATGCGGGTGCGGATCGTCTGGCTCATGGTTCGGGTCGGAGTCGGCGCGTTCCGGCGCTCTGCAAGGGTGTTCGGCCGCTGGGTTTGGCGGTGCGGGGCTCAGCCTGGCTCGCCGCGGCTTTGCAGCGTGAGCCGCGTGCGCTGGTCGCCGTCGTCATCGTCCTTGCGTGCTTCGACCCGCTGTTGCTCGATCGCGGCAAAGTCGGCCAGGCTCACATCGCCGGTGATGTAGGTGCCATCGAAGCATGAGGCTTCGAAGCCCGCAATCGTGGGGTTCAACTGTTTCACCACGCGCTTCATTGCATCCACGTCCTGGTAGATCAATGCGTCGGCGCCGATGTACAGGCGTATCTCCTCGACACTGCGGCCATGCGCGATCAGTTCCTCGCGCGTGGGCATGTCGATGCCATAGACGTTGGGGAAGCGGACAGGCGGCGCCGCCGACGCCATGTACACCTTGCGCGCGCCCGCCTCGCGGGCCATCTGCACGATTTCCTTGCTGGTGGTGCCACGCACGATGGAGTCGTCCACCAACAGCACGTTGCGGCCCTTGAACTCCTGCGCAATGGCATTGAGCTTCTGGCGCACGCTCTTCTTGCGCACGTGCTGCCCCGGCATGATGAAGGTGCGGCCCACGTAGCGGTTCTTCACGAAGCCTTCGCGGTAGGGCTTGCCGATCTTCTGCGCGAGCTGCATCGCCGAGGGGCGGCTCGACTCGGGGATCGGGATCACCACGTCGATGTCGGAGGGCGGCATCGTGTTGATGACCCGCTGCGCGAGTGTCTCGCCGAGGTTCAGCCGCGCCTGGTAGACCGAGATGCCGTCGATCACCGAGTCGGGCCGCGCCAGGTAGACGAACTCGAACATGCAGGGGTTCAGCGTCGGCGACTCGGCGCACTGGTGCGCATGCACGGTGCCATCGAGTTCGATGAAGATCGCCTCGCCCGGCGCAACGTCGCGCAGCACGCGGTGGCCGGTGCCCTCCAGCGCAACGGTTTCGCTGGCCACCATCACTTCGCGCCCTCCCCCTTCGGAGGCAGGCAACTCGGCCTCGCCCACCACCAGGGGGCGGATGCCGTATGGGTCGCGGAAGGCCAGCAATCCATAACCCGCGATCAGAGCGACCACCGCATATGAGCCCCGGATGCGCCGATGCACGGCCCGCACGGCGCGGAACACCAGCTCAGGCGTCAGCGGCAGGTCGCGGCCGGCCAGTTCCATCTCGTGCGCGAGCACGTTGATCAGCACCTCGGTGTCGCTGCCGGTGTTGATGTGGCGGCGATCGATGTCGAACAGCTCCTTCTTCAATGCATGCGCATTGGTCAGGTTGCCGTTGTGCACCAGCACGATGCCGTAGGGCGCATTGACGTAGAAGGGCTGCGCCTCCTCCTCGTTGAAGGCATTGCCCGCTGTCGGGTAGCGCACCTGCCCCAGGCCCACGGTGCCCGGCAGCGCGCGCATGTTGCGGGTTCGGAAGACGTCCTTCACCATGCCACGCGCCTTGTGCATGAAGCACTGCGTGCCCTGCATCGTGACGATGCCAGCCGCGTCCTGACCGCGGTGCTGCAGCAGCAGCAGCGCGTCGTAGATCAGTTGGTTGACGGGCGAGCGCGAGATGACGCCGACGATGCCGCACATGGGAGGAACCTGTCTAGGAGCTGATGAAGGGGGTTAGGCCGGCAGGTGCCGCGCCACTTCGGGTGGAAGCACCGGCTTGAGGCCCTGCAGCGCGGTGGCAAGCCAGCCCGCACCGGTGGAAGCAGTCCAGGCCTGCGAACGGGCAGCCGGGGTGAACGCAATCAGCGTGGCAGCCGCCAACAGCACCAGCACCCCACGCAGCAGGCCGAAACCGCCGCCGAGCGCACGGTCCAGCACCGTCAGCGGCGTGGCGTGTACCAGCAAGCGCACCAGGCGCGCCAGCACCGCCCACAGCAGCAGCACCGCCACGAAGGTTGCCGCAAACGCCACGCCTTGGTGCAAAGCCGAGCCCGGCGTGCCAATGGGCAGGTGCTGCCCCACCTGGGGCGAGAAGGCCTGTGCCAGCACGTAGGCCACGAGCCAGCCCACCAACGACATCAGCTCGAACACCAGGCCCCGCCACAGCCCCACGGCGACCGACAGCGCGAGCACGCCCAGCAGCACCATGTCGACCCAGCCCAGCGTGGCCATGGTCGCTCACAGCGCGAGGATGGCCGTGGGCAGGCCGGCCGCGCGAATGCGCGCCGCCGCCTTGTCGGCCTCCTCGCGGGTGGCAAAGGGCCCCACGCGCACGCGGGTGCGCTTGCCGGCATCTGACTCGACCACCTGGGTGTAGGTCTTCATGCCGAGCTTTTCGACCTTCTGGCGCGCCTCGCGCAGTTTGTCGGCATCCGTGTAGGCGCCCACCTGCACGACGATGCGTCCGATGCTCGCGTCAGACGCCTTGGGCGCCACCGGCTTGCCCTCCAGCAGCGCCTGGGCGCGCCGGCCATCGTCGGCAGCCGGCGCTGCAGCCCTGGGTGCCGACGCCGCGGCTGCGGCAGCCGGCTTCGCGGCCGATGCGGCGGTGGCCGGCCTGTTCACGGAGGCCGGTGCCGCCGCCACGCTGGCCGCCGGTGTTGGAGGTGGCACTTCACGGCCCTGCTCCGTGGCCCGTTCGGTCACGACGGACGAGGCCGCCTGGCTGGCCACCACCTGTGCGGGCAGCGCCCGCGGCGCCGGCGCGGCCGGTGCGGGAACGGCGGGCTGCATCGGCGGCAGGGCCAGGGGCGGTGCGGACTCCTTGCGCGGAATCTCGATCGGGATGTCCACCGGGATCGGGCGCGGCTGGGTCTCGAACACCAGCGGGAAGCCCAGTACACCGACGCCGAGCAGCACGGTCGCCCCGATCAGGCGTCGACGCGCCCGTGTGCGGGCCTGGACCACGGCGTCCGGCGTGCCAGCCTCACCAGAGGATTCGTCTTGACGCTTGAAGAAGGACAACAATCCCATGCGAGCCAGATGAGGCCGCAGCGGTGGTGCACGAAGGGACTCGTCGGCGGACTCAGCCTACGTGCCGGGCCGCCAGGCGTGGCAGGCCGTCCTTCAGCACACCGCCCACGGTGTAGAACGAGCCGAAGACGACAATTCTATCAGCGGGGTCCGCGCCGGCGGCCGCCGCGCGCAGGGCCGCCGCGGGGTTGGCATGCTCGCTGATCGCCGGCTGGCCTGTGCTGCTGGCCGCTCGCACGGCGGCAGCCAGTTCGGCCGCGCTGGCAGCACGCGCGATGGGTAGATCGGTGAGGTACCAACGGTCGATCAGCGGCACCAGGTGCTTCAGCAATGTGGCGATGTCCTTGTCGCGCATGGCCCCGAACACCGCGTGCGTGCACGCGAAGAAGCCCATCTGGTCGAGGTTCAGCGCGAGCGCGGCCACCGCCTGGGGGTTGTGGGCCACGTCGAGCACCAAAGTTGGCTGACCGGGCACGATCTGGAATCGCCCCGGCAGCTCCACCATCGCCAACCCGTTGCGCACCGCCTGCGCCGTGATCGGCAAGCGGTCGCGCAGGGCCTCGAAGGCGGCCAGGGCCCCGGACGCGTTGAGCAACTGGTTCGCGCCGCGCAGCGCCGGATAGGCCAGGCTGTTGTGACGCCGGCCACGGCCGGCCCAGGACCATTGCTGCTTGTCACCCTGGCAGTTGAAATCCCGGCCGATCTGCCACAGCACCGCGCCCACCTCGGCCGCACAGGCCTGCAGGCTGGTTGGCGGCTCGGGATCACTGATGATCACCGGCCGGCCCGGGCGCATGATGCCGGCCTTCTCGCGCCCGATGGCTTCGCGGTCGGGCCCCAGGAACTCGGTGTGGTCCAGCGCAATGCTGGTGATCACCGCGCAGTCGGCATCGATCGCGTTCACCGCATCCAGCCGCCCGCCCATGCCGACCTCGAGGATCACCAGGTCCAGCGGCGCCTGCGACAGTGCCCGCATGATCACGAGCGTGGTGAACTCGAAATAGGTCAGCGTCGTGCCCTGGCGGGCCGCTTCCACCGCCTCGAAGTGCGGCAGCAGCGTGGCGGCCGTGGCCATCGTGCCGTTGATGCGGCAGCGCTCCTCGAAGTGCATCAGGTGCGGCTTGATGTACAGCCCGACCCGGTACCCCGCCTGCAGCGCGATGCACTCGAGCATGGCGCAGGTCGAGCCTTTGCCGTTGGTGCCGGCCACGCTGATCACCGGCACCTCGAATCGCAGGCCCAGGCGCTCGCGCACCGCGGTCACCCGATCGAGCGTCATGTCGATGGTCTTGGGGTGCAGGCGCTCGCAATGGGCGAGCCAGTCATCGAGGGTCTGGGGCAGCGTCATGAATGCAAACCGGGCCACGAGGGCCCGGCGTCAGGAGGGGTCCAGGGTGTCGGCTCAGGCCACGGCGTCGGCGCTTTGCCGTTGCAGGATGGCCAGCATCTGGGCGATGCGCGGCCGCAACTGGCGGCGATCGACGATCTGGTCGATCGCGCCCTTCTTCAGCAGGAACTCCGCACGCTGGAAGCCTTCGGGCAGCTTCTCGCGCACGGTGTTCTCGATCACCCGCGGGCCGGCGAAGCCCACCAGGGCCTTCGGCTCGGCCAGCACCACGTCGCCCACGAAGGCGAAGCTCGCCGAGACGCCCCCCATGGTGGGGTCGGTGAGCACGCTGATGTAAGGCAGCTTGGCCTTGGCCAGGCGGGTCAGGGCCGCATTGGTCTTGGCCATCTGGAACAGGCTGAACAGGCCCTCCTGCATGCGGGCGCCGCCGGTGGCGGTGAAGCACACGAACGGCACCTTCTGTTCAATGGCCGACTCGACGCCCCGCACGAAGCGTTCACCGACCACCGAGCCCATCGAGCCGCCCATGAAGTCGAACTCGAAGCACGCCGCCACCAGCGGCACGCTCATCACGGCGCCACCCAGCACCACCATCGCGTCGGTTTCGCCGGTGGTCTCCAGCGCGTCCTTCAGCCGCTCGGGGTACTTGCGGCTGTCCTTGAACTTCAGCGGGTCGACCGGCACCACTTCCTGGCCGATCTCGTAGCGCCCTTCCGCATCCAGGAACGCATCAAGCCGCGCGCGTGCGCCGATGCGGTGGTGGTGGTCGCACTTCGGGCAGACGTTGAGGTTCTGGGCCAGGTCGGTGTTGTACAGCACCGTCTCGCAGGCCGGGCACTTGACCCACAGGCCTTCCGGCACCGAGCGGCGCTCGGTCGGGTCGGTCTGCTGGATCTTGGGCGGCAGCAGTTTCTCGAGCCAGCTCATCAGGATGCTCCGTGTTGCATTGCATCGAGCGCCGCGCGGATCTCGGCCATGAAGGCCTTGCCGGCAGCGGCCACCGATTCGCGCGGCTGGTCGTTGAGGATCTGCACCAGGCGCGAACCGATCACCACCGCGTCGGACACCCGGGCCACGGCCTGGGCGCTTTGCGCGTCGCGAATCCCGAAGCCTACACCCACCGGCACCTTGACATGCCGGCGTATGCGTGGCATGGCGTCGGCCACCGCAGCGGTGTCCAGGTGGCCGGCACCTGTCACGCCCTTGAGCGACACGTAGTACACGTAGCCGCTGCTCAAGCGGCCCACATGCGCGATGCGCTCGTCGGTGGAGGTGGGCGCCAGCAGGAAGATCGGGTCGAGGCCGGCGGCCTTCAGGGCGCCGGCGAAGGCCTCGCACTCCTCGGGCGGGTAGTCCACCACCAGCACACCGTCGACCCCGGCCTCGCGTGCCGCGGCGACGAAGCCACCGGCACCGTGGCGCTGGTCGTAGCGCTCGATCGGGTTCGCATAGCCCATCAACACCACCGGCGTCTTGTCGTCACGGCGGCGGAAGGTGCGCACGGCATCGAGCACCTGCGCCATGCCGATGCCGCGTGCCAGGGCACGCTCGGAGGCTTGCTGGATCACCGGGCCATCGGCCATCGGGTCTGAGAACGGGACACCGAGCTCGATGATGTCGGCGCCGCCGGCGGCCAGCGCGTGCATCACATCGACCGTGGTCTCTGCATGCGGGTCGCCGGCGCAGAAGTAGGGAATCAGGGCCTTGCGGCCGGCCACCTGCAGCGCTTTCAGCGTGGGTTCGATGCGGCTCATCACTTGCCCCCCACGGCTTGCAGGCTGACGGATTGCGCGCCTTTGACCGACTGGCCGCGGCATGACGGCCGGCAGAAGAACTCGGCGCCCGACAGATCGGCCACGGTGCCGATGTCCTTGTCGCCCCGCCCGGACAGGTTCACCAGCAGGTGCTGCTCTGGTCTCATCGTCGCGGCAAGCTTCATGGCATAGGCCACCGCATGGCTGGATTCGAGGGCCGGGATGATGCCCTCGGTGCGGCACAGCCGGTGGAAGGCGGCGAGCGCCTCGTCGTCGGTGATGCCGACGTATTCGGCCCGGCCGATGTCCTTCAGGAAGGAATGCTCGGGGCCGACGCCGGGGTAGTCCAGGCCAGCGGAGATCGAGTGGGTTTCGGTGATCTGCCCGTTGTCATCCTGCAGCAGGTACGTCCGGTTGCCATGCAGCACCCCCGGCGAACCGGCAGACAGGCTGGCCGCGTGCTTGCCACTGTCCAGCCCGAGCCCGGCAGCTTCCACGCCGATCAGGCGCACCTGTTCATGCGCGATGTAGGGGTAGAAGATGCCCATTGCATTGCTGCCGCCGCCGACGCAGGCGATCACCGCATCGGGCTGCCGTCCGATCATCTCGGGCATCTGCACCAGGCACTCGTCCCCGATCACCCGCTGGAAATCGCGCACCATCATCGGGTAGGGGTGCGGGCCGGCCACGGTGCCGATGATGTAGAAGGTGTTCTCGACATTGGTGACCCAGTCCCGCAGGGCCTCGTTCAGGGCATCCTTCAAGGTGCGGCTGCCCGATTCGACGGGCACCACCCGCGCCCCGAGCAGGTTCATGCGGTAGACATTGGGCGACTGGCGCTTCACGTCCTCGCTGCCCATGTAGACCACGCACTCCATGCCGTAGCGCGCGCAGATCGTCGCCGTGGCCACGCCATGCTGGCCGGCGCCGGTTTCGGCAATGACACGCGGCTTGCCCATGCGCTTGGCCAGCAGCGCCTGGCCGATGGTGTTGTTGACCTTGTGCGCGCCGGTGTGGTTGAGGTCCTCGCGCTTCAGGTGGATCTGTGCGCCACCGAGTTCACGCGACAAGCGGGCCGCGTGGTACACGGGGCTCGGCCGACCGACAAAGTGTGCGAGTTCGTTGCGGAATTCGGCCTGGAAGGCCGGGTCCACGCTGTACCTGGCATAGGCGTCCTTGAGCTCGTCGAGCGCATGGACCAGGGTTTCGGCGACAAAGCTGCCACCGTAGGGCCCGAAGTGCCCACGGGCATCGGGTTGCTGGTATTCAAACATGATGGACTTTCGAGGGTGCCGCTGCGGCGCGCGCGGCGGCGCACCAGCTAGCGGTCGGCGTCGGCGATGCGTGAATCGGCTTCACGCACAGCCTCACAGAACCGGCGCATCAGCCCGGCATCCTTGATGCCCTTGGCTGCTTCCACGCCGGAGCTCACGTCAACGGCCCAGGGCCGGACGCACAGGACCCCATCGGTCACGTTTGCAGGATTCAACCCACCAGACAAAACGACCGGACGGGGCACGCCGGGCGGCACGAGAGACCAATCGAACGCCTTTCCTCCGCCGCCGTAGCCTTCGACATGGGCGTCGAGCAGGATGCCGGCGGCGTTCGCATGAGCGGTGGCGAAGTCTAGCAAAGCAAACCCCGGCTGCATGCGGGCGGCCCGCAAGTAGGGGCGCTGATGGCGTTCGCACTCGGCCGGGGTTTCGTCGCCATGGAACTGCAGGAGTGCATTCGGGATGGCCTGAACCGCCTGTGTCACCGCCTCGGGCGCGGCGTTCACGAACAGGCACACCGGTGTCACGAACGGCGGCAGGCGCCGCGCAAGCGCTGCGGCCCGCTCGAGGCTCACGGCGCGCGGGCTGCGCTCGTACAGGACCAGGCCGATGGCGTCGGCACCACATTCGACGGCGATGTCCAGATCGGCCTCGCGGGTAAGGCCGCAAATCTTGATGCGAGTGCGCGTGGTCATGGGTTTCACACAAACCAGTCCATGGCCGGCGTGTGCTCCGGGATGTGGTGGCGCGCATCGTACTGCGGCCCGACGAAGTACAGGCCGTCTGGCGGGAAGGTTGGCGCCGCCGCATCGCGATCACGCGCTGCCAGCACCTCGGCAAGCCAATCCGGCGGCTGGCGTCCACTGCCCACGGCAACGAGGCAGCCCATGATGTTGCGGATCATGTGGTGCAGGAAGGCGCTCCCGTGAAAGTCGAAGCACCAGTAGGCCGATCGCCGCGTGATGGTGATCGCGTGCAGCGTCTTCACCGGGCTGGCGGCCTGGCAGTCGGCGGCGCGAAAGGAGCTGAAGTCGTGCTCGCCCACCAGGTGCGCCGCCGCCTGTTGCATCGGCTCGGCGGCCAGAGGTCGGAACACCCAGCCGACCTGGGCTGATTCGAGCGCCGGGCGCACGGGCGATTCGAGCAGCAGGTAGCGGTAACGGCGACTGCGGGCGCTGTTGCGGGCATGGAAGTCGACACCGACCGCCTGGCTCCATTGCACCGCGATATCCGGTGGCAGGTAGCGGTTGGTGCCCCGCACCCAGCTGAAAGGATCGCGGTCGACCGGGCTGTCCAGGTGCACGACCTGGTTCAGCCCATGCACGCCCGTATCCGTGCGGCCGGCGCACAGGGTGGTAACGGGTTGGCCGACAAACGCCGACAGAGCGCGTTCGAGCTGGTCTTGCACCGTGCGCCCACCGGGCTGGCTCTGCCAGCCCTGGTAGGCGGTCCCGCGGTAGGCGACGCCGAGCGCGACGCGGCCGCTCACCCCAACTGGTCGAGCATGCCTTGCGCCTTGGACTTCAGCGCACCGCTGCTCTTGGCCACCACCTCCTCGAGGAGGTCGCGTGCACCTTCCATGTCACCGATCTGGCGGAATTCCTCTGCCAGCTCCAGCTTGCGGGCGATGGGGTCGCTGTCGTCATCGGGCAGTTCACTCGGGTCGTGCGTGGGCAGCGTCGAGTCGGCCGCGGCGGGCAGCGGGGTCGGTGCGGAGAGCGAGAACTCGCCGAAATCCAGCGACGGTTCCTTGCTGCGCGCTGCCGACGGCGCAGGCGGCGGCGCCACCGGCAGCGTGGCGTCGGAGTCCATCGACAGGTCGTCGAGATTGAAGTCCATCGTCGGCGCGGCGGCCGCCGTCGTGCCGCTGGCGCGGGTGGAGACGGTGGGCGGCTCGGCCGAGAAGTCGAAGTCGATGTCGTTCCCGCCCGCGGGCACGGCATCGGTGGCAAGCGGCCGCGTCATGTCCATCGTCGGCGTGGCCGGTGCCGGATCCAGTCCCAGGTCGAGGTCGAGGTCGACGTTGGGCGCCTCGGCCGGCAGTGTGGGCGCCCCGCCATCGGCCGGGAACATCGAGGCCGAGGGCATCACCGACTGCGGCAGGGTCGTGGCACCGATCGGGTCGGCGATGACCTGGCCGTCGCGCACAACCTGCTCGGGCTTGCCGCCCGGCTGGTACAGCGTGTTTTCGGGGTCGATCTGACGACCCATTTCCTGGGCCTTTTCCCAGTCGGCGCCGTTGCCCTGGGTGATGGCATACAGCTGCGTGGCCAGCAGCTCGAAGCCCTTGGTGTCGCGACGCTTGGCGTAGACCTCGAGCAGCTTTGTGCGGATCGCCAGCCGGTCCGGCGTCGTCCGCATGGCTTCCTTCAGGATCTCTTCGGCCTGCAGGTCACGGCCGTAGGCCAGGTAGACATCGGCCTCCGCCACCGGATCGACATCGCCGATCGCGTCGAGCTGGCTCAGCGAGAAACCCATCGACGAAGTGCCGGCCGACTGGTCGCTGGTATCGACACGCTGGCCGCCGCTGGCGCCAAAGAACGAATCCGGTTGCACACGGCTTTCGAGGAACGAGGTCTCGTTGCGATCCTTGTTCGAGTTGCGGCCGCGGTACTTGTAGTAGCCCAAACCCGCCAGGATGAGCGCCAGCACGCCCGCGCCAGGCAACGCGAGCGGGCTGTCGAGGATGGAGTCCAGGAAGCCTGGCTCGGGCGCAGGGGCCGGCACGGGCGGCTTCGATGCGGCGAGTCGGGGGGCCGAGGCGGCGGGCGCGGAGCCCACCGCGGCCGCCGGCTTGGGCGCCGCCGGCACCGGGGCCGAGGCGGCTGCCGGTGCAGCGGCCGGCACCGGCAAGGTGGCCGCCGCCGGTGCCGAAGGGGCCGCTGCGGCAGGCGGCTGTGCCGCTGCGGTGCCCTGCTGCAGCTTCTTCAGTTCCTCGACGTTGCGGGTGAGTTCGGCCACGCGCGTGGCGTTGTCCTTGCGCTCGGTTTCCTTGGAAATCTGCGCTTCGGGGGCCGACGCCTTGGTGGTGGCGCCCGAGAGCTTCAGCTTGTCGCTCGACGCCGCGGCAGCCTGCTTCTTGTCTTCGACCGCAGCCTGGACCTTGCCCTTGTCCTTGCGCTCGGGCTCGACGGCCTTGGCCATCGGTGCGCCTTCGGCGAGACGGTGGCGGTACGCACCAAAGTCGGCGCTCTGCGCGGCAATCACCTCGCGGGCCTCCGACGGCGTGATGGCCTTCATCGCATCGGCGCCAGGCACGGACAGCACGACGCCGGACTTCAGCCGGTTCATGTTGCTGCCCAGGAATGCGTCGGGGTTGGCGCGGAACAGGCCAACCAGCATCTGGTCCAGCGCCACGCCTGGACGTTGGGTGCGCCCGGCAATTCGCGACAGCGTGTCGCCCGGACGCACGCGGTATTCGTCGGGGCCGGCCTCACCCGGGGGCTTGGGCGTGGTGGCCGGTTTGGGAGCAACAGCCACCGCGGGCGGCGGCGCCGCCGGTGTGCGCACGGCCACTGCGGGTGCCGGTGCCGGCGCGGGCGAAGGCGCCATGACAGGCGCCACCGGCGCGGTGGCCTGCACAGGCGGAGCCTGTCGGCTGGAGGGCGGGTCGAACAGCAAGGTGAACTCGCGCACCAGCCGGCCGGACGACCAGTTGAGCTCCAGGATCACGTCGATGAACGGCTCCTGCACCGCACGATCGCTGGTGACGCGCAGGTAGGGCCGGCCATCGGCCCGCCGTGCCAGCACCGCCTGTGTGGACGACAGCACGGCGTTGTAGTCGACGCCTGCTGCGCGGTAGGCATCGGGTGACGCCACACGCACCGCAAGACTGGACGCCTCTTCGGGCGTCAGGCTCGTGATGTCGATCTCGGCGCGCAAGCCCTCGCCCAATGCGGACTGCACATTCAGCCGACCCAGGCCCAGGGCCCAGGCATCGACGGTGGTGGCTCCCAGGGCGGCGACAGCAGCCAGCGCCAGGGTCGAACGGGCAGTGAGGAACGAGCGTTTTTTCAAGGCGTCTCCACAACGGCACCGGCTGGCCCGACGAGGGCCTGCCGCCAGGGGCAAAACTCAGGATCCGGCATCACGCCTGGCCAACAGCCTAAATGCCCGAAACCACAATAGCATCAAGCATATAGGCTGACAAGCTCATGCATCGCCTGATGTTCGGCAGTATCCGACCGGTTGTTGCGACTGGTTGCCAACTGTTGCCGCGGGACAACGCGATCAATTCTCAAGCAGGATGCGCAGCATGCGGCGCAGCGGTTCGGCCGCGCCCCATAGCAACTGGTCGCCGATGGTAAACGCACCGAGGTACTCCGGCCCCATGGCCAGCTTGCGCAAACGACCCACGGGAATCGTCATCGTGCCGGTCACGGCCACCGGCGTCAGGTCGCGCAGCGTGGCCTCGCGGGTGTTCGGCACCACCTTCACCCAGGCGTTGTCGGCGGCGATCATGGCCTCGATGTCGGCCAGCGGCACGTCCTTCTTGAGCTTGAAGGTCAGTGCCTGGCTGTGGCAGCGCATCGCGCCCACGCGCACGCAGAAGCCATCCACCGGCACGGCCGCCGAGCCGAAGCCCTCGCCCTGACCGAGGATCTTGTTGGTCTCGGCCATGCCCTTCCACTCTTCCTTGGATTGGCCGTTGCCCAGGTCCTTGTCGATCCAGGGGATCAGCGAGCCACCCAGCGGCACGCCGAAATTGGCCGTCTCCTCGGCCGACAGGCTGCGCTGCTTGGCGATGACCTTGCGGTCGATCTCGAGGATGGCGCTCTTGGGGTCGTCCAGCAGGGCCTTCACTTCGGCGTTGAGCGTGCCGTATTGGGTGAGCAGTTCGCGCATGTGCTGCGCGCCGCCGCCGGAGGCGGCCTGGTAGGTCTGGGTGCTCATCCACTCCACGAGGCCCGCCTTGTACAGCGCGCCCACGCCCATCAGCATGCAGCTGACCGTGCAGTTGCCGCCGATCCAGTTGCGCCCGCCCTGGGCCAGCGCGTTCTTGATGACCGGCATGTTGACGGGGTCGAGGATGATGACCGCGTCGTCCTTCATGCGCAGCGTGGAAGCGGCGTCGATCCAGTGGCCGTTCCAGCCCGCGGCGCGCAGCTTCGGGAACACCTCGGTGGTGTAGTCGCCACCCTGGGCCGTGATGACGATGTCGCAGCGCTTGAGCGCCTCAATGTCGAAGCCGTCGTACAGCTTCTTCTCGTTCTTGGCCTGGCTCGGCGCGGCACCGCCGGCGTTGCTGGTGGAGAAGAACATCGGTTCGATCAGGTCGAAATCGCCTTCGGCCTGCATGCGATCCATCAGCACGGAACCGACCATTCCGCGCCAGCCAACCAATCCTACGAGTGCCATTTCGGTACGCCTTTCCAGTTGCAGTCTGGACCCCTGGTTTCCCCGGCTCGCTTCGCCGGGGTCCAGGATGTGGGGGCGAGACGATCCGGAGCTGACTAGCTCTTGGTAATCGTCTTGGTGATCAGGGCGGCCACAACGGCGTCGCCCATCTCGCGGGTGCCCACCTGCTTCATGCCCTCGGACCAGATGTCGCCGGTGCGGTAGCCCGCGGCCAGCACCGAGCGCACCGCGGATTCGATCCGGTCGGCGGCTTCGGGTTGTTGGAGGGAGAAGCGGAGCATCATGGCAGCGGACAGGATTGTAGCCAAAGGATTGGCGATGCCCTTGCCCGCGATGTCCGGCGCACTGCCGTGGCTGGGCTCGTACAAGCCCTTGTTGTGCTTGTCCAGCGAGGCCGAGGGCAGCATGCCGATCGAGCCGGTGAGCATGGCCGCCTCGTCCGACAGGATGTCGCCGAACATGTTGCCGGTGACCACCACGTCGAACTTCTTCGGCGCCTTCACCAGCTGCATCGCGGCGTTGTCCACGTACATGTGGTCGAGCTCCACGTCCGGGTACTGCGCATGCACCTCGGTCACCACATCCTTCCAGAACTGGAAGGTCTCGAGCACGTTGGCCTTGTCGACCGAGGTGACCTTCTTGTTGCGCTTGCGCGCGGCCTGGAAGGCAACGTGGGCGATGCGCTCGATCTCGGGCCTCGAATAGCGCATGGTGTCGAAGGCTTCCTCGGCGCCGGGGAAGTGCCCGTCCACCGCGGTGCGGCGGCCGCGCGGCTGGCCGAAGTAGATGTCGCCGGTGAGCTCGCGGATGATCAGGATGTCCAGGCCGGCAATCAGCTCGGGCTTCAGGCTGGAGGCGCCGACCAGCTGCTCGTAGCAGATGGCCGGGCGGAAGTTCGCGAACAGCCCCAGGTGCTTGCGCAGGCCGAGGATGGCCTGCTCGGGGCGCAGCGGGCGATCGAGCTTGTCGTACTTCCAGTCGCCCACGGCGCCGAACAGCACCGCATCGGCCGCCTTGGCCAGGTTCAGCGTCGAATCGGGCAGCGGGTGGCCATGCGCCTCGTAGGCAGCGCCGCCGACCAGCGCCTCTTCCATCTCGAAGGTCAGGTCCAGGGCTTTCAGCACCTTCACGGCCTCGGCCATGATTTCGGTGCCGATGCCGTCACCAGGCAGGACTGCGATCTTCATCTCAATGTCTTTCGTTGGGTTCGCCCAGCCAATGCACCAGGCGGTGTTCACAGGTCTTGAAAACGATGTACGCGGCCATCGCTGCAAAGCCGCTGAACAGCAGCTCGGCCAGTTGCGCCAGGCCGCCGTCCATCACGGCCTGCCAGCCGTGGTCCAGCAGCAGGTTGGCATTTGCGCGCAGCAGGTAGAACAGGTTCAGCGAGCCGATGCCGAAGGCGAAGAAGCTCAGCACCATCACGACGAAGCTGAGCCACAGCCGGCGCAGCACCACGCGATGGAACCAGCGCTTCATCGCCGCCGGCATCAGAGCATGCGCTGCGCGAGCCAGGGCATCCTGGCCAGGCGCTCGGCCTCGAAGGCCTTGATCTTCTCGGCATGGCGCAGCGTGAGGCCGATGTCGTCGAAGCCATTGACCAGGCAGTACTTGCGGAAGGGCTGCACCTCGAAGGCGATCTCGCTGCCATCGGGCTTCATCACCACCTGGCGTGGCAGGTCGATCGTCAGGCGATAGCCGGGAAAGGCTGCGACCTCGTCGAACAGCCGGGCCACCGCCGATTCCGGCAGCACGATCGGCAGGATGCCGTTCTTGAAGCAGTTGTTGAAGAAGATGTCGGCATAGCTCGGCGCGATCAGCGCGCGGAAGCCGTATTGCTCCAGCGCCCAGGGCGCGTGCTCGCGGCTGGAGCCGCAGCCGAAGTTCTTGCGCGCCAGCAGGATCGAGGCGCCCTGGTAGCGCGGCTGGTTCAGCACGAAGTCCGGATTCGGCTTGCGTGCGGCCGGGTCCTGGCCCGGCTCGCCCTTGTCGAGGTAGCGCCATTCGTCGAACAGGTTGGGGCCGAAGCCCGAGCGCTGGATCGACTTCAGGAACTGCTTCGGGATGATCGCGTCGGTGTCGACGTTCTCGCGGTCCATCGGGGCCACGAGGCCGGGGTGCACGGTGAATGCTTGCATGGATGTGTTCTCCCTCAGGCGATGCGGCGAACGTCGACGAAGTGGCCGTTCAGCGCGGCGGCCGCGGCCATGGCCGGGCTGACGAGGTGGGTGCGGCCGCCGTTGCCCTGGCGCCCTTCGAAGTTGCGGTTGCTGGTGGAGGCGCAGCGCTCGCCGGGTTCCAGCCGGTCGGCGTTCATCGCCAGGCACATGCTGCAGCCGGGCTCGCGCCATTCGAAGCCGGCGGCCTTGAAGACCTCATGCAGGCCCTCGGCCTCGGCCTGGGCCTTCACCAGGCCCGAGCCCGGCACCACCATCGCGAGCTTCACGTTGCCGGCCACGCGGCCGCCGATCTTGCGCACCACCGCCGCGGCCTCGCGCATGTCCTCGATGCGGCTGTTGGTGCACGAGCCGATGAAGACCTTGTCGATGCGCAGGTCGGCGATCGCCTTGTTCGGCTCCAGGCCCATGTAGGCCAGCGCGCGCTCGATCGCGCCGCGCTTGACCTCGTCTTTTTCCTTGTCGGGGTCGGGCACGCGGTCGTCGATGGACAGCACCATCTCGGGGCTGGTGCCCCAGGTGACCTGCGGCTTGATCTGGCTGGCATCGAGCTCCACCACGGCGTCGAAGTGCGCGCCGGGGTCGCTGTGCAGCGTGCGCCAGTAGGCGGCAGCCTGCTCGAACTCCACGCCCTTGGGCGCGAAGGGCCGGCCCTTGACGTAGTGGATCGTCGTGTCGTCCACCGCCACCAGGCCCGCACGCGCGCCGGCCTCGATGGCCATGTTGCACACTGTCATGCGGCCTTCCATGCTGAGCGCGCGGATCGCCGAGCCACCGAACTCGATGGTGTAGCCGGTGCCGCCGGCGGTGCCGATCTTGCCGATGATCGCCAGCACGATGTCCTTGGCGCCACAGCCGCGCGTCAGCTGGCCTTCCACCTTGACGAGCATGTTCTTGGCCTTCTTGGCCAGCAGCGTCTGCGTGGCCATCACGTGCTCGACCTCGCTGGTGCCGATGCCATGCGCCAGCGCGCCGAAGGCGCCGTGGGTGCTGGTGTGGCTGTCGCCGCAGACCACCGTCATGCCCGGCAGCGTGGCCCCCTGCTCCGGGCCGATCACGTGCACGATGCCCTGGCGCTTGTCCAGGAACGGGAAGTAGGCCGCCGCGCCGAAGGCCTGGATGTTGGCGTCCAGCGTGGTGATCTGCTGCTTGCTGATCGGGTCGGTGATGCCGTCGTAACCACGCTCCCAGCCGGTGGTGGGCGTGTTGTGGTCGGCGGTGGCGACGATGGAGCTCACGCGCCAGACCTTGCGCCCGGCCAGGCGCAGGCCCTCGAAGGCCTGCGGGCTGGTGACCTCATGCACCAGGTGGCGGTCGATGTAGAGCACGGCGGTGCCGTCCTCCTCGGTGTGGACGACGTGGTCGTCCCAGAGCTTGTCGTACAGGGTTCGGGCGCTCATCGCGGGTCACCTTTTTCGGGGCTTGGATTGTCGCGCCGCCGGCTTCGCATCGGAAGCCGCGGCCGCGGGTTCGGAAAGGGGTTCGGGCGGACACACGGCGTCGACGAAACGCTGCACCACGGTGGGCAGCACCTCCTGGCGACGCACGGCTAGCAGGTAGGGCCGCTGCGCCCAGGGCTCCTGCAGCGCCAGCGGCTCCACCTCGAAGATGCGCGCAAACCGCGCGGCCACCACGGCCGGCAGCACCGCCACGCCCAAGCCGGCCTCAACGAGCTGGGCAATGGCATCGAAGCCGTGCACCTGCACCCGCACATTGAGCGTGCGGCCCAGCGCCTGTGCGCGTTCGCGCATCTGTTCGTGCACCGCGGCGCCCAGGTGCAGGCCGACGATGTCGAAATCGAGCAGCGCATCGAAGGGCACCGCGCCGCGCCTGGCCAGCACATGGCCACGCGGCACCAGCACCGCGAGTTCGCCCACGCGGTAGGGCCGGCAGTCCAGCGCCGCCTCGTGCTGCGGCGGCACGAAGATGCCCACGTCGGCCCGGCCGGCAGCCACCGCCGCCTGCACCTCGGCGCTGGTGAGGTCTTCCAGGCTGATGCGGATGCCGGGATGCGCGCGCGAGAAGGCGGCCAGGTCGGCCGGAAGGCATTCGGCAATGGCGCTGGCATTGGCGGCGATGCGCAGGTGGCCCTTGATGCCGCGCGAGAACTCGACCACCTCGCTCTCCAGCGCGTGCAGCGAGGCGTTGAGCGAGCGGATGTGGCGCACCAGCGCGCGCCCGGCCTCGGTGGGCTCGACGCCGCGGGCGCGGCGCTCGAACAGGCTCACCCCCAGGCGCGACTCCAGATCCGACAGGCGCTTGCTCGCCGCCGCCAGCGCCAGGTGCTCGCGCTCGGCGCCGCGCGTGATGCTGCGGGTTTCGGCGATGGCGAGCACGAGGTTGAGGCTGGTGAGGTCGAAGCGCATGGCGGGTGATGCGCCGGCGGCGCCAGACGCGAATGATGCGCGAAGGCTCGATCAAGTGCTCACGGCAGTCGAAAAGCCAGGCTTCGCAATCCGCGAATGATCGACCGCGCAGCCCATCGCCATCGCCTGCGGGCCCGGTGGCTGCCGCCTCTGCCCTGCCCGCCAGGTTGTCAGCGCCCGGCAGGCTCCGGCCGGCTCCACACCTGCCATTCACCGAGTTCGCCGATCGCGCGCGCATAGGTCACCATCGCCGCGGCGGTTCGGCAGCCGTAGGGCCCGTCCACGTCAAGAGCGGCGAATCGTCGCGGCGCGGCATCGCGCACTGCCGTCACCTCGGCCCGCAGGCGATTCACCCGCTCGGCCGGCCAGCCAGCCCAGTTGCCCAGCGAGACGCCGATCGATCGCGTCAACAGATCACGCCCCTGACCCACCATCAATTCGGCGAGCGCACCGCATGGCTGGCGCCGGTTCGCATCGGCCACGCGCGCCTTTGCACACCAGTCGGCCACCGATGCCGCCTCGTGCATGGACGACAGAGCAGTGGCCTCCTGGCTCAAGGCCTTGAACAGCGCCCAGGCCCGGAGGGACAAGGGCGTGTCGGCCGGCAATCCGGCATCGACCGCCTGCAGCAGTCGTCCCGATCCGTCGTCATAGCGGCTGGCCAGCTGGATGCGATGCAAGGCTTCGGCCAGCGCGCTGATGTCCTGCCGCGCCAGCCAGATCCACGCAACGGCGTTGTCGGGCTCCAGGCTCACCCACAGCCTGGGTGGCAGGCGGGCGCAAGCTGTGTCGTGCGATTTGGCACAGACCTTGGACGCCCACTGCAGCGCCAACGGATCACGTTCGTTGACCGCCAGTGTGACCAGATCGTCCAGGCGCTCTTGCAGCAGCGCAAAGGCGGCCGGTCCGCGGCGAACGCCCGGCGCCGGACGCAGGCCAGCCAATTGAGCATCCATATCATCAGCCAGGCGCTGCTTCAGGTCTTCGGGCAGGTCCTGCCGAGAGGGCTCGCCGGGCGACTCCGGCGCCACTTCGACCGACTTGACGATGCCGTGGCCACAGACCGCCAGTTCACCCGGGCCCGGCACCGGCCAGGCAACGGCGTCGTTCGTTCCAGCCGCGCCCCTTGTGGCATGAGTCACCGGCCCGCTGGCCGCAGGTACGACCACAGCGCGGCGCTGGTTCGCCAACACCTGCCATCCCGCCGCACGGTTCGCCAGGCCCGATGCCTTGGCCCGCGCCACCGCAGCGGGCGCGTCGTCCCGGTCCACGGCCCGCCGCACGGTCGCCCACATGGCCCACCAGGCCAGACCCAGCAGAGCGACCAGCAGGCCATACCCGACCCTGCGCCAGTTCACGCGCCCTGCTTCGCCGCCGCCACCTTCACCGCCTCGCGCACCGCGGCCAGCTGCCGGCGGGAAACGGCCAGCCAGTCGCCGTTGCTGACCTGCACAGCCCAGCCCTCTTCGCCATCGTCCTCGCCGCGGCGTTCGAGCGCCCGCACCGCCGCCAGCGCCACCACGGCATTGCGGTGCACCCGCAGGAAGCCCTCGCCCAGGCGCTGCTCGAGTTCGGTCAGCGGGTCGTCCAGCACCCAGCGGCCGCGCAGGCTGCACAACGAGACGTACTTCTGCTCGGCCTTCAGGTACAGCACCTCGGCCGCCGGCACGCGCAGCACGCGGCCGCGGTCGCTCACCACCAGCATCGGCCCGGCCGGCGCCACCTCGCCGCGCTGGCCGCGGCGTTCGTCCACCCGCAGCAGCGCGGCCTGCAGGCGCTCGCGCCGCACCGGCTTGGTCAGGTAGTCGGCCGCGTCCACCTCGAAGGCGCGCAGCGCGTGCTCGCCATGGGCGGTGACGAACACCACCATCGGCGCAGCCGGCTGGCGGCGCAATTCGTCGGCCAGCTTCAGGCCGTCGCGGCCGGGCATGGCGATGTCCAGCAGCACCACGTCGACCGGACTTTGCCCCAGCAGCACCAGGGCCGTGTCGGCGTCACCGGCCTCGCCGGCCACCAGGGCCGGTGGCTCGGTGCAGGTCTCGACCAGAGACCGTAGCCGCATGCGGGCCAGCGGCTCGTCATCGACGATCAGGACGGTCAGCTTGCTGCGTTCGGTCATGGTGTCAGCTCAACGGGGGTCACAGCGGAATGGCCATGCGGGCCTGGAAGCGCCCGGCCACCACGCCGGTTTCCAGCGTGCCGGCCAGGTCGTGCAACAAGCGCAGGCGCTCGCGCACATTGGCCAGCGCAATGCCGCTGCCGGGCGGGCCGGGCTCATCGGGCAGGGTGTTGCTCACCAGCACCTCCACCATGCCCAGGCGGGCCCGTGTCTGCACCAGCACATGGCCGCCGTCCACCGCGGGCTCGACACCGTGGCGCACGGCGTTCTCCACCAGCGGCTGCAGCACCAGCGGGGGCACGCGCGCCACTGCGGCGGCGGGATCCAGGTCCCACACCACACGCAGGCGCTTGCCGAAGCGCAGCTGCTCGATGGCGAGGTAGCGCTGGGCAAGCTCGATCTCCTCGTCCAGCGTCACCGCGCTGCCGGTCTCGGCCAAGGCGGCGCGGAACAGCTCGGACAGGTCTTCCAGCACGGTTTCAGCCTGCGTGGGGTCGATGCGCACCAGGGCCAGCGCCGTGTTCAGGGCGTTGAACAGGAAGTGCGGGCGGATGCGCGACTGCAGCTCGGCCAGGCGCGCGTTGGCCTCCACCGGCTGCGCCGCCACCGAACGCAAGGTGAGCCACTGCCAGACCAGCGCAGCCATCGCCGCGCCCCCGACGGCGGCGGCCGCGCCGGCGAAGGTGGTCATCGGCGCGAGGCTGAGGAAGGCGATCAGGCCCCAGCCCACCAGCGCGGCAAAGGCGCCCAGCAACATCACCGCCAGAAGCACCTGGCGTGCCGGCAGCCGTGACAGCACGGCGCGCGACCCACACACCGCCGGCACCCACACCAGGCCTGCACCCAGTGCGGCGAAGGCCAGGCCCACGGCACGGAACGCCCAATCCAGCAGGCTGTCGGAGGCCGGCAGGCCGGCCAGTGCGACGACCACCTGGATGAACACCAGCACTCGCAGCCCCAGCGCAGGCCGGCACAGGTCGAAGGGGGTGGACAGCCGCTCGCGCAGGCGCTGCTGTTGCTCGTGCAGCGGGTCGAAGCGGCTCGGATCGAAGTGCGTGCTGTCGCCCGCGTGGGGCTGGCGCGTCGTGGCCGGCCACAGGCTGGCCGGCCGCGTATCGGCGGCGGCAGGCGCCGCCGGCCCGCCTGCGGGCGGCTGCGCGGGCGGGGCGGGGGGCGCGTCGTCGGGCTGGGAGGGCGGGGCCATGGGTGCGGCCCGGATAATACGGGCTTCGGCTGCGCGACCGCGTGGCCCGCAGCCCCACTTTGCATCAGCATGTCAGGCAATCAACTCGACAAGAAATCGCAGGCCTGGTCGGCCCTGTTCTCCGAGCCGATGAGCGAGCTCGTCAAGCGCTACACGGCGAGCGTGAACTTCGACAAGCGCCTCTGGCGCGCCGACATCGATGGCAGCCTGGCCCACGCCGAGATGCTGGCCACGCAGGGCATCATCGGGGCGCAGGATCTGGCCGACATCCAGCGCGGCATGGCCCAGATCCGGGCCGAGATCGAATCCGGCGAATTCGCCTGGAAGCTTGAGCTCGAGGATGTGCACCTGAACATCGAGGCCCGGCTCACGCAGTTGGTGGGCGATGCCGGCAAACGCCTGCACACCGGGCGCTCGCGCAACGACCAGGTGGCCACCGATGTGCGGCTGTGGCTGCGTGGCGAGGTGGACGCGATCGCCGCGCTGCTGGGCGACATGCAGCGCGCGCTGCTCGGCGTGGCCGAGCAGCATGCCGACACCGTGATGCCCGGCTTCACGCACCTGCAGGTGGCCCAGCCGGTGAGCTTTGCGCACCACCTGCTGGCCTACGTGGAGATGTTCGCCCGCGATGCCGAACGCCTGGTCGACCTGCGACAGCGCCTGAACCGCCTGCCGCTGGGCGCCGCCGCGCTGGCCGGCACCAGCTACCCGCTGGACCGCGACCTGGTGGCCCGCCTGCTGGGCTTCGAGGGCGTGTGCGAGAACAGCCTCGACGCGGTGAGCGACCGCGATTTCGCGCTCGAGTTCTCCTCGTTCGCCGCCATCACCATGGTGCATGTCTCGCGGCTGGCCGAGGAGCTGGTGCTGTGGATGAGCCAGAACTTCGGCTTCATCGACCTGGCCGACCGCTACTGCACCGGCTCGTCGATCATGCCGCAGAAGCGCAACCCCGACGTGGCCGAGCTGGCACGCGGCAAGAGCGGCCGGGTGGTGGGCCACCTGATGGGCCTGATCACGTTGATGAAGGGCCAGCCATTGGCCTACAACAAGGACAACCAGGAAGACAAGGAACCGCTGTTCGACAGCGTGGACACGGTGAGCGACACGCTGCGCATCATGGCCGAGATGGTGGCCGGCATCGTGGTGAAGAAGGAAGCGATGGAACGCGCCGCGCTCAAGGGCTACGCCACCGCCACCGACCTGGCCGACTACCTGGCGCACAAGGGCCTGCCCTTCCGCGATGCGCACGAGATCGTGGCCCACGCGGTGAAGCTGGGCCTGCAGCGGGGTATCGACCTGGCCGATCTGCCGCTGGAGGAGCTGAAGGCCTTCCACCCCTCGATCGAGGCCGACGTGCTGCCGGCGCTGACGCTGCGCGGCTCGCTGGAGGCGCGCAAGGTGCGTGGCGGCACCGCGCCGGTGCAGGTGCGCGCGCAGATCGCGCGGCACCGCAGCCGCCTGGGCGACTGAGCGCACCCGCCAGGCACACGGCCGGCGCGCCGCTCAAGGCTGCTGCCGGTCGGCCTCGTCCAGCGGCTGGCCCTTGTCGAACACGATGCGCCAGACCCCCGGCGCCTCCTGGCGCCAGACCGAGTTGAAGCGCGAGATGCGCTTGCCCTGCGGATCACGCACCGGGCCGCTGGAGTGGGCCAGGCTGCCGTCAGCCAGCACTTCCACCTGATCGGGCTCCCACGAAAACGGGGCCTGCGCCCCCTCGTAGAAGCCCTTCCATGCGGCCACCACGGCCGCCTTGCCGCGCAGCGGGCCGCGGCTGCCGAAGAACACCGCCTGGTCGGACAGGTGCCGCTCGAAGGCGGCCAGGTCGCGTTCGGCCATCGAGCGGGCGAACGCCCGTTCGGTGTCGGCCACCTGCTGGCGCAGGCGTTCGAGGTCCGGCGCGGCCATCACCCCGCAGCTCGACAGCCCCAGGGCCAGGAGGCCGGCACGCAGGCGCATCTCAATGGCTCGCCGCCGGCAGGCCCTGCGGCTCTTCGTGCAGCAGCCAGGCCAGCAGGATCAGCGCGGCGGCGCCGCCCACCGGGAACAGCAGCACCGCGCTGGCCACCCATCCCGGCACCGAGCGCGCCATGCGGCGCGCGGCCAGGCCGAGGAACACCCAGTGCAACGGCAGCGCCACCGCGATCGCCAGCGCAAGCCCGACGATGCGCGGCACCGAGGCCACGGTGCTCTCCACCATCGGTGGCAGGAACATCGAAAGGGCTGCGCACGCGGCAACCAGGGCCAGCGCCGAATCGGTCAACGCGCGCTTGGCAGACTTGGTGTTCATCGCCTGTCTCCTGCTGTGGCTGGGTGCCGATCGTAGTACGAACCACGCGCGGCGCGCAGCCGGCCGGGCCCGCCCCACAATGGCCGCGATGAGCCGCCCCAGCCACCCCCCCGTGCGCCGCTGGATCGCGCACCTGGACATGGACGCGTTCTACGCTTCCGTCGAGCTGCTGCGCTACCCCGAGCTGGTGGGCCAGCCGGTGGTCATCGGCGGCGGGCGGCGCCACCAGCCCGAGCTGCTGGCCGACGGCACGCGCCGCTTCGCCCGCCTGGCCAACTACACCGGCCGCGGCGTGATCACCACCGCCACGTATGCGGCGCGGGACCTCGGCGTGCACTCGGGCATGGGGCTGATGAAGGCCGCGCTGCGGGCGCCGCAGGCGGTGCTGCTGCCGGTGGATTTCGAGCAGTACCGCCTGTACTCGCGCCGCTTCAAGGCCGCGGTGGCCGAAGTAGCGCCCGTGATCGAGGACCGCGGCATCGACGAGATCTACATCGACCTGACCGCGCAACCCGGCGCGCAGGACAGCGTGGCCCACGATCCGCACGGCGGCGTGCGGGCGATCGCGCTGGACATCAAGAACAACGTGCGGCGGGCCACCGGGCTGAGCTGCTCGATCGGAATCACGCCGAACAAGCTGCTGTCGAAGATCGCCTCCGAGCTGGACAAGCCCGACGGCCTGACGCTGCTGACGCACGAGGACCTGGCCGAGCGCATCTGGCCGCTGCCGGTGCGGCGCATCAACGGCATCGGCCCGAAGGCCGGCGCGCGGCTGGCGGCGCTGGGCATCGAGACCATCGCGCAGCTCGCCGCCTGCGAGCGCGGCTGGCTGGTGCAGCACTTCGGCCGCAGCTACGGGGCCTGGCTGCACGATGCCTCGCATGGCGTGGACGAGCGGCCCGTGGCCACCCACAGCGAGCCGGTGTCGATGAGCCGGGAGACCACCTTCGAGCGCGACCTGCATGCCAAACGCGACCGCACTGAACTCTCGGCCGTGTTCACGCAACTGGCCGAACAGGTGGCCCGCGATCTGCAGCGCAAGGGCTACGAGGGGCGCACCATCGGCATCAAGCTGCGTTTCGACGACTTCAAGACCGTCACGCGCGACATGACCATCGAACAGCCCACCGCCGAAGCCACGACGATCCGCCTGGCCGCGGGCCTGTGCCTGAAGCGGGTGGACCTGAGCAAACGCATCCGTCTGCTCGGCGTGCGCGTAAGTGCGCTGCGGCGCGCAACCCCGCACGCCACGGGCTGAACCGGGCCCAGGCCGCATCCCACGGCCTGAGGTCGACAGCCCGCGCCCCGCCACCTAAGCTCCGCCCACCATGCACAAAGCCCTCCTCGCCCTCGCCTGCGCCACCCTGCTGCCCAGCCTCGCGGCGGCAGCGCAGCTGCAGATCACCGTCACCACCGCCGACGGCAAGCCCGCGCCCGACGTCGCGGTGCTGGTCCAGCCCACGGCGGCCTGGCCGGCGCAGCCCCTGCCGGAGCCGGCGCTCATCGCGCAGCAGAACATCCGGTTCGTGCCCTTCGTCACCGTGGTGCCGGTGGGTGGCACGGTGCGCTTCGTCAACCGCGACCGCTACGACCACCACGTGCGCTCGCAGCCCGGCGGGCCGCTGGGCAACGTGGCGCCGGCCCAGCAGTTCGAGTTCCGCATGGCCGCCGCCAAGGCTGACAAGCCCGGCGCCCCCGCCGACCTGAAGCTGGACGTGCCCGGCACCATCGCGCTGGGCTGCCACCTGCACGGCTCGATGCGCGGCCACGTGCTGGTGAGCGCCACGCCCTGGTTCGCGGTCACCGACGACAAGGGCGTCGCCACGGTGGCCAACCTGCCGGACGGCCAGGTGGAGCTGAAGCTCTGGCACCCCGACCAGCTCACCGATCAGGCGGGCACCCGGTTGCAGGCGGCCGGCTCGATGAACGCCGAGGCCAAGCTCAACTTCAACCCGCGGCGGCGCCCCGGTCCGGGCACGCCACCCGGGCCGCAGTACAACTTCTGAGGCCGCGCCTAGGGGTCGCCCGGCGTCGCCGCGCCGGGCCGTTGTGGCGGCCGGGTCGGCAGCCGCCACAGCCAGATGCTCACCGCCAGGCAAACGGCGGCGGGCACCCAGGCCACCCGAGCGGGCAGCGTGAAGGCGGCCCAGGCCGAGCCGATGGTCATCGTCAGCGCCGAGAGCTGCTTGGCGCGCAGCGGCACCGCGTGGTTGGCGCGCCAATCGCGCACCATCGGGCCGAAGCGGGGGTGGTTCAGCAGCCAGCGTTCGCAGCGCATGCTGCTGCGCGTGAAGCAGAACGCCGCCAGCAGCACGAAGGGCGTGGTGGGCAGCAGCGGCAGGAAGATGCCGACGATGCCGGTGACCAGGCTCGCCACCCCGGCCAGCAGCCACAGCACCCGCACCCACAGCGGCCGCAGGGCCAGGCTGGGCGCCGCGGGCCCGCGTGGTGGTGGTGGCGGGTGATCGTCGGGCGGCGGCGGGGGCACGGGCATCGGCCCGATGCTAAAGCGGCCGATTGACCCGCGGCAAGCTGCCGGACGGGCAGGCGCTGCTAACCTCGCGCCATCGAGAAACCCGCCCGACCACCATGACCGCCCTCGCCTGGACCGACGACCTCGCCCTGCAGCACCCGCAGATGGACACCACGCACCAGGAGTTCGTGCAGCTGCTGGCCGCTGCCGACGAGGCCCTGGCACTGGCGCCGGCCGTGCTGCTGGAGCGCTTCGAGGCGCTGGTGGCGCACACCGTGGAGCACTTCGCGCAGGAAGACCGCTGGATGCAGGCCACCGGCTTCGCGAAGGACAACTGCCACGGCTTCCAGCACCAGGCGGTGCTGGGGGTGATGCAGGAATGCGCCCGCCGCGCGCGGCAGGACGAGCCCGATTTCGAGCCGCTGCGCCTGGCCGTGGGCGAGCTGGCGATCTGGTTCCCGCAGCACGCGCAGATGATGGACGCCGCGCTGGCGCAGCACCTGGCCGCCGTGGGCTACGACGTGGCCACCGGCGAATGCCGCGCGCCGGCGCTGGCCGAGGCCATCACGGGCTGCGGCAGCACGCCCTGCGCGACGCCGGCCGCCGGCTGAGCCGCGGCCCCGGGGCCACACCGGGCAAGGCTCAGGCCCGGCGGGGCTTCAGCAGCGTGCGCAGTTCCTTGTCGGAGCGGCGGATGTGCAGCGACAGCCAGTCGCGCAGCAGCACCGACACCTGCGCCGCCGTGCTGATGCTGCCGGCCTGGTGCTTGCGCTGCAGGCCGTCCAGCGTCTCGATCAGGCGCCCATGGCCACGCTGGTGGTCCGCCAGCTGCGGAAACTTCACCGTGGCCATGATCTGCTCCTCCCGGGCAAAGTGCTGCCGGGTGTAGTCCAGCAACTGGGCCAGCACCTGGTCGACGATGGCCTGGCCCTCACCCTGCCGGGTGGCGGTGTGCAGCTCGTTGACCAGCGCGATCAGGCGCTTGTGGTCTTCGTCGATCGGGCCCTCGTCGACGACCATGTCGTCGGCCCATTCGAAATACGCCATGCGCGCCTCCTTCAGGCCGGGAGCAGCACCTGCCCCGAGTCCAGCTTGAACACGTCCACCGTGGCCACCAGCGCGCGCGACTGGTGTTCCAGCGATTGCGCCGCCGCGGCGGCCTGCTCGACCAGGGCCGCGTTGCTCTGGGTCATCTGATCCATCTGCCCCATCGCCAGGTTGATCTGCTCGACACCGGCCGATTGCTCGGCGCTGGCGGCTGTGAGCTCGCCCATGATGTCGGCCACCCGGCGCACGCTGACGACGATCTCGTCCATCGTGCTGCCGGCCATCTCGACCAGCTTGCAGCCCTGGGACACGTTGCCCACCGAGGTGGCGATCAGCTGCTTGATCTCGCGCGCGGCGATGGCCGAACGGCCGGCCAGGCTGCGCACCTCGGTGGCCACCACCGCGAAGCCCCTGCCCTGCTCGCCCGCGCGGGCGGCCTCCACGGCGGCGTTGAGCGCCAGGATGTTGGTCTGGAACGCGATGCCGTCGATCACGCCGATGATGTCGGCGATGCGGCGCGACGAATCGTTGATCGCGTCCATGGTCTGCACCACTTCGGCGACCACCGCGCCGCCGCGCAGGGCCACGTCGGCCGCGCGTGAGGCCACCTGGTTGGCATGGCGGCCACTGTCCATGTTCTGCCGGATGGTGGCGTTGAGCTGCTCGACCGACGATGCGATCTGCTGCAGCGAGCTGGCCTGCTCCTCGGTGCGTTGCGACAGGTCCAGGTTGCCCATCGCGATCTGGCTGGTGGCGGTGGACACGGCCTCGGTGCCACCCCGCACATCGCCGACGATGCGCACCAGGCTGCCGTTCATCGAGCGCAGCGCGCGCAGCAGGCTCGCGAGTTCGTCGTTGCCATGCACCTGGATGTGCGAGCGCAGGTCGCCCTCGGCCACCTTGCGCGCCAGGCCCGCTGCCTGCGCCAGCGGCTGCGTGATCGAGCGCGTGAGCCACCACGCCCCCAGGGCACCGAACAACAGGCCGAGCAGGGCCAGCACGAGCATCGTGCGCTGCGCCGCCGCGAGCTCGCGGCCGACTTGTTCGTTGCTGGCCACCACGATGTCCTTCTGCAGCTGGGTGAGCGCCGCGATCGGCTCCTGCAGCGCGTCCAGCGCGGGCAGGGTTTCGGCCAGCATCAACTGGGCCGCCTCGTCGCGCCGGCCGGCGGCCACGAGCTGGCGCACCCGGGTGAACGAGGCCACGTAGGCCGTGCGCCGCTCGACCACCAGTGCCAGCCGCGCCTTGCCCTCGGGCAGGTGGATCAACGTGCGCAGGCGTTCCAGCGCCTGGCTGATGGCCTGCTTGTTGGCCTCGATCGCCGCGTCGATGCGGGCCACCTGGGCGGCGTCGCTGGTGATCAGCAGCTCCATGTTGCGGCGGGCGTTGGCACGCGTCGTTGCGTTGACCACGCCGGCCAGCTCGGCCTTGACCCAGTCGACGTCGACCGTCCGGCGGTTGGACTCGCGCACGCTGCCAAACTGCAGCCATGCGGTCAGACTTGCGGCACACAACATCAAGAGCAGCAGTCCAAAGCCCAACGCCAATCGACGCCCGATACTCAGGCTGATGGCAGTCATCTCCAATCCTTTCATCCGGTGCCGATCTGGCGGGTCTGGGTACTGCTGCTTGGGTTTCGACCCCGGCACGCCCGACTGAACCGCTCGGATTTGCGCCAGATCAGCAGTTGCCCACCTTGTGTGCCGAGGCTTCTTCCATGCCGAGCCCACCCCAGGACCTGCGCTTCCCGTCGATCGAGGGGCTGCGCGCATTCGAGGCTGCGGCCCGGCTGGGCAGCTTCGAGCGCGCGGCCGACGAGCTGGCCATCACCGCCAGCGCGGTGAGCAAGCGCCTGGCCACGCTGGAAGACCTGCTGGGCACCGTGCTGCTGCAACGCAGCGCGAAACCACTGGCCCCCACCGCGGCCGGCAAGGAATACCTCGAACAGGTGCGTGCCGCGCTGGGCCTGCTGGCCGCGATGCCGCTGCACCAGCGCGCCGCCCAGCGGCTCGAGCGGCTGCGGGTGACGGCACCGCCCACCTTTGCGCGCCAGATCCTGGTGCCCCAGCTCGAAGGCTTCACCCGCGCGCACCCGGAGATCGAGCTGGAGCTGCTGCTGTCGATTCCCTACCTCGATGCCGCAGCGGCGATGCACACCGACCTGGCGGTGCGCGCCAGCGCGGCCGGCAGTGCCGAGGGCACGCTGCTGCTGGACGATCGTGTGCTGCCGGTAGCCGCGCCAGCGCTGCTGGACCGCCTGCCGCCGCTGCGCACGCCGGCCGATCTGGCGGCGGCACCCCTGCTGCGCACGCCGCTCGAGCCCTGGACACCGTGGTTCCGCGCCGCCGGCCTGGCCTGGCCCGAGCCTGCCACCGGGCCGAAGCTGGTGGACCTGGGCCTCACGCTGGAGGCCGCCGTCTCGGGCCAGGGCGTGGCGCTGGCGCGGCCCAGCCTCGCGCGGCACTGGCTGGCCACCGGCACGCTGCGGCCGGTGTTCACCCTCACCGCGCCGGCGGCCAACCCCTACTCCCTGCTGCCGCGCGCGCCGCAGGGCGCGGCGGCGGTGTTCGCACGCTGGCTGCAGCAGGTGTGCCAGGAGGCCGAGCAGCAGGCCGCGGAATGGCTTTCCGGCCTGGCCTGAGCATCTTTCCGGACGGCCGGCGCGGAGCGCGGCTAGCATCGCCGTCACCAGGAGACAAGGCGACACCATGACCGTCATCACCAACATCGAAGACCTGCGCGTGCTGGCGAAGAAGCGCGTGCCACGCATGTTCTACGACTATGCGGACACCGGCAGCTGGACCGAGTCGACCTACCGCGCCAACGAGGCCGATTTCCAGTCCATCAAGCTGCGCCAGCGCGTGGCCATCAACATGGAAGGCCGCAGCACCGCCACGAAGATGATCGGCATCGACGTGGCGATGCCGGTGGCCATCGCCCCGGTGGGCTCGGTGGGCATGCACCATGCCGATGGCGAGATCCTGGTCGCCCGCGCGGCCGAGAAGTTCGGCATCCCGTTCACGCTGTCCACCATGAGCATCTGCTCGATCGAGGACGTGGCCGCGCACACCAAGGCGCCGTTCTGGTTCCAGCTCTACGTGATGCGCGACCGCGACTTCAGCGACCGGCTGATCGACCGCGCCAAGGCCGCCGGCTGCAGCGCGCTGGTGCTCACGCTGGACCTGCAGATCCTGGGCCAGCGCCACAAGGACCTGAAGAACGGCCTGTCGGTGCCACCCAAGCCCACGCTGGCCAACTGGATCAACCTGGCCACCAAGCCACGCTGGTGCCTGGGCATGCTGGGCACGAAGCGGCGCCAGTTCGGCAACATCGTGGGCCACGTGAAGGGTGTGCAGGACGTGAGCTCGCTGTCCGAATGGACACAGCAGCAGTTCGACCCGCGGCTGAGCTGGGCCGACGTGGAGCGCATCAAGAAGCGCTGGGGCGGCAAGCTCATCCTCAAGGGCATCCAGGACGTGGAGGACGCGAAGCTCGCGGCCGATTCCGGCGCCGATGCGCTGATCGTCAGCAACCACGGCGGGCGCCAGCTCGACGGCGCCGAATCGAGCATCCGGGCGCTGCCGCGCATCGTGGATGCGGTGGGCTCCCGGCTCGAGGTGCACATGGACGGCGGTATTCGTTCGGGCCAGGACGTGCTGAAGGCCTGGGCCCTGGGCGCACGCGGCACCTACATCGGCCGCGCCTTCCTGTACGGCCTGGGCGCGATGGGCGAGGCCGGCGTGACCAAGGCCTTCGAGATCATCCACAAGGAGCTGGACCTGACCATGGCCTTCTGCGGCCGCACGCAGATCGGCCAGGTGGACCGCAGCATCCTGCTGCCGGGCACCTACCCGGTGGAGTGAGCCCGCCCTGGCAGTCACCGGCCTCGGCGGCCGGGCCTGGCCCCGTCGGCCGCGCCGCCTTCAGGCCGCGGTGCCCGGCAGGCCGCGCAGGGCCTGCTGCAAGGCGGCCAGCGCATGCCGCACCTTGGCGGGCTGGGTGTCGCGCTGCGGCACCACGCCCCACACCGGCATCGGCGGCGTCTGCCAGCCCGCCAGCAGCGGCACCACGCGGCCGGCACGCAGGTCGTCCTCGGCGTCGGGTCGCACCAGCCAGGCCAGGCCCAGGCCGGCCGCGCACATCTGGCCGATGGTGAGCTGGTTGTTGCTGACGATGCGCGGCGCCACGCGCGGCCGCTGCACCTGGCCGCCGGGGCCGACGAGCTCGAGCGCAAAACCCTCGGCGCCGGACTCGTGGCCGATCCATTCGTGCGTTGGCAGGTCGTCGGGCTGCTGCGGCACGCCCTGCCGGGCCAGGTAGGCCGGCGCAGCACACAGCACCCACTCGAAGCTGCACAAGCGCCGCGCGACCCAGCTTGAATCGGGCATGCGCCCGGCCCGCAGCGCCAGGTCGATGCGGGCGTCGATCAGGTCGATCATGCGGTCGTCCACCGCCAGCCGCAGCCGCAGGGCCGGGTGCTGCGCCAGCAGCGGTGCCAGCGCAGGCGCCACGTGGCGCGCGAAACCCACCGGGGCCGACAGGCGCAACTCGCCCTCCAGCGCATCACGCGAGCGCTGCATCTGGTCGCGCGCGGTATCGGCCGCCTGCACCAGCGTCGCGCAGTGGGCCTGCACGCGCGCCCCCACCTCGGTGAGGGTGAGCTTGCGGGTGGACCGGTGCAACAGGGTCACGCCGTGCGCGGCCTCCAGCGCACGCACCCGCTGGCTCACGGCCGAGGGTGTCATGCCCAGCTGCCGCGCGGCGCCGCTCATCGAGCCCTGCTGCACCACCGCGGCAAATACGGCCATGGCGGGCAGGTCGTCCACCTTGAAGTTTGGCTTCAAAGACATTGCGATTCAAACCGTCTAGTGCGTGGATTGTGAAGCCAGCACCATGCCGGCATCCACTTTTCATGGAGATCCTGGATGAACATCGCACTGATTGGCGGCACCGGCTTCGTGGGCTCGGCCCTGCTGGAAGAACTGCTGCAGCGGGGCCACCGCGTGACGGCCCTGGCACGCACCCCGGGCAAGCTGGCGGCCCGCCACCACCTGCGCGTGGTGCCCGCCGACGTGCAGGACCCGGCCCAGGTGGCCCAGGCCGTGGAGGGGCACGATGCCGTGCTGAGCGCCTTCAACCCGGGCTGGCAGGACGAGCGCCTGTACGAGCGCTTCCTGGCCGGCAGCCGCGCCATCGCGGCCGGCGTGCAGCGCGCGCGGGTGCCGCGGCTGGTGGTGATCGGCGGCGCCGGCAGCCTGTACGTGGCGCCGGGCGTGCAGCTGGTGGACACGCCGGCCTTCCTGGACCACGTGCCACCGAACATCGTGCCGGGTGCGCAGGCCGCACGCGACGCGCTCAACGAGCTGCGGGCGCTGCCCGACCTGAACTGGACCCTGGTCTCGCCCCCCGCGCTGCTGCAGCCGGGCGCACGCAGCGGCCAGTACCGGCTGGGCCAGGACGCCTTGCTGATGGACGGCGACCGCCCCGCCGCCATCTCGGTGCCGGACCTGGCGGTGGCGGTGGTGGATGAGCTGGAGACGCCCAGGCACCTGCGCCAGCGCTTCACGGTGGCGCACTGACCGGCGCCGGCCGCCCGTGCCGCCTGTGCCGCCCGTGCCATCGGTGGCCGGGCGGCCGGGCGTCCTGCCCGCGGCGTGGGTTCAGAGCTTGAGAGGCTTTCAGGCGCCGGCGGGCTCGGCCGAGAGCACCCCGGCCAGTTCCACCAGCACCTCGGCGAGCGGCCGCTCCACGTTGTCGGCCAGCGCGGCCAGCGCCGTGTTCGCCGCGTAGGTCTTGCCGCCGATCTCCCAGCGCTCGATGCCCACCAGCGTGTCCACGTCGGTGCCGGCCACGCCGCTCATCACGAGCTGCGCGACGCCATCGACCGTGGCCTTGCGGACGCGGTAATCGGCGATGTTGCCGGTGAACACGGCCGTGTCGATGCCGGCGCCGCCATCCAGCCAGTCGCTGCCGCGGCCCCCCACCAGGCGGTCGTTGCCGTCGCCGCCGCGCAGCATGTCGTTGCCGGAGTCCGCCATCCAGCCGGATTCGGCCAGCTGCCAGGGCTGGGTGAGGTTCAGCGCGCCCTGGGCGTCGGTGATCTTGCCCGCGTGCTGCGCATGGCGCGCCAGCGCCAGCATCGCATCGGCCCAGTTGCCGCCGGCCTGCAGGTAGGCCACGCCCACCGGCACCACGGCGTCGGCCTCGGCGCCCGGGCCCCAGACGCTCTCGACCAGCAGGCGCACCTGCAGCTCCAGCGCCTGGCCGGTGACCGGGTGCTGGGCGAGGTGGATGTCGTAGGCCAGCTGGCCCAGCGCGTGATCGTCCAGCGTCAGCGTGCTGGCCCAGTTCAGCTCGTCCAGCGTGGGCAGGCGGTCCAGCACCGCATGGCCCAGCAGCGCCAACGTCGTCAGGCGCTCGGGGCTCTGGTAGCTGAAGGCCAGGCGCTCGTCGCTGTCGCGCGGCTGACCGGGGGCCGACCAGGCGCCGGTGAGGCTGAAGCTGGCCGGCCCGCCGAACAGCGGCTCGGCCAGCATGAAGCGGCTGACAAGCTGGCCTGCCTGCAACTGGAAGGTCCACTGCCCGGCATCGCTGTTGCCGCCTTGCAGCGTGTCGTCGCCGCTGCCGCCCTCGAGCGTGTCGTTGCCGGTGCCGCCAACCACGCGGTCGTTGCCCTCGTCGCCGAAGAGCTGGTCGTTGCCGCCCAGCGATGCCACGGTGTCGTCGCCGCCACCGCCACGCAGGTAGTCGTCGTCCGGGCCGAGGCAGATGAACTGCGATCCGGCGTCGCCGATCACGACGTTCGCGCCGGCCCCGCCGGTCACCGTCAGCGGGCCGACGATCGCCGCGAAGTCGACGTTCTGCAGCTCGATGCGGGTGCCCTGGGGCAGGCTGCGGCCATCGATCACCAGCGAGCTCACCACGTGGGTGGCGCCGGTGCCGGGCACGGTGCTGATCACGATCGGCGCGCTCAGCGACGAGGCACCGCCCGTGCCCAGCGTGGGCGTGATCGTGCGCACCACGGGGTTGGCACTGTCCAGGCCGGCCAGCACCGGGGCCGGCAGCTGGCTGCCCGGCAGCACCACCGGGTTGCCGGGCAGGCCACCGGCCTGCTGCAGGGCCTGGGTGACGGGGTGGCCGCTGCCGTTGTTCACCCCGGTGATCGAAGCACCCGCCCCCACCGGCAGGCTGACCACCACGGGCTGCGTGCTGCTGCCGCCGATGACGATGTCGGCCAGGTTGGCGTTGGGGGTGTTGGGGTCTTCCGGCCGGGTGCTGGTGATCACCGGCACGTCGATGCGCACGGTGCTGCTGCCATCGGGCTGCTGGGTGGTGGTGGTTTCCACCGTCGTGCCGTCCACCGGCACGGTGACCACCGTGGTGGCCGGGTCGCTGGCGGTCTTGAAGTTGTAGCCGCCGCCCGAGGGCAGGCCGGCCACGCTGTTGCCGGCGGAGTCCTTCAGTGCGTTGTCGGGCCAGCTCACCGCGTAGGTGTCACCAAACACCAGCGCGCCCTGCGGGTCGATCACCAGGCGGCCGTTGCCGTCGATGGCCACGCTGGCCTGCACCGTTGCGCCGGTGCCGGTGCGCGTCAGCGTCACGCCGCTCAGCGTGGACAGCGCGGACGACAGCGGCTCGCTGAAGCGCAGCACGAGTGAGATGTCCACCGACACCGAGGTGGCATCGTCGGCCGGGCTGCTGCCGGCGGCATCGAACACCGGTGCGCTGGCGTCCACCGCCAGGCTCAGGCTGGCGCCCGGGCCGGGGTTGCCCGCCGTGTCGCCATAGCTGCCGGCCGCCACCGCGATGCTGGCACTGCCGGCGCCCGCGGTGGGGGTGAACAGCGCCGAGAAGATGCGTGCATCCGCCGTTGCCGCCAGGCCGCTGACAGTGCCGCCGCTGACGCTGATGTCCGCCGCGGTGAAGCCGTCGGGCAGCTCGCTGAAGTTGAAGCGCAGCGTGGTGCTCTGGCCCGCGGCCAGCACGCTGGCATCGCTGGTGATCACGAGGCTGGGCCCCTGGGTGTCCACCACGTAGTTGGCCGAGTGCGACCGGCCCGCGCCGGGCTGGCCGCTCGCATCGTTGATGCCCGCGTGGTTGAGTTCGATGACGTTGCTCACGTCGGTGATGCCCGCCGCCGGGGTGAAGGTGGCACGCCAGGTGAGGCCGCCATCGCTGGTGGCCAGGCCGCCCAGGCTGCCACTCTCGACCGTGAGGTCGCCCAGGTCCAGCCCGCTCACCGCCTGGCTGAAGCGGATCGTCACCTGCATCGTGTCGCCCGTCTTCAGCGAGCTCTTGCTCAGCTCGAAGCTGGCGGGCAGCAGCAGCGTGTTGACCGCGTAGTTGTTGGAGTTGACGCTGCCCACGCCGGGGTTGTTGCTGCGGTCCACCACGCCGGCGGCGTTCAGCGCAATGGTGTTGGTGGCATCCGAGGTGTTGGCGCTGGGGCTCAGCACCGCCGTCCAGGTGGTCTTGTTGTCGGTGGTGACCAGGCCGGTGAGCGTGCCGCTCGGGCTGCTCAGGTCCTCCAGCGTGAAGCCGTTCACCGGCTCGCTGAAGGTGATGGTGACCAGCGAGGTCTCGCCCACGCGCAGGTCGGTGTCGGCCACCACCACGGTGGCGGTGGGCGCGGTCACGTCCGGCGGCGTGTTGTTGGTGACGTTGGTCGCGCCGATGGTCGCGGCGTCGTTGCCCATCACGTCCTGCAGCGCGTTGGCGTCGTTGCCCGCGGTCGGGTCGGTGTAGGCCACCGTGACCACTTCGCCCTGCTGCGCGGGCGTGGCCAGGGTCAGCGTCACGGTCTTGGCGCCGCCGTTCACGGCCATCGCGGTCACCGCGTTGGCCAAGCCGGCGGTGGTGACGGCAAACCGAGACAGGGCGGGCAGGTTGACCGCATCCAGTGCGCTCGCATCGGTGAAGTTCATCACCAGCGAGTTGCCGTTCACCGTGGCCGAGGCCAGCACCGGCGGGGTGCTGTCGTTGCCGCTCACGGTGATGCCGTTGCCGGTGAGGTCGGCAATCGTCACGGCCACCGCGGCACCGGCGTTCCAGTCTTCCAGGCCGGCGAGGTTGTAGCTGGTGAGATCGAGCGCGCTGGTGCCGTCCTTGTTCAGGCGCGTGGCCAGCGCGGCCCGGTCGGTGGCGCTCAGCGTCAGCGTGAACGAGGTGCCGGAGCTGATCTCGACATTGGCCGTGTCGGTCAGCGTGTAGCTGCCGCCCTGGCCGGTGATGCTGAGCTTGTTGGCGACGATGTCGTTGCTGGCGCCGCCAAGCCCGAGCAGGCCGGTGCCAGTGACCACGAGCACGCCGGTCACCACGTCGTAGGTGGCGCTGGTGATCGTGGGCACGGCCACGTTGCTCACCGTGATGCCGTTGCCGGTGGTGTCGGCCACCACCACCGCCGCGTCGGCGCCGGCGGCCCAATCCTCGGCCGCCGCCAGGTTGTAGGTGGTGGCGCCGGTGGACGAGGTGCCGACCTTGTTCAGGATCTGGTTGACCGCGGCCTTGTCGCCAGCACCCAAGGTGAGCGTGAAGCTGGTGGCCGAGGCAATGTCCACGTTGCCGGTGCCGGCCAGCGTGTGGGTGGCGCCGCCTTCACCGGTGAGGGTGAACTTGTTCGCCACGATGTCGTTGGCCGCCCCGCCGGCCACCGTGAAGCCGGTGCCGGTGACCACCAGCGTGCCGGTGGCCGCGTCGTAGGTGGCGCTGGTGATCGTGGGCACCGACACGTTGCTGACGGTGATGCCGCTGGTCGCGTCGGCGATGCTGCCGCCGGTGACCACGCTGTTCCAGTCGTCGGCGGCGGCCAGGTTGTAGGTGGTGGCGCCGGTGGAACTGGTGCCGTTCTTGTTCAGCAGCAGCTCGACAGCCGCCTGGTCGGCGGCGGACAGCGTGAGCGCGAAGCTGGTCGCGCTGGTGAGCTCCACGTTGCCAGTGGTCGACAAGGTGCGCGTGCCGCCGCCTTCACCGGTGATCGTGAGCGCGGAGACCGTGATGTCGTTGGTGGCCCCGATCGTGCCGACCAGGTTGGTGCCGGTCACCGTGAGCACATGGGTGGCCACGTTGTAGGTGGCGCTGGTGATCGTGGGCGCGGTGACGTTGGCCACCGTGACGCCGTTGCCGGTGAGGTCGGCACCGGAGGTGGTGGACTGGTCCCAGCTGGCCGCGGCCGCCAGGTTGAAGCTGGTGAGGTCCACCGCCGCGGTGCCGTTCTTGTTCAGCAGGCCGTTGATCGCCAGCCGGTCGGCCGCGTTCAGCGTGACCGAGAACGCGGTGGCACTGCTGGCCGTGACATTGGCCGTGGTCAGCGTGTAGCTGCCGCCGGCCTGGCCGCTGAGGCTGAGCTTGGACACGTCGATCGTGTCGCCACCGACGATGTTCGCCGCGGTCACGCCCAGCACGCCGGTGCTGGCGTCGTAGCTGGCGCTGACGATGCTGGGCGCGGCGTTCGACACCGTGATGCCGTTGCCCGTGAGATCCTGGATGTTGCCGGCGGTGATGACGGTGTTCCAGTCGTCCGCCGCGGCCAGGTTGTAGGTGGTGGCACCCACCGAGCTGGTGCCGTTCTTGTTCAGCAGCGCATCCACCGCCGCGATGTCGGCGCCCGCCAGCGTGAGGCTGAAGCTGGTGGCGCTGGTGACCTCCACGTTGCCGGTGGTCGACAGCGTGCGCGTGGCGCCGCCCTCGCCGGTGATGGTGAGCGTGGAGACGGTGATGTCGTTGGTGGCGCCGATCCGGCGGACCAGGTTGGTGCCGGTCACCGTGAGCACGTGGGTCGTGCCGTCGTAGGTGGCGCTGGTGATCGTGGGCGCGGTGACGTTGGACACCGTGACGCCGTTGCCGGTGAGGTCGGCGCTGGAGGCAACGTTCAGGTTCCAACTGCTCGCGGCGGCCAGGTTGAAGGTGGTGGCGTCGACCGCGCTGGTGCCGTTCTTGTTCAGCAGCCCGTTGACCACCAGCCGGTCGGCCGCGTTCAGCGTCACCGAGAACGCAGTGGCGCTGCTGGCCGTGACGTTGGCCGAGGTCAGCGAGTAGCTGCCGCCCGCCTCGCCCTGCACGGACAGGCGGGCCACTTCGATCCCGTCGCCGGTCGTGATGTTGGCCGCGCTCACCGACAGCACGCCGGTGCTGGCGTCGTAGCTGGCGCTGACGATGCTGGGCGCCGCGTTCGACACCGTGATGCCGTTGCCCGTGAGATCCTGGATGTTGCCGCCGGTGATGACGCTGTTCCAGTCGTCCGCCGCGGCCAGGTTGTAGGTGGTGGCGCCCACCGAACTGGTGCCGTTCTTGTTCAGCAGTGCGTCCACCGCCGCCACATCGGCACCGGCCAGCGTGAGGCTGAAGCTGGTGGCGCTGGTGACCTCCACGTTGCCGGTGGTCGAGAGCGTGCGCGTGGCGCCGCCCTCGCCGGTGAGGGTGAGTGCCGAGACGGTGATGTCGTTGGTGGCGCCCACCGTGCGGACCAGGTTGGTGCCGGTCACCGTGAGCACATGGGTCGTGCCGTCGTAGGTGGCGCTGGTGATCGTGGGCGCGGCCACGTTGCTCACCGTGATGCCGTTGCCGGTGAGGTCGGCGCTGGCGGCGCTGGTGGCGTCCCAGTTGGCCGCGGCGGCCAGGTTGAAGGTGGTGGCGTCCACCGACGAGGTGCCGTTGTTGTTCAGCAGGCCGTTGACCGCCAGCTTGTCGGCCGCGTTCAGCGTCACCGAGAACGCGGTGGCGCTGCTGGCGGTGACGTTGGCGGTGGTCAGCGTGACGCTGGCGCCGGCCTGGCCGGTGAGGCTGAGCTTGGACACGTCGATCGTGTCGCCGGTGGTCATGTTCACCGCGGTCACCGCGAGCACGCCGGTGCTGGCGTCGTAGGTGGCGCTGGTGATGGTGGCCGAGGGCACGTTGCTCACCGTGATGCCGTTGCCGGTGAGGTCGGCCACCACCACCGCTGCATCGGCGCCCGCGGCCCAATCTTCTGCCAGCGCCAGGTTGTAGGTGTTGGTGCCGATCGAGCTGGTGCCGTTCTTGTTCAGGCGGGTGGTCAGCGCGGTGACGTCGGTGCCGTTGAGCGTGATGCTGAAGCTCGTGGCGCTGGTGATCTCGACATTGCCGGAGGTCAGCGTGTAGGCGGTGGCGTCGCCGGCAATGGTGAGCTTGGTGACATCGATGTCGTTGGTGGCGCCGTTGAGCCGCAGGAAGCCGGTGCCGGTGACCACCAGCGCGCCGGTGGCCGCGTCGTAGGTGGCGCTGGTGACGGTGGGCACCGGCACCGTGGCGGTGATGCCGTTGCCGGTGGTGTCGGCCACCACCACGGCCGCATCCGCCCCGGCGGCCCAGTCTTCGGCGGCGGCCAGGTTGTAGGTGGTGGCGCCGGTGGACGAGGTGCCGCTCTTGTTGATGATCGGATTCACCGCTGCCAGGTCGGTGGCGTTCAGCGTCACCGAGAAGCTGGTGTTGCTGGTGACCTCGACATTGCTGGTCGTCAGCGTGTAGGTGCTGCCGCCCTCGCCGGTGAAGGTGAGCTTGCTGACATCAATGTCGTTGGTGGCGCCGCTGAGCTTCACGAAGCCGGTGCCGGTGACCACCAGCACGCCGGTGCTGGCGTTGTAGGTGGCGCTGGTGATCGTGGGCACGGCCACGTTGCTGGCCGTGACGCCGTTGCCGGTGGTGTCGGCCACCGTCACCGCCGCATCGGCACCCGCGGCCCAGTCCTCGGCCGCGGCCAGGTTGTAGGTGGTGGCGCTGGTGGACGAGGTGCCGTTCTTGTTGAGGATCTGGTTCACCGCCGCCAGGTCGGTGGCGTTCAGCGTCACCGTGAAGCTGGTGCCGCTGGTGATCTCCACGCTGCTGGTCGTCAGCGTGTGGGTGCTGCCGCCCTCGCCGGTGAGCGTGAGCTTGCTGGTGTCGATGTCGTTGGTGGCGCCGCTCAGTTTCAGGAAGCCGGTGCCGGTGACCACCAGCGCGCCGGTGCTGGCGTCGTAGGTGGCGCTGGTGATCGTGGGCACCGCCACGTTGCTCACCGTGATGCCGTTGCCGGTGGTGTCGGCCACCACCACGGCCGC
>JACRAZ010000073.1 GCA_016213205.1 Burkholderiales bacterium
CCTCACCACGAGCTTCGGCGACCGGCTGCAGCTCGCCACCCTCAGCTTCAAGGTGCCCGCGGGCGCCATCGACGGCAGCATCGGCCCCAACGGCGCCGGCAAGTCGACCGTCTTCCGTATGATCCAGGGCACCGAGAAGCCCGATTCGGGCGAGGTGGCGATCGGCAAGACCGCGCGCCTGGCCTTCGTCGACCAGAGCCGCCAGAGCCTGGCCAACGACAAGACGGTGTGGGAAGACGTCTCGGGCGGCCTGGACAACATCGTCGTCGGCAAGTTCGTGATGCCCTCGCGCGCCTACATCGGCCGCTTCAACTTCAAGGGCAACGACCAGCAGAAGCTGGTGGGCTCGCTGTCCGGCGGCGAGCGCGGCCGCCTGCACCTGGCCAAGACCCTGGCCCAGGGCGGCAACGTGCTGCTGCTGGACGAACCCTCGAACGACCTCGACGTGGAAACCCTGCGCGCGCTGGAAGACGCGCTGCTCGAGTTTGCCGGCTCGGTGATGGTGATCAGCCACGACCGCTGGTTCCTCGACCGCATTGCCACCCACATCCTGGCCTGCGAGGGCGATTCGCAGTGGTTCTTCTTCGACGGCAACTACCAGGAGTACGAGGCCGACAAGAAGAAGCGCCTGGGCGAAGAGGGCGCCCGCCCGCACCGCCTGCGTTTCAAGGCATTGAAATAGGCCCACCCCCGGAGCGGCTGCGCCGCGTTCGCTGCATGGGGCGGCGGCCATGGCCGCGCCAGGCTCATCCGGCGATGAGTTCCTTCTTCAATGCGCGGCCCTCGGCCCGCTTGGCGGCGGTGGCCGCCTGCTGGTAGGCCTGCTCGGCCTTCTCGCGCAAGGCCATCGCCTTGGCGAGCGCGGCGTCGTAGCGCTGCAGGCTGTAGGTGCTTTCGGCGCCGATGTACACGCTGGCCCGGCGCGGCTTCTGGCCGAAGCGCGGGATCGACACCAGGAACAGGCAGTAGCGCGTGCGCCCGCCGTTGCGGCTGCGCACCAGCGGGCCCGAGATGCCCACCGGCATGTCGCTGGACTTGCTGGCGCTGGGCTCGCGCTGCAGGCCCGATGGCGCCGGCAGCCGCGCAATGCGGCGCAACAACTCCCGGGTGGCCCGCGACAGCGATTCGGCCGAACCGCCCTTGTCGGGCGCCGGGTCGGAGAACAGCTTGGTCTCCCCGCAGTAGCGCAGTTGCCAGCCGTGGGTGGACAGGTGGTCGATGCGCTGGATGCCTTGCGGCACCGACAAGCGTTCGCCGGTGCCGGGGATCGTGACGTTCCTGAACTTCATGGCGGGTGGGCTCGCGGCTGGGTGACTCCCTGCAGGTGTCGGGTTCGCGCCGGTTCGCCGACCGGGCTTCCGCCGCACAATCGGCTGCGGCGTCGCCCCGCTGGTTTCGTGCTCCGGTTCAACCCTGAGGAACCCGGCAAGGCGCACACATTCCACCCTGCAACCGGCTTGACCGCCGATCTGGACATTGGTTCACATGCCGACTCTCACTTTCACCCTGGTTGGTCGCGCTTCCGGGGCCATTGCACTGGCTGCGCTGGCGGCCTGTACCACGCCACCCGCCGGCCAGGCGCCGGCCGCTGCAGCCGCACCGGGCCCGGCGACCACGCACCCCGCCGCCGGCCCGGCGCCAGCACTGGCTGGCACCACGGCCGTGCGGGCGCCAGGCCCGGCGGCTTCCGGCGCGGCGCCGTCGGCCCCGGGGCCGGTGGCGCCGGGGCAGCCGGCGCCCTTTGCCACGGTGATCAAGGACGCGGTGAAGACCGAGGGCCTGATCACCACCTGGCGCAAGGACGACAAGGTCTGGTTCGAACTGCAGCCCGAGCAGTTCCGCCAGCGCTTCTTCCTGTCGCCCAAGCTGGCCAGCGGCATCGGCGAGGCCATGATCTTCGGCGGCATGATGGCCCGGCCGCAGGTGGTGGAGTTCCGCCGCGTGCACAACCTGGTGCAGCTGATCGCGGTGAACAGTGAATACATCGCCCGGCCCGGCACGCCGGAGGCGCGTGCGGTGGCGGCGGCCTATTCCCCCAGCCTGCTGGCCAGCACCCCGGTGGCCAGCCAGCCGCACCCGGAACGCAAGACGGTGCTGGTGGACGCCGGCGCGCTGTTCGTCAACGACATGCTGGGCATCGGCGCGCAACTGCAGCGCACCTACCGCCAGGGTTATGCGCTCGACGGCCGCAACTCCGCGGTGATGAACGTGCGCGGCAAGCCCGACATGGTGGCGCTGGAGGTGATGAACCACTACGCCACCGCAGCGCTGGCCCAGGCCACGCCCGGTGCACCGCCGGGAGCGCCGGTGCCCGGGGCGCCACGCAGCCTGCCGGACGCGCGCAGCCTGTTCGTGAACCTGCACTACTCGATTGCCCGCCTGCCGGCCCAGCCCATGGCCGCGCGCCGGGCCGACCCGCGCATCGGCCACTTCGTGCATGTGCAGAACGATTTCGGCGACGACCTGGCGCGCTCGCCGCGGGTGCGCCACGTCGCGCGCTGGCGCCTCGAGAAGCAGGACCCGGCGGCGGCCCTCTCCGAGCCGGTGAAGCCCATCACCTACTGGATCGACCGCAGCGTGCCGCTGAAGTACCGCGACGCCATCAGCGCCGGCATCCTCGAGTGGAACAAGGCCTTCGAGCGCATCGGCTTCAAGAACGCCGTGGTCGTGAAGGTGCAGCCCGACGATGCCGACTTCGACACGCTGGACTTCGGCGTGGCCTCGGTGCGCTGGATGGTCAACAGCCAGCCGGCGTTCGGCGCCATCGGCCCGCGCCACGTGGATCCACGCAGCGGCGAGATCCTCGATGCGGACATCAGCTTCGAGAGCCTGTCCTCGCGCAACGTGCGCAGCTACCGGGCCCGCATCTTCGGCGATGCGGCCGGCGCCACCTGGGCCGGCCTGCTGCAGGCCGGCGGCGCGCCGGGCCCTGCCGCGGCCGGCCCGCTGGGCCATGACGCGCTGCAGTGCCAGCACGCCGACCAGGCCGCCGAGCAGCTGGACTACGGCCTGGACGTGCTGGCCGCACGTGGCGAGCTCGATCCCGACAGCCCCGAGGCACGCCAGTTCACGCTGGACTACCTGCGCGAGGTGGCGATGCACGAGGTGGGCCACACGCTGGGCCTGCGGCACAACTTCCGCGCCTCGCGGGTGTACACCGATGCCCAGGTGTCCGACCCCGAGTTCACCCGCACGCATGGGCTCACCGGCTCGGTGATGGAGTACACGCCGATCAACCTGTCGCGGCCCGGCCAGCCGCGGCCGCAGGCCTTCCAGAGCACCCTGGGGCCGTACGACTACTGGGCCATCGAGTACGCCTACAAGCCGCTGGCGCCGGCCGAGGAGGCGGCCGAACTCGCGCGCATCGCCGCGCGCAGCGGCGAGCCCGAGCTGGCCTACGGCACCGACGAGGACAACTTCCTCGGCATCGACCCCGATTCGCTGCAGAACGACCTGGGCCGCGACCCGATCGTCTATGCCCGCAAGCGCTTCGAGATCGCGCAGGACCTGTTCCGGCGCCAGGAAACGCGCAGCCTCTCGGCCGACCAGGACTACGGCGCGCTGCGCCGCGCGCTGGGCTATGCCCTGCGCGATGCCGGGCGCGCGGCCGGTTCGCTGCTGCGCCAGATCGGGGGCGTGCGCACGCTGCGCGACTTCCCGAACACCGGCCGCGACCCGCTGCAGCCGGTGGCAGCGGCCGACCAGCGCGCCGCGCTCGACGCGCTGGCGCGCCACCTGCTGGCGGCCGACAGCCTGGTGATCTCGCCCGCGCTGCAGCGGCGCCTGGCGCCCGACTTCCTGGAGCGGGGCGATGGCGTGCTCTTCGGCGACGATGCCGTGCCCACCGACTTCCCGCTGGCCCAGGCGGTGCACGAGCTGCGCCGCGCGCTGCTGAACCAGCTGATGAGCGACGCCCTGGCCGCGCGCGTGATCGACAGCGAGGCCAAGGTGGCCCCGGCCACGCAGGCCTTCCACCTGGGCGAGCTGTACCAGCGGCTGGAGGCCGATGTCTGGAGCGAGCTGGCCGGCCGCGACGACATCCCCGCCCCGCGCCGCGAGCTGCAGCGTGAGCACGCCGGGCGCCTGGCCGCGGCGATCCTGCGGCCCAGTGCCGTCTCGCGGGCCGATGCCCGCAGCCTGATGCGCAGCCAGGCCGCAGCGCTGGCCAGCCGCATCGAGCAGGCCCAACGCCGCCCCGGCCTGGGCGAGGCCGCGCGCCAGCACCTGCGTGAAACCGCGGAAACCCTGCGCGCCGCACTGGCGGCGCCGCTGCAGCGCGTGGGGGTCTGAGCGCCCCCGGAGGGCCGGGCTGCCCCCGGCCGGCGCCTGGCGGGCCGCCGGCCGCCCCCCGCCGGCCGTCATTCGTCGCACGCCGCGTGGCGTTGTCTTGGTGAGTGCGCGGTGGCCGGTTATCGTGCGGCCTCGATGGTCATCCTTCCGAACGAACCCCCCAGCCCCGCCACCGCGGGGGGCGGCTGGTCGTCCTACCTGCGCACGCTCAGCCACGGCAAGGTGGGCTGGACGATCGGCTTCGCGTTCGTGGCCGCGCTGCTGCTCAACCCCATCTTCGCGCCGCCCTTCCTGGTGGTGCTGGGGCGCACGATCTTCGTGGCGTTGGCCCTGCTGCTGGCCTTCACCGCGGCGGGAAACTGGCAGCAGCGGCTGCTGCCCCGCTGGCTGGCGCAGACGCTGGCGGTGGTGCTGGCCGCACCGTTGGCCACGCTGGGCGTGTACCTGGTGTCCACCGGCGGGGACGTGGGCGCGATCCTGCAGCACCCGGCCCGCATCGCCGGGTTCCAGTGGATTGCCGGCAGTGCCTTGATCGTCGGCCTGGTGCTGGCGCTGGTCACGCTGGTGCGTGAGCGCGACGCGCAGGCGCACTCGCTGCAGCTGCAGCTCGAACTCGACCGTGCCCAGCGCGAGAAGCAGGCCGTCGATGCGCGGCTGGCGCTGCTGACGGCGCAGATCGAGCCGCATTTCCTGTTCAACACGCTGGCCAACGTGCAGGCCTTGGTGGAAACCGGCTCGCCGCGCGCCAGCGAGGTGCTGCGCAGCCTGATTGCCTACCTGCGCGCGGCGCTGCCCAAGCTGCACGAATCGGCCACCGGTGGCGTGATGCCCACGCTGGACAACGAGGTGGCGCTGGTGCGCGCCTACCTCGAGCTGATGCACCTGCGCATGCCCGACCGGCTGCAGTTCTCGGTGGACGTGCCCGCCAGCCTGCTGAACCAGAAGTTCCCGCCGATGGCCTTGCTGACGTTGGTGGAGAACGCGGTGCGCCACGGCATCGACCCCGGCGAGGACGGCGGCCGCATCGACGTGGGCGGCGCCACCGATGCCTCCGGCGGCTGGCGCCTGTGGGTGGCCGACACCGGGGTGGGCCTGTCGCCCCACGCCCAGCCGGGCACCGGCCTGGCCAACCTGCGCGCGCGCCTGGCCGGCGTGTACGGCCCCGGCGCGCGGCTGGAACTGAGCGAACAGGCCCCACAGGGTGTGCGGGCCGACATCATCGTGCCGCCAGGAGACCGCGCATGAGCCTGTCCACCGCGTTGATCGCCGACGACGAACCCCTGCTGCGCGAGCACCTGCAAAGCCACCTGGCCCGCCTGTGGCCCGAGCTGCGCGTGGTGGCCCAGGCCCGCAATGGCCGCGAGGCGGTGGAGCTGTTCGAGCGCGAGCAGCCCGACGTGGTGTTCCTCGACGTGCACATGCCGGGCCTGAACGGCATCGAAGCCGCGCGCCTGATCGCCCGCCGCGCGATGACGGTGTTCGTCACCGCCTACGAACAGTACGCGGTGCAGGCCTTCGACCAGGGCGCGATCGACTACCTCGTCAAGCCCTTCGAGGAAATGCGCCTGGCCGACACCGTGCAGCGCCTGAAGCAGCGGCTGGCCGGCGCGGGCGCCGCGCCGCCGGGCGACGGCAGCGAGGCCGGCGATCGCATGGATGCGGTGCTCGAGCGCCTGGCGGCCCAGTTGCGCCAGCAGGCCGGTGGCCGGCCCTGGCTGCAGTGGATCAAGGCCTCGGTGGGCACCTCGGTGCGGCTGATCCCGGTGGAGCAGGTGGTCTACCTGCGCTCGGACGAGAAGTACACGCTGGTGGTGTGGGAAGGCGGCGAGGCGCTGATCCGCAAGCCCATCCGCGAGCTGATCGACGAGCTCGATCCCGAGTCCTTCGCGCAGGTGCACCGTTCGGTGATCGTCAACCTGCACCACGTGGCCCAGGTCACCCGCGGGGCCAACGAAACCGCGGACGTGCACCTGAAGGGCCGCACCGAAACCCTGCCGGTCAGCCGCAGCTACCTGCACTTGTTCCGGCAGATGTGATAAATCCGCGCGGGCCATCTCGACCCAGGCCGCGCGGGAGGCCTTAACTGTGCGGCCGGACGGCCGATATTCCGGCGATCACGCTGATCTGCGGGTTCGCAGAATTCGTTTCGCTCCGCAGAATTCCTCTGCCTTGTCGTACCAAAAGGGCCGTCCACCATGTTCAACAAGTTCACCGCGTCCATCGCCAGCAGATTGAGCCTCGGGTTCGGTGCACTCATCGTGCTGATGCTGGTGGTGGCCGGCTTCTCGGCGTTCACCACCCAGCGCCTGGGCGAGCAAGTGCACCTGATCGTGGAGGTGAACAACGAACGCTCGGCGCTGGCCTACCGCATGCTCGACAGCATGAACGCGATGGCGATCCAGGCCCGTTCGATCACCCTGCTCACCGATGCGAAGGAGATCGAGGCCGAGCTGAAGCTGTTCGAGAAATCGAAGGCCGACTACCTGAAGCACGAGAAGGCCTTGCAGGCACTGATGGTCACGGCCGACCCGCAGGCGCGCAAACTCGCCGAGGACATCGTTGCGGCGGCCGGCAAGACCGTGCCGCTGATCGCGCTGGCCGCCAAGCAGGGCGCCGAGGGCGCGAACATCGACGCCACGATGACGCTGACCGGCCAGGTGCGCCCGGCCGAGGTGCAGTGGCGCAAGCAGGTGGACGCGTTGATCGCGCTGCAGGCCAAGGAAAACGCCGAGGGCGCCGACGCGGCCAGCACCGGCTCGCAACGCGCGGTGGCCATCGAGGCCGTGCTGGTGGCCGCGGCCATTGTCGTGAGCGTGCTGGTGGCCTGGCGCATCACGCGTGGCATCAAGGTGCCGATCGAGCGTGCGGTGCGGGTGGCCGAGCGCATTGCCGAGGGCAACCTGGGCAGCAAGATCGAGCACAGCGGCAACGACGAGATCGGCCGCCTGCTGCATGCGATTGCCGCGATGCAGGACCGGCTGCGCGGCCTGGTGGGCGAGATCCGCCAGACGGCCGACAGCATCCAGGTGGCCAGCACCGAAGTGGCCACCGGCAACCAGGACCTGAGCCAGCGCACCGAGCTGGCCGCCAGCAACCTGCAGCAGACCGCCAGCTCGATGGAGCAGCTCACCGGCACCGTGCGCCAAAGCGCCGACGCCGCCTCGCAGGCCAACCAGCTCGCCGCATCGGCGGCCGAGGTGGCGCAGCGTGGCGGCGAGGTGGTGGCCCAGGTGGTGACCACGATGGACGCGATCAATGCCAGCTCGAAGAAGATCTCCGACATCATCGGCGTGATCGACGGCATCGCCTTCCAGACCAACATCCTGGCGCTGAACGCCGCGGTGGAAGCTGCCCGTGCGGGCGAGCAGGGCCGCGGCTTCGCGGTGGTGGCCGGCGAGGTGCGCTCGCTGGCCCAGCGCAGCGCCGAGGCCGCGCGCGAGATCAAGAGCCTGATCGGCAACAGCGTCGACAAGGTCGAGACCGGCAGCCGCCTGGTCACCGATGCGGGCAGCACGATGAACGAGATCGTGGCGAGCGTGCAGCGCGTGACCGACATCATCGGCGAGATCACCGCCGCCTCGGCCGAGCAGAGCACCGGCCTGGGCCAGGTGAACGGCGCGGTGACCCAGCTCGACCAGATGACCCAGCAGAACGCCGCGCTGGTGGAAGAAAGCGCCGCCGCGGCCGAGAGCCTGCGCGAGCAGGCCGCGCGCCTGGCGGGGCTGGTGTCCACCTTCCACCTGGGGGACGGTGCGGCCGGTGCATCGGCCGCGCCCGCCGCGGCCGCCAAGCCCGCGCCGGCCGCCGTGTTCAGCGCGCCGCAGGCCGCGGCCAAGGCCATCGTCGCCAAGGTGGCCGCGGCACGGCCTGCGCCGCCGAAGCCTGCGCTGCCCCGGCCGGTGGCCGAGAAGCCCGCGGCGCCGGCCAAGCCCGCCGCCGCGCCGGCGAGCGCGGCGCCCGGCGACGACTGGGAATCGTTCTAAGCGCCCGCAGCGCCAGACACGACGCCCGGCCTCCCGCCAGGGAGCCGGGCGTTGCGGCGTTCCGGGGGCGGGCTGGGCACAGCCCGGCCCTGGGGGCGCCTCAGAACGGGGTCGTGCGCGACAGCAGCCAGGCCAGGGCCGGGCCGCTCAGAAACTGGCCGTGCGTGCGAGCAACCAGGCCAGGGCCGGGCCGCTCACATGGGGCGTCAGCCGCTCGCGCACGGTGGCGTGGTAGCGGTTGAGCCAGGCGATCTCGTCCTCGCGCAGCAGGGCACGTTCGATGCAGCGGGTGTCGATCGGGCACAGCGTGAGCGCCTCGAACTCGAGCATCTCGCCGAAGGTGCCGTTCTCGGGCGTGGCCACCGGCACGTTGAGCACCAGGTTCTCGATGCGCACGCCCCACTGGCCCGCGCGGTAGATGCCGGGCTCGATGGAAGTGATCATGCCGGGCTCCATGGCCATCGTGGGCTCGGGCACGGCCTTGCTCAGGGTTTGCGGGCCCTCGTGCACGTTCAGGAAGTAGCCCACGCCGTGGCCGGTGCCGTGGGCGTAGTCCAGCCCCTCGGCCCACAACGGCGCGCGGGCGATCGCATCGAGGTAGGGGCTCAGCGTGCCACGCGGGAAGCGCGTGCGTGAGAGCGCCATCATGGCCTTGAGCACCAGCGTGAAGTCGCGCCGCTGCGCGGCGCTGATGGTGCCGATGGGCCACACCCGGGTGATGTCGGTGGTGCCGCCCAGGTACTGGCCGCCGGAATCGATGAGCAGCAGGCCGTTGCCCTCGATCCAGGCGTAGGACGATGGCAGCGCACGGTAGTGCGGCAACGCGCCATTGGCATTGAAGCCGGCGATGGTGGAAAAGCTCAGCCCCACGAAGCCGGGGCGCCTGGCACGCGCCTCGCTCAGGCGCTCGTCCACCGTGAGCTCGCTGATGCGTTCGTGCCCCAGCGCGGATTCGAACCAGGCGTAGAACTCGCACATCGCCGCGCCGTCCTGGGCCATCGTCTCGCGCACGAAGCCGGCCTCGACCTCGTTCTTGCGGCTCTTGAACAGCGTGCTGGGGTTGATGGCCTCGACCACCCGCACCCCCGGCGGCACCTGCTGCCGGAAGCCCAGCGTGATGCGGCGCGGGTCCACCAGCAGCGTGCAGCCGGTGCCCAGCGCCGCCAGTGCCGGCGCGGCCTGCGCATAGTCGGCGACGGCAAACCCCTCGGCCCGCAACTGGGTGGCCAGCTCGGCCGGCAGCTTGCCGGCGCCGATGAACAGCGTGGCGCCGGTGGTGTCGATCAGCAGGTGGGCCAGGAACACCGGGTTGCACTCGACATCGGTGCCGCGCAGGTTGGTGATCCAGGCGATGTCGTCCACGGTGGAGACGAAGTGGTGCGTCGCGCCGTGGCGCGCCATCGCTTCGCGGACGCGCGCCAGGCGCTCGCTGCGCGGCTCGCTGGCCTGCGGCGGCAGGTGGGCATACACGGTGGCGGCGGGCAGCGCGGGCCGGTCGGGCCACACCTCGCCGAGCACATCGAGTTCGGTGCGCAGCACGATGCCGGCCGCCTCGAGCGCGGTGCGCAGCTGCTGCGCCGCGGCCAGGCCCAGCACCTGGCCGTCCACCAGCACCTGGGCGCCGCGCGGCAGCGCGCGCGTGATCCATTCGATGTGGTGCGTGGCCGCGCCGGTGGGGATCTTCACCAGCGCGATGCCGCTGCCCTCGAGCTCGGCCTCGGCCTGCACCCAGTAGCGGCCGTCGGCGAACAGCGCCGCCTGGTCCAGCGTGACCACCAGCGTGCCCATCGAGCCGGTGAAGCCCGACAGCCATTCACGCGCCTGCCAGCGGCCGGGCAGGTATTCGCTCAGGTGCGGGTCGGCCGAGGGCACGAGCAGTGCGCTGGCGCCATGGCGGGCCAGGGCTTCGCGCACGCGCTCGACACGTTCGCGGGTGGGGGAGAGGCGGGTGTCCATCGTGTGGGGCTCCGGCAGGGGGTGCGTGGCGGGCCCGGGTCAGGCGGCCACGGCAATCGGGGGCAAACGGGGGGCGAGCAGGGATTCTAGGAGGGCGCCTGCTTCGGCGGGGCCACCGCCTGCGCCACCACCCGCGCATGGCGGGCAAAGGTCCAGTAGCTCCAGGCCCAGTCGATCAGCACCACCAGCCGGTTGCGAAACCCGATCAGGAAGTAGATGTGCGCGAACAGCCAGAACAGCCAGGCCGGGTAGCCCGAGAACCGCAAGCGCCCGATGGCCGGCAGTTCCAGCTGCACCACCGCGGCGTTGCGGCCCAGCGTGGCCAGCGCGCCATAGTCGGCGTAGCGGAAGGGCCGCGTGGCCTCTCCACGCAGCCGGCGCAGCAGGTTGGCCGCAGCCAGGCGCCCCATCTGCTTGGCCGCGGGGCTGACACCGGGCACCGGCTTCGGGCCAGCGCGGGTGGGCGTGGTGGCGGCCGCGAGGTCGCCGATCACCTGGATCTCGGGGTGGCCGGGCAGCGAGAGGTCGGCCTGCACCTGCACCCGGCCGGCGCGGTCGAGCGGGGCGCCGGCGCTGGCGGCCAGGGCCCGGCCCAGCGGCGAGGCGGCCACGCCGGCCGCCCACAGCACGGTGCGGGCGGCCAGCCGGCGTGGCTGGCCCTGCTCGGTGTAGTCCACGCCGGCGGCGTCGATGCCGGTCACCTGGCAGCCGGTGTGCAGCTCCACGCCCAGCTTGCGCAGCTGGCGCGCGGCACTGGCCGAGAGGGCCTCGTCGAAGGCGCCCAGCACGCGCGGCGAGCCCTCCATCAGCACGATGCGCGCGCTGCGCGAATCGATGTGTCGAAACTCCTCGCGCAGCGTGTGGCGCGCGATCTCGGCCAGCGCGCCGGCCAGCTCCACGCCGGTGGGGCCGCCGCCGATGATCACGAAGTTCAGGCAGGCGGCGCGCTCGGCCTCGTCCTGGGTGCGCTCGGCCTGCTCGAAGGCGCCGATGATGCGCGCGCGCACGTCGAAGGCGTCGGCCAGCGTCTTCAGGCCCGGCGCGAAGCGGCTCCACTCGTCGTGGCCGAAGTAGCTGTGGGTGGCGCCCGCGGCCACGATCAGGTGCTCGTAGGCCAGGGTGCTGCCATCTTCCAAGGTGAGCGTGCGGGCGCCGGCGTCCAGGGTGGTCACCTCGGCGCGCAGCACGGTGAGCCGGCCCCGCTGCATCTCGCGCCGCAGGATGTGGCGAATGGGCCCCGAGACGGCCGGCGCCGCCACGTCGGCGGTGGCCACCTGGTAGAGCAGGGGCTGGAACAGGTGGTGGTTGGTGCGGTCGATCAGGGTCACGTCCACCGCATCGCTGCGGGCCAGCGCGCGCACCGCCTCCAGCCCGCCGAAGCCGCACCCGATCACACACACTTTTGTTCTGGTCATGGGGTCAAGCATAGCCGGGCTATGCTTGCGCGCTGCCCGAACCCGCCCACTGCCAACCCCACGACGATGCGCCTGCTGCTGGTGGAAGACGACCGCATGATCGGCGACAGCCTGCGCCAGGCGCTGAAGCTCGAGGGCCATGCCGTCGACTGGGTGTACGACGCCGCCGCGGCCCAGGCCTCGCTGGCCAGCGAACGCTTCGACCTGGTGCTGCTGGACCTGGGCCTGCCCGAACAGGCCGGTGGCGCCGCGCGCCCCGCCGCCGGCTTGGCCGTGCTGCAGGCGCTGCGCGGGCGCGGCGATGCGACGCCGGTGATCGTGCTGACCGCGCGTGATGCGCTGCCCGACCGTGTGGCCGGGCTCGATGCCGGGGCCGACGACTACCTGGTCAAGCCCTTCGAGCTGGATGAACTGCTGGCCCGCATGCGCTCGGTGATGCGCCGCTTCGGCGGCCGCGCCAGCCCGGTGCTCGAACACGCCGGCGTGCGCCTGGACCCGGCCACGCGCGAGGTCACGCAGGATGGGGCCACTGTGCTGCTGTCGGCCCGCGAGTTCGCGGTGCTGGAGGCCTTGATGCAGCGCCCCGGCGCCGTGCTCTCGCGGGCCCAGCTCGAAGACCGGCTCTACGGCTGGGGCGAGGCGGTGGAGAGCAACGCGGTGTCGGTGTACGTGCACCAGTTGCGCAAGAAGCTGGGGGCCGAGTTCATCCAGAGCATGCGCGGGGTGGGCTACTTCCTCGTGCGCAAGCCATGAACTCGATCCGCGCGCGGCTGCTGCTGTCGCTGGCCGCCGCGCTGGCGCTGGCCGCGGCGCTGGTGGGCGGCGTCACCTACCGCAACGTGCTGCGCGAGGCCGAGACGCTGTTCGACTACCAGCTGCGGCAGATGGCCTTGTCGCTGCGCGACCAGGGCGAGATCTCGGCCGGCGACGCGGCCGCGCTGAACGACGAGGACCTGGACTTCGTGGTGCAGATCTGGCACATCGATGGCCGCAGCGTCTATGCCAGCCGGGCGCACCGCGCGCTGCCCTCGCGCACGGTGCTGGGCTTCGCCGACATCGTGGTCGAGGGCCAGCGCTGGCGCACCTTCGGGGTTTCGGCGCGCGACCGCGTGATCCAGGTGGCGCAGCCGCTGCGCATCCGCCAGGGCCTGGCGGCCGATGCCGCGCTGCACAGCGTGCTGCCGCTGCTGGTGGCCGCGCCGCTGCTGGGCGCCGCGCTGTGGTGGCTGATCGAACGCTCGCTGCGGCCCTTGTCCACCGTGGCGAGCCGCTTGCGCGAGGCCGATGTGGCCACGCTGGGGCCGCTGCCCGATGCCGGCCTGCCCGACGAGGTGGCGCCGCTGGTGCGCTCGCTGAACGCGATGCTCGAGCGGCTGGGCCTGGCCTTCGACAGCCAGCGCGCCTTCGTGGCCGATGCGGCGCACGAGCTGCGCTCGCCGCTCACGGCGCTGAAGCTGCAGGCCCAGCTCGTGCGCCGCGCGCCGGACGAGGCCAGCCGCGCCGCCGCGCTGGACACGCTGGTGGCCGGCGTGGACCGCGCCACCCGGCTGGTGGAGCAACTGCTCACGCTGGCCCGCCAGGAGCCCGGCGCGGCGCCGCAGCCGATGCAGCCGGTGGCCCTGGCCCCGCTGGTGCGCCAGGTGCTGGCCGATGCCGCGCCGCTGGCGCAGGCGCGCGGCAGCACGCTGGCGCTGACGGCCGACGACAGCCTCACCGTGCAGGGCGACGCCGCGGCGCTGGCGGTGCTGGTGCGCAACCTGGTGGACAACGCGTTGCGCTACGCACCCGACGGTGCGCAGGTGCAGGTGAGCCTGGCCCGCGCGCCCGGCCAGGCCGTGCTGTGCGTGGACGACAGCGGCCCCGGCATCGCGCCGGCCGACCGCGAACGCATGTTCGAGCGCTTCGTGCGCGGCAACACGGCCGACCAGTCCAGCGGCAGCGGGCTGGGCCTGGCGATCGTGCGCTCGATCGCGCTGCGCCACCACGGCAGCCTGCAGCTCGAAGGTTCACCGTTGGGCGGCTTGCGCGTGCGCCTGATGCTGCCGCTGGCGGGGTGACACTGGCCTGGCCGGCCGGTGCGGACCTGCTGGCTTGCCACGCGGCCAGCCACATCACGCGGCTCGCCGCCGCACGCGGCAGCCGGCCACGGCCAAGGCGGCCAGTGCCGCGAACCAAATGCCTGCCGGCTCACTGACGGGCATCGGGCCTGCAACCGGGCCCAGCAGTTCGAAGGCGAAGTCGGTTTGACGGTCGGTCCACCAGCCCGGGTGGTTGCGCCAGAGCGAGTTGCCATCGCCGGCGCCTGACAGGGCCCAGGCCCAGTTCGCACTCTCGCCGCTGGTGTTGTTGACCACCGAGGCGTAGCTCTCGTGATCGAGCGGCAGCGCAAAAGCGGCCAGGGCCACCTCGTACGCGTAGATGCCGATCTGCTGGCTCTGGCCCAGGGCGTCAACGTGGGTCCAATGCCCCACCGGCGCCGAGCTGCGCTGCACCTCGCCCGCCGCGAAGTGCTTGATGAAGATGGTGTGGTCGATGTTGCTGCTGCTGCTCAGGTAGAACGTGAAGTCATCGGCCTGCGGCAGTGGCCCGCCCACGTAGCCACCCCAGAACCGCAGCCGGTCGACGATGTGGAAGTTGTGGTTGGGGTTGGCCGCGGTGGCGGGGGTGCGCAGCAGCTCGGCCCCTTGCTGGCCGACGCCCAGTGTCGACTGGGTCGGCAGGACGGCATCGCTGACCAGGGCGCCGCTGAAGTCGGGGCCACCGTTGCTGTACACGATGCCAGCAGTCGCCGGTCCGGACACAAGCAGTGCGCCGCAGGTGGTGGCCACGAGCATCGCGGTGGCCGACCACTGGAAGAAACGGTTTGGGGTCATGGGAGGGGCTCCAACTGAAAGTGCCGACAGTCTGTTTCCCCTCGCCACGGCCGTCGTCAGGCATCGGTCAGCGATCGGTCAGCGTTCAATGCCCGGCAGCGCTGGGCTGTGCCAGTGCTGCCACCGACAGCCCGCAAACAACGGCCCCACCTGCCGCGTCGTGTCATGTTCATGGCGAAACTCGAATGGCCGTGGTGTCGGCGTCGCACGCTTCGCGGCAGACTGGGTTGGTGCCAACGCCATCGCGTCACGTACGTCTTCGGCATCTTGCACCGCCGCGCAGGTGGCTGCGGGCGGGCCTCTCAGTGGTGGCGCTCGGTGTCGTCGCCGTGGGGTGGCAGTTCAGCCGTGATGTTGCATCGGGCACTGGCGCGCAACGGCATCGGCGTGATCGCGATGTCGCACTTCGGCTACCGCCAGGCCGAGCGCGCCCACGACGATGCTGATGCCGGCAATGGCGCGGGGGATGACCACCGGCAGCCATCGACGGCCAGGCCCTCGACGGCGAAGCCCTTGTCCTTGCCCGTCTTGCCATGGGCGGCCCGACCTGCGGCTTGTCGGCCGCGGGCGCCAAAGCCCGCCGTGTGCGGTCGAAGCCTCCACCTGAGTTCAGGTTTCTTCGATGTTCTGGTTCTCGAAAGGCTGCTTTTTCAAAACCGCTGGAGAACCCACATTCCGGCTGTCACCCAACCGATGGAGATCCAGCATGCAAGTGCTCTTCAAGTCCCGCCATCCTCAGGCCACCGAAATGCGCGACCTCGCCGAGCGCCGCGTGCGCTTCGTGCTGCGTCGCCTGGGCGGGCGGGTGCCGCGCGCCGAGGTGAAGATGGCGGACGTGAACGGGCCGCGCGGCGGCATCGACAAGCGCTGCCAGGTGGAACTCCGGACCGCTGGCGCAGGCGCTGTGGTCGTCACGGCCGTGGCGAACGACTGGCGCTCCGCGCTGGACAACGCGCTGGCACGGGCCGCACGGTTGCTCATGCGCTTGTGGCGCCGCGGCAGTGACTCCCGCCGCATGCGCCAACGCCTCATCGGCCACGAACGCTGAACCGAGACGACACCGGACTCGACACCATGAACGCCCTGACGTCCCTGGCCTCGACCGCCCACCTGGCGACGGCTCAACCCTTGCCGGTTGCGGCGGCCACCGCGATGACCTCCCTTGTTGCCGGTACGAGCCGTGTGCGGCGGGATCGCTGGCCTCGGGGCGGTGTTCCGCCAGATGCCTGCGCTGGGCCTGACCGTTGCTGCGATGGTCGCGCTGCGGTCGGCCGGCCCGATCCTGTTCGAGACCAGCCGCATCGTGAGCGGAGGCGAAACCAACGACGTGCTGGCCACCATCGGTCTGCGAGTCTCGACCTTCAACCTTTTCACCAGCCTGCTCAGCCTGTTCGGCTTCGGCAGCGCTGACGAATGAACCCCCACTGGAGTACACCATGCAATGCCCCGTCTGCACCGATACCGCACTCGTGATGAGCGACCGCCAGGGCGTCGAGATCGACTACTGCCCGAAGTGCCGTGGCGTGTGGCTCGATCGCGGAGAACTTGACAAGCTGATCGAGCGCTCGGCAACGATCGCCTCGGCGCCCGCCGCCAGCGCGGTGGCCCGCCCGCAGCCCGGGTTCGTGGATTCGGACTACGAGCACGGCCGCAGCCCGCAGAGCCACCGCAGGAAGTCCTGGCTGAACAGCATCTTCGACTGAACCGAGCAACACCCCTCACGGAGCACACATCATGCGCAGCTACCCCACCAACAGCCCGCAGGCCGCCGCCCGCATCGTTGCGCTGACCGTGGTCGCCGACGGCGACATCGGCGATGCCGAGATCGAGTGGCTCGATCGCCTGGCCGTGCACGAACAGCTGGGGCTGGCGCGGCATGAGCTGCATGCGCTGCTGGACACCTTCTGCGAAGACTTGCTGTCGAGCGACCAGTTGAGGTGGGCCGACGCCTGCCCTGTGGACGAGCGCACGCTGGCCGACCTGATGGGCGAGATACAGGACCCCGCGATACGCTTGAAGCTGTTGCGCTTGTGCGTCGAGCTTGCAGAAGCCGATGCGCATGTCGCAGAGGGCGAGTCGATCGTGCTCGGCGCCGCCGTCGAGCACTGGGGCTTGCACCGTGAGATGCTTCGAACCTCGTCCGGCAACTGATCGGCTCACTGCAAATCACTCCCAAGGCGGTCATGCAAACCATCGGCTCCCCACTCATGTGGTCCTTGTTCGCGGCGTTCGTGCTCGTAGCGCTGCTGGTCGACTTCTTTGCGATGCGCAAGCAGGGCGCGCACCGCGTCAGCACCCGCGAGGCGGCCGTCTGGTCGCTGGTCTGGGTCGGCGTGTCCTTCGTGTTCATGGGCTGGCTGTGGTGGCACCTCGGCGGTGCTGGCACCGATGAGGCGGCACGCTCGCTGGCCAATGCCAAGTCGCTGGAGTTCCTGACCGGCTACCTGATCGAGAAGGCCCTTGCGGTCGACAACATTTTCGTGTTCCTGATGTTGTTCACGTACTTCGCGGTGCCGGCCGAGTTCCAGAAGCGCGTGCTGATGATCGGCATCCTGGGAGCGCTGGTGCTGCGCGCGGCAATGATCCTGGTGGGAGCCTGGCTGATCGCACAGTTCCACTGGGTCCTCTACGTGTTCGGCGCATTCCTGCTGTTCACCGGCGTCAAGATGTGGTGGGCCGCCGGCCAGGAGCCCGACCTGGACAACAACCCCGCATTGAAGTGGATCCGCGGGCGCTTCAAGATCGCGCCGGACTACGACGGCGAGAAGTTCTTCACCGTGGTCGGCGGTGTCAAGATGGCCACGCCGCTGCTGGTGGTGATCCTGCTCATCGGCATCGTCGACATCGTCTTCGCGGTCGATTCGATCCCGGCCATCTTCGCGATCACGACCGACCCCTTCATCGTGCTCACCTCCAACGTGTTCGCGATCCTCGGCCTGCGGGCGATGTACTTCCTGCTGGCCAACATGCATGAGCGGTTTCACCTGCTCAGCTACGGTCTGGCCATCGTCCTGGTGTTCATCGGCGCCAAGATGCTGCTGATCGATGTCTACAAGATTCCGGTGGCGCTTTCGCTTGGCTTCACCGCGGTCACGTTGGCCGTGACGATGATCCTGTCCCTGAAGATCCCGCCCAAGGGCACGCCGGGTGGTGCCTATCCGTTCGGCGCAAAGAAGCAGGACGAGCCAACCTGAGCGGCCGCAACCAACCCGCACCGGCCGAAGCGCGCACTCGGCCGGCCAGATGACCACCGCCTGGGTGGCTCGGGCTCGAGGGACTCTCGGCGCGGTCGGGTTGGGTGGCTGACGTCAATGGCTCGGGGGCGCCTCCTGGCGCACCCTCTCAACCCAAGCCCCCGTCAGCCCGCGAACAGCGGCCCCACGCGCCGCGCCGCCTCGCGCAGCGTGGCCGCGTCGTAGCCGGCATACCCGAACAGCCAGCCGCGCCGGCCCGATTCGATGGCATAGGCCGACAAGGGCGCCAGGAAGACGCCCACCTCCCGCGCCCGCGCCGACACGGCCGCATCGTTGCGGCGGCCGCTCACTTCGTGAAGTAGGTGCATGCCCTGCTCGCTGGGTGCCAGCCGCAGCGCACCGCCGCTGGCTTGCGCGAGCGCCTCGATCAGCAGCGCCTGGCGCTCGGGGTAGAGCTCACGCATGCGGCGCAGGTGGCGCAGAAGATGGCCCTCGCCGATGAAGCGCGCCAACACCGCCTGCAGCTCGCCGGGGCTGTGGCGGTCGGTGAGGGCGCGGGCGGCGGCAAAGGCCGGTGCCAGGCCCGGCGGCAGCACGATGAAGCCCAGCCGCAGGCCCGGGTGCAAGGTCTTCGAGAAGGTGCCCACGTAGAGCACGCGCTCGGCATGCGGCAGGCTGGCCAGCGCGGGGATGCGGTGCGGGCCGTACTGGAACTCGCCGTCGTAATCGTCCTCCACGATCCAGGCCCGCGCCGCCCGCGCCCAGTCGATCAGCGCCAGCCGGCGGGGCAGGCTCATGCGCACGCCCAGCGGAAACTGGTGCGTGGGCGTCACCACCAGCATGCGCGCGCCGGGCCAGCGTGCGGCGCCCGCGGCGATGTCCAGCCCCTGGGCATCCACCGGCACCGGCCGCACGCGCGCGCCGTGGCCCGCCAGGTTGGCGCGGATGCCGGGGTAGCCGGGGTCTTCCACCATCACCTCGTCGTCCACGTCCAGCAGCAGCCGGCCGATCAGGTCGATGGCCTGTTGCGAGCCCGAGCACACCAGCACCTGGGCCGGCTCGCAGCGCAGCCCGCGCGAGACCAGCAGCCAGTGCGCGATGGCCTCGCGCAGCGCGGGCAGGCCGGCCGGGTCCAGGTAGTTGGCATGGGCCTGGCGCACGGCCGCCGAGGCCTGCCGCGCGAGCCGGTCCCACAGCGCGAACGGAAAGCCCGCGACATCCGGCGCGCCGATGCGAAACGGCATCGCCGGCACCAGCGGCGGCTTCCAGCGCAGCGCGGTGTCGGCCATGCGCCGGCCGCGTGCGGACAGCGCGGCCTCGCCGATCACCACCACGCGCTGCCCCGGCCGGCCGGGGCGCGGCGCCAGCGCGGCCAGGCCATGGGCTACGTAGGTGCCGTCGCCCACCCGCGCCTCGACGAAGCCTTCCACCCGCAGCCGCTCCAGCGCCCACAGCACGGTGTTGCGCGCCACGCCCAGGGCCTGCGCATGCTCGCGCGAGGGCGGCAGCCGGGTGCCCGGCTTCAGGCTGCCTTGCTCGATGGCGCCGCGCAGCTGCAGGTAGACCCGCTGGCGCAGCGTCGAGCGGCTTGAATTGGTTCCGTCCTGCGCCATGAATTGGTTCCTCCGCGCGCAGGATAACGCGCTAAGGTTGGGAGCCATTCCAGACCCTTCCAGACCGAGAGGACCCGCCCCCGTGGCCGACTACTTTGCGACCATTGCCTGGCAGCGCCAGGACCAGCCCTTCATCGACAAGCGCTACCGCCGCCGCCACGAATGGCGTTTCGACGGCGGCGCGGTGGTGCCCGGCTCCTCGTCGCCGCACTCGGTGCGGGTGCCGTACTCCGACGCCGCGGCGGTGGACCCGGAGGAGGCCTTCGTCGCCGCGCTGTCCAGCTGCCACATGCTCTGGTTCCTGGACTACGCCGCCCGCGCCGGCTGGGTGGTGGACGACTACCTCGACGAAGCCGTGGGCGTGATGGCCCCGGACGCCCGCGGCCGCATGGCCATGACCCGCGTGACGCTGCGGCCCCGCGTGCGCTTCGGCGGCGAGCGGCGCCCCGACGCCGCCGAACACGCACGCCTGCACCACGCGGCCCACGAATCCTGCTTCATCGCCAACTCGGTGACGAGCGAGGTGCTGTGCGAGCCCGCGTTGAAGGACTGAGATGAAACGACCCCAAGCTCACTTCGTTCGCGGCCCCCGAGGGGCGCGTCAGTGCCTTCGGGCGGCCGGGCGGCACTGACATGTACCTGCCCAGCCATTTCGAAGAAACCCGCCCCGGCCCGCTGCACGAACTGATCCACGCCCAGCCGCTGGGGCTGCTGGTCCGTGAGGGCCCGGCCGGCGCCGAGGGCCCGGTGGCCGATGCGCTGCCCTTCCTGCTGGAGCCGAGCCCGGCGCCGCTGGGCACGCTGGTGGCCCACGTGGCGCGCGCCAACCCGGTGTGGCGCGAGGCGCAGGGCGCGCCGGTGCTGGTGGTGTTCCAGGGCCCGCAGGCCTACATCAGCCCGAACTGGTACCCGTCGAAGGACGAGCACGGCAAGGTGGTGCCGACCTGGAACTACACCCTGGTGCAGGCGCGCGGCCGGCTCGAGGTGCTGGACGATGCGGCCTCGGTGCGCGACATCGTGCAGCGCCTGACCACCCGGCACGAGGCTACGCAGCCACGCCCCTGGGGCCTGGGGGATGCGCCGCCCGAGTACATCGAGACCCTGCTGCGCGCGATCGTCGGCATCCGCATTCCGCTGATCTCGCTGGTGGGCAAGTTCAAGCACAGCCAGAACCGGCCGGCGGCCGAACGCGGTGGCGTGGTGCGTGGCCTGCGCGGCGGCCCGCAGGCCGAGCAGCAGGCCATGGCCGACTGGGTGGAGAAGCTGGCACCGTGAACCTGGACATCAGCCCCTTCACCGCCGCCGACCGGGCCGGCTGGGAGCCCCTGGCGCGCGGCTACAAGGCCTTCTACAAGACCACGCTGGCGGATGCGGACTACGAGCGCGCCTGGCAGCGCCTGCTGGCCGGCGATGAACTGCAGGGCCTGGCCGCGCGCCGCGCCGGCCGGGTGCTGGGCATCGCGCACAGCTTCCTGCACCGCAGCGTGTGGTCGGCCGACGTGTGCTACCTGCAGGACCTGTTCGTCGCGGAGGACGCGCGCGGCCAGGGCGTGGCCGCGGCCCTGATCAACCACCTGGCCGACCAGGCGCGGGCCCGTGGCACGCCGCGGCTGTACTGGCTGACGCACCAGGACAACGCACGCGCCCGGGCGCTGTACGACCGTGTCGCGCGCTGGCACGGCTTCCTGCGCTACGACGTGGCGCTGTAGCCGGCCACCGTGCCCGCTGCGGGGGTGCCGGGGGCCGCGGCTTGGCCGCGGCGCGAAACCGGTGTCGAATCCGGTCCTGCCCGTTCGTCGTCGGGACAACGGTGCCCAAGTCCGGGCGCCGCCGTCCCGCTTCGAAGGAGAGCCGACCATGCGATTCATGATCCTCGTGAAAGCCAGCCCCAGCAGCGAAACCGGCGCGCGGCCGGACGACGCCCTGGCCAGCGCGATGCAGCACTACCACGACGCCCTGGCACGGGCCGGCGTGCTGCTCGATGCCGGCGGCCTGCAGCCCAGCGCCAGCGGCTGGCGGGTGCGCTTCCACGCCGGCGGCCAGCATGTCTGGGACGGCCCCTTCGGCGAGCCCCGGGCCCTGGTGGCCGGCTACACCCTGATCCAGGTGCGCAACCGCGAAGAGGCCATGGAATGGGCGCGCCGCTTCCCGGCACCGCAGGACGCCTGGGCCGATGGCGAGATCGAGGTGCGGCCGCTGTTCGAGCCCGGCCGCGCAGGGCCCGAAGCCCAGGACGAGCGCCGCCGCGCGCTGCGGCTGGCGCCGGCCGCCGCCTCGCCTCTCAAGCTCTGAGGCCGCCGCCCCCCTCATCGACCAAGGATCTCCCCATGTTCAAGACCCTGGCCCTGCTGGCCCTGGCCGCGCTGGCCCTGCTGTTCATCCTGGCCGCGACGCGGCCGGACCACTTCCGTGTCGAGCGCAGCATCCGCGTGCAGGCGCCGCCCGAACGCATCCACGCGCTGATCGAGGACCTGCGGCGCTTCAACACCTGGAACCCCTACGAGAAGAAGGACCCCGCCCTGAAGGGCCGTTATGGCGACACCACCCGCGGCCCCGGCGCCAGCTATGCGTGGGACAGCAGCAAGGTCGGCGTGGGCCGCATGACCATCACCGCCGTCACGGCGCCCAGCCGGGTGGCGATGGCACTCGATTTCGAGAAGCCCTTCGCGGCGCACAACCAGGTGGAGTTCACGCTGCAGCCCGACAACGGCGCCACCCGCGTCACCTGGGCGATGTCGGGCCCCTCGCCGTTCCCCTCGAAGCTGATCGGGCTGGTGTTCAGCATGGACCGCATGATCGGGCAGGACTTCGAGCAGGGCCTGGCCAGCCTGAAGGCCCTGGCCGAGGCCCCGTGAGCGCCGCCGCGCCCCAGCCCGCCCCGCAGGCGGGCACCCACGCGGCGATCCAGGCCGTCTGGCGCCTGGAGGCGGCGAAGATCATCGCCGCCGTCGCGCGGCTGGTGCGGGACGTGGGCCGCGCCGAGGAATTCGCGCAGGATGCGCTGGTGGCCGCGCTCGAGCACTGGCCGCGCGAGGGCCTGCCGCGCAACCCGGCCGCGTGGTTGATGACCACCGCCAAGCACCGCGCGCTCGACCACCTGCGCCAGGAGGCACTGCACCAGCGCAAGCAGCAGGAACTGGGGGCCGACCTCGACGCGCTGCAGGCCCACGTGGTGCCCGACTTCGTCGACACGCTGGACGACCGGCGTGCCGACGACATCGGCGACGACCTGCTGCGCCTGATCTTCACCGCCTGCCACCCGGTGCTTTCCACCGAGGCCCGCGTGGCGCTCACGCTCAAGCTGCTGGGGGGCCTGGGCACCGACGAGATCGCGCGCGCCTTCCTGGCCAGCGAGCCAACCGTTGCGCAGCGCATCGTGCGGGCCAAGCGCACGCTCAGCGCGGCCAAGGTGCCGTTCGAGGTGCCGCAGGCAGCCGCGCGTGCGCAGCGCCTGGCCTCGGTGCTGGAAGTGATCTACCTGATCTTCAACGAAGGTTATTCCGCCACCGCCGGCGAGGACTGGATGCGCCCGGCACTGTGCGACGAAGCCCTGCGCCTGGCACGCGTGCTGGCCACGCTGATGCCGCAGGAGGCCGAGGTGCACGGCCTGGCCGCGCTGCTGGAGATCCAGGCCTCGCGCACCCATGCCCGCACCGATGCCGAGGGCCGGCCGGTGCTGCTGATGGAGCAGGACCGCACGCGCTGGGATCCGCTGCTCATCCGCCGCGGCCTGGCCGCGCTGCACCAGGCCGAGGCCCTGGGTGGCGAGCGCGGCCCCTATGCGCTGCAGGCCGCCATCGCGGCCTGCCACGCGCGGGCCAGCACGCCCGAGGCCACCGACTGGCCGCAGATCGTGGCCCTGTACGACGCATTGGCCCAGGTGGCGCCCTCGCCGGTGATCGAGCTCAACCGCGCGGTGGCGGTGGGCATGGCCTTCGGCCCCGAGGCCGCGCTGGCGCTGGTGGATGCCTTGAACCAGGACGCGTCCTTGGCCAGTTATCACTGGCTGCCCAGCGTGCGCGGCGACCTGCTGGCCAAGCTGGGCCGCGCGGCCGAGGCGCGCAGCGAGTTCGAGCGCGCCGCCGCGCTGACACGCAATGTGCGCGAGCGCGAGCTGCTGCTGGCACGGGCCCGCGAGCAGGCGCTGCACGGCAGCCTGTAGGCCGAATCCGACCCCGCTTGGCGCCGTTGGCCGATAGGCCCGCGGCCTCTCGCCGCCTAGAGTGGTTTCACCCGGGCAGCCCAGCGCAGTGCAGGGCAGGCCCGGCCCGAAGCCCGCACGAGAGGAGTGCCCATGCGCCACCTTGTCCTGCCCCGCACGACGCCACGGCGCCGTGCGATCACGCAACCCGCCGCCGCGCTGGCCACCACCGCAGGCCTGGTGCTGCTGCTCGCGGCCTGCGCGAGCGATGCGCCGCCGCGCACCGAGCTGGCCGTGGGCCAGGCCGCGGTGGACCGGGCCACCGGCCCGGCGGCCGCCGAAGCCCCGCTGGTGCTGGCCGCGGCGCGCGACAAGATCAACCGCGCCAACCTGGCCTATGCCAGCAAGGACTACGCCACCGCGCGCCAGCTGGCCGAGCAGGCCGAGGCCGATGCCCTGCTGGCCGAGGCGCAGGCGCGCTCGGTGCGCGCCGACCGCGCGCTGGCGGCGGTGCGCGACAGCATCCGCCAGCTGCGCGACGTGATGGCCCGCCAGTAGACAGGAGAGACCCACCATGAAGCCCCATGTCCTTGCCGGCACGCTGGGTGTCGGCCTGCTGTTCAGCGCCTGTTCCCACACGCCGATGGCGCCACCCGAGCTGGTGGAAGCCCGCGTCGCCCTGCACACCGCCGAGCGCCGGCCCGAGGTGCTGGCCATGGCGCCGGTGGAGCTGCGCAAGGCCACCGACGCCTTGAACCGCGCGAACACGCTGCATGCCACCGGCGAATCGCTGGCCGAGGTGAGCAGTGCCGCCCACGTGGCCACGCAGCATGCGCGCACCGCGATGGCGGTGGCGCAGGCCAAGTCCAGCGAAGAGGCGATCCGCGGCGCCGAGGCCGAACGCGAACGCGCCCGCGCCGAAGCAAGCGCGCTCGAGGCCGAGCGTGCCCGCGCCCAGGCCAGCGCCGCGCAATCGCAGGCCAGGAACGCGGAGCAGCGGGCCGCCGGTGCCGAGCAACGTGCCAGCGGCGCCGAGCAGCAGGCTGCGCTGCTGCAGCAGCGGCTGGCCGAGCTGCAGGCCAAGCCCACCGAGCGTGGCGTGCTCGTCACCCTGGGTGACGTGCTGTTCGAGTTCAACCGGGCCGAGGTGAAGCCCGGTGCGCAGGCCGCGCTGCAGAAGCTGGCCGAGTTCCTGCAGCAGTACCCGGACCGCCGGGTGCTGATCGAGGGCCACACCGACAACATCGGCTCCGACGCCTACAACGAGGCCTTGTCGCGCCGCCGCGCCGAGGCGGTGGCAGCCCGGCTGTTCGCGCTGGGCGTCAATGCGCCGCGTGTCACCGTGGTGGGCCATGGCAAGAGCTACCCGGTGGCCGACAACAGCAGCGACACCAACCGCGCGCTGAACCGCCGGGTCGAGGTGTACCTGTCGAACAACGACCAGCCGGTGCGGCCGCGCGGCTGATCGCGCCGGTTGCCCGCAAGGAGAAGACCATGACCGACCACCTCCGTTATGCCACCACGCTGCTGTGCGCCACGCTGGCGGCCGCGAGCCTGGCGCTGCCGGTGGAAGCCATCGGCATCTGCGCCGCGCCGCCGGCGCCCGAGTCACGCAGCGCTGTCTTCGATGGCGGGCTGTTCGAGCGCGGCCAGGCCAGGCTGTCCGCCGGCGGTCGCGCGCAGCTGGCAGCGCTGGCGCAGGCCCTCGATGCGGCGGCGCTCGAGGTCGTGGTGGTCAGCGTGCCGGCCCACACCCCGGGCCCGCGCGCGCTGGCCCGCCAGCGGGCCGAGGTGGTGCGCTGGCAGCTCGCGCAGCACGGCCTGCCGCGCGAGCGCATCTACGTGGAGCAGCGCGGCATGCACGGTGCGGTGGCGCAGCCGGTGCCGGTGCTCGTCGAGGCCATCGCGCTGTGGCCACGCCAGCTGGCCACCCACCACGGCTGGCGCTGCGTGGCGCAGGCGCCGCTGGACCGCGGGCTGTAGGGCACGCCCTACAGCCGTATCGGCCATTGCAGGCTAGTGCCCGGCACCCGGCGCCGGACAATGCGGGGCGCGGTGCGCGAGGCCGCGGGAGCACAGGCGCCATGATGATCATCCGACTGGGTTTGTTCGACGACCACGACATCGTGCGGGCCGGCTTCCGCTACATCCTGGAAGGCCACAGCGACATCGACATCGTGGCCGAAGGCGCCACCGGCCGCTCCGCGCTGGAGGCGGTGCGCAACACGCCGATGCATGTGTGCGTGATCGACCTCTCGCTGCCGGACCTGTCGGGCATCGACGTGCTGCGCCAGGTGAAGTCCAGCACGCCCGAGACGGCGATCCTGATCCTCAGCGCCTACCCCGAAGAGCAGTACGGCCTGAACGTGCTGAAGGCCGGCGCGAGCGGCTTTCTCAGCAAGGAGCTGGCCACCGACCAATTGGTGGCCGCGGTGCGCACGGTGGCGGCTGGGCGTCGCTACGTGAGCCCGGCGCTGGCCGAGCTGCTGGCCGCGGGCCTGACCGAGGACATCGAGCAGCCGGCGCACCTGCGCCTGTCGGAGCGCGAGTTCCAGATCTTCTCCAAGCTGGCCGTGGGCCGCAGCGTGACCGAGATCGCCACCGAGCTGTGCCTGTCCAGCAAGACCGTCAGCACCTACCGGGCCCGGCTGCTCGAGAAGATGAACTTCAAGACCAACGCCGACCTGACCCAGTACGCCGTGCGCAAGAACCTGATGCAGTGAGCGGCGCGCGTGCCGGTCGACCCATGCCGCCCCGGACCATGGACAGCGCCGCCGACACCACTGCGCCCGATGGCGCGGGCGTTCTGCGCGTGCTGGTGGTCGAGGACCTGCCACGCGTGCAGACCCTGCTGCGCGAGCTGATCGATGAGCCCGGCCGCTTCGAGGTGCAGGCCGTGGCCGACACCGAATCGCAGGCCATCGCGCAGTACCGGGCGTTGCAGCCCGATGCCGTGGTGATCGACCTCAGCCTGCGCGAGGGCACCGGCCTGGGCGTGATCCAGGCGCTGCGCCGGGGTGGGCCCGCGGCGCGGCGGCCGCTGCTGATCGTGCTGACCAACCACGCGTTTCCGGTGCTCGAGGCCGCCTGCCGCAACGCCGGCGCCGACCACTTTCTCGACAAGAGCCGGGATGTGCGTACCGTGCGCCTGCTGCTGGAGCAGGCCCGCCAGGCCGGCGCTGCCGGCGCCGCTTAAGGTCGCGCGGCCGGCTCGGCCAGCGGGAAGAAGGCTTCGATGCTGGTGCCGCCGCCCGGCGCGGTGCGCAGCTCGAAGCGCCCGCCGAGCGCCCGTGCCCGCTGGCGCATGCCGGCGATGCCGTGCGACAGGTGCTCAGCCCGGAAGCCCGGGATGCCCGCGCCGTTGTCCGACAGGCGCAGCCGGAACCCGCCCTGGGTGCGCTCGACGCTGATGTTCACCTCGGAGGCCTGCGCGTACTTGATGCAGTTGTTCAGCCCCTCCTGCACGATACGGTAGATCGCGATCGCCATCTCTGCGGGCACGGATTCGTTGTCATCCGGCATGCGCAGCGCGCACTTCAGGTTGGCCTTGCGGCAGGTGTCGTTCACGTACCAGGTGAGCGCGGCGCCCAGGCCCAGGTGGTCCAGCAGCGAGGGGCGCAGGTTCTCCACCACGCGGCGCTTCAGGTCCACCGCCTCGTCCAACACGCCGGCCAGGCGCTTCAGGCGCGGCACCACCTCGGGGTCGGTGGCCTTGCTGTGGCCCTCGAGCCAGCCGATGTCGATCTTGGCCGAGGTGAGGATGCCGCCCAGCTCGTCATGCAGGTCGCGCGCCAGGCGGGCCTTCTCGCGTTCGCTGCTGGTCTGCAGGTAGGTGGAGAGGGCGGAAAGCTCCTCGGTGCGCTCGTTCACCGTCTGCTCCAGCAGGCCGGCCTGGCGTTCGAGTTCGGCGCGGTGCTGCTCGCGCAGCGTGAACTGCCGGATCATCATGTTGGCCAGCAGGGCCAGGAAGCCCAGGTTGATCAGCACCACCACGCCCACGCCGAAGCGCTGTTGCAGCAGCGATTCGGAGATCGCCGCCTGCTTCTGGCGCAGCGCGGCGAGCTGCTGGTGCTCGAACTCGTTGCAGCGGCCGACCAGGTCTTCCATCAGCTGGATGCCGAAGCCGCCCTTGAGCATGGCCATCGCCAGGTCGAGCCGGCCCTGCTCGGCCTGGTTCACGGTGATGCGCATCTCGTCGAGCTTGCGGTTGCCCAGCGACACGATCTCGACGCTGCGCTGCAGCGCCGCATGGTCGGCCAGGCTCGAGGCCTGCAGGTTGACGAAGGCCTTCTCGGCGCGGGCCGCGGCATCCTTCATCGGCTGCAGGTAACGCGGGTCCTGCGTGAGCAGGTAGCCGCGCTGCCCGGATTCGGCCTGCACCAGGGCCTGGCGCAGCTCACTCACATGGGTGGCGCGTTCGTTGAGGCTTTGCGCCTCGGCCCGCGTCTGGTTCACCCGGCCGGCCGCCAGCTCCGACACCGCGAGCACCACCACCGAGACCACCGCCGTCAGCAGCAGCGCCAGCAGCACCTGCGGTGGCGCGGCCAGGAACCAGCGGATGCGGCGGGCTGCGGGGGTCGTCAAGGCGCGTGTCCTTCGGCGGGGCGGGGCCCATTGTGGTGGCCTCCCGGGGGCACGCGCGGGACGGCCATGCGTCCCGCGGGGTTGCCGTCGGCCTCAGCCCCGCCGCAGCAGGCCGGCGATCAGCGTGACGAGGAAGCCGACCACGAAGATGAAGAACAGGATCTTCGCGATGCCGGCGGCACCGGCGGCCAGCCCGCTGAAGCCGAACATGGCGGCCACCAGCGCGATGACCAGGAAGACAGCGGCGTAGTACAGCATGGGGGGGCCTGTCGAGAGGGTGCCGCGTCAGCCGGCGGTCTTCAGCCGGATGTCGTTGCGCACGACCTTCACGCCCTTGATGTTGCGCGCCAGTTCGGCCGCGCGCATGCGCTCGTCGTTGCTGTTGGCAAAACCGCTGAGCTGCACCGTGCCCTTGAAGGTCTCGACGGCGATGTTCAGCGCGCTCACTGCCTTGTCCTCGACGAAGGCCGCCTTGACCCGGGTGGTGATCCAGGCGTCGTCGATGACCTCGCCGGTGCTCTCGCGGGTGGGGGTGCTGGTGCAGGCCGTGGCCAGCAGGGTGCAGCCCAGGGCTGCGGACAGGGCGGTGACGGTAACCAGTTGCTTGCACTGCATGGTGACTCCTTCGTGGCGTGGCCGTGGGCCTGGGGGGGTTGCCTTCATCGGCGCCCGCCCGTGCGGGTCGCCGTGTCAACCACTCTAGGCAGCGGCCCGCGCGGGCGCTGTCGGCGGGCGCTGATAGCGCCCGCCGCAATCGCGCATCCGCGTGTCGGATTCCCCCTTCAGGCCAGGGCCCGCAGCTCGCGCAGGGCCACGGAGAGCATGGCCGCATCCGGCGCCGGCACGGTGCGCAGCTCGCCCAGCAGCTGGCCCGCGCGTTCGAGCGCGCGCTGGTTGTGGGCGGCCCAGCCGGCCACCAGGGCCTGCGCGCCGGTGTCGGGCTCGGCGCCGGCGAACACCGCCGCCGTGATCGCGCGCTGCAGGCCGGAGAGGTCGTCGGCCATCGCCCCCTTGGTGAGCAGGCGCCAGTGCTGGTCGTCGGGCAGCAGCGCGATCTTGTCGCGCAGCCACGGGATGCCCAGCCGGCTGGCCAGCTCGAAGTACACCGCGGCCACCGGCGCCACCGGCTGGTTCACCTGGGCCGAGACTTCGGCGATGTCCAGCGTGGCATACAGCGCGTGAAGCTGCACCACGCGTTCGGCCGGCTCGCGGGGCACGCCCTGGGCCTGCAGCTGCGCCACCGCGGCCTCGGCCCGGGCCCGCTCGTCGGGCTCCAGCAGCTCGTGCAGCCGGGTGGCCAGGGCCTGCACGCCGGGGCTGAAGTGGGCGATGGTGGCGGCCATGTCGTCGCCCAGCCGGCGCGAGCGCAGGAACCACTTGGTGCCGCGCTCCAGGTGCAGCGTGATGTCGATCATCATGCGGGCCTGCACCGCGTCGTCCACCTGGTGGCCCATGGCGTCGATCACCTGCCACAGCGGCACCAGGCCGAAGATCTCGCGGCTGATCAGGTAGGCGCGCACGATCTCGTGCGGCCGTGCGCCGGTGGTTTCGCTCAGCCGGTGCACGAAGGTGGCGCCCACGCGGTTGAGCATGCTGTTGGTCACGTGGGTGGCGATGATCTCGCGCCTGAGCGGGTGGCGCGGCATGTAGGCGCCGAAGCGTTCCTTCAGCAGCGGCGGGAAGTAGCGCTCGAGGGCGGTGGCCACCCAGGGGTCGTCCGGCAGCGGCGAGGCCAGCAGTTCGTCGTACAGCCACATCTTGCTGTAGGCCAGCAGCACCGCGCGCTCGGGGCTGGTCAGGCCGATGCCGTGCTGGCGCCTTTCCTCGATCACCTCGTCCGAGGGCAGGTACTCGATGCGGCGGTTCAGGCGGCCGGCCTTTTCCAGCAGGTGCATGAAGCGGGTCTGCGCATCGAGCAGCGTGCCGGCCACCCGGCCCATCAGCGAGAGCACCTGGGTCTGGAAGATGTTGTCGCGCAGCACCAGTGCGGCCACCGCGTCGGTCATCTGCGGCAGCAGGGCGTTGCGCTGCTTTTCGGTGAGCTCGCCCTCGGCCACCGCCAGGCCCAGCAGGATCTTGATGTTGACCTCGTGGTCGGAGGTGTCCACGCCGGCGGAGTTGTCGATCGCATCGGTGTGGATGCGGCCGCCGGCCAGCGCGTACTCGATCCGGCCGAGCTGGGTGCAGCCCAGGTTGCCTCCCTCGGCAAAGACCTTGCAGCGCAGCTCGCGCCCGTCCACCCGCAGCGCATCGTTGGCGCGGTCCCCCACCTGGGCGTGGGTTTCGCTGCTGGCCTTCACGTAGGTGCCGATGCCGCCGTTGTAGACCAGGTCCACCGGGGCCTTCAGGATGGCGTTGACGAGTTCGGTGGGCGTCAGCGCCTCGGCCTGCACCTGCAGCAGCTGGCGCACCTGCGGCGTCAGCGCGATGGACTTGGCGCTGCGCGCGAACACCCCGCCGCCGGGGGAGATGAGGCTCGCGTCATAGTCGGCCCACGCGGAGCGCGGCAGCTTGAACAGGCGCTCCCGCTCGGCAAAGCTGGTGGCCGCATCGGGGCTGGGGTCGAGGAAGATGTGGCGGTGGTCGAAGGCCGCCACCAGCCGGATGTGGCGCGACAGCAGCATGCCGTTGCCGAACACGTCGCCCGACATATCGCCGATGCCGGCCACGGTGAAGTCCTGGCTTTGCGTGTCGACCCCCATCTCGCGGAAGTGGCGCTTCACCGATTCCCAGGCGCCGCGCGCGGTGATGCCCATGGCCTTGTGGTCGTAGCCCACCGAGCCGCCGGAGGCGAAGGCATCGCCCAGCCAGAAGCCGTATTCGCGGCTGATGCCGTTGGCGTAATCGGAGAAGCTGGCGGTGCCCTTGTCGGCGGCCACCACCAGGTAGGGGTCGTCGCCGTCGTGGCGGCGCAGCTGCGGTGGTGGCACCACGGCGTCGCCCACCCGGTTGTCGGTCAGGTCGAGCAGGCCGCGCAGGTAGTCCTGGTAGCAGGCCACGCCTTCCTTCAGGAAGGCTTCGCGCTCGCTGGCCGGGGGTGCCTTCTTCAGGACAAAACCGCCTTTCGAACCCACCGGCACGATGACGGTGTTCTTCACCATCTGCGCCTTCACCAGGCCCAGCACCTCGGTGCGGAAGTCTTCCGGCCGGTCGGACCAGCGCAAGCCGCCGCGCGCGACGCGCCCGCCGCGCAGGTGCACGCCCTCGAAGCGCGTGCTGTAGACGAAGATCTCGGCCATCGGCCTGGGGGCCGGCAGGCCGGGCACCTGGGCCGAATCGAACTTGAACGACAGGAAGCTGCGCGGCCGGCCCTGGTCGTCGGTGCGCCAGAAGTTGGTGCGCAGCGTGGCCTGGATCAGGGCCAGCAGCTGGCGCAGCACGCGGTCTTCGGACAGGTTGTCCACCTGCTCCAGCGCGGCCTCGATCGCTCGCACCTGATCGGCGGCGCGCAGGTCGGCCTCGGGCCCGCCCTGGGGATCGAACCGGGCGAGGAACAGCTCGACCAGGCTGCGCGCGATGCCCGCGTGCGTGGCCAGCGTGGCCTCGATGAAGGGCTGCGACAGCGCGAAGCCGATCTGCCGCAGGTAGCGCGCATAGGCGCGCAGCACCACGATGTGCCGCGCCGGCAGGCGCGCGGCCAGCACCAGGCGGTTGAAGTCGTCGTTCTCCACCTCGCCGCGCAGCACCGCGTCGAAGGCCTGCTCGAACACCTCGTGCAGGGTGTCGACCTCCAGCTCGCCGCCGGCATCGGGGCACTGCAGCCCGAAATCGTGGATCCAGACCGGCGTGGCATCGGCCGGCGTCACCTTGAACGGGTGCTCGTCGAGCACCTTCATGCCCATGTGCTCGAGCATCGGCAGGCTGACCGACAAAGTGAGCGGCCCACCGCGGCGCAGGATCTTGAAGCGCAACGTGCCGGGCGCGGCCTCGAGCGGGCGGTACAGGCACAGCGCCACGGGCTCGGCCTCGGTGAGGCGGGCCATCAGCTCGATGTCCGGCACCGCGGCGCGGGCGCTGAACTCCTCGCGGTAGCCGGCCGGGAAGGCGCCGCCGAACTGGCGCAGCAACGCGAGGCCGCGTGCCTCGCCCACGGCCTCGAGCAAGGCGTGCTTCAGGTCGTCGTCCCAGCGCCGCGCAGCGGCGGCGAGCTTGGCCTCGATCTCGTGCACATCGAAGGCCGGCAGCTGGCCCGGCGTGGTGCGCACGCTGATCTGGATGCGCGCCAGCACCGATTCGGACAGGTTGGCGCTGAACTCCGAGCTGATGCCGTTGAACTCGCGCAGCAGGATGGACTGCCACTTCTGGCGCAGCTCGGTGGTGTAGTTCTCGCGCGGCACGTAGATCAGGCAGGACAGGAAGCGCTCGAACGGATCGCGCCGCACGAACAGCCGGAAACGTTGGCGCTCGCCCAGGTGCAGGATGCCCATGGCAGTGCGCAGCAGTTCGTCGTTGGGGGTCTGGAACAGTTCGTCGCGCGGGTAGGTCTCGAGGATGTTGATCAGCGACTTGCTCGCGTGGCTGCCGGCGGGCAGGCCCGCGCGCGCCAGCACGTCCGCAGTCTTGCGGCGCAGCAGCGGGATGTGGCCGGGGCTCGCGCTGTAGGCGGTGGACGTGAACAGCCCCAGCAGGCGGTGCTCGCCGTTGACCTGGCCCTGCGCATCGAAGCACTTGATCGCGATGTAGTCCAGGTAGCCCGGCCGGTGCACCGTGCAGCGCGCGGTGGACTTGGTCACCACCAGCAGTTCGGGCCGGCGTGCGTAGGCGCGCACCTCGGGTGGCAGCGCGGAGTAGGCGGCCACGGCGTCGAGCGCCTTCTCCTCGCGCAGCAGGCCCAGGCTGGAGCCCGGCACCACGCTGAGGATGTCCTGCCCATCCTGCTGGGCCAGCGCGTGGCTGCGCATGCCGAGGAAGGTGAAGTGGTTGTCGGCCAGCCAGTGCAGGAAGGCCTGGCCCTCGGCCAGCTCGTCGGCCGGCAGCGGCGGCGGGCTGGCCTGCAGTTGCGCCAGGATGTCGATCAGGCGCTCGCGCATGGGTTGCCAGTCGGCCACCGCGCGGCGCACATCGGCCAGCACGCGGGTCACGTCGGCCGCCAGCGCCTCCAGGCCGGCCGGGTCGGGCACGCGGTCTACCTCCATGTGGATGAAGGATTCGCGCGTGCTGCCGTCCAGCGCCTGCAGCGTGCCGTCCGGGCCGCGGGCCACCGCCAGCAGCGGGTGGATGATCAGGTGCAGCGTGAGCCCGTTGCGGTTGACCTCCATCGTCACCGAATCGACGAGGAAGGGCATGTCGTCGTTGACGATCTCGATGATGGTGTGGGTGGATTGCCAGCCGTGTTCGGACATCGTCGGGTTGAACACGCGCACCTTGCTGTGGCCGGCCTCGCGCTTGCGTGCGAACTGCCAATGGGAGAGCGCCGCGCCGTACAGGTCGCCCACCTCGCGGTCGGACAGGTCTTCGGGGGCCACGCCGCCGAAGTACTGGTGCACGAAGCTGCCCAGCAGGGGCCGCTGCTCGGGCGGCAGCCGGCTGGCCACCAGGGCGAGCACCTGGCCCAGGTGCTCGGAAGGGTCTTCGATCGGACGGCCTGTTGCTGTTGTTGCATGCGTCACGCTGGTCTCCTGATGCCGCCGCCGTAATCTACATCCGGCGGTGCATTCACAGTGCACGATTGCAGGTCTACACTGCCCCGGGCAGGTGGTGCGGTCGTCACGGCGCACCACGCCCTGGCCAGCCGCGGGAGACGCACGATGCAAGCCATGCGGATAGAGCTGTTGCAGCAGATGCCGATCTTCGGTGCCATCCGCGAGGATGCCCTGGCCTACCTGCTGGAGCCCGCCACCGAGGTGTTCATGGGCGCGGGCCAGTACTTCTTCCGCGAGCATGAACCGGCGCAGAGCATGTACGTGCTCGAATCCGGCCGCGTGGCCGTGCTCAAGCATTGGGAAGGGCGCGAGCTGCTGCTGCAGCAGCTGGCCCAGGGCGATTGTTTCGGCGAGATGGCGCTGGCCGACCTGTTCCCGCGCAGCGCCTCGGTGCAGGCGCTGGTGGATTGCACCGCGATCGAGCTGACGCCCGCGCACCTGTTCCGCCTGTTCGAGCACGACCTGGAGCAGTTTGCGCTGATCCAGATGAACATCGGCCGCGAGATGAGCCGCCGCCTGCGGGCCACCGACGAGCTGCTGTTCCGCGCCCGCATGGGCGAGCGGCCGCCGGCGGCCGAGGCCGTGCCGCGCGTGACCTGAGCTGCCACGCTGCCCCGCCTGCTAGCGGCCGGTGCCGGCTGGCCGCCGCGCCGGCTTGCGCACGGGCTTGCGCAGCACCGCCAGCGCCTGCTCGGACCAATCCACCCACATGCTTTCCATCAGGATGCCGGCGCGCAGGATCAGGTGCTGCACCTGGGCCTCGCGGCTGCGGGTGCGGCCGGGCGGGAAATCACGCGCCTCGAGCTGCTGGTACAGCGCGAGCTTGTCGCGGTGCAGCGCGAGCCGGCGCTCGATGTCGTGCTTCACCGCGGTGGGGCCCACGGCCGCCTCGGCCCGCAGGCGCAGCATCAGCTCCTCGCGCAGCGGCTTCGGGTCCTGGTGCGCGTCGGTCCAGCGCTTGAGCTCCTTGCGGCCGGCCGGCAGCACGCGGTACACCTTCTTGCGGCCCCGCCCCTCGGCCGGCGGCAGCGATTCGACCCAGCCCGCCGCCTCCAGCCGGCCCAGCTCGCGGTAGATCTGCTGGTGCGTGGCGTGCCAGAAGAAGCCGATCGATCGGTCGAAGCGGCGCGCCAGCTCCGAGCCGGCGCTGGATTGTTCGATCAGGGCGGTGAGCAGGGCATGCGGCAGCGACATGGCCCGAATGCTAGTGCAGGGCGCCCGGCGGCTACAGCTCGGCGGCCAGCCGCGTGCCCTGGTCGATGGCGCGCTTGGCGTCGAGTTCGGCGGCCTCGTCGGCGCCGCCGATCAGGTGCACCCTGCAGCCCGCGGCCTGCAGCCCGGCCAGCAGCGCGCGCTGCGGCTCCTGGCCGGCGCAGATCACCACGTTGTCCACCGGCAGCAGCTGCGGCTGGCCGTCCACCTCGATGTGCAGGCCGGCATCGTCGATGCGGCGGTAGGCCACCGCGCTGACCATGTCCACCCGGCGCGTCTTGAGCTGGGTGCGGTGGATCCAGCCGGTGGTCTTGCCCAGGCCATCGCCCACCTTGCTGGTCTTGCGCTGCAGCAGGTGCAGTTCGCGCGGCGAGGCCTCGGGCCTGGGCTCGGCCAGGCCGCCGGCGCTGCGGTAGTCACTGTCGATCCCCCACTCGGCGTTGAACTTCGCCGGGTCCAGGCTCGCGCTCTCGCCTTCGTGGCTGAGGTATTCGGCCACGTCGAAGCCGATGCCGCCGGCGCCCACCAGCGCCACATGCCGGCCCACCGGCTTGTGGTCGCGCAGCACGTCGAGGTAGCCCAGCACCTTGGGGTGCCCGATGCCGTCGATCGGCGGCACCCGGGGCGTCACGCCGGTGGCGAGCACGACCTCGTCGAAGCCGGCGCCGGCGAGTTCGTCCACGCTGGCGCGGTGGTTCAGCTTCAGCGTGATCCGGTCGGCATGGCGCGCGAGCTGGGTGCGGAAGTAGCGCAGCGTCTCGTGGAACTCTTCCTTGCCCGGCACCTGCTTGGCGATGTTGAACTGGCCGCCAATCTCGGCATCGGCCTCGAACAGCGTGACCTGGTGGCCACGCTCGGCGCAGGTGAGCGCGCAGGCCAGCCCGGCCGGCCCGGCGCCGACGATGGCCACGCGCTTGGGGCTCGGGCTGGGGTCGATCACCAGCTCGGTTTCATGGCAGGCGCGCGGGTTCACCAGGCAGGAGGTGACCTTGCCCGCGAAGGTGTGGTCCAGGCAGGCCTGGTTGCAGGCGATGCAGGTGTTGATCTCGTCGGCGCGGCCTTGCGCGGCCTTGCGCACGAACTGCGCATCGGCCAGCAGCGGGCGGGCCATCGACACCATGTCGCAGTTGCCCTCGGCGAGCAGCGCCTCGCCGAGCTCGGGCGTGTTGATGCGGTTGGTGGCCACCAGCGGGATCTTCACCTGGCCCTTGAGCCGGCGCGTCACCCAGGCGAAGGCGCCACGCGGCACCTTGGTGGCGATGGTGGGGATGCGCGCCTCGTGCCAGCCGATGCCGGTGTTGAGGATGGTGGCGCCCGCGGCCTCGATGGCCTGGGCCAGGCGGATCACCTCGTCCAGCGTGGAGCCGCCTTCCACCAGGTCCAGCATCGACAGGCGGTAGATGATGATGAAGTTCGGCCCCACCCGCTCGCGCGTGCGGCGCACGATCTCGACCGGAAAGCGCATGCGCTTGTCGTAGCTGCCGCCCCACTCATCGGTGCGCTGGTTGGTGCGTGCGGCGACGAACTCGTTGATCAGGTAGCCCTCGGAGCCCATCACCTCCACGCCGTCGTAGCCCGCGTCCTGGGCCAGCGCGGCGCAGGTGGCGAAATCCTCGATCGTGGCCTCCACCTCCTCGGCCGTCAGCGCGTGCGGCGTGAAGGGGTTGATCGGCGCACGCAGCGCGCTGGGCGCCACCTGCTGCGGGTGGTAGGCATAGCGGCCGAAGTGCAGGATCTGCATCGCGATGCGGCCGCCCGCGGCATGCACCGCCTGGGTGACGATGCGGTGCTTGGCCACCTCGTCTTCATTGGTGAGGCGGGCGCCGCCGGGCATCGGACGGCCGCGGTCGTTGGGCGCGATGCCGCCGGTGACGATCAGGCCCACGCCGCCGGCCGCGCGCTCGGCGTAGAACGCGGCCATGCGCTCGAAGCCTTGCGGTCGCTCTTCCAGGCCCACGTGCATGGAGCCCATCAGCACCCGGTTGGGCAGGGTGACGAAGCCGAGGTCCAGCGGGGCCAGCAGGTGGGGGTAGGGCGACATGGCGATGGCTTCCAATTCAATGCAACCGGTTGCGCAATTGTAGGCAACGGCCTCATCAGGTTGCAACCGGTTGCACATCGCCGTCGACAAGCCGGGCCGCCCGATCTGGCCAAGGGTTGCAACTGGTTGCCAACGCGGCGCCCGATGACCCGGCGGCCGGGTGAAACTCGCAGCGCCTGCACGACGATTGCCACGCAGGTGCCGGACACGTCAGGCCGGCCCGCAGCGTGGATGGCGGGCACCGTACAACAAGCAACAAGCCGCCCAGCGGCGGCATCAGGGAATGATCAAGACACTGTTGAAGTCCGGCGCCTGCATCGCCGTCACGGCGCTGCTGTTCGCGGCGGCCGGCACCCAGGCACAGACCACCACGCTGGCCAAGCCCGCGGCGTTTTCGCCCAAGGGCAGCATCACCCAGCGCACGCCCACCTACCAGTGGTACCCGGTGGCCGGGGCCACGCACTACCGCCTGCAGGTGCGCTCGGCCGCCGGCGCCACGCTGGTGGACACGGTGTACACCGCCGCCGGCGCAGGGTGCCCGAGCCTGAACCTGTCGTGTTACGCCGCGCCGCGCACGACCCTGCCCGATGGCAGCTCGAGCTGGCAGGTGCGCGCGCAGGACGCCACGACGGTCGGCCCCTGGAGCGATGTGCTGACGGTGTCGCTGCCGGTGACGACCACGCCGCCGCCGGCCGCGCCGGTGACGCTCTCGGTCACCAGCACGGCCGGTGGCGTTGTGCAGTCCGGCCCCGGTGGCATCCAGTGCGGCGGGCAGTGCAATGCCAGCTTCGCCGCCGGCACGGTGGTCACGCTCACGGCCACGCCTTTCACGGGTTATCGATTTGCCGGCTGGAGCGGCGCCTGCACCGGCACCACGGCCTGCACGGTGACGATGGACATCGCACGGTCGGTGTCGGCCAGCTTCGTGGTCGATGCGCCGAGCCAGGCCCTGGCCAAGCCGGTGAGCTTCTCGCCCCGCGGCAGCATCACGCAACGCACGCCCACTTACCAGTGGTACCCGGTGAGCGGTGCCACGCACTACCGCCTGCAGGTGCGCTCGGCGGCGGGGGTCACGCTGGTCGACAGCGTCTACACCGCGGCCGGCGTGGGCTGCACCAGCGCCAGCCAGTCCTGTTATGCCGCCCCGGTGGTGCCCTTGCCCGACGGTAACTCGATCTGGCAGGTGCTGGCCCAGAACACCACCGGCAGCGGCCCGTGGAGCGATGCGCTCGCGGTCACGCTGCCCACGTCCACCACGCCGTGGAGTCTGGTGGTCAGCACCTCGGCGGGCGGCACAGTGGCCTCCAGCCCCGCGGGCATCCAGTGCGGCGCGCTGTGCAGCGCCACGTACGCGCCCGGCACGGTGGTCGTGCTCACGGCCACGCCGGCCAGCGGCTACCGCTTCGTGGGCTGGTCCGGTGCCTGCAGCGGCACGGCCGGCTGCAGTGTGACGATGGATGCCGCGAAATCGGTGTCGGCCAGCTTCGCGGTGGTGACGCCGCCGCCCAGCACCAATGCCACGCTGGCCGTGGGCGTGACGGGCCAGGGCAGCGTGTCCATCACCGGTGCCGGCAGCACCACCGCCTGTGCCAGCCAGTGCACGCGCAGCTTCAGCACGGGCACCACCGTCAGCCTGACGGCCAGCCCGGCCGCCGGGCATGTGTTCGGCGGCTGGAGCGGCGCCTGCACGGGCCTGAGCGCCTGCAGTGTGACGATGGACACATCGCGCAGCGTGACGGCGGCCTTCGTGGTGGCGCCGGTCAACGGGGCCTCCGCGGTGCCGCTGACGCTGGCCGCGTCGCCCACCGCGGCGGCGGTGCCGGTGCGCAGCGGCGTGCCGTTCCCGCCCGGGGCACTGGCTTCGCTGGCCAACCTGCGGCTGGAGTCGGCCGACGGTTCACGCGAGATCCCAGCCCAGTTCGACACGCTGGCCGCCTGGCCCGATGGGTCCATGAAGTCGGTGCTGGTGCAGTTCGTGGCCGATGCCGGCCCGGCACGCAGCTACCGGCTGGTGTACGGCAGCGGCGTGGCACGCGCGGCCGTGGCCGCGCCAGTGAAGGTGCAGGCCTCGGCCGGCGGGGCCACGGTGGATACCGGCAGCATCCGCTTCCAGGTCAATACGCGGGGCTTGCTTGCCGGCCTGTGGCGTGATGCGGACCACAACGGCAGCTACGACGCGGCCGAGCAGGTGCTGGGCAGTGGCGAGTTCTTCATGGTGAACGCCTTCGATGGCCAGGAATACACCGCGAGCCAGACCGCCAACCCGAGCGTCGCGGTGGAGGAGGCCGGGCCCATCCGCGCGGTGGTGCGCGCACGCGGCGCGCTGACCAACGCGGCCGGCGCGGTGCTCATCAAGTACCAGGTGCGCTACTACGCCTACGCCGGCTCCGACAAGCTCGACATCGACTACTCCGTCATCGACGATCGGCCCGAAGCCAACGTGGCCTCGGTGGGGCCTGCGCTGGCGCTGTCCGCGCGCGGCTACGGCCTGCGCTGGAACTTGCCGGCCGGCCCGGCGCAGTACCGCTTCGGTCTCGACAAGAACGGCTCGGCCGGCGGCAGCGTGTCGGGCGAACACTACCTGCTGCAGAACGGCAGCTTCGTGTTCGACAATGGCGTGAACAAGGGCAACCCGCTCAGCTACACCGGCGTGGCCACCGGCCTGCGCGCGCCGGGCTGGGTGGCGCTGGATGCCGGCAGCCGGCACCTGGCGCTGATGGTGCGCGACTTCTGGCAGCAGTTCCCGATCGAGCTGAACGTGAAGGGCAATGTGCTCACCGCCGCGCTGTTTGCCGAGCGCTCGATCGTCGGCACCGCCGACACCACGTTCCCGGTGCCCTCGGGCACGCTGTACAAGCGCCCCAACAGCTTCTACTTCAGCCGGCCCGGCGGCGCCAAGACGCACCAGTTGCGCCTGGCCTTCGGCGACGCGATGCCGAGCACCGACGCGCTGGCGCAGTTGAACGCCGGCTACCAGCGCCACCGGCTCGAGCTGACGGCCGACCCCGCCTGGTACGCCGCCTCGGGCGTGTTCGGCGAGCTCGACACCGGCAACCCGGCGGCGGCCACCGGCTACAGCGCGATGTTGGTCAACGACATCTACATCCCCAGCATCGAGCGGGCCACGCCCGAGAGCATCACCCGCAACGACCCTGACGACCGGGGCGGCGATGCCACGATGTTCGGCTGGCGCGACTATGGCGACCGCCTGCGCGCGGGCTGGAACAACGTGGTGAACGGCCAGCGCATTCCCGCCTTCTACAACGACACCCACATCGGCGCGAATGCCTTCCTGCGCGAGTTCGTCCGCACCGGCGAGCAGCGCTGGTTCCACCTGGGCGAGATTGCCACCCGGCACTTTGCCGACCTGGATGTGGCGCATGGCCCGCGCCGCGGCTACTGGGAAACCTCGGCCGCCGATGCGGCCATGGGCCAGCAGCCGGCGGGCGAGGTGCACGCGCTGGCGCACAACAACGAAGACCACCAGGTGCGCAACCAGCACTGGGGCCATGCCCATGTCAGTGGCCTGAGCGATCTGTACCTGCTCACCGGCGACAAGCGCTCGCTGGAGGTGCTGACCGAAATTGCCCAGTGGTGGAAGCACGTGACGCCGCACTTCTTCAAGACGCCGTTCGATCCGGCCCGCTACCGCGAGGCCGAGCGCGATTACGGCTGGCCGCTGTACGTGATGAACGAGTACGTGCGCGTCACCGGCGATGCGGGCTACCACAAGGCGGTCAACGGCCAGCTCGTGAACTACCTGGTGCAGTGGTGGCGCACCCCACTCAACCACATCGGCTACAACCCGGCCACCCAGGTGGTCGGCAACAGCGTGATCGGCGTGAACGATGCCAGCAAGGGCACCGGCTACTGGACCATGACCCGCATGGACAACAGCAACGGCACCAACGCCACCGGCACCAACCCGTGGATGGCCGGCGCGCTGCTGAGCAACGTGATCAAGTTCTACGAGCAGGACAAGCTGATGGCGGCCGCCGGCAAGGGCGCGGGCATTGCGCCGGACACGCTCGAGGACATGCTGTTCCAGTGCCTGAACTATGTCGTCAAGCACGGGTGGGTGAACGACAACATCGGCTTCGCCTACTCAGAGGTGATCCGAAACTACTCGGGCGGCCACACGCTGCTGGACTACCCGCTGGCCTACCTCGACCGCCTGTACCGGCAACGCCTGGCCGCCGGCGCCATTGCCAACCCGCAGTGGTACGACACACAGCCGCAATGGCGGGTGATTGCAAAGAAGTACTTCGACGGCTTCAACACCACCCCGATCGGCAGCAACACGCAGTCCTACGGCTTCTACGGCTATGAAATGGTCTATCCGCCGGATTTCTTCAAGATCATGTCCGCGCCCTGAGGCCGGCGCTGCCCGCCGGCGGCTTGCGCCCCTGCTGGCGCTGGCCGTGGGAGGGGCCGCTGGCCTGGCCGCGGCGCATGCCGACGAGGACACGGTGCAGGTGCACCTGCTGGCGCCCGAGTCCCGCGCGGGTTCGGCCACGCCGGTGGCGATGGCGGTACAGATCGGCGAGAACCGCCATGCCCGCCTGGACATCACAGCGGGCCAGGGCCGGATCGATCTCGGGCGCATCGAAAAGGGCTGGACCACCTTCCGGATCTCGGATCTGCGCTGGGCGGCACCGGCAGCGGGGCCGCCCGTCGGCCGGCCGGATGCGCTGACGGTCGGCTCGGCGACAGGCTCCTGCAGCGGCGGTTTCGAGGCCGGCCACAGCCGCACTTACCGGATCGTCGTGGCGGTCGCAGCCGGCCGGCTGCACTGTGAGATCCGCTGAGCGCGCGGCCCGCTGCGCGTCAGCGCAGCAGCCCGTGTTCGGCCAGCAGCGCCTTCTCGCGCTTGAGCTTGTCCACCACGAAGGCGGCGTACGCAGCCGGGCCCAGGTAGGCGGGCTTCAGGTCGTAGCGCGCCAGGGCCGTGGTGAAGGCCGGCGAATCCATCGCGCTGCGAAGGGCATCGTGCAAGCGGGTGACGATGAGCGCATCGGTGCCCTTGCGCACCGCAATGCCCAGCGGCGTGCGATCGGGCGGGTCGAAGCCGGCCTCGGTCATGGCCGGCACGCCGGGGTAGCGGGCATCGCGTTCCTCGTCGAACAGCAGCAGCAGGCGCAGCTGGCCCGCTTCGACGTACGGGCGGTAGGCCGGCGTGGCCGCCACCGCCATCACATGGCCGCCCAGCAGCGCGGGCAGCGATTCAGCGTCGCCCCTGTAGGGCACGTGCACCAGCGTGACGCCAGCCTTGCGCTGCAGTTCCGCCACCAGCAGGTGGCCGGCCGTCAGTTGCCCGGGGGTGCCGATGGTCAGTGTTCGCGGCCGCGCCCGTGCGTCGGCCACCAGGTCTTGGATGCTGCGCCAGGGCGCATCGGCACGCACCACCAGGCCGGCGCCGGAGAAGCGGCACACGGCGATCACGTACTCGAAATCCGTCGCCGGGTTCCAGCCGGTCTGGGTGGTGAAGGGCAGCCTGAACACCGGCCCGGCGATCTGCGCCAGCGTGTAGCCATCGGGCGGCGCGTTCACCAGCGCCTGCGCCGGCAGGGTGCCGCCGGCGCCGGTGCGGTTTTCCACCTGGATGGGCTGGCCCAGGCGGCGGCCGGCCTGTTCGGCCAGCACGCGAAAGGGCATGTCGGCCGAGCCGCCGGGCGCAAAGCCGATCAGCAGGCGCAGCGGCCGGCTCGGGAACTCGGCCGCGGGCTCGGCCCGGCCCAGCCCCGGCCCCGGCCCCAGCGCGCCGGCCAGCCCACCGGCCACCCCACCGGCCACCCCACCGGCCAGCAGCACGCGGCGGCGCAGCGGCCTCACGAGCCCGCCCCCGTGTACCGGATGCGGTAAATTGCCCCGGCCAGATCGTCCGAGACCAGCAGGCTGCCGTCCGGTGCCACCAGCACGTCGGCCGGCCGGCCCCAGGCCGCCTCGCCCTGCAGCCAGCCGGTGACGAACGGGGCGTAGGACAGCGCGCGTGCGCCCTGCAGCGTGACCAGGCTCAGCCGGTAGCCGATGCGGCGCGAGCGGTTCCATGAGCCGTGCTCGGCGATGATGATCTGGCCGCGGTAGGCGGCCGGGAACTGCGAGCCGGTGTAGAAGCGCATCCCCAGCGCCGCCACGTGCGGGCCCAGCGCCTGCGCCGGCGGCGTGAAGTCGCTGCAGGGACGCAAGCTGCCGAACTCGGGGTCGGGCAGGGTGCCGCCATGGCAATAGGGGTAGCCGAAGTGCAGGCCGGGGCGGGGCGCGTGGTTCAGCTCGTCGGGCGGGATGTCGTCGCCCAGCCGGTCGCGGCCGTTCTCGGTGAACCAGAGCTCGCCGCTGCCGGGCTGCCAGTCGAAGCCCACGCTGTTGCGCACGCCGCGGGCAAACACCTCGAGCTGCCGGCCATCGACCGACAGGCGCAGGATGTTCGCGTAGCGGTCCGGGTCTGGCTGGCAGATGTTGCAGGGCGCGCCCACCGGCACATAGAGCCAGCCGTCGGGCCCGAAGGCGATGAACTTCCAGCCGTGGCTGGATTCACGCGGCAGGTCGTCGCGCAGCACCACCGGTTTCGGCGGCCGGGCCAGGTTGTCGGCGATGCGGTCGAAGCGCAGGATGCGGTGGATGGCCGAGACGTACAGGCTGCCGTCGCGCCAGGCCACGCCCACCGGTCGGTCCAGGCCGCTGGCCACCACGTGCAGCGCGCCGGCACGGCCTTCGCGCGAGAGCTCCAGCGCATGCACCTTGCCTTCGTGCATCGAGCCCACGTAGAGCACCTGGCCACCCTGTGCTCCGGGACCCAGCGCCATCTGGCGCGCATTGGGCACCCGGGCCAGCAGCTCGATCGTGAAGCCCGGCGGCAGGCGCAGCGTGTTCAGTGGCAGTTCGGCGGCGGCCGCCGGCAGCGCGAGCCCCGACAGCACCAGCAGCGCGATCATGGAGAGCAGGCGCCGCATCTCAATGCCCCGCCGGCCGCAGCCGGCCCAGCAGCGTGCGCGCCCAGTCGGGCAGCGTGTCGCCAAAGGATTCGGCCTGGCCGTATTCGTCGCCCTCGATCACGGCGCTGTGCTGCAGCTGGCCGCGACCGCTGACCGACAGTTGCAGCCAGCCGGCGGGCGCGGCGTCCCATTCGAAGCTGATGCGGCCGTCCGGCTCCACCAGCACCTGCGGCTGGCGCACGTCTTGGGCCAGCAGGGCCAGCAGGCGCTCGGCTTCGGCCAGGGTGGCGGCATCGGGCGCGGCCCAGCCGCGGCCGGCGCCCAGCGCGGCGGCTTCGTCGAGCGCGGTTTGCAGCAGGGGTGCCATCGGTCGATTCTGCACCCCCGCGCCCGGGCTCAGGCGGGTGAAACCCGGCGCAGCGGCACGGCCGGGAAGTCCACCGGCACCGCCAAGGCCACGTTCACGTAATTGGTGAACAGGTTCAGCGCCACGTGGGCCACGATCTCGACGAGCTGCGGTTCGTCGAAGCCGGCGTCGCGCAGTGCAGCCACGTCGGCCTCGGCCACGTGGCCGCGCTGGTTCACCAACTGCAGCGCGAAGCGCAGCGCGGCCTGGGTCTTCGGGTCGGCGGATTCGCCGGCTTGCGCGTCGCGCATCTCGTCGGCGCTGGCGCCGGCCTTGCGGCCGAGCGCGGTGTGGGCGGCCAGGCAGTAGTCACAGCCGTTGCGCTCGGCCACGGCCACGGCGATCTGTTCGCCCAGCCGGGCCGGCAGCGCGCCGCCGCCCAGCGCGCCGAAGGCCGACCACATCATCTGCAGCGCGGCGGGTGAATGGGCCACGGCCTTGAACATGTTCGGCGTGGCGCCGAAGGCCTGGTGGATGTTCTGCAGCAGCGCGCCGGCGGCGGGGGTGGCGGTGGTGGTGTCGAGCAGGGTGACGCGGGACATGGTTGCTTCCTTTCGAGGGTGGGGTGGGGGGTGTGCGGGATCAGAACTGGCCATCGCGCACGTAGGGCTGGCTCCAGAGGATGGTCTGCAGTAGCACGCTCTTGACCCAGGCCGCGTGCATGCGCTCCACCTCCGCCGGGCTGGCGCCCTTCTTCGCGAGAAAGGGCTTCAGCGTGGTGGTGACCGGGATGGTCAGCGCCGGCAGGTAGCGGAAGTTCACCTGCGGCACGCTGGTGACGCCGTCGGTGCGGTTCTTCTTCGCCAGGGCGTGGCGCAGGCCGATCTCGTGCTGGTAGTCCAGCCAGGGCTGGTCGAACCTGGCATCGGCGGTGTCCAGGATCCACTGGCCGAAGCGCCTGCGCACGGCGGCCAGGTAGGCCGGGTCGGGCTGGCCGCTGACCGGGTGGCCGAAGAAGGCGACGAGCTCCGGCGTCGAGGCGACGAAGCCGTACCAGACATCGAGCACGGCCTCGGTCTGGTCCGCCAGGATCGCCTTGCTCTGGCGCAGCGCCTGCACGTCGTCTTCGCCCAGCAGCAGGGTCTTGCGCAGCGAGGCCAGGTCTTTCAGCGTATAGGGGGCGGTGGCCAGGCCAGGCTGGCCCAGCGCATAGCCGGGGATGGCGGGGGCCGCAAGGGCCGGGGCCGTGGCCAGCAGCGGCAGCAGCAGGCCGAGCGTGGCGGCAGCGAGGAGTGGGCGTGTCTTCATGGTGGGCGGGGCGTCTTGGCGGGTGTCGTGCAACAGCGCACGCCGCCAGTGTCGGCCGCAGGTTGATACCATGGGTGACGTTTCGTCCATCAAACATCACCTATCGTCCAGCATGACATCCCCCCCTGCGCCGGCGATCGACCGCCTCTCCACGCTGCTGGAGCGTTTTCGGGTGCGTGCCAGGCTGTTCCACGCCGGCCCGCTGTGCGGCGTGAGCCACTTTGCGCTGCAGCCGGGGCAGGGCTTCCTGCATGTGCTGCAGCGGGGTGAACTGGTGGTGACGCACGGCGCCCGCAGCGGCGCGCCACGGCGCATCACGCTGCGTGAGCCCAGCCTGCTGTTCTACGCCCGCCCGCTGGCACACAGCTTCCACAACCCGCCCGTGGAGGGGGCCGATTTCAATTGCGCCACGGTGGAGTTCGAGGGCGGTGCGCAGCACCCGTTGGTGCGGGCGCTGCCGCCGCTGGTGGTGCTGCCGCTGGCGCGCGTGCCCGCGCTCGCGCCGACGCTGGACCTGCTGTTTGCCGAGACCGAGGCCCTGTGCTGCGGCAGCCGCCTGCTGGCCGACCGGCTGTTCGAGGTGCTGCTGCTGCAACTGCTGCGCTGGCTGCTCGACCATGGCGACGAGGCCGGCGTGTCCACCGGCCTGCTCAACGGCCTGGCCCACCCGGCCCTGGCGCGTGCGCTGACGGCGCTGCACGAGCGGCCCGGCGACCCCTGGAGCGTGGCCGCCATGGCGCAGTGCGCCGGCATGTCACGCAGTGCATTTGCCGCGGCGTTCCGGGACACCGTGGGGCAGGCCCCGGCCGATTACCTGGTGGGCTGGCGCCTGAGCCTGGCACAGGCGCGCCTGCGCGAGGGCGCGCCACTGAAGCTGATTGCGCTGGAGCTGGGCTATGGCAGCGCCTCGGCCCTGTCGCGCGTGTTCAGCCAGCGGCTGGGCAGCGCCCCGCGTGACTGGCTGCGCACACTGCCCGCACAGGGCTAGTCCGGGCCCCGCTGCTCGGCTGTAAGCTTCGCATCAGGAATGGCGCTCATGCTGCACCGCAACATGAACCTTCCGACAACGATGCCCCGCGGTCTTGACGGCCTGCTCGGCGACCTGCGCCGCGCACGCCAGACCGGCGACATGGGCCGGATGGCCTTGCTGTCGTGGTGCGAAGTGCGCCGCTGGGCCCGCATGGCGGGCGAGCAGTCGCTGGCCGAGCATTCGTCGGACATGATGACCCACAGCCCCTGCGCCACGCGCGAGGAATTCCTGCTGCGCATCGACGCGCTGATCGCGGAACTGGAGCAGGCGGGCTCGAAGCACCCTGTCGGGCGGCCGATGCCGCGCTGACGAGTTCAGGGGCCGTACGCTCGGGCGATGCGAATTCGCCAAGGGCGCGTGATGCGCCAGGCCAGCAGCACGGCCGCGATGCTGGAGGCCACGCACAGGGCGACCAGGATCGCGATGGTGCTGCTCATCCTGCCCTCGACCCGCCGGCAGGCATCGTTGCCCTGGGTGACGACCTTGTCCTCGATCGACGCGAGCAGTTCGTGCGCAGGCCGGTATCCCGTCAGCGCCGGTTCGTGATGCCGTCCAGGCTGACGGTGGCCACGTGCAGGCCGAAGGCTGCGACGGCCAGCAGCAGTGCGGCCATCGCCACCCGCGAGCCAAACGCCGTGGCCAGGCGTTGGCCGAGGGTCATTCGCTGAAGCCCGAATCACCCGCTGAAGCGGGCTCACTGGACTACCCTCCGCGCAAAGCGCTCCGGGATTCGCGCTTGGGAGCGGCCCGGCGGGCTCATAAGGCAACCTCACGGCTCATGAGGGCCGTCGAAGCACTGCGGCGCAGGGTTGTCCACGGCGGGGGGCGGTCGGCGCTTGCGACGAACCGACCGACCGCCGCGGTGGGCAACCCGTGTTCGACGCGACGCGTTTC
>JACRAZ010000072.1 GCA_016213205.1 Burkholderiales bacterium
ACAACTGACTCGCTGGCGCTGGTCGCAGCCCGCGCAGCGGGCGGAGATAAATCCGACAGCGCGCCCCGAAGCCGAGAACCGCAGCGAAGTCAGCCGCAGGCTGACCGCCGGATTCGGCCCGCTGCGCACGCGGACCTTGGGGCTTGCACGCGCCGCACCTCGAACGCCTGCCTTCCACAAGCAGCGCCAAAGCCGGCAACGGGCCGATTGCCGTCATCCGTCGCCCGGGGCAACGCCATGGCCCATCGAGATGATCCGCGTCCCCAAAGTCATATTGCCAAGCGTGGCGGCGCAGGATCAACATAAGCGCCATGGTCGAGCTGTCGCGTCAACACGGTGCCCTGGGCGAGGCCTGGACGGTGTGCCATTGGCACGAAGGCCCGCACGCCGCGCTGGCCTTGCCGTTCAACGACGCCGCCTCGGCTGCCAACTGGCTGCGTGGCCTGCAGCCCGGTGAGCTGCGCCGGCTGGCCAGCACCGTGCTCGACACCGGGCTGTTGCACCGCCAGACCGAGGCCGCGCTGGCCGACCGGCTGGGGGCCATGGTCTTCAGCGGCGAGTTGCGTGTGTTCCCGGGCCGCCCGCAGGCGCAGCGCCACCCCGGCGCGGGCGATCAGCCCACGGCCGAGCAGCGCCTGCTGCGCCGGCTGCCCACCACCTCGCGCAACTTCCACTTCGAGGGCGAGCGCTGGCGCATCGTCGATGCCCTGCACTGGGCCTCGCTGCGCGGCAGCGAGGACGAGCGCTTCGACGTGGTGCCCCGCGCGCAGGCCCAGGCCGTGCTGGGCCGGTTGATGCACACCGCCAACCTGCCGCTGGACGAGGCCCAGGCGCTCGGCGAGGCCCTGCCGCTGCTGCCCGAGGCCTGGCGGCCCTCGCAGCCCGGTGCCGGCCTGCTGCTGATCCGCATTGCCGAGCGCGCCTGGAACATCGAGTCCGCCGGTGGGGCCGAGGCCGTCACACCGTCGCAGATGGGCGGCAAGGCGAAGGAGGTGCCGCAGCACTGGATCCAGATCGCGCTGGTGGACACCGACAACCAGCCCGTGCCCGGCGCGGCCTACAAGGTGGCGCTGCCCGATGGCGACATCCGCGAAGGCCGGCTCGATGCACAAGGCCAGGCCTACATCGGCGGCATGGCCACTGGCGGCCAGTGCAAGGTGTGCTTCCCGCAGATCGACAGCCAGGAGTGGCGCGCGCTCTGACGCCGCGCCCACCGGAGCCCCACCACCATGGCCGGCTTTCACACCGTGCAGCAGGGCGACACGCTGGCCAAGATCGCCGCCGACAACGGCTTCTTCGATTTCCACACCATCTGGGACCACGCGAAGAACGCCGACCTGCGCGCCAGGCGCGACAACCCGAACGTGCTGGCCCCGGGCGACCAGGTCTTCATCCCCGACAAGGACCAGCGCACCGAAGCCAAGGCCACCGATGCGACGCACCGCTTCCAGGTGCGCCGCACCAAGAACCTGCTGCGCCTGGTGCTCGAAGACCTGTACGGCAAGCCGATCGCCAACGCCACCTGCGAGCTCACGGTGGAGGGCCAGGTCTTCACCGTGGTCACCGGCGGTGACGGCAAGTTCGAACGCGAGATACCGGCCGGCGCGCGCAGCGCCAGCGTGCTGGTGAAGAAGGGGCAGACCCCGCTGCTGAACGTGCCGCTGCAGCTCGAGATCGGCCACCTCGACCCGGTGGACCAGCGCTCGGGCCAGATCGCGCGGCTGAGCAACCTGGGCTACTTCCTCGGCGGGCTGGACGACGAGGACGAACGCCAGTTCAAGTCCGCGGTCGAGGAATTCCAGTGCGACCAGAAGCTCAAGGTCGATGGCGACTGCGGCCCCAACACCCAGGCCAAGCTGCTCAGCGTGCATGGTTGCTAGGAGCCGAAAGACGTGGCCACCAAGATCCTCACCGCGCCCCACCCGGCCATCGAAGGCGTGCCGCTGCGCGTGGCGCCTGCGGTGGGCGCCGAGTTCAACCGCGTGCGCTCCTTCCTCATCCCGAAGGCCTGCTTCAAGTTCGAGGATGCGCACTTCGGCTTTGATTCCTCGTTCGTCGTGCCCGGCGGCTTCGACATCAGCCCGCTGAGCGCGCTGCTCGAGCAGTTTCCCGGCACCAAGGCCAGCATCTTCGGCCATGCCGACCCGGTGGGCGACGATGCCTACAACAAGCGCCTGAGCGGCCGCCGCGCGCAGGCCGTCTTCGGCCTGCTCACGCGCGATGTGGGGCTGTGGGAAAAACTCTCCGGCCAGCCCGCCGGCGGCGACAACTGGCAACCGCAGGCCGACCAGACCATGCGCGCGGCCACCGGCCTGCCCGCGGGCACGCCCCGCGCCAAGCTGATGCTGGCCTACATGGACCAGCTGTGCACCGTGCGCGGCCCCACCGGCGAGCCGGTGGCGGGCGAGGACGGCCAGCCCAAGGTGGTGAAGCTCACCAAGGCCGATTTCCTGGCCCGCGGCGCCGGCCCCAACGGCAAGGGCGACGTGCAGGGCTGCAGCGAGTTCAATCCGCTGATGGTGTTCTCGAAGGACGAGAAGGCCTTCCTCGACCAGCCCGAGAACCGCCCCGAGCGCAATGTGCAGAACCAGGGCAACCGCCGCGTGATGGTGCTGCTGTTCCGCGCCGGCAGCCAGGTGGACCCGGGCAAGTGGCCCTGCCCGACGGTGGAAGAGGGCACCGGCGGCTGCCTCAAGCGCTTCTACGCCGATGGCGAGCAGCGTCGCAGCAACCAGGAGGCGCGGCGCGAGTTCAAGGACACCAAGGACACGTTTGCCTGCCGCTTCTACGACCGGCTGTCGAACAGCTCGCCCTGCGAGATCCCGGCGCTGCCCTCGGATGCCTTCGTGGCCGATGCGCTGCTGGCCACGCTGCCCTCCACCAGGAACGCGGCCAGCGGCGCCCGGCCGGCGGCCGGCAGCTTCAGCACCAGCAACAGTGCGCTCGATTTCGTCGCGCCGCTGGCCGACCTGATGGTGGTGGTGCAGAACGCCGGCGAGATCACCGTGAAGGCGCAGAACGTGCAGCCGCCCTCGCGCAAGCCCAAGGTGCACTGGCAGGTCGACCGCGACCCGGCCGACACCGTGGCCGCCGACCTGCCGGGGCTGGACACCACCACCGGCGACACGGTGAAGATCACGCCCAGCACGCCGGGCAGCTTCCGCCTGATCTGCTTCCGCGATCCCAGCGGCGACGGCAAGCACCAGCCCGGCGAGGAAGTGCTGGTGCTGCGCTTCGTGATCGTGCGCATCACGCCGCAGGCCGGCGCCACGCTCACCACGCAGAGTGTGTTCACGCCCGGCACCAACGGCGTGAGCACCGGCCAGCCCGGCCAGAACCCGATGCAGCTGCGGGCCGACTTCCTGCTCGAAGGCGGCGGCGCCAACCGGCGCTTCGGCCTGGGCAAGGTGGTGCTGGCCAACGTGGGCAACCTGCTCACCGACACCTTCGTCGTCAACTACCCGGGCCAGGCCGCACCGGCCGACACGCGGGCCGGCACCGAGACCGAAGACCCCGATTTCCGCACCAACCCGGCGGCCGGCTTCCCCGCGCCGATGGTGGACACCGTGAACGTGGCGCGCGGCGCCGAGCCCACCGGGGGCAACTCGCCCAACCGCGGCAACACGGTGCAGACCATCCTGGGCAACGGCCCGGGAGGCAACGGGCAACTGCGGCGCATCAACTCGCTGGATGTGCCGGCCTTCGGCTGGGACGGCACGCACCCGACGACCAACAACCCCTGGGCCAGCACGCAGGGCGTGAACGGGTTCCGCGAATGGATCCTGGCCCACACCACCAACTTCCCGCGCAACTACACCGCGCTCGGGCGCGGGGACTGGACGGTCACCGTCACCGGCACCAACGACGGCGCCGGCAACTGGGTGGACAACGGCTCCACCGTCACCGGCACCGCGTTCACGATCGCCGGCTTCCCGCAGACGGCCGACGCCGCGCGCGCGCAGGTGCTGGGGCGCTCGTTCGTGCGCGAGTTCGGGATGATCGTCAACCCATGACCGGCCCGGCATCCACCGCCGCAGCCGGTGCCAGCGCACGGGGTATGGTGCGGTGGTGCCGCCAGGCGCTGCTGGTGGCCATCTTCGCATCGGCGCCCTGGGGCGCAGGAGCACACGCCATGAACCCGCAGGACACACGACAGACCATGCAGCAGTACGCCGCCGGCCAGCGCCTGGGCGAATGCCTGGTGCGGGGGTGCACGGTGATGGCCGGGCGCATTCGCGCACTCGGCAGCCCGCAGCCCGCACCCGGCGAGGACGACCCGAAGTACGCAATGCCGGTGCGCAGCGTGGAGCTCCAGGTGCGCGAGTGGCTGGTGGGGCCACCCCTCGGCGACACCGTGCTGCTGCAGCATGCCGCCCGGCCCGCGCTCGGCAAGACGGCGTTGGGGCCCTGGCTGGCCTGGGAGGGCGTGCGGCTCGAAACCGGCGCCGAGCTGACGGTGGCGCGCTGGTCCGCGCAGGCCTCGCGGCCCAGCTGGATGGGCCAGCCCGAGGACGTGGCGCTGGCCGTGTCCGATCCGCGCCTGCAGGCTGCCTTGCGTGAGGCCGTGCAGCAGCACCTGCGCCAGGTGCAGCAGCCCGACCAGATCACGCAGCTGCCGCAGTGGCTGCGCGAACGGCAGGACGCGTTCCTGCTCGGTTATGCCCTGGGCGTGCTGATGAACGGCGAGGCCACCCACAACGCCGACCGCGCCACCACGCTGCTCACCGACCTGCTGGGCCTGGCGGCCATGCCGGCGCCCGTGCGGCTGCAGGTGGCCGACTGGTTGGGCGGCAACTTCTACCGCCTGTCCGAGGCCGCGCGCCGGGCCACCACGCAGGCCCTGGTGGTGCTGGGCAGCGCGGACGACGCCGGCGTGGCCGGTGCCGCGGTGTCGGTGCTGGTGCGCCTGGGCGACCTGCAACTGCTGGACCTGCGGCCCGCGCCCAGCCCGGCCCGGCGGCGCAAGCTGATCGATGCCTACCGCGCGCTGCAGGCGCGCCAGCCGGGGGCGCATCCGGCCTTCGAATCGCAGCTTGGCGTGCACTGACGCATACGTGAAAGGTGGTGAGAGGCGTGTGCGAGCGCTTCGCGCTGCGCGTGCGGGGCTCGCGAGCTAGGGGGGAGCCCGTGGGAATCGCTCGCGTTTCGCGGCGATTGGCGTGACCATGCGACCACCCTGTCGCGAAGGAGTCACGCCATGCCCGCCCCCATCCGGATTGCACTGGCCGCCACGCTGATGCTCGCGGCCACCCTGGCCAGCGCCGCGCCGGTGACCGCGCTCAGCTACGCCATGCCCAATGGCGACGGCCAGGCCAGCGGCGGCAGCTTCAACTACTGGGATGCCGGCTACACCGGCAGCGGCAGCACCACCACCGATGGTGCGGCGCTCTCGGGCGGGCTGGGCAAGCTCACCGACGGCGTGGTGTCCACGCAGCTCTGGTTCAACGTGTCGAACAACTTCGGCACCGGCGAGTACGTGGGCTGGAACGCGCAGCACACGCTGAACCCGACGCTCAGTTTCCTGTTCGCCGCCGGCACGCTGATCGACAGCATCTCGATCCAGCTCGACAACAGCCACTTCGGCGGTGTGTTCGCACCGCTGCAGATCCTGATCGATGGCGTCAGCCACGCCTTCGTGGCGCCGGCCGTTGGCAGCGTGGGCACGGTCAGTTTCTCGGGCCTGGGCCTGTCTGGCAGCGGCCACACGATCCAGTTCGTGCAGGACCCCGGCACCTGGACCTTCGTCAGCGAGATCAGCTTCGACGGTGGCAGCACCCAGATGCCCGAGCCCGCCAGCCTGGCGCTGCTGGGCGTGGCGCTGGCGCTGCTGGCCCACTGGCGACGGCGCGTGTCTTGAGCAGCGTCAAGCGGTAAAGCCCGCCCGCGGGCCACAGTGGGGTCTTTTCATCCGCCCCCAGCCCATGGCCAGCACCGACGACCTGATCGAGAACCTCACCTACGACGAAATGAGCCTGGGCCAGCAGGCCTCGATCGTCCGCACGCTCACCTTGGCTGATATCCAGGCCTTTGCGCTGGTGTCGGGCGACGTGAACCCCGCCCACGTGGATGCCGAATACGCCGAAGGCACACGCTTTCGCGGCGTCATCGCGCACGGCATGTGGGCCGGCGCGCTGATCTCCAGCCTGCTGGGCACCGAGTTCCCGGGCCCGGGCACCATCTACATCGCGCAGGAGCTGCGGTTCCACCGCCCAGTGCACGTGGGCGACACGCTCAGCGTCAGCGCCACGGTGGCGTCCAAGGACGACAGCAACCGCAACGTCACGCTCGATTGCCGGGTGACCAACCAGCGCGGCGAGGAAGTGGTCTCGGGCCAGGCCCTGGTGCGCGCGCCGGCCCAGAAGGTGGCGCGTGCCCGTGCGGCCATGCCCACCATGCACCTGTTCGACCCCGAGGCCCGGCTGGCCAGCTGGGTGAATGGCCTCACCATCGGCGAGCCGGTGCCCTGCGCGGTGGTGCACCCCTGCGACGAGCACTCGCTGCGCGGCGTGGTCGAGGCCGCCGAGCGGGGCCTGATCCTGCCGCGCCTGGTGGGCCCCGCCGCGCGCATGCATGCGGTGGCCGAGCAGGCGGGCCTGTCGCTGGCCGGCTTTCCGATCGACGATGCGCCGCACAGCCATGCCGCCGCCGCGCAGGCCGCGAACCTGGCCGTGCGCGGCCAGGTGCGCATGCTGATGAAGGGCAGCCTGCACACCGGCGAGCTGATGAGCGCGGTGCTGCGCGAGCGCGGGCTGCGCACCGGGCGGCGCATCTCGCACGTCTACCGCTTCGAGGTGCCGGCCTACCCGAAGCCGCTGCTGGTGACCGATGCGTCGATCAACATCACGCCCTCGCTCGACGACAAGGTGGACATCGTGCGCAATGCCATCGCGGTGGCGCTGGCGCTGGGCATCGAAAACCCCAAGGTGGCGCTGCTGTCGGCGGTGGAGACGGTGACGCAGCGGCTCGAATCCACGCTGCACGCCGCCGCGCTGTGCAAGATGGCCGACCGCGGCCAGATCAAGGGCGCGGTGCTCGACGGGCCGCTGGCCTTCGACAACGCGATCTCGGCCGAATCGGCGCGCCTGAAGGGCATTGATTCGCCGGTGGCCGGCGACGCCGACATCCTGGTGATGCCCGACCTCGAGGCCGGCACCATGCTCGCGCGCCAGCTCGAATACCTGGCCGGCGCCGCCAGCTGCGGCGTGGTGGTGGGCGCGCACGTGCCGATCGCACTGACCAGCCGCGCCCACAGCGCGGCCTCGCGCATGGCCTCGGCCGCGCTGGCCACGCTGCTGGCGCCGGCACCGGGGCCGGCGGTGGCCTGAACGACAAAGGCCCGCGCGGGGCGCGGGCCTTTGGCTGGGTGCCGATGCGCCGTGTCAGCGCAGCGCGGGCTCAGCGCGCGATCGAGTCGCTGGTCTCGGTGTTGGTCTGCGGCGCGTAGCTGTAGCCGTTCAGCGTGGCACCGGTGACGGTGAAGACGAAGCTGCCGCCGGTCTTGCGCGTGTTGGGCGAGCTGAAGCTGGCCACGCCGTTGCTGCCGGTGGTGGCGGTGACGCCGGTGCGCGAGACCAGGCCGCTCCAGTTGCCGGTGACGAGCACGCCGGCCACCGGCAGGCCGTCGTTGCCCACCACCCGCACCGCGGCGCCGGCCTGGGCGTTGCCGTTCTTGGCCACCGTGAGGCTCATCGCGATGTCGGCCACGCGCATCGGCAGCACGACCACCGGTGCATCCACGGTGACGGTGACCGCGCTGCTGGCGCTGAGGCCGCTGTTGTCGGTCACGCGCAGCTGGGCGCTGTAGCTGCCCGGCGTGGTGTAGGTGTGGGCGGTGGTCACGCCGCTGGCCGTGCCGCCGTCGCCGAAGGTCCAGTCGTAGGCGACCAGGCTGCCGTCGGGGTCGGTGGAGCCGGCGCCGGAAAAGTTCACCGCCAGCGGCGCGGTGCCGCGCAGCGTGGAGGCGGCGATCACCGCGTTCGGTGCCTGGCTGCCGGCGCTGGGGTAGCTGGCGGCCAGTGCGTACTGGCCCAGGCTGCCGTAGTTGCTGTAGCCGGTGGCCAGCGGGTCGCCCTTGCCGGTGCCGGTGACGGCCAGGTAGTAGGTGCCCGCGGCCGGCAGCGTGAACGCGAGGCTGGCATTGAGCGCGTCCACCGGGTTCACGCTGGCCAGCACGGCGCCGGCGCTGTTGCTCAGCGTGAGCACCGCGTCCAGGTTGGCCGAGCGTGCAGCCGGGCTCAGCGTGACGCTGAGGCTGCCGGCGCCGGCGGTGAACGAGAAGGTGTCCACGTCGCCCGGGCGTTCGATCACGCCCTCGGCACTGGCCGTGCTGGTGCCGCCGTTGAGCACGGCGGCCAGCGGCGTCGCGCTGGCGGGCGTGTTGCCGTGGTCGTCCACGCGCAGCGGCAGGCCGTTGCTCTGCATCACCGCGTAGTCGTCCTGCACGTTGTTGGCGCCGCTGTACTCGCCCTTGCTCCACTGCACCAGTGCCTGGTAGTAGCCCACGCCCATGATCGGGGCCCAGCCGGTGGCGCCGCTGCCGTGGCCCTGGTAGTAGCCGGTGCTGGCGGTGCCGTCGTGGCCGAGCCCCATGTTGTGGCCGGCTTCGTGCGAGACGGCCTCGGCCACGTACTTCTCGTTGCCCGGGCCCAGCGCGTCGTAGAACACCAGCGCGGGCTTGTAGAAATCGCTCGTGTCGTCGAACACGCCCAGGTAGGCCACGCCGCCGCAGCTGCACGAGTACACGCCGCTGCGCGAGGTGATCAGCACCACGGTGCCGTACACCGCGTCGGTCGAGCCGCTGCGGGTGATCAGCTCTTGCGGCACCGCTTCGGTGGTGACGTCCACGTCGAAGGGCGCGTAGTCCTCGGACACCCGCTGCCAGATGTACTGCATGCGCTGCAGCTCGGCGGTGGAGAAGCTGTAGGGCACGCCGTCGGTGTCGAAGGGCAGCGCCGTGATGGTGCTGGTGCTGCCGTTCCAGACCGTGTTGGTGAGCGTGGCACCCCTGAAGTTGAGGTAGATGGTGCGCCGGGCGCCGGGCCGGCTGTGCAGCGCAAAGGTCTGGTCCAGCGGCGCCAGCGTGCCGTCGATCAGGCCGGTGCTGGCGGCCGGTGCCACGGTGGCGGGCAGCGGCTGATCGAGCTCGTCGACGAAGAACACGCGGCCGCGCTGGTCGATGCGGCTGCGCTTGTCGCCCAGCAGCAGGGCGCGCAACTCGTCGGGCGACTTGCCGTAGAACGCCGCCACCTCGGGCAGGCGTGCGCCCAGCAGGTCGATGGCGCGCTGGCCGGCGGACGCGCGGTCGGGCAGCTGCAGCGTGGGGAAGGGCGGCTTGGCGCGCTGCGGCACATCGGCCGCGGCGGCCGGGCCGGCCAGGCTCATGGCCATGGTGCCGGCCAGCAGCAGCGGGGCGATCAGTGCGCCGGCAAGGCGGGAGAGGGAGCGCGGCATGGTCGGGATCCTGGAGGTCTGCGATCAACTCGGGATGGTCTGCAGCAGGCCCTCCAGCCGGCGCATGCTGCGCCGGCCCGCGGCCCCGCTGTCATGGTGGCGCCCTTCGCGCGGCGCCACGGTAGACCGGGAACTTTGCGACCCCGGCTTTCGCGCGGGTGTGCCCAGTGCCCGCGATGCTAGGGGGAATGCCTGCCGAGCGGGGGCAGAGTTCCAAGCTGTTGTCGCTGGCAACCGCAGATCACCATTGGGCACAAGCGGATACATCGGCGGGCGGCCCGCGCTCAGGCCGCGCTCAGGCCGCGCTCAGGCCGCGCGACCGGCGCGCAGTGCCGCCCACTGCGCCGGCGTCCAGTGCAGCAGGTCTTCGGCGCCCGAGCTGCGCAGGTGCGCGCCGCCGTCGATGGCCACCATCTCGCCGTTGATGTAGCCGGCCTGGTCACTGACCAGGAAGCTCGCCAGGTTGGCCAGCTCGGCCGGCTGGCCCACGCGGCCCAGCGGGTTCATCGGCGCGCGCGAGGCCGCGCTGCCGCGGCCGCCGGCCTCGAGCTGGCGGCTCGCGCCCTCGGTGGGAAACGGCCCGGGTGCGATGGCCACCAGACGGATGCCGTGCGGCCCCCACTCCACCGCGAGGCTGCGCGTCATCGCGAGCAGGGCCGACTTGGCCATCGCCGAGGGCACGGTGAACGCGCGCCCGGTGCGGGTGGAGGTGGACAGGATCGACAGCACCGTGCCCGCGCGCCCGCTGTCGATCCAGTGCCGCCCCAGCGCCAGCGTGCAGTACAGCGCGCCGTGCAGCGTGGGCGCGAGGATCGCATCGGCCGCGCGCGGCGAGAGCGTCTCGCTGCGGGCGATGAAGTTGGCCGCCGCGTTGTTCACCAGCACGTCGATCGGGGCCTGCGCCCACTGCGCATCCACCAGCGCCTGCACCGCGGCCGCGTCGCGCACATCGCACACCTGGGTGGCCACCGCGGCACCGCGCGCGCGCAGGGTGTCGGCGGTGGCGTCCAGCGCCGAAGCACGGCGGCCGCACAGCAGCAGCGTGGCGCCCAGCTCGGCGAAGCGCGTTGCCATCGCGGCGCCCAGGCCGGTGCCGCCGCCAGTGATCAGGATGCGCTTGCCTGCCAGCAGGCCGGGTTCGAACATGGGCGCTCCGCCGGATCAGTCCGGACCGGGCCGCTCCCGGCCGGACTGATCCCTCTTGGGGGGACCGGCCCACAGGGCCGTAGGGGGCTCGTTCACTCGCCCTTGAACTGCGGCTCGCGGCGCGCGGCCATCGCGGCCACGCCTTCCTTGAAATCCGCGGTCTTGAACTGTGCGTTCTGCTCGGTGCTTTCACGCGCCACGGCGATGCGGATCTGCTCGACCAGGCCCTGGCGCAGCGTGACGCGGGTGGCCTGCACCGCCAGCGGCGCCGAGATCGCGATCTCGCGCGCCAGCGCCTGCGCGGCGCTGCGCACCTGGTCCTGCGGCACCAGCTGGTCGACCAGACCGATGCGCAGCGCCTCCTCGCCGCCGATGCGCCGGCCGGTGTAGAACAGCAGCGCCGCCTGCTGCACGCCCACCAGCCGCGGCAGCGTGGCCGAGAGGCCGAAACCCGGGTGGAAGCCCAGGCGGTTGAAGTTGGCCGAGAAGCGCGCCTCGGCGCAGCTCACGCGGAAATCGGCCACCAGCGCCACGCCCAGCCCGCCGCCCACGGCCGGGCCCTGCACCGCGGCCACCACCGGCTTGGTGCAGGCGAACAGGCGCAGCGCCTCGTCGTAGATCGGGTTCACGCCGCGCGGGCTGCGCTGGGGTGGGGTGGCATCCCGCTTGGAAAAATCCGCCCCGGCGCAGAACGACGTGCCTTGCGCGGCCAGCACGATGGCGTGGCAGCGCCGGTCGGCCTCCAGCGCCTCGAAGGCATCGGCCAGCTGCCGGATCAGCGGGATGTCGAAGAAGTTGTGCGGCGGGCGGCGCATCTCCACCGTCGCCACCGCGCCGTCGAAGCTGACATCCACATCGGGCGGGTTCTCGCTCATCAGAAGTGCTTTCTCGTCATGGCGGGCCAGAAACCGCTGGCGCGGGCGGCGATCGCGGCGCGGCCGAGTTCGAGCGCCCAGTGCGATTCGGTGCCGAACTCCTCGCGCCAAGCCCACAGCCGCCGCGTGGCCCAGTGCAGCGCATGCTCGTGCGTGAAGCCGATCGCGCCATGCACCTGGTGCGCGATGGCGTTGCCGCGCGTGGCGGCCTCGCCGGCGCGCAGCTTGGCCACCGCGGCGCTGAAGCGCGTGGCGCGGCCATCGGGCGAGCCGGGGCTGGCGTCGGGCGCATCCGCCGCGGCCACGCGCGCGGCCATGCGGGCGGCGGCCACGTCGCCCGCCATCAGCGCCAATTGCTGCTGGATGGCCTGGTTGGCGCCGATCGGCTTGCCGAACTGCACGCGCTCGCCGGCATAACGCACCGACTGCGCGAGCGTGGATTCCAGCGCCCCCACCATCATCGCGCTGCGGGCCACCGCGCCCAGCGTCCACACCGGCTGCGCCACCGGCAGCGGGTTGGGCGCCACGGCCGCCACCCGCGCGCCCTGCAGCCGCAACGAATCGGCGGGCAGGCCGGCCAGGTTGCTGCGCGGCTGAAGGCTCACGCCACGCTGGCCCTGCAGCGGCAGCAGCGCGATGCGGCCATCGGCCAGCGACACCAGCGCCGCGCTGGCGTGGCGGGCCCATGGCACGCCGTCGGCCAGGCCGTCCAGCGCCAGCGTGCCGTCGAGGCCGGTGGCTTCGCGCGCGATCGTGATCGTGTTGCCCTGGCCTTGTTCGATCAGGGTCAGCGGGCCTGGCGGGAGGTCGAAGCCGGCGCGCGAGGCCAGCAGCGCGGCCACCATGGTCTCGGCCAGCGGCAGCGGCACCTGCCAGTGGCCCAGGCCATGCAGCACTGGGAAGGCCGCGCTCCAGCCCAGCGCGTAGCCGCCGGCGGCCTCGGTGGCCAGCAGCAGCGGGAAGCCACCGTCGACCACGCGCTGCCACAGCGCGGCATCCAGCATGCCGGCCTCGGCGCGTTCACGCAGGCCCTTGTCCACCTGCTCGGCAAAGAGCCGGGCGGCGCTGTCGGCGATGAGCTGTTCCGTGGTCATCGCAGATCCAGCCCCTTGGCGATGATGCCGCGCAGGATCTCGCGGGTGCCACCGCGCAGCGAAAACGAGGGCACCGCCAGCGTGGCATAACGCATCGCCTGCTCCAGCGTGGTGCCGGGCCGAACCCGGCCGCCGAACAGCGCATGCGCGATCTCGGGCATGGCCTGCTCGACCAGCGCGCCCTGGTCCTTGACCAGTGCCGCCGGCTGGGCCGGGTTCTCGCCGCGGGCCAGCATGCCGGCCACGCCCAGCGACATCTGCCGCAGCGTGCCGTAGTGCGCCACCACGCGGCCCAGGGCCTCGGCCTGGCGCGGGTCGTCGGCATCGGCGGCGTCGAGCATCTCCAGCAGCAGCTGGGTGCAGCTGAGGTAGCGCTCGGGCCCGCTGCGTTCGAACGCGAGCTCGGCGCCCACCTGCTGCCAGCCCTGGCCCTCGGTGCCGATCAGGTGGTCGTCCGGCACCCACACGTCGTCGAAGGTGACCTCGTTGAAATCGTGCTCGCCGAGTTGGTTGATCACGGGGCGCACCGTCAGGCCGGGGGTGGTCATGTCGACCAGGAACTGCGACAGCCCGGCATGCCGGTTGGCGCTGCGCTCGCCGGTGCGCACCAGCACGATCATGTAGTGCGCCCGGTGCGCGCCCGAGGTCCAGAGCTTGCGGCCGTTGATCACCCAGCCCTCGCCACGCTGGTCGGTGCGGCGCTCGGCCCGGCTGCGGATGGAGGCGAGGTCGGAGCCCGAATCGGGCTCGCTCATGCCGATGCAGAAGAAAGCCTCGCCGCGCACGATGCGCGGCACGATGCGCGGCGCCAGCGTGTCGGGCGAGAAGCGCATCAGCAGCGGGCCGCTCTGCCGGTCGGCCACCCAGTGCGCGCCCACCGGGGCGCCGGCGGCGAGCATTTCCTCGAGCACCACGTAGCGCTCGAGCATCGAGCGTTCGTGGCCGCCGTAGCGCCGAGGCCAGGTCATGCCGATCCAGCCGCGCGCGGCCATCTGGCGGCTGAAATCGGGGCTCGCGCCCGACCAGTTGCGGTTGCGGCGCGCCGGTGGCACATCCACCAGGGCCTCGGCCAGGAAGGCGCGCACCTCGGCGCGCAGGGCTTCGCATTCGGGGGGCAAGTGGCCCGGTTCGATCAGCAGGCCCTGCATGATGTCTCCTGCGGTGTGCGGGTCATTCTGGAGATGATTTGTTGGTCGGGCAACAAATAATTGTGTGCACCGATGCGGCGCACGTCACTTCGCACTGACCCCATGTCCCCCGACACCCCGCCCGCCCCAAGCGGCCCCCTGGCCACGCCCGCCCGAACCGGCCCGCTGGCCATGCCCGCCCGAACCGGCCCCCTGGCCGGTGTGCGCGTGCTCGACCTCACCGCGGTGGTGCTGGGCCCGCTGGCCACGCAGGTGCTGGCCGATTTCGGCGCCGACGTGATCAAGCTCGAGCCGCCCGAGGGCGACCTGATGCGCGCCAACGGCGTGTCGCGCAAGCGGGGCATGAGCTCGATCTTCCTGGCCATCAACCGCAACAAGCGCTCGCTGGTGCTCGACCTGAAGCGCCCCGAGGGCCTGGCCGCGGTGCAGCGCCTGCTGCCCACGGTGGACGTGCTGGTGCACAACATGCGCACCGCCGCCATCGAGCGCCTGGGCCTGGGCTATGCGGCCTGCGCGGCGCTGAACCCGCGCCTGGTGTACTGCGTGGCCACCGGCTTCGGCGAAGACGGGCCCGAGGCTGGCCAGCCTGCGTTCGACGACGTGATCCAGGCCGCCTGCGGCCTGGCCGGCCTGCTGGGGCACGAGAGCGGCGAGCCGGCCTACGTGCCCTCGCTCATCGCCGACAAGACCACCGGCCTCGCGCTGGCCAATGCCGTGCTGGCGGCACTGTTCGAGCGCACGCGCAGCGGCCTGGGCCAGCATGTGGAGGTGCCGATGTTCGAGACCATGGTGGCCTTCACGCTGGCCGAGCACCTGGGCGGCCGCACGTTCGTGCCGCCGGAAGGCCCGGCCGGCTACGCGCGCCTGCTGGCCGGCGGCCGCCGCCCGGTACCCACGCGCGACGGCCACATCGCGATGCTGCCCTACACCGGCGAGCACTGGCGCCGCTTCTTCGCGCGCGCCGGCCGAGAAGACCTGTGCGGCAAGTACGCGGTGGACGACCGCCATGCCCGCAACGCGCAGATCCAGGCGCTGTATGCCGAGATGGCCGCCATCACGCGCGGCTTCGACACCGCCGAGCTGCTGGCGCTGTGCCGCGAGCTGGACATCCCGGCCACGCGCATCGTGGCCATCGACGAGCTGCCCGACCACCCGCACCTGCAGGCGGTGGGCCTGTTCCAGCACCAGCAGCACCCCACGGTGGGGCCCATCGTCGCGGTGCGGCCGCCCACGCGCTTCGGGCGCACGCCGGCCGAGCTGGCCTTGCCCGCGCCCGAGCTGGGCGAGCACAGCGCGCAGCTGCTGCGCGAGGCCGGCTTCAGCGAAGACGAGATCAGCACGCTGCGCACGCAGCACATCATCCCCCCGAAGGAGGCCGCCCCATGACGCCGATGACATCCAGGCTCGCCGCGCTGCTGCTGTTGCTGGGCTGCGCCACCTCGGCGCTGGCCCAGGCGAGCGCGCCGTTCCCGAACCGCTCGATCCGCATCATCGTGCCCTTCACCGCGGGCAGCGGGGCGGATTCGTCCTCGCGCTTCTATGGCGAGCAGATCGGCAAGGGCTTCGGCCAGCAGGTGCTGGTCGAGAACAAGCCGGGCGGCAGCGGCGTGGTGGCGGTGCAGGCCACGCGCCAGGCGCCGGCCGATGGCCACACGATCCTGATGGGCAGCAACTCGCCCGCGGTGGTGAACGCCATCACGATGAAAAACCTGCCCTACGACCCCTTCAAGGACCTGCGGCCGCTGTACGGCATTGCCATCAGCCCGGTGGCGTTTGCGGTGCGGGCCGATTCGCCCCACAAGACCGTGGCCGACCTGCTGGCCGCGGCCAAGAAAGAGAACCGGCCGCTGCAGCTGGGCAACTACTCGGCCGGCTACCAGCTGGTGGCGGCCTGGCTGGGCACGGCCAGCGCGCTGCCGGTGACCCACATCCCGTACAAGGGCGGCGCGCAGATGCTCACCGACGTGGTGGGCGGCCAGCTCGAGGTGGGTGTGATCGACTTCACCGGCACGACAGAGCTGATGAAGGGCGGCCGCCTGCGCGTGCTGGCCATCACCGCCGACAAGCGCGACCCCAAGTACCCCGACATCCCCACCATGCGCGAGAGCGGCTTCCCGGATTTCGAGACCTGGGTCTGGTCGGCCTTCTTCGTGCGCGCCGAAACGCCGAACGACGTGGTGGACAAGCTCGCCGCCGCGATGCAGAAGGCCATGACCTCCGAGGCCGGCCGCGCCTACCAGGCCACGCTGCCCTCGGCGCCGCTGATGATGGGCCCGAAGGAGCTGGGCGAGTTCCAGCTGCGCGAGTACCAGCGCTTCAAGCGCGTGGCCGAACTCGCGGGCATCAAGCCTGAGTGAGATGGCCAAGGTCGATCGTGCGCGGGCCGCACCGAAGCCGGCCCGCCATCCCCCCGGGGGATCGGCCGACGTTCCCGTCGGACGAGGGGCCGTTGTCACCCGCCGCACCCATGCCGAGCGGCGCGAAGAGGCCGAGCAGCGCCTGCTGGAAGCCGCGCTCGAGATCGTGGCGCGGCGCGGCTCGGTGCGCATGACGCTGGCCGAGGTGGGCGAGGCCGCCGGCTACAGCCGCGGCCTGGCCGCGCACCGCTTCGGCAGCAAGGCGGGGCTGGTGCATGCGCTGGCCGGCCACATCGGCCGCCGCTTCGGCGAGCAGCGTGAGCGCGGCCCGGTGTTGCAGCCGGGGCTGGATGCCATCCTCGGCAACATCCGCTTCTACTTCAGTCGCAAGGGCGGCGCCTGGACGGCGACGCGGGCGCTGCTGGTGATGATGACCGAAGGCTGCATGGAGCCCAACGAGGCGCTGCGCAAGGAACTCGCGGCCTACAACCGCAAGGCCGCGGCCTGGTTCGAGCAGCACCTGCGCGCGGCCATCACGCAGGGCGAGGTGGCGGCCGACATCGACCCCGCCGCCACCGCGGTGATCCTGCTCGGCGTGATGCGCGGCGTGATGCACCAGTGGCTGGTGGACGACCGCATCCGGATCGGCGCGGTGCGCGACCAGTTGCTGCGCGTGGTGCAACAGGCGCTGCGGCCGGCCCCACCCTGACGCGGCCGGTGTCGGGCGCCCGGCGGCGGGCTCAGCGCCCGGTGGGGGCGCCGGCCTGCAGCAGCTTCAGTGAGTCGGCCGCATTGCCACGCACGTCGGCCTCGGGGTCGTTCAGCAGCGGCCGCAGCGCGGCCACGTTGGCTTCGGCGGCGGCCGGTGCAAAACGCAGGCCCCAGGCCGCTTCGATGCGCACCCAGGCATGCGGGTCGGCCAGCGCCTGCCGCAGGCAGGCAGCCGCTTCGGGCTGCTCGGCGACGGGGGTCACGCCATGCTTGAGCCGCTGGTTGATCAGCAGCATGAGGTTGAAGCGCACCAGCGCTTCGGCGCCGCGCTGCGCGTTGCACAGCGCACCGGTGATGCCGGGGCGTTGGATGAGCAGCCGCATGTGCTCGGGCAGGCTGTTGGTGTCGTAGTACAGGCGCTCGACGCGGGCGCTGGCCAGCAACGCGATCAGGTCGGCGGTGCTGCCGCGGCGCAGGCGCTCCTCGGTGGCCTCGGCCTGCCGCGCGGCGCTGTCGAACCAGCCGATCACCTCGGCCGCCGTGGGCTCGGGCCCGGGCGACGGCGCGTCGTCCCAGGTGGCGTCGGATTCCTTGCCACGCTGCCAGTGGCGGATGACCAGCGGCGTGCGTGGGCCGCCCTGGCGCATCACCTCCACCAGCGTGTCGCGCGCCAGGAACAGGAAGCGCGCAGTGCGTGAATCCAGCCACTCGCCCTGCGGGCAATGCACCAGCACCTGGCGGTAGGCCTGGCGCGGGTTCAGGGGCGCGAACGGCGCCACCGGCCCGGGCTCGCCAGGCGCGATGGCCGGCGTGAACGAGGGCAGGTAGCCCAGCACCGTGCTGGTGGCCGTGGTGGCATGGCTGGCGCCCTCGGGCCGCTGACTGCTGCCGCCGCTGTAGCGCAGGTCGCAGCGCACCGGGCCGCTGCCGCCCGCGGGGTCGGCTTCGAAGCTGATCTGCGAGCGCAGCGCGTCGGCACTGATGCGGGCATGCAGCGGGCGCACCGCCACCGGCCGCAGGTCGTCGAACTGCGCCTTAAGCGTCCACAGGCCGGCCCAGCCCGGGTTCAGCCGCGCGCTGGTGCTGGCCAGGCCCTGGGGCACCCACTCGTGGTGGCCCACGCGCTGCAACAGGAACACGCCCCAGCGTGGATCGTCGGCCAGCCAGCGTTCGATGCTGGCCTCGATCGCGGCCAGCGTCTGCTGGGCGCGGCGCATCAGGCGCGCATCGGTCGGCCCGCCCACCGGCGCCTGGCGGCCCCGCTCGAAGCCCAGGTGGGCGGTGATCGGGCCGGCGCGCCAGTCGTGCGGGCCGCTGTAGGGCTGGCCGCTGTTCAGCGTGTTGGCCTGCCAGGTCATCACGCCGGGCGCCGTGGGGCGGCGGTTCAGCCGCAGCGTGGCCAGCTCGTCGCCCGGCAGGCCCTTGCCGCTGCTGTAGGTGAAGGCACGCCGCGCCGCCAGCAGCACGGTGTCCACCAGCATCGAGTCGCGGATCTCCTCCAGTTCCTCGGCCGAGCGGGGGGCATTGCCGCCATGGTGGGTGCCGCCGCGCGACATGCCAAGGTCGCCCGCCGCATAACGCCTCAACACATAGGCCTGCACGGCCGTGCGGGGCGGCGGGCCGTTCGCGTGCGAGGGCTGGTCGTCCGGCTCGATGGCGGGCACGAAGCCGATCTCGCGCAGCCGACGCCGGGCGATCGCGCGGCGTGCCGCATCATCGGCGCAGCTGGATTCGAGCGCGCTGCGGTCCAGCACCGGGGTGGTGGCGCATTGGCGCCAGATCACCTCGGCCACGCGGTCGCCGCGGCCGATGGCGCCCAGCAGCACCGGGCCCCAGTCGGCATTGAACTGGCGGCGCGCGGCCTCGGAGTGCGCCCGCGCCTTCTGCCACGCGGCGGTGCAGGCCTGCCAGGCGCGCTGCTGGCGTGGGCTGGGGGAGGCCACGCCGTCGAGTTCGCGGCCGCAGTGCTCGGGCTCGTCGTGCACCTGCAGCGCTTCCACCGGCGCCAGCGCGTCGCGCAGGGCCCACACGTCGACAAAGCCGCGCGCATCGGTGCGGGCCTCGGCCGCCTGCGTCCGGGCCATCGGGCCGCAGGCCAGCAGGCTGCAGGTCACCATCACACAACAGACGCGTCTTGCCATGCCGGCGGCCCCGTGGTTCGAGAAAAAGGCGGGCGCATTGTGCCCGCCGCCGGCGGCGAGCCTGCGCTATCGTTTCGGGTGTTGCCTGGAAGGAGATGCGATGCGGCACCTGATCGGCTGTGTGACCGGCCTGCTGGTCTGCGGCGCCGCGTGCGCCCAGGCCACGACCACCGTCGAGGTCGATGCCGGCCAGCCGCAGGCCGCGCTGCGCGACTTGCGGGGCGTGAACAAGGCCCCCGTCTTCACGAGCAAGACACCTGGCCAGCGCCACGATGCCGGCACGCTGTACCGGGCGTTCGGCGTCTCGCAGGTGCGGCTGCACGACTCGGGCGCCGACCTGTGCAGCATCTACAAGCCCGCCACGCGCCTGAACATGGGCGTCAGCCCGCCGCAGGCGGTGGCGGGCTGCACCCTCAGCGGCAGCGGCGGCGTGCCGCACTTCATGTGGACACCCACCTCGTCGGCCGATGCCGACCTGAACAACCCGGACAACTACGACTTCACCGAATTCGACGAGGCCGTGCTGCGCACGCTGGCCAGCGGCGCCCAGGTGTACCTGGGCCTGGCGCAAAGCTACAACGGGCCCAACGACACCACCGACCCGGTGGCCTGGGCCAAGGTGGCCACCAACCTCTACCGCCACCTGATCGGGGTGTTCAAGCCCACGGCCGGGCTGGCCGTGGACCCGGTGTACGTGGAGATCCACAACGAACCCGATGGCGGCTTCTGGCGCGGCAGCACGGCCACCTTCAACACGCTGTACACCGAGAACACCCAGCGCGTGCGTGCCGCCGCCGCGGCGGCCGGGCGCAGCGTGAAGGTGGGCGGCGCCGGCTTCACGCGCGACGTGCTGAACAAGAGCAAGGAAGCGGGCAACCCGGCCAACGGCTTCATCGCCGCGGTGGGGGCGGGCACGCTGGACTTCTACTCGGCACACCTGTACGACCGCTGCGCCAACGCCTCGCTGGCCAGCAGTGCCAGCAGCCTGCGCGCGCTGCGTGCCCTGGTGGACAGCCAGGGCGGCGTGGGCAAGCCGCTGCACATCAGCGAATGGAACATCGGCCTGGGCAACGATTGCGGCAACAGCCTGTTTGCCGAACAGCGCCTGCAGTCCTTCACCTCGGGCCTGCTCACCCTGATGCAGGACCCGGCGCTGGCCATCGAGGCGGCGCATTTTTATGCCGGCGTCACGGTGATGTCGGTGTTCGATTTCACCAGCGTGGCCGGCGCGGTGCGCGTGAACCCCTCGGCCTGGGCGCTCTGGGCCCATGCCTGGCTGCAGGGCGCCAACGGCGTCGCGGCGCGGGTGTGCACGGCCGCGGGCAGCTGTGTGGCCGGCACCGCGGCCGACTCTGCGGCCGTGCTCGCGCTGGCCGGTCAGGCCGGTGGCACGCTCGGGGTCGTGCTCACCAACGACAGCGGCAGCGCCCAGAGTGTCACGCTGCGCTTCAAGGGCCTGGCCGGCAGCGTGGCCAGCGCACTGGCGCACACCCCGCCGCAGGGGCCGCAGGACCTTGCGGTGGCCGGCAACCCGAGCGTGGCCGATGCCGGCGCACTGGCGGCGCTGCTGGCCAAGGTGGGCACCGAGCACCGTGCCGGCCTGGGGGTGAGCGGCGGCCAGCTCGAGCTGGCGCTCAGCGTGCCCGCGCGCAGCGTGCAGCTGGTTCGGCTGTGGCCGGGCGCCGGCACGGTGCCGGTCAGCAACGCGCAGGCCGACTGCCTGTTCGACTGGGGCGCCGCCAGCTACCCCGCGCTGCTGAACCCGGCCCAGCCGGCCTCGCAATCCGCGCCACCGTACTACTACCGTTATTACGCGGCCAGCCGGGCCTACCTGGGCGTGTCGTCGGCCGACCAGCACCTGTACCACCTGGACGCCGCGCTCGGCGGCGCACCCACCGACCTGGGCCCGGCGATGCCCTGGGTTCTCCAGGCGGGTTGCGCGGCGCGATGACCGACCTGGTGGTGCTGTTCGGCCCGCCGGCGGCCGGCAAGGCGGCGGTGGGGCACGCGCTGTGCCAGATCACCGGCCACCGCTTTTTCCACAACCACCTGACGGCCGACCCGGCCGCTGCGCTGTTCGGCTGGGGCACACCGCGCTTCAACCGGGCGGTGGATGCGATGCGCGAGCTGCTGTTCCAGCAGGTGCTGGCCGAGCCCGGCGTCACGGGTGTGGTGTTCACCTTCGTGTGGGCGCTGGATGTCGAGGCTGACCGGGACTTCCTGGCCCGCAGCGCAGCGCTGTTCACGCAGGCCGGTGGCCGCGTGGCGTTCGTCGAGCTGCGCGCCTCGCTGGCGGCGCGCCTCGAACGCGAGGGCACGCCGTTTCGCATCGGGCTGAAGCCGGCGCAGCGTGATGTCGCGGCGGCGCGCCAGCGCCAGCATGACTTCGAGGCGCGCCACACGCTCAACACCACGGGCGCACTGCCGCTGCCCTACCCGCACCTGGTGATCGACACCGAGCAGCAGGACCCGGCCGCCTCGGCCGAGCGCATTGCCGCCTGGCTCAGCCCTGCGCCTGCAGCGCCTCCCCCATCTTGCGGGCCACCAGGTCCAGCGCGGTGAAGGGGCGCAGTAGGTTCTTGAACTCGACCAGGCGCCCCTCGTCGTCCCAGGCCAGGATGTGCACGCCGTTCACGGCCAGGTCGTCGAGTGTGAGCTGGAACTCCAGCATCGCGGTGCCGGGCCCGGTGGCCTCGCGCACGTAGCGGAAGCTGTCGTTGAAGAAGCCGGCGAACATCGCCGACAGGAAGGCCCGCACCACCGGCCGGCCCAGCTTGGGCTTGTGCACGATGGGCGAGTAGAAGGCCACGTCGTCGGACAGGATCGCGTCAAGGTCGCGGCTGTCGCGCGTGGCGACCATGTGGCGCCAGAGGGCCAGGGTGTCGATGGGCAAGGGGTGCTCCCGGGTTGAAGGCGTGCGGGGCAGGCCGGAGGGGCCTGCCCGCGCAGCATAACGGCCAGGAAGAGCGGTGAACGTCCTTGTGCCGGGCCGGTGTCACTCGATCGCGGGCATCGGCGTGGCGGGGTCCAGCACCGCCGGGGCCGGCAGGTACAGGCGCAGCGCCACCCAGAACGGCCCGCAGGGCGCCGGCAGCCAGTTGGCCGAGGCCGCGCCGCCGGGATCGGTGCACTGCAGGTGCAGGGTCAGCGAGCCATCGGCATCGGGCTTCAGGCCGGGTGTGAAGCCGTTGATCGCGTAACGCTGCAAGGGGTTGTCCACGAAGAAGTTGTCCGGCGCGTACATCGAGAGCGACCAGAAGCCCGGCGCCGTGACCGGCGGCCAGCTGCCGGCCGGCAGCTTCAGCACATGGCCGGTGCGGCCGTCCAGCGGCGCGCCCTTGCCGGTGCTGCGCGCCGAGAAGTAGATCGCCTCGCGCGGCGGCAGTGCAAACAGGCCCACGCGCGCGATGCGGGCACGGAACTCGTAGTCGGTGCCGAACACGCCGGTGTTGGCCGAGGTGACCCAGGCGCCATGGCGACGGTTGTGGGCCCCCGCCTGGCTGGTGAGGCCGGCCAGCCCGCTGGTGTAGGCCCGCTCCCAGGTGGCCAGCAGCTCCGGGCTCAGGCCCTCGGCCGAGGGCGAGGCCTGCGGCCGCACACCGGCGGCGGCCAGCGAGGCCAGCTTCGCGGCTTCCGCCGCGGGCGGCGGGTTCTGCGCCAGGCGGTGCATCAGCTTCAGGAAGAAATCGGTGGCCGGCGTGGCGGCGGTGGGCACCGCGCGGTTCGGCGTGGTGGTGCCCTGGGCCGCGAGCGTGATGCCGCTTTGCGCCGCCACGGCGGCCTGCAGGTCGTGGGTGCCCTGCACCAGGGTGCGCGCGATCAGGAAGCCGTAGGGCGTGGGCAGCTCGACCACCGGCGCACCGGCCGGCAGGCCCTGCCGGGGCGCGCCGGCCGGCACCACCACCACCTGCCCGCCCTCGGCCGGCAGTTCGCGTGGGCCCAGCACGGCCACGTTGTTCGAGTAGGCATCGGCAATCTGCAGCGAGAGGTAGCGGCCCTTGGCCGGCGGCACTGTGAGCGTGACCGAGCCGCTGGCCAGGTACAGGCAGGCGGTGCTGTAGAGCGTGTCGTTGTTGGGCGCCACGACGCCGCGGCTGGCCGCCGTGGCCAGCGTGGTGACGTGGCGCAGCTGGTTCACCCCCGGCTGGCGGTCGCAGGCGCGCATCACCTCGTTCAGCGGAAAGCCGTAGTGGAAGGCGGCCAGCGCCGCGGCGGCGGGGTCCGCGGCCTTCGGGGGCTCGGCGGTGCTGGCCAGCGCGCCAGCGCTGCAGGCGATGCCCGCGGCCAGGGCGCGCCAGTGTCGAACGGAGGTCAGGGAGAACGGCATGTACGAAGGTATCCTGCAATGTGGAACACGGCCCGCGCGCACGCGCGGCAGGCCAGCGAAAGAGCCTGCACCCGGCGCGCGGGTGAGGCTCATGTGGGATGTTATGCGACCGTCATGGCGTCCAGGCTGCACACGCCGGTCTCGGGCAGGTCCAGCTCCACCCGGTCGGCCGCCGCCGCATCGCCTGCAACGGCCGCCACCACCGAGCGTGCCTGCTCGTAGCCGGTGGCCATCAGGAAGGTGGGTGCACGGCCGTAGCTCTTGACGCCCAGCGTGTAGAAGCCCGGCTCCGGGTGCGCGAGCTCACGGTGGCCGTGCGGGCGCACGGTGCCGCAGCTGTGCAGGTTGGGGTCGATCAGCGGGCCCAGCGCCTCGGTGGATTCGAGCGCGCTGTCCAGCCGCAGGCGCAGCTCGCCCAGCATGCCCAGGTCCGGCCGCTGGCCGGTGGCGCAGACGATGCGGTCGATGCCGTCCAAGGTGAGCGGCCGCCCCTCGGTGTCAAGCCCATGCACCCGCAGCGGCTGGCTGTCGTTCGTGGCCTCGAGCGCGGTGATGCGCAGGCCGCTGACGAATTCGAGCCGGCCGCTGTCGCGCAGCGCGCGCAGTGCACTGCCCAGCGCACCGCGCGCGGCCAGCACATCGGCCGCGCCGCCGCCGAACACGCGGGTGAGCACCGGCGAGCGCACGGCCCACACCAGGCGGGTGCCGGGCTCCGTTTCGGCCAGCTCGGCCAGCGCCAGCAGCGCATTGGCCGCCGAATGCCCGGCGCCCACCACCAGGGTGCGGCGGCCGGCGTAACGCGCGCGCTCGCGGCCCAGCACATCCGGTATGCCATGGGCGATGAACCGCGCGTGCGCGCGCTCGCCTTCGGCCGGCAGCCCGCTGGCGCCCAGCGGATTGGGCGTGCCCCAGGTGCCGCTGGCGTCCAGCACCGCACGCGCGCGCAGGGTCACCGGCCGGCCCTGCTGCAGCGCGTGGATCACGAACGGCGCGCGCTCGCGGCCGGCGGTCTTCACCTTGTCGAAGCCCTCGCGGCTGATCGACAGCACGCGCGTGTTCAGGTGCAGCGCACGCGCCACCGCGGGCAGCGCGGCGTAGGGTTCGAGCAGCCGGGTCACGATGTCGTCGGCCAGCGGCAGGGCGTCGGCGTCGGGCGCCTGCCAGCCGGTGGTGGCCAGTTGCGCGGCCATCGCGGCGTCGATGTTGTAGCGCCAGGGCGAGAACAGCCGCACATGGCCGTAGCTGCGCAGGTGCGTGCCCACGGCGGGCCCGGCCTCGATGAGCAGCGGCTCGATGCCGCGCTCGATCAGCCGCGCCACCGCGGCCAGGCCCACCGGGCCGGCGCCGATCACCGCCACTGGCAGGTGGCCGGGCGCGGCCAGGGCCGCCGGCAGGCCTGGGGCCGCCTGCGGGGCCGACCCCTGCGGCGCGCTGCGGGCGGCGGGGCCGCTGCCGCAACCGCAGCCGCCCTGGCCGGCGGCCTGGGCCTGGTGGTCCTTTGCGCAGCAGGCCGTGCTGCGGGCGGGGGCGGGGCCGCCACAGCAGGCGGCAGCGGCGGGCGAGCGGTCGGTACGGGGCGTGTTCATCAGGCGTCTCCTTCGATGGGGGTGGGGCACCACACGCGTGGGCCATGCCCTCATTGACGAAGCCGCCTCAGGAAGGACGCAAACTTTCGCAGCGCAGGCCGCTGTGGCAGCCCGCCGGGGCCGTGGCGGCGGCCGCCGGCGCCGGGCGGCGCTCGAAGCCTTCGATCGTGGTGCCGGCCATCACCACGCGGCAGCAGGCCTCCACCAGCGCGCGCAGCAGCGCGCGGCCGCGCTGCACCCGAGACTTCGCACCCGAGAGCGTGAGCCCCAGGCGCTGCGCCACCTCACGCTGGGGCAGCTCCTGCAGCTCGGACAGGCGCACCGCTTCGCGGTAGGTGGGCGGCAGCCGGTCCACCAGGGCCGGCAGGCAGGGAGCGAGCGCCACCACCGGGTCGTGCTCGGGCTCGGGGGCGGGCAGGTCCTCGGGCAGTTCGTCGGCCGGGCGGCGCGCGCGGTGCAGGTCGATGATGCGGTGGGCCGCGATGCGCGCCAGCCAGGCCGGCAGTCGCTCGGGCGATTGCAGCTGGTGCAGGGACTCGTGCGCGCGCAGCAGCGTGTCCTGCACCACGTCTTCGGCCTCGTGCGGATCGGCCACGCGCTGGCGCACGAAGCGGCGCAGCGCGGCGCGGTGCGCCTGCCATTGCGAGGCCGGTATGGACACCATGGCCGCGTCCCTCAGGCGTTGGCGAGGCCGCGCTCGTACCAGCCGCGGCTGCGGTTGACCACCCGCACCACCAGCAGCATCACCGGCACCTCGATCAGCACGCCCACCACGGTGGCCAGCGCGGCACCGGATTCGAAGCCGAACAGGCTGATGGCCGCGGCCACCGCCAGCTCGAAGAAGTTGCTCGCGCCGATCAGCGCCGACGGGCAGGCCACGCTGTGCGATTCACCGAGCCGCCGGTTCAGCCAGTAGGCCAGCGCCGAATTGAAGAACACCTGGATCAGGATCGGCACGGCCAGCAGCGCGATCACCATCGGCTGCTGCAGGATGGCCTGGCCCTGGAAGGCGAACAGCAGCACCAGCGTGGCCAGCAGCGCGGCGATGGACCACGGGCCGATGCGGGCCAGCGCCGCCTCGAACGCGGCCGGGCCCCGCGCCAGCAGCAGCCTGCGCAGCGCCTGCGCCAGCACCACCGGGATCACGATGTACAGCAGCACCGAGGTGAGCAGCGTGTCCCAGGGCACGGTGATGGACGACAGCCCCAGCAGCAGCGCCACGATGGGGGCGAAGGCGAACACCATGATGGTGTCGTTCAGTGCCACCTGGCTCAGCGTGAACAGCGGGTGGCCGTTGGTGAGCCGGCTCCAGACGAACACCATCGCGGTGCAGGGGGCGGCGGCCAGCAGGATCAGGCCGGCGATGTAGCTGTCGATCTGCGCGGCGGGCAGCCAGGGCGCGAAGACATGGCGGATGAACAGCCAGCCCAGCAGCGCCATCGAGAACGGCTTCACCGCCCAGTTCACGAACAGCGTGACGCCGATGCCACGCCAGTGCGCGCGCACCTGGTGCAGCGCGCCGAAATCCACCTTCAGCAGCATCGGGATGATCATCACCCAGATCAGCGCGCCCACCGGCAGGTTGACCCGCGCCACTTCCATGCGGCCGATGGCCTGGAACGGGCCGGGCAGCCACTGGCCCAGCAGCACGCCGGCCACGATGCACAGGACCACCCAGACGGTGAGGTAGCGCTCGAACAGGTTCATCGGCGCCGGCGCGGGCGGGGCCGCCGGCAGGGGCAGGGGGGTGGAGCGGTCCATGGCAGGGGGGTGTCAGTTGCGGCCGATGTCGGCCAGCGCGGCGGCCAGGGCCTTGCGGTCCATCGTCTCCAGCGGCAGCGCCAGCAGCTGCAGCATGCGGTAGCCGATGGCCTGGCGCGTGAGCTCGAACGCGCGACGCTTGCCGTCGTCGCCGCCCTCGGCGTTGGACGGGTCGGGGTAGCCCCAGTGCACCTTCAGCGGCGCGCCGCCGTTGCCGCCGAAGAACACTGGGCACTGCTCGGCCGCGGCGCTGTCGCACACCGTGATCACGATGGACAGCGCCGGCGCGCCCGGGGTGCTGAATTCGTCCCAGCTCTTGCTGCGCGCGCTGCTGGTGTCGATGCCGGCCTCGGCCAGCGCCTGCAGCGCGAACGGGTTGATGCGGCCGCTGGGCGCGCTGCCGGCGCTGTGGGCCTGCAGGTCGCGGCCCAGGCGCCGGGCCCAGTGGTTGAGCATGCCTTCGGCGAGCACGCTGCGCGCCGAGTTGTGGGTACAGAGGATCAGGACGTGAGTGGTCATGGCAGTGGGCAGGGTGGCCGTGGGGCACCGGGTTCAGGCGCTGGCGCGCCCGATCTGGTCGAGTTCGTTCTGCAGCGACAGGCGTTCCAGCTGTTGCAGCGGCAGCGCCAGCATCAGCTCGATGCGGCGCTTGAGCACCAGTGCCGTGTCCATGAAGGCGCGTGCCTTCCAGGCATCGCTGCCGGCCACGGCGGCCGGGTCGGGCAGGCCCCAGTGCGCCGTCATCGGCTGGCCAGGCCAGACGGGGCACAGCTCTCCGGCGGCCTGATCGCACACGGTGAACACGAAGTCGAGCGCGGGCGCGCCGGGCTGGGCGAATTCGTCCCAGTTCTTGCTGCGCAGGCCATCGGCCGGGATGTCCAACTGCTGCAGTGTGGCCAGGGCCAGCGGGTTCACCTGCCCGGTGGCATGGCTGCCGGCGGACCAGGCGCGGAAGCGCCCATGCCCCAGCGCGTTCATCAGCGCCTCGGCCAGGATCGAGCGCGCGGAGTTACCGGTGCAGATGAACAGCACCTTGAACACACGGTCGTCCACGATGCGACTCAGCAGCAGGCGCCCGAGGACTTGACGGCAATGCCGATGGGCTTGCCGCGTGTCACCGCGGCGGCCGCGGCGGGCGCCGGCGCGCAGCAGGCCGAAGCCTCGCCCGCCGGCGCTTGTGCTTCGCTGAACACCGGGATGTTGCCCAGCGTGTGGAAGTGCTCCCAGGCGATGCCCTGCGGGTCGGTGACCCAGTGCTTTTCGCTGCGGGCATAACAGCAGGTGGTGGCGCCTTCGTCGAGCAGGGCCATGTCGGCCGATTCGGCGCGGGCCTTCAGCTCGGCGAGCTCGGCCGCGTCATCGGTCTGGAAGCCCAGGTGGTCGAGCCCCGGGCGCTGGCCGCGGGTGGAGATGGCGAAGTTGATGCGCGGGTCTTCGAGCATCCACTTCGCGTAGTCGGCCTCCACGCGGGTGGGCTCGGCGGCGAACAGCTTCGAGTAGAAGCCGATGCTGCGGGCCAGGTCATCGACGTGCAGGTGGACGTGGAAACGCTTCATGGGATGGCCTTTCAGGTTCAGCAGGTGGCGCAGGCGCGGGGCCTCTTCTTGGCCGGCCGGCCATCGGGCCCGCAGGCCTGGCCCTGGCAGCAGTGGTCGGTGAGGTAGCCCAGCAGCGCGTTCATGCGCGCGATGGCGGGTTGGTAGATCAGGTTGCGGCCGTCGCGCTGCTGGGTGACGAGGCCGGCATGCATCAGCTCCTTCAGGTGGAACGACAGCGTGGACGCCGCCACATCCAGCATGGCCGCCAGCTCGCCGGGGGTCATGCCCTGCGGGGCGGCACCGATCAGCGCACGAAAGATGCGCAGGCGCATGCCCTGGGCCAGGGCAGCGAGGGCGATGACGGCGTCGTTCTCTTCCATAGTTCAACGGTAATGGAAAGATGGAAAGGAGTCAAGCCCGGGCGGGCACCGTGCCTGAACCGGGCCGCACAAGCCGCCGGCCTTGCCGGCAGCTCTGGCAACATGCGCAGGCGCTTGGCCGCGTCGGCATGCCAGCACATCACCGTCAGGCCCCATGTTCACCGTCGTCGCGCTGCTGTTCTTTCCAGTCGTGCTGGCGGTCTCGCTGTGGCGCCTTTACCAGCTGCCTCGAGACCTGCTCGCACGCACGCGCTGGCTGAACCCCCGCCACAGGCTGGCGGCCAGCATGGCCTCGGGTGTCATCTACCTGGCGCTGGCCGCGTACACCGCCTTGCTGCTGTTCACCTTGGCCAAGGCCCTTGCATCGCCTCCGCGGACACTGGCCGAAGCGCTCCAGACCGCGTCCATGGTCGCGGGCTACCCGCTGGTCTACCTGGCCTACGAGTGGGTCTGCTACTACGCCATCCTGCCGAGGTCGAAGACGTAGCCATGCCCGCCCCGATCGGCTAGCCTGTCCCGATGAAGACCGCAATGCTTGGCGTGGGCGTGGGCGTGGGCGTGGGCTTACCCTGGGTGGCCTCGCATCCCATCGCCTACCCGGCGCTGGAGGTGCTGCACATCACCGGCATCGGGCTGTTGCTGGGCAGCCTGGTGCTGCTGGAGCTGCGGGTGTGGGGCCTGGCGGCCGCGCTGCCGCTGCGGCCGCTGGCCCGGCTGTCGCTGTCGGTCACGCTGGCCGGCTTTGGCCTGGTGGCCTGCAGCGGCTTGCTGATGTTTGCCGCCCAGCCGGCGGAGCTGCTGGCCAACCGCGCATTCGTCGCCAAGCTGGGGCTGGTGCTGCTGGCCGGCCTGAATGCGCTGTGGTTCCACGGGCGCGGCAGTCTCGCGCGCTGCGACGGTCTGGCGCGCGCACAGACCGTGTTGTCGACGGGGCTTTGGCTGGCGGCCATCGCCTGCGGCCGCTGGATCGCCTACCTTTGACGGCAGGAGAGCCCACCATGCAACGACGTGCCCTCATCGTGATGCCGCTGTGCGCCGGCCTGCCCGCCTGGGCCCACCATGGCTGGAGCAGCTTCGACCAGGGCCGCCCGCTCTACCTGGAAGGCAAGGTGGCCCAGGTGGCCTGGCGCAACCCGCATGTCGAGCTGAAGCTGGACCTGCCGGCCGATGGGCTGAAGCTGCCGCCCGACCTGGCCAGCCGCAGCCTGCCCGCGCAATCGGCCCCGGTGGACGGCCCGGCGCTGCTGAAGGCCACGCAGTTGCCCACCCGCAAGGACAGGCGCTGGGAGATCGAGCTGGCCCCGCTGTCGCGCATGCAGGCCTGGGGCGTGCCCGAGATCAAGCAGGGCGATGCACTCGCGATGCTGGGCTTCACCTTCGCCGGCGAGAAGGGCGACCCGATCCTGCGGGTGGAGTACCTGTTTGCCGCCGGCAAGACCTACGGCCTGCGCTCGTCGCCGGCCTGATGGCCGGGCCGGCGCCACCGGGCCCCGCCTGCCGATGCCCACACGACGCCACCTGCTGGCCTGCGGCGCGGCGCTCGCGCTGCCGGTGCGGGCCGCGCCGGGCGATGCGCTGGTGCGGGCCCTGCGCGGCGCCCAGGCCGGTGGCGGCGTGCTGATGCTGCGCCATGCGCTGGCCCCCGGCACCTTCGACCCGCCGGGCTTCAGGCTGGGCGATTGCGCCACGCAGCGCAACCTCGACGACGAGGGCCGCCGCCAGGCCCGGCACCTGGGGGCCTGGTGTGCCGCGCACAAGCTGCGGCCCACGCGGGTGCGCAGCAGCCCGTGGTGCCGCTGCCTGGAAACGGCCACGCTGGCGTTTGGCGACCGCGCCGAGCCCTGGGCCGCGCTGGGCTCGCCGCGGGCGGGGGACGAGGCCGGCAACGCGCAGGCGCTGGCGCAGTTGCACGCGGGCCTGGCCAGTGTGGTGACGCGGCGCACCGGCCTGGAGGTGTGGGTCACCCACATGTTCGTCTTCAGCGCCCTGCTGGGCGAGGGCGCCGGCGTCGGCGAGGGCGCGCTGCTCGGCCTGGGCGACGGTGGCGCGCCGCGGGTGATCGCCAGGCTCACGGGCCTGCCGGGCTGAGTGGGCCCCTGCAGCCCTGCGGGCTGGTCCCCCGGCCGGCCTCAGCCCGGCGTGGTGCGCGGCGTCAGGCGCGGCGCCCGGCGCGCCTGCGCGGCCTGCTCATACGCATGGCCATAGGCCAGCAGCCGTGCTTCCGTCCACGGCCGGCCCACGAACGAAAGCCCCAGCGGCAGCCCGCGCACCAGGCCGCAGGGCACCGTGAGGTGCGGGTAGCCGGCCACCGCGGCGGGCGTGCTGAAGCTGGCACCGTAGTGGTCACCGGCGACGTAGTCGATCAGCCAGGCCAGGCCGCCGGTGGGCGCGATGATGGCGTCGACCCTGTGCGTGTCGAAGGCCTTGTCCAGGCCTTCGGTGCGCGCCCCCCGCACGCAGGCTGCGAGTGCCTCCTGGTAGGCAGCGCTGTCCAGGCCGCCGAGCGTCATCGCCTTCTCGAACAGTTCCTGGCCGAAGTGCGGCATCTCGCGCGGGCGTTCGCGCAGGTTGAAGGCGATCAGGTCGGCCAGGTTCTTCACGGGCGCGCCGGGGGCAAAGCTGGCCAGCCACTTTTCCAGCCCCGCCCGCAGCTCCACCAGCAGCACGGTGAGCTCGGCGTCCCAGTAGGCGCCGGCGCCGGGCAGGCCCACGTCGTCCACCACCTCGGCGCCCAGCGCGCGCAGCTGCTGCACGGCGGTGTTGAACAGCGCATCGGCCTCGTCGAAGCCGGTGAGGAAGTTCCGCGCCACACCCAGGCGCACGCCCTTCAGCGCATCGGGCGCAAAGCGCGGCAGCAGGGCCGCGCCATCGGCAGGCGCGCTGGCGGTGGCCGCGTCCGCGGCATCGGGGCCGGCCATCGCGGCGTACAGCAGCGCGGCGTCGGCCACGCTGCGGCACATCGGGCCGGCGCTGTCCTGCGTGGCGCTGATCGGGATGATGCCGTCGCGGCTGATGCGGCCCACCGTGGGCTTCAGGCCCACCAGGCCGCAGATCGAGGCGGGCGAGACGATGGAACCGTCGGTCTCGGTGCCCACGCCCAGCGGCGCCAGGCTGGCCGCGATGGCGGCCGCGGTGCCCGAGCTGCTGCCGCTGGTGCTGCGGTCCAGTGCGTAGGGGTTGCGCGTGAGGCCACCGCGCGCACTCCAGCCGCTGGTGCTGCGCGTGCTGCGGATGTTGGCCCACTCGCTGAGGTTGGTCTTGCCCAGGATCAGCGCGCCGGCTTCGCGCAGCCGCTTCACCAGGTGCGCATCGCGCGTGGCGCGCACGCCGGCCAGCGCCAGCGAGCCGGCGCTGGTGGCCATGCGGTCGCCGGTGGCGATGTTGTCCTTCAGCAGCACCGGCACGCCGTGCAGCGGCCCGCGCACGCGGCCGGCGCGGCGCTCGGCATCCAGCGCGCGGGCCAGCGCGGTGGCCTCGGGGTTGAGCTCGATGATGCTGTTGAGCCGCGGCCCGGCCCGGTCCAGCGCTTGGATGCGCGCCAGGCAACTGGCCACGATGCGCTCGCTGCTGAGGCGCCCCTCGGCCATCCGGCGTGCCAGCGTGGTGGCATCGGCTTGCGCCGGCGATGCGGCGGCAGCAGTCTGGCGCACGGCCATGGCGGGGGCTCTCAACAATGCCGTTGCGGCGGAGGTCAGCAGCAGGCGGCGGCGCTTCATGGTCTGGCGGGCCCGGGGGCCTCAGGGCAGGTGGGCAACAGGGCGGGCAGGCAACAGGGCAGGCAGGCTACAGGGCCATCGCCGGCCGCTCGGCCATGGCGGCCCGCCAGCGCAGCAGGTTCGGGTGCTGCTCGCCCGCCCGCACCTTGACCACCCGCGCAAAGTCCACCGCCACCACCGCGGTGATGTCGGCGATGCTCAAGCGCTCGGTCGCGATGAACGCGCGCCCGGCCAGCCGCTGGTCCAGCGTGGTGAAGAACTGCTGCACCCGCGCCAGGCCGCGCTGGGCCAGCTCGGGGATCTGCGCATAGTTCACCGGGCCGGGCAGCGCGCGGTTGGCCATCGCGGGGGCGCTGTTGCGCAGCGCTTCGGCAATCGCCATCAGGCCCTCGAACTCGATGCGCCATTGCCAGCTCGCGATCTCGGCCTTTTCCGCCGGCGTGCGGCCCAGCAGCGGCGGCTCGGGGAAGCGCGCTTCCAGCCAGGCGGTGATGGCGGCGTTGTCGGTCAGCAGCAGGCCATCGTCCGTGCGCAGCGTGGGCACGGTGCCCTGCGGATTGATCTGCCGGTAGGCGTCGCCGAGCTGCTCGCCGCTGCGCAGGTCCACCTGCACCGTGTCGTGGACCACGCCCTTCTCGGCCAGCAGGATGCGGGCGCGGCGCGGGCTGGGGGCGGTGGCGCAGTCGTAGAGCGTGATGGTCATCGGGTGCTTTCTGGTCAATGGCACAGGGCCTCAGGGCGCGGGTGCCAGCTTGTCCTGCGTGCGGGTGTCGAAGTCGCTCGCGTCGTGGCGCTCGTGCAGCTGGCTGGCGGGCTGGCCCGTCACGCGGTTGACCATGCGGCCCCGCTTCACGGCCGGGCGCTGCGCGATCTGGTCGGTCCAGCGCAGCACGTGGGTGTACTCGTGCACCTGCAGGAACTCGCCGCCGCCGTAGAGCTGGCCCTTGGCCATGGCGCCATACCAGGGCCACACCGCCATGTCGGCGATGGTGTACTCGCGGCCGGCCAGGTACTCGTGCTGCGCGAGGTGGCGGTCCAGCACGTCGAGCTGGCGCTTGACCTCCATCGCATAGCGGTCGATCGCGTATTCGATCTTCTGGGGGGCATAGGCGTAGAAGTGGCCGAAGCCGCCGCCCAGGAAGGGCGCGCTGCCCACCTGCCAGAACAGCCACGACAGGCACTCGGCGCGCTCGGCGCCACCGGCGGGCAGGAAGGCGCCGAACTTCTCGGCCAGGTACAGCAGGATGGCGCCGGATTCGAACACCCGCACCGGCTGCGGCCCGCTGTGGTCCATCAGCGCCGGGATCTTGGAGTTGGGGTTCGCGGCCACGAAGCCTGAGCCGAACTGCTGGCCTTCGCCGATGCGCACCAGCCAGGCGTCGTACTCGGCGCCGCTGTGGCCCAGCGCCAGCAGTTCCTCCAGCATCACCGTCACCTTCACGCCGTTGGGCGTGCCCAGCGAATACAGCTGCAGCGGGTGGCGGCCCACCGGCAAGTCCTTCTCGTGGGTGGCGCCGGCGATCGGGCGGTTGATGTTGGCGAAGCGGCCGCCGCTGTCCTTGTTCCAGGTCCAGACGGGCGGCGGGGTGTAGGCGGGCGTGTCGCTCATGCGGGGCAGTCTCCGGTCAGGGTGCAGGGCTGCACGGTAACCGCTGCGGCAAGGGCTTGGGGCCCGTACGGGTTCGGCGGCGGTGCGCCACCGCATCGCGCTCAGCGCGCCGGGCCGGCCGGCGCGGCCATGGCGGGCACGGCGCGCGGCTCGGCCGCGAGGCCGTAGCGCCCTGCCTCGGCATCGATGGTCGGGCGCAGCTTGCGGGCCGCCTCGATGTCGGCGCGGCCTGGCTCGACATCGCCCAGCCGCGTGCGCACGATGCCGCGGCCGTACAGCGACCAGGCCCCGTCCGGCCGGAGGTCGAGCGCGCGGTCGAAGTCGGCCAGCGCATCGCCCAGTTCGCCGCGTCGCAGGCGCACCCAGGCGCGGCTGTCGAGGTAGGCCGCGGTCTTGGGTTTCAGATCGAGCGCGCGGTCGCAGTCGTCGATGGCCTGGTCCAGCTCGATGCCCAGCAAGGCGCGCGTCCAGCAACGGTTGTTCAGCACGGTGGGCAGGCTGGCATCGTTGTCGCGGGCGGGCACCCACAGGTTCCATTGCGCCACTGCGCTTTCGGGCCGGTTCAGCCGCAGGTAGAGGTCGGCCATCGTCAGCCGCATCGGGGCCTGCGGGGCAATCGTGCGGTCCAGTACCTGCAGGTCGTCCAGTGCACCTTCGCGCGGCCCGGTGCTGGCGCGCAGCAGGGCGCGGTGCAGCCGCGCTTCAGCCTGCGTGTTATCGAGCCGCAGCGCGGTGTCGAAGTCCTGCAGCGCCTGGGCCGGCTGTCGCATCGCCAGGTGGATGCGGCCACGCTGCAGGAAGTGCCCGGCCCCCTGCGGCTCCATCTCGCAGGCGCGGTCCAGGTCGGCCAGTGCGCGCTGCAGGTCGCCGCGCGCCGCGGAGGCCACACCCCGCCGTGCATGGGCCGCGGCGTCCAGGTTCTGCGGCGGCGGGTTCGAGGCCGCGGCGCCGGACGCGGCAGCCGCGGGCGGCGCGGCATTGAGCGCGAACACCGGCCCGCCGTTGTAGGTGAAGAACATGCGCCGCTGGCTTTTCGACACGTAGATGCGGTGCGACAGGAAGAAGTCCACGCCGAGCAGCATGTCGTGGTCGTCGGACTCGAAATTGCCGATCCGCAGCCGGCTGTTGCGCACGGTCTCGCCGGCGAGCTCGAACGTGCCGACCGGGGCCACCCAGGCCTTGGCCTCACCCTGGCCCGCACCGCGCATCGCAGCGGTGGGCGTCATCTCGGCCTCGGTGATGCCGGCGCGCCGGGCCGCTGCCAGCGACACAATCGACACCGCGCCGGTGTCGAACAGCACCTCGACGTCCTTGCCGTTGAGCTGCCCGATGGCCCGCAGCGCCGGTGATTTCGACCGCGCGTCGCGCAACAGTGCCAGTTCGGACACCGGCGTGTCGGCGGCCCAGTAGGCGAGGTTGCGCCCCTCGCACTCGCCCTCGGGAAACATGAACCGGATCATGCCCTGCGCCAGGTCGTACTCGACATCGGTGAAGGCCAGCAGGTTGCGGCCCAGCAGGCCCATGATGCCGCCACCGAGTTCATTGCCGCCGACCAGGAACTCCACGTCGGCGAATTCGCCCTTCAGCAGCTGCAGGCGCTTCACCGTGGTCAGGCGCGCGTCGATCGGGCCGGTCGCACCGTGCACCCGCATGCCGAAGGGCAGGTGGGTGACGCGCAGCTTCAGCTGCGCTGCCGTCGCGTCCGTCAGCATGCTGTAGAAGGCGCCGCTGTCCACCAGCAGGCGCACGTCGGTGTCGTTGATGCGCACGGTGACCGTGGGGCGCAGGCCGACCATCGTGACCGGCATCTCCAGCGACCGGAGCTTGCACGCCGCCTGGGCGTGCTGCAACACGCACAGGCCCAGCACGACCAGCACTGCGGCCAGCCCCGCCCGCGCACCGTGGCGGGCCTTCGCGTTGGGTGGGCGCACCGGTGGTTGCGGCCTCCGGGTGTGTTGGTTCAAGGCGATCCTCCCTCGCTGGTCGGTCCTGCCACGCGGGGTGTTGCGCGCGTGGCGGCGACGGTTGCTTTTGCGTGCCGCGCACTGTACGACAGCCTCACCGCTGCCCGCGGCCACCCCAGGCTTCAGGCCGGCGGCCGCGCACCCAGCCGCCACGAGATGTCGCCGGCGAGCTGCTTCACCGTGCGGATGGCCAGCGCCTTGCGCTGCGCGTTCAGCGTCGTCTTCGGGCAGCTCACCGCCACCGCGGCCACCGCGGCGGTGGTGCCGGCGCTGAACACCGGCGCGCCGATGCACACCATGCCCTGGCGGGTTTCCTCGTCGTCCACTGCATAGCCCTGCTCGGCCACCTGGCGCAACTGCGCCAGCAGCGGCGCAGCCCGCGTCACGCTCTTGCGCGTGAGCGGGTAGAAGGCGCGCGCCAGCGCCAGCTCGGTCACGGTTTCGGCCGGCAGGCTGGCCAGCATGGCCTTGCCGCTGGCCGCGCAGTTGGCCGGCAGCCGCATGCCGATGCGGAAGTTGAAGCCGAAGGGCCGCGTGCCGTTGCGGCAGCCCACGTACACGATGTCGGCCCCGTCCAGCACCGAGAGCACGATCGATTCTTCCGGCATCGGCGCCTCGGCCTGCAGCAGGGCCTGGAACTCGGCCGTCAGGTCGGTGCGGGCCATGTAGGCATGGGCCAGGTCCATCACCCGGGTGCCGAGCTGGTAGCTGCCGTCGTCCAGCCGCTGCACCAGCCCGGCCTGCGCCAGCGTGGCGCACAGGCCGTGCACGGTGCTCTTGGGCAGCGCCAGCGCCTTCACCAGCGCGGCCAGCGGCAAGGCCTGGCGCGTGGCCGCCAGGGTGTCCAGCAGGCGCGCGGCGCGGGCCACGGCGGGTACCTGTGCACTGCGCGCGGCGGCGGGGCCGGCGGTGGCGGCGCGCGGCCGCGCGGGGGCGGCCAGATCGAGTGTGCGGCGGTTCACGGTCATCGCCAGGCTCCGGGTTGAGGGCGTTCAGCATACTGAACGTCTGTTCAGTGCAGCCGCCGGCTTGATCGAGCGCACGCACTGCGCGTAGGCTCCGCACCAGCGTTTCCACACCGGCAGCCGTTCAGCATACCGAACGTCAGCCCCAGCGGACAGCACCATGAACCAGCCCCGCACCGTTCACGTGCCCAGCGGCACGACCCTCCGGCCAGCCGGGACCGCCACATGACGCCCGGCCCGGACACATGGGGCACGCGCCTGGGCGATGCCGTGCGCGCGGCGCTCACCCGGGGCGACCGCGAGGCCGCGCGCCACCTGGCACGGCATGGCGACGGCCAGGCCCGCGACCTGGCGCGCGAGTTCGCCTTCATGGTGCGCGGCCTGGGCTTCACGCTGCAGGTGCTGCTGGGTCTGCTGCTGAAGCTGCCCGTGCCGGGGCCAGCGGCCGAGGCCGACCTGCTGCGCCTGCTGGCGCGGCTGCTGAAGGGGCTGCAGGGCGGCGCCGTCGATGCCGGAGCCGATGCCGGCCCGCCAGCCACGGCCCCCGCGCCACTGGCCCAGGCCTGCCTGCAGGCCCTGGCCACCGCCCAGGCGCGCTTCAGCAGCGAACAGGCCCGCCTGGCCGACGCGGTGGTGGCCGCGCTGGCCGCCGGCCCGGTGAGCCCGGTGCTGCGCCTGCTGGACGACAAGGACCGCGACTACCTGGCCTTGCACGACCCGATGGTGCGCTTCATGGCCGACAGCTTTGCCTGGGTGCTGCGCCACCATGGCGAATCAGGCCTGCTGGACTTCCACCTCGCCACCGCCGAGGGCCAGCGCGCGGGCTTCGAGAAGTGGGAGCAGATGCCCGCTGCCGAATTTGCCGCCACCACCGCCTTCCTGCTGAAGCAGCACATGGGCCAGGTGCAGGTGCTGGAAGACGACCAGCGCTTCACGATCCACCAGTCGCCCTGCGGCAGCGGCGGCCGCCTGCAGCGCGAAGGCGCCTACGACCCGGCCCGCGCTGGCGGGCAGGCACTGCCGTTTGTCGAACACGCGGGCCCGCTCACCTTCGGCGCGCCACGCATGCCGGTGTACTGCACCCACTGCGCCATCTGGAACGGCAGCGCCACGCTGCGCTGGTTCGGCCGCGCGCAATGGGTGTTCGAGCAGCCCGCGCGCGCCGACGGCGGTTGCACGATGCACATCTACAAGCGGCGCGAGGATGCGCCGGCCGACTACACCCGCCGCGTGGCACTGCCCGCGGGCAAGGAGCCGACATGAAGCTCGATGGCCAGGTGGCCGTGATCACTGGCGGGGCCAACGGCATCGGCGCCGAAACCGCGCTGCGCCTGCTGCGCGAAGGCGCGCGGGTGCTGATCGGTGACCTGAACGAAGCGAACGCCGAACGCACGCTGGCCGCCGCCGCGGCGCAGGGGCAGGGCGACGCGATCCGCTTCCTGAAGACCGATGTGGCCGACGAGCCGCAGATGCAGGCACTGTTCGATGCGGCGATCGCGCACTTCGGCCGGCTCGACTGCGTGTTCAACAACGCCGGCATCGGCGGCGTGTTCGGCCCGATCGCGCAGACGCGGGTGGACGACTGGGACTTCACGATCGCGGTGCTGCTGCGCGGCGTGTTCCTCGGCATGAAGCACGGCGCGCGCATCCTGCAGGCGCAAGGCAGTGGCGGCTGCATCGTCTCCACCGCGTCGGTGGCGGGTTATGCGGCCGGCGCCGGTGCGCACGCCTACTCGGCCGCCAAGGCCGCGGTGATCAACCTCACGCGCAGCGTGGCGGTGGAACTGGCGCCTCAGCGCATCCGCGTCAACGCGGTGGCGCCCGGGCCACTGATGACCGAGCTGTTCCACCGCGGCAAGGAAGCGCAGGCCGCGCAGACCATCCTGGCCCGCCAGCCCTGGCCCGAGCCCGGCACCGCGGCCGACGTGGCCGGCGTGCTGGCCTTCCTGGCCAGCGACGACGCGCGCTTCATCACCGGCGAAACCCTCGTGGTGGATGGCGGCCTGCTCGCGCGTGGCCCGGCGCTGTTCGGCGAAGGCAGCCAGAGCGCGCTGCTGCGCGCCGCCGGGCTGGACAAGGGCACCACCGGCGAGGCCTCCGAGATGCGCCCGCGGCCCACCGCCTGATCCGCCCCCACACCCCCGCACACCGACCAGGAGATCCCCGTGAGCCCCACACCCCCCCTCGCGCCCGACGCCGCCGCCCAGCGCGCGCTGATGCGCACGATGCTGTTGATCCGCGCCGTCGAAAAGGCCTGGGGCGATGCCTACCTGGGCGAAGAGATCAGCGGCATCCCGCCGTCCTTGTCCACCGGCCAGGAGGGCATCGCCGCCGGGGCCTGCGCGGCGCTGGGCGACGGCGACGTCGTGTTCACCACCCACCGTGGCCAGGCCGCGGCGGTGGCACGCGGGCTGGCGCCGCCGCGCATCCTGGCCGAGCTGTACTGCCGGCGCACTGGCTACAACAAGGGCAAGTCCTACCACGTGACCGACGTGTCCCGCGGTGTCATCGGCATGGGCGGCATCGTGCCGGCGCAGGTGCCGGTGGCCGGCGGCATGGCGCTGGCGCAGAAGATGCGCGGCACCGACCGCGTGAGCCTGGCCTTCTTTGGCGACGGCGCCAGCAACGAAGGCGCGGTGCACGAAACCGCCAACCTGGCCGCGATGTGGACCCTGCCGCTGGTGCTGGTGTGCGAGAACAACCGCTACTGCATCACCCAGCGCGACACGGATGCGGTGAAGGCACCCTCGATCGCCGCGCGCGCCGCGGGCTACGGCCTGCCCGGCGTGGTGGTGGACGGCAGCGACGTGCTGGCCGTGCAGGCCGCCGTGGCCGAGGCCGTGGCGCGTGCGCGCAGCGGCGGTGGGGCCACGTTCATCGAGGCGCAGTGCGAGCGCCTCACCGGCCATCTGATCCACGACACCCAGGGCTACCGCTCGAAGGAGGAACTGGACGCGGCGTGGTTGCACTGCCCGATCAAGCGGTTTGGCGAGCGCTTGCAGCGCGAGGGCGTGCTGTCGGCCGCCGAACTCGCCCGCATGACGGACGAGGTGAATGCCGAAGTGGCCACCGCCGTCGACTGGGCGCGTGCCCAGCCCTTCCCCGAACCCCACGAGGCCTACGAAGACCTCTGGGCATGAAAAGGGCCCACCCCCTACGCGCTTCGCGCGCCCCCTCAAGGGGGCAACGCCAGCGGCCCGGCGAAGCCGGTTCCGCGGCGTTCCCTTGGCGGCGTGCGCTCTTACAGCACTGAGATCGAGTGACCGGAGACCTACCATGTTCGACACCCGCTTGTTCCGCCCCGGCGGCCCGGTGAAGCCGGAAGAGAAGGACTGGCCCAGCTTCCGCGGTGCCATCAACGAAGCCATGCGCGAGGAGATGCGCCGCGACCCCGGCGTGTTCCAGATGGGCGAGGACATCGCGCTCGCCTCGCCCTTTGGCGTGACCACGGGTCTGGCCAAGGAATTCGGCCGCGAGCGCATCCGCGATGCACCCTGCTCCGAGGTGGCGGTGGTGGGCGCCGCGGTGGGCGCGGCGATCGCCGGCATGCGGCCGATCGTCGAGTTCCAGTTTGGTGATTTCCTGTCGGTGGCGATCGACCAGCTCACCCACCAGGCGGCGATGCTGCGCTACCTCACCGGCGGCCAGGTCAGCGTGCCGCTGGTGATCCGCCTGCCGTGCGGCGGCGGGCAGGGCGCGGGCTCGCAGCACTCGCAATCGCTGTACTCGTGGTTCGCGCACGTGCCGGGCATCAAGGTGGCGCTGCCCTCGAACGCGATGGATGCCAAGGCGCTGATGAAGGCCGCCATCCGCGACAACAACCCGGTGCTGTTCTTCGAGCACAAGCAGCTCTACCGCACCCGCTGGCCGGTGCCCGACGAATACCGCGACCCCGAGCACCTGGCCACCTTCGGCCAGGCCGCGGTGCGGCGCCAGGGCGAGCACATCACCGTGGTGGCCACGCTCACGATGGTGCAGCACGCGCTGGACGCGGCGCAGGCGCTGGCGGCCGAGGGCCTGTCGGTCGAGGTGATCGATCCGCGCACGCTGGTGCCCTTCGACACCGACACGCTGGTGGCCTCGGTGCGCAAGACCGGCCGGCTGCTGGTGGTGGACGAGGCGTATCTCAACTTCGGCATCCAGGCCGAGGTGATCGCCTGCGTCACCGAACGCGCGTTCGATGCCTTGAAGGCCGCGCCGCGCCGCATCGGCAACCCCGGCGTGCCGGTGCCGTTTGCGCCCACGCTGGAGGCCGAGGTGCTGCCCAGCCGGGCGCGCATCGAAGCGGCCATCCGCGAGATGCTCGCGCGCTGAACCGGAGGCCGGCCACCGTGTCCGACGACACCACCCCGGGTGCATTTGCCTGGTTGCCGAACGCGGCGCTGTCCGAAGCCTCGAACGCGATGCGGTTCATGCGCGTGCTCGGCGTCGAGCGCTGGGACGACCTGGTGCGCATCGGCGACGAGGAGCCCGAGCGCTTCTACCGCGCGTTGCTCGACCATTTCGGCTTCCGCTTCTATCGCCCGTATGACGCGGTGGTGGACGAGTCCCGCGGCCCGGCCTGGGCACGCTGGTGCGTGGGCGGCACCACCAACGTGGTGCTCAACGTGCTGGACCGCTGGCGCGACACGCCCACCTGGCACAAGCCCGCGCTGGTGTGGGAGGGCGAGGACGGCAGCCAGCGCAGCTTCAGCTACCGCGAACTCGATGCCCAGGTGTGCCGCCTGGCCGGCGGACTGCGATCCCTGGGCCTGGCGCCCGGCGACGTGGTGGCCACCTACCTGCCCAACCTGCCCGAGGCCATGGTGGCGATGCTCGCGGTGGCCAAGATCGGCGCGGTGCTGATGCCCTTGTTCTCGGGCTTCGGTGCCGACGCGGTGGCCACGCGCCTGGCCATCGGCGAGGCGAAGGCGGTGATCACGGTGGACGCCAGCCTGCGCCGGGGCAAGTGGGTCAGCGCCAAGGCGGTGGTGGACGAGGCGCTGGCACAGTCGCCCGGCGTGCAGCATGTGGTGGTGCTGCGGCATGCCGCCAAGCCGGTGGCCTGGCAGCCCGGCCGCGACCATTGGTGGCACACGCTGTGCGAGGCCCAGCCCGACACCGCGCCCACCGAAGAGATGGACGCCGAGGCGCCCTACCTGCTGGTGTTCACCTCCGGCACCACCGGCGCGCCCAAGGGCGTGGTGCATTCGCACATCGGCTTCACCGCCAAGCTGGTGCTCGACCTGTGGCTGATGCTGGACTGCCAGCCCGAAGACCGCGTGTTCTGGATCAGCGACATGGGCTGGATCATCGGCCCGCTGATCGTGTTCGGCACCCCGCTGATCGGCGCCACGCTGGTGCTGGTGGAGGGTGCGCCCAACCATCCGGATGCCGACCGCATGTGGCGCGTGGTGCAGCAGCAGCGCGTCAGCTACCTCGGCGTGGCGCCCACCACGGTGCGCAGCTTCATGGCCCAGGGCAGCGAGCCTTCGCGCACGCACGACCTTTCGAGCCTGCGCATGTTGATCTCGGCCGGCGAGGCCTGGACGACCGAGGCCTGGTGGTGGCACTTCCGCCAGGCCGGTGGTGGCCGGCTGCCGATCCTCAATTTCTCCGGTGGCACCGAGATGATCAGCATCATCGGCACCACCGTGCTCGAGCCGCTGAAACCCTGCGGCTTCAACTGCGCGCTGCCCGGGGCCGGCGCCGACGTGGTGGACGACGCGGCCCGCAGCACCGCGCCCGGCACCGTGGGCGAGCTGGTGATGCGCCGGCCCAGCATCGGCCTGACGCGCGGGCTGTGGCGCGACGAGGCGCGCTACCTGCAGACCTACTGGAGCACCTGGCCGAACCTGTGGCACCACGGCGACTTTGCCAGCCGCGACGCCGACGGCCAGTGGTACATCCACGGCCGCTCCGACGACACGATGAAGATCGCCGGCAAGCGCACCGGCCCGGCCGAGATCGAATCGCTGCTGCTGGCCACCGGCTGGCTGGCCGAGGCCGCCGCGGTGGCGGTGCCCGATGCGGTGAAGGGCTCGGCGCTGGTGGTGGTGTGCGCGCTGAAGCCCGGCCTGCACGACAGCGCGGCGCTGCGCTCGCAGATCGCGCAGGCGGTGGTGCAGGGCCTGGGCGCGCCGTTCCGGCCGGCGCGCGTGATCTGCGTGTCCGACCTGCCGCGCACCCGCAACATGAAGATCATGCGCCGCGTGGTGCGCGCGGTGTGCACCGGCGGCGAGGCCGGTGACCTGAGCGCGCTGGTGAACCCCGAGGTGGTGGCCGAGCTGCGCGAGAAGGCCGACCTCAGACCGCCGTCTGCCCCGTGACCTGCCGCGTGACCGGGTGCGAGGTGGACAGGCCGCCATCCACCACGATGGCCTGGCCGTTGACGTAGCTCGATTGCTCGGAGGCCAGGAACAGCGCCACCTGCGCCAGCTCGTCCGGCTGCGCGGCGCGGCGCAGCGGGTTCAGGCGGCCCAGCTTGTGGGTCACGCCCTTGGCCTGCGCGTAATCGAAGGTGGGCTTGGTCATGCCGGTCTCGGTGAGGCCGGGGCACAGCGCGTTGACGCGCACATTGGTTTCGCTCAGCTGCTGCGCGGCCACCGTGACCAGGTTGATCACGCCGGCCTTGGAGGCCGAGTACGCCGGCCCGCCCGCGCCCGAGCGCAGGCCCGCCACCGAGGCGGTGCAGATGATGGCGCCACCCTTGCCCGCATCGGCCATGTGCTTGCCGGCGTGCTTGATCATCAGGAACGGGCCGATCAGGTTCACGCGCAGCACCTCGCTCCACAGCTCCGGCGTGGCCTCGAAGATGCCGGCCATGCCGCCGCCGATGCCGGCGTTGGCGAAGGCCACGTCGAGCTGGCCGTATTGCTCGATCGCGGTGGCCACCAGCTTCTGCACATCGGCCTCGACGCCGGCGTCGATCTGCAGCGCCACGGCCTGGCCGCCGGCGGCGGCCACGGCGGCCTGGGTGTCGTTCACGGCCGCGGTCTTGTCGCCCAGCACCAGGCGCGCGCCTTCGCTGGCGAACAGCAGCGCCGCGGCGCGGCCGATGCCCGAGCCGGCGCCGGTGATGATCGCTACCTTGCCTTCGAGTCGTCCGGTCATGTCCTGTCTCCAATGCGGGAACACATGCCGCAGCCGCGCCGCGGGCCATGTCGAGGGGCGCATTGTGGAGGGCGCGCGGTCGCCGCGCCGTCCTGCGGGTGACACAGCGCGGCCTGTCCGGCCCGTGACCGGGGTCAAGGCGCTGCCGCACCAGCGGCCTAGCATGGTCCGGGCTCACAAGCGGGGGTCCCGATGGATGTCACGCTGATGCTGTTGCGGGGTGGCGCGGGCAGCCTGGCGGCCTACCTGGCCGCGCACGTGCTGCTGTGCCTGGTGCCGGCGTTCTTCATGGCCGGTGCCATGGCCGCGCTCATCCCCAAGGCCAGCATCACGCGCTGGCTGGGCCGCACCACGCCCGCACGGGTGGCCTACCCCGCCGCCGCGGCCGCCGGCTCGCTGCTGGCGGTGTGTTCCTGCACCATCGTGCCGCTGTTCGCGGGCATCTACAAGAAGGGCGCCGGCATCGGCCCGGCCATCACCTTCCTGTTTTTCGCCCCGGCCGGCAACATCATGGCGCTGGCCTACACCGGTGGCGTGCTGGGCCCGCGCTTCGCGGTGGCGCGGCTGCTGCTGTGCCTGCTGTTCGGCATCGGCATCGGGCTGCTGATGGCGCTGCTGTTCTGGCGCGACGATGCGCTGCACGACGCGCAGACCGAAGACCCGTTTGCCCAGCAGGCCCGCGTGGCGCCTGCCGCGCTCGGGGTGCTGCTCGCGCTGCTGGCACTGCTGCTCGCGGGCACCGTGAAGCTGTGGCCGCTGACGGCCACGCTGGCCACGGTGGAACTGCCGCTGCCCGGCGCCCAGGCCTGGCAGGCCACGCTGCTGCGCTGGGTGCCGTTCAACGCCGCGCAGGGCGAAGAGGGCGTCAGCGTGCAGGGCTCGGTGCTGATCGTGCTGCTGCTGCTGATCGCCGCCACCGCCTGGCGGGGGCTGGAGAACATCGTCGAAGGCGCGAACCGCTGGACCTGGGTGGCGCTGGGCCTCAGCGCCGCCACGCTGCTGGTGGCCGCGCTGCGCCTGACGCCGGCCGCGCACGGGCTGCAGATTGGCCTGACGGGGCGCCTGCTCGCGGTGGCGGCCGCGCTCGCCGCGGTGGTGCACTTCGCGCGCCAGTTGCCGGGCGACGACTGGCGTGCCTGGCTGTGGGAGGCCTGGCGCTTCGTCAAGCAGATCTTCGGGCTGCTGGTCGTGGGCGTGTTCGTCGTGGGCATGGTGCGCCAGCTCATCCGGCCGGAGTGGATCGAATCGCTGGCCGGTGCCAACACGCTGCGCGCCAATGCGGTGGCGGTGGGTTTCGGCGTCTTCATGTACTTCCCCACGCTGGTGGAAGTGCCGGTGGCGCGCATGTTCCTTGACCTGGGCATGCACCCCGGCCCCCTGCTCGCCTACCTGATGGCCGACCCCGAGCTCAGCCTGCAGAGCATGCTGATGGTGGCCGCCGTGATCGGCCGCGCCAAGACAGCCGCCTATGTGGGCTGGGTGGCCTTGTTCAGCATCTGCGCCGGCGCGCTGTTCGGGGCCTGGGTCGATGGGGCGGGCTGGGCGCCGCTGGGGCTGGCGCTGGCCGCGGGCTTGTCGGCCCTGGCCGTGGTGGCAGCGCGGCTGGGCCGCCGCCAGCACGCCGCCGCCGGCGTGTGAGCTGCCCCACCTGTTGCAGGAGTCAGACCGATGCTAACGATCAAGATACTGGGCCCAGGTTGCGCCAACTGCCGCAAGCTGGAAGCCGTCGCACGCGAGGCCGCCGGCACCGCCGGCGTGCAGGCCGAGTTCATCAAGGTCAGCGACATGAAGGACATCCTGGCCTACGAGCTGCTGTCCACCCCCGGCCTGGTGGTGAACGAGAAGCTGGTTGCCAGCGGCCGCATCCCGACGGTGGCCGAGGTCACCCAGTGGCTGCGGGCCTGAACGTCCGCGCGCCCGAGCGAATGCCCGAGTGTGCCGCTCAGGCATCGCCCCTGTGCTTGGCCGCTCATGAGGCAGGTCAACACCGTCGTCGCGGTGCGCGGCACAGTCGGCCCTGTCCGGGAACAGCGTTTTCACACAGGAGCGGTTCATGAGGCTCACAAGAAGAACGTTCATCGTGGCATCGGGCGCGACGGCAGCGTCTGCCAGCGGCTGGATGGCGGGCTGCGCCAGCACCCCCGCGCCCCTGACCAGCGCCTTCGTGCCCCGCGCCGCGCGGCCCAGCAAGCCCGCGCAGGGCGAGTGGGTGGCCAGCACCTGCCAGGGCTGCACGCAGTGGTGCGCGATCCAGATCTTCGTGCAGCAGGGCCGCGCGGTGCGCGTGCGTGGCAACCCGCTGAGCAAGACCAACCACGGCTACGTGTGCCCGCGTGGCCACATGATCCCGCAGCAGATGTACGACCCCGACCGCGTGAAGGTGCCGATGAAGCGCACCAACCCGGCCAAGGGCCGCGGCATCGACCCGAAGTTCGTGCCGATCACCTGGGACGAGGCGATCGACACCGTGGCCGAGAAGATGATCGAGCTGCGCCGCGCCGGCGAGCCGCAGAAGTTCGTCTACATGCGGGGCCGCTACTCGCCCACCTCGACCGAGCTGATGTACGGTGCGCTGCCGAAGGTGTTCGGCACGCCGAACTACTTCTCGCACAGCGCCATCTGCGCCGAGGCCGAGAAGATGGGCCCGGGCCTGACCCAGGGCTTCTTCGGCTACCGCGACTACGACCTCGAGAAGACCAACTGCCTGGTGCTGTGGGGCACCGACCCGCTGGCCTCCAACCGCATGGTGCCCAACACCATCCACCGCTTCCACGAGATCGTGGCGCGCGGCACCGTGGTCGCCATCGATCCGCGCCTGTCCAACGTGGCGGCCAAGGCCCACGAGTGGTTGCCGGTGAACCCCGGCACCGATGGGGCGCTGGCCGGTGCCATTGCCCACGTGCTGCTGACCGAAGGGCTGTGGAGCCGCGAGTTCGTCGGCGATTTCAAGGACGGCAAGAACCAGTTTGTGGCCGGCCGGGCGGTGGACGAAACCGCCTTCGCCGAGAAGGAGACCCACGGCCTGGTGAAGTGGTGGAACCTGGAGCTGAAGGACCGCACGCCGGCCTGGGCCGAGAAGGAAACGCTGATCCCGGCCGCGCAGATCGTGCGTGTGGCGCGGGCCATGGGCAAGGCCGCGCCCAAGACCGTGGTCTGGATGGGCCCGGGCGTCGCGATGAACCCGCGCGGCACCTATGCCGCGATGGCGGTGCACGCGCTCAACGGGTTGCTGGGCTCGATCGATGTCGAGGGCGGTGTCTGGCAAAGCCCCAGCGGCCCGCCGCTGGCGGCCTTCCCGAAGTCCGACGCCTACGTGGACGAGGTGGCCAAGACCGGTGCCAAGGGCAAGAAGCTCGACGGCCGTGGCGCCAAGGACATGCCGGCGATGATGAACGCCCGGCCCGGCAGCGGCGTGGTCACCAACAACGTGGCCAACGGCATGCTGAAGGACCCCGGCGCGGTGAAGGTGATGATGGCCTCCTGGGCCAACTTCAACTTCTCCTGCACCGGCGCCGACCGCTGGGACAAGGCGATGGCCCAGGTGCCCTTCTTCGTGCACCTGGTGACCAGCCCGTCCGAGATGACGCAGTTCGCCGACATCGTGCTGCCCTCCACCTTCAACTCGGCCGAGGGCTGGTCCATCGTCACCAACATGGGCAACGGCCATGCCTACGCGTCGATCCAGCAGGCCGCCGTCAAGCGCCTGTGGGACGTGAAGCAGGAAGAGACCGAGGTGATGTGGCTGCTGGCCGAGAAGCTCAAGGCCAAGGGCTTTGCGAACCTGTTCGACTACTTCTCGAAGGAGTTCAAGGACCCCGAAACCGGCAAGGCGCCCACCAGTGCGATCGAGTTCTCCGAGATCGCCACCAAGATGACCAGCGCCCCGATCTGGAAGGCCAAGGAGCCGCTCAAGGGCGACGCGCCGGTGGCCAGCTGGTCCGAGTTCCGCCAGCGCGGCATGTTCAGCGGCGCGAAGTACACGCTGAAGAAGGGCTGGGGTGGCAAGTTCGCCACCGCCACCAAGAAGTTCGAGTTCTTCAGCGAGACGCTGAAGAAGGGCCTCGAAGAACACGCCAAGAAGCACGAGACCACGGTGGACGACATCCTCGGCGTCAGCGGTTACCTGGCGCGGGGCGAGCTGGCCTTCGTGCCGCACCACGAGGCGCCCAAGCGCCATGGCAGCGTGCAGGACTATCCGTTCGCCTTCATTGACTACAAGTCGCGCCTGAACCGCGAAGGCCGCTCGGCCAACCTCACCTGGTACCAGGAGTTCAAGAAGGTCGATCCGGGTGACGTCTCCTGGGGCGACGTGCTGAAGATGAACCCGCGCGACGGCGAGAAGCTCGGCCTCAAGAGCGGCGACACGGTGCGCATCAGCTCGCCGGCCGGCGCCATCGTGACCCGGCTCAAGTTGTGGGAGGGGGTGCGCCCCGGCACCGTGGCCAAGTGCTATGGCCAGGGCCACTGGGCCTACGGCCGCGTGGCCGCGAAGGATTACGCCAAGGCGCTGCCACTGGGCGGCAACAACAACGAGATCCTCGTCGACGACTACGACCGCCTGAGTGGCTCCACCGCGCGCAACGGTGGCTTCACCGGCGTGCGCATCCAGAAGGTCTGAGGTCCACCCCACCCGCCACAGGAGCAGAACATGACAAGACTTGGAATGGTCATCGACCTTGCGCGGTGTGTGGGCTGCGGCGCCTGCGCCTTTGCCTGCAAGACCGAGAACAACACCCGCACGCGGGGCCACGGCCAGAGCTTCAACTGGGCCGATTTCGTGATGCAAACCGAGGGCACCTTCCCGAACGTCACCCACATGGTGATGCCGGTGCTGTGCAACCACTGCAGCGATGCCCCCTGCATCAAGGTGTGCCCCGGCAACCCGACCAAGGCCGGCCCGGGCAAGCCCTACAAGGCGCTGTTCAAGACGCCGGAAGGCATCACGCTGCACGACCCCGAGCTGTGCGTGGGCTGCGGCGATTGCCAGAAGAAGTGCCCCTACAGCCACGAGAAGCTCGACGACGCCAGCCTCGATGGCCAGACCTACAGCGTGATCAGCCTGAACCCGATGGACGAGGACCCGCAGCCCTTCTGGACCGACAAGACCGCGGCCATCCCGGGCTGCACGGCCTCGGGCGCGGAGACCGCCGCCAAGGCCGGTGTGCGCCTGCCGGCGATGACGCAATGGCAGGGCGGCGAGACGCAGCCGGTGCGCAGCGACGACGTGGTCGAGAAGTGCACCTTCTGCTACCACCGTGTCACCAACGGCCTGCAACCGGCCTGCGTGGAGGTGTGCCCCTCGCAGGCGCGCATCTTCGGCGACCAGGAAGACCCGAACAGCAAGATCTCCCAGGTGCTGAAGAAGGAGAAGTCCTTCCGCCTGAAGGAAGAAGCCGGCACCAAGCCCAACGTCCACTACATTGGCAAGTACGCGGCACGCACCTGAACGGCGAGCGGCAGGGCCGTTGAAGGGCCGGCTTGCCGGCCCTGGCCTTTTTTACCGGAGGGGCGATGCCCGAGTTCGACCCAGCGCGGGCCCAGGCCCAAGAGGACATGTGCCGCTACCTGGCAGCCTGCTTCTACGAGCCGGAGGCCGCGTTTGCCGAGGAACGCCTGTTCGAATCGCTGCACGCGGCGGCCCTGCGCCATGATCCCGCCCTGGCCGACCCGGCCTGCCGCCTGGGCGAGGCCTTCGTGGCCGACGACCCGCAGACCCTGCTGGTGGACTACACCCGCCTGTTCCTCGGGCCGGTGCAGGCCCTGGCCCGGCCCTATGGCTCGTGCTGGCAAACCGGCGAGGCCACGCTGATGCAGGGCGAGACGATGGCAGTGCTGGCCCTGTACGAGCAGGGCGGCCTCGAACTCGACGAGGGCTTTCACGAGCTGCCGGATCATGTGGCGGTGGAACTCGAGTTCCTGTACCTGCTGCTGTTCCAGCAGCACCAGGCCGAGCGCGCCGGCGACGCCCAGGCCGCGGCCGCGGTGCGCGCCCTGATGCAGCGCTTCCTGGCCGAACACCTGGGGGCCTGGGTGGGCCCGTTCACCCAGGCCATGCACAGTGGCGCGCAGACGGCCTTTTACCGCGAACTGGCCGTGCTCACCGAGCGCTTCGTCGCCGGGCTGCGGGACCCGGCCGCTGCCTGAGGGGCCGCTCGCCCGGGTTCACCCCCGTCCGGCGCGGCTGCGTTCGTACAGCGCGTTCAGTTCGGCCTGCGGGATCTGCTCGCGGGCATAGCCCACGCTGCCGTGTTCGCGCAGTTCACGCGCCGCGCGCCGCACCAGGCCCAGCGCCGAGCGTGCGATCGAGCCGCCCACGCTCACCCGCTGCACACCGGCCTCGATCAGCGCGTGCGCATTCGAGCTGGATTCGCCCAGCCCCACCACCAGGTTGATCGGGCCGGCGATCTCCTGCACCAGCACGCGGGCGCGCTCGACATCGGCCACACCGGGCGGGAACACGCAGTCGGCGCCCGCTGCCAGGTAGCGCCGGCCGCGTGTGATGGCCTGCCGCAGCGCATCGGCACCGCCGTGCTGGAACACATCGGTGCGGGCCGTCAGCACGAAGCCGCGGCCCGAGGCGGCGATGGCCGCGCGCGCGGCGGCGATGCGCTCGGCCGCCGTGTCCAGGTCGAACAGGTGGCCATTGCGGGTGTCCACGTCTTCCAGGTTGCAGCCCGCCGCGCCGGCGGCGATGGCACGGCGCACCGTGTCGGCCACCTGCTCGGGCGTGTCGCCGTAGCCGCTTTCGAGGTCGGCATTCACCGGCACGGCCACGGCCGCCGCGATGCGGGCGATGGCCGCCAGCATCTCGTCGCGCGGGACGGCCAGCGCGCTGTCGCGCACGTTGTAGTCCGGCTTGCCCAGCGAGAAGGCAATGCCGGCGCTGGTGCTGCCGAGCGCGGCGAAGCCCTCGCTGGCCAGCAGCACGGCGCTGCCGGCATCCCAGGCGTTGGGCATCACGAAGCCGCGCGCGGCGCGGTGCAGCGCCAGGAAGGCGTGGCCGGGGTCGGGCAGGTGGGGGTGGGTCATGGGGGGCGGCTCCCGGGGGTCGATGAAGGGGCCATGCTCCGGCACCGTCGATCGCGCGTCAAACTCATAATCTGAATGCAATCGATCAGTTCTGCGCATGGAAGGAACCCCATGGATTCAGAAGCCCTGCGAACCTTTCTGACGGTGCACCGGCAAGGCGGCGTGTCCGCGGCGGCGCAGGCCCTGTCGCGCACGCAGTCGGCCATCAGCCGGCGGCTCGCGCTGCTGGAGCAGGAGCTGGGCCTGCGCCTGTTCGAGCGCATCGGCCGCGCCCTGGTGCTCAGCGAAGCCGGCGCCGCGCTGCTGCCGCACGCCGAGCGCGTGGCCGCAGCGCTGGGGGATGCCAGCACCGCGCTGGCCGGCGTGCGCACCGGCGCGCTGGGCAGCGTGCGCCTGGTGGTGGTGGGCACGCTGGCCGGCACCGCGCTGACACAGGCGCTGCGGCGGGTGCACGCACGCCTGCCCGGGCTGGATGTGCGGCTGGAAACGGCCACCAGCGCCGAAGTGAGCGCCAAGGTGCGTGCCGGCGAGGCCAGCATTGGCCTGCGCTACTTCGAAGACCGCTCGCCGGACCTGGACTGCCGCGTGCTGCAGCAGGAACGGCTGGTGGTGGTGTGCGCGGCCACGCACGCGCTGGCGGGCAAGCGCGTGCCGTCGCTGGCGCGGCTGGCCGGCGAGCGCTGGCTGGCATTCCCGGTGACCGAGCAGCGCGGCGAAGCCTTTGCCGCCACTGTGCTGGCGCAGTTCCTCACCCGGGGGGTGGACCAGCCCGATTGGGTGGCGATCGACAGCCTCACCGCGCAGAAGCGCCTGGTCGAGGCCGGCTTCGGCCTTGCGCTGCTGCAGGCCGGCGCGGTGCAGGAGGAACTGGCGCAGCGGCAGCTCGCGCTGATCGAGGTGGACGACCTGGACGCCAGCGTGCCGGTGGTGCGGGTGCTGCGCAAGGGCGCCTGGCTCGGGGGCGGCACGCAGGCGGTGCTGCAGGCGCTGGAGGGCGGCCCGGCCGCCGGCCCGCACCGCGCCGCCGGCCGGCCGCGCCAGGCCGCGCGGCTACCATCGCGCCGATGAACCCCGTCCACGAAGAGCTGCTGCGCGAATTCACCACCCGGGCGCCGCACATGCGCGACGCCGGACTGCAGATCACCACGATCGACACCGCCAGGGCCTCGATGAGCCTGCCCGACCGGCCGCAGTGGCTGGGTGATCCGGTGCGTGGCCTGCTGCATGCGGGGCCGTCCATCGTGCTGGCCGATTCGGCCTGCGGGCTGGCGGTGGCCTCGACGATGACCGAGCGGGTGCCGATCGCAACGCTGGATCTGCGCATGGACTACCTGCGCAGCGCCGCCCCGGGGCAGCCGCTGCACTGCGATGCGCACTGCTTCCGCAAGACACGCAACGTGGCCTTCGTGCGGGCCGAGGTGTGGCAGGCGCGGGCCGACGAGCCGGTGGCCATGGCGCAGGCCGCGTTCATGATCTCCACCCCCGGCGCGCCGCGCCCGCCGCGCGAGCCGCCGGCCGGCGGCGCGGCCGCGGGGGCGGGGGGTGGCCGCTGGCAGCCGCCCGCGGCCGACGAGCCGGTGCTCGCGGGCATCGAGATCCCGTATGTCGAGTACCTGGGCATCCGTGCCACGCCGGAGGGCGAGGGCGCGGCGCTGTTCCGCCTGCCCTTCCAGGACCGGCTGATCGGCAACCCGATGCTGCCGGCGCTGCACGGTGGCGTGGTGGCCGGCTTTGCCGAGACGGCGGCCACGCTGCACCTGATCCGCAGCATGCGCGGCGCCAAGTTCCCGAAGTGCATCGACTTCTCGATCGACTACCTGCGCTCGGGCCGCCCCGAGGACAGCTTCGCCTCCTGCGAGGTGATGCGGCTGGGCGCCCGCGTGGCGCTGGTGCAGGTGCGTTGCTGGCAGAGCGATCCGGCCCAGCCGATCACGGTGGCCCGGGGCCACTTCCTGCTGACGGCCGCGGCCTGAAGGGCCGGGCGCCGGTCAGGCCGCGGGCGCTGCCCCCGTGGGCGCGGCCGGCGGGTGGGGGCCGTGTCCAGCCGCAGCACCGGCGACAGGCTGCGCCGCAGCAGCACCAGCGCGGCCAGGCTGAACGCCGGCAAGGCCCAGGGCGCATCGGCCAGCAGGCCGGCCACCTGCCACAGCGCCTCGGGCTGCACCTCCTGCACGAAGCGGGCGAGCTCGAGCAGTAGCGCCTTCGAGTACCCGCCCAGCCGTCCGGGCGACACGGCCTGCCCCGGTGCCGGCGCCGGCGCCCCGCGTGCCACCGGCCGCGCCCGTGCGAAGTGCCCACCCGCGCCGGCAGGTGCGCCGCTACAGTGCATGCCGCACCGGCCTGCGGCGGCCGGGCCTGCGGCACACCCATGGCGACGATGACCCGTACCAGCCCCTCTGTGTTCCCCCCGCGCCCGCGTGCGGCCGGCGGTTGCCGGCGGCGTGCGCCGGCCCTGTTGCTGGCCACCGCCTGGCTGGTGCTGCCGGCCTGGGCCGGTGCGCAGGCCTTGTCGGTGGCCGAGCCGGGGTTTCCCACCGGCTTCGTGCTCGAGAAGTTCAGCGCCCGGGCCAGCGCCGTGGCGGCCAAGGCGCTGGCCGAGCCCTCGCTGGTGGCCAGCAAGTCGGTGCGTGAACTGCAGGTGCTGATCGCCACCGCGCGGCTGGAACTGCGTGACGCCACCGAAGAGCGCTGGGACAAGCTGCCCGCCCCGCAGCAGGCGCTGCTGCGCGAGATCGACCGCGCGCTGCAATCGCAGCCGGTGCCGGCGGCCGACCGCGGGCGCATCGAGCAGCCCGTGGTGCTGGACATGGCGCCCAGCCTCGCCAGGCTGTCCCTGTCGCCGAACACCCCGGTGCTCAGGCGGGTGGAAGGGGCCAGCCAGTACTACCGGGCCAGCGGCAGCTACCGCCTGCGGCTGGAGAGCAACCTGCCGGCGCTGGGCGCCACCGGGTTCACGCTCACGATCGCCGGCCAGCCGGTGCCCGCGGGCTGGCTGAGCGTTTCACCGCCCGGCAGCGTGCAGGTGACGATTCCGGCCGCCGCGCTGGCCGACAGCTTCAGCGAGCGCACGCTGGTGCACCTGCCGCTGGAACTGGTGGGCGTGATGCCGGTGGGCTCGTGGAAGTTCTGGCAATCGAACTCGCGCGCCGTGGCCCAGCCCTTTGCGCTGGAGCTGTTTCCGAAGAAGCCCTTTACCTTCACGCTGAAGGAGAGCACCAGCGCCACCTCGGTGGACGAGAGCCAGGTGCTGTTTGCAAGAGGCCGGCCGCAGCCGGTGCCCGGCTGCGGCAGCCCGGGCTGCGTGCGCGACCAGAACGTGTGCAACGAGGTGCCGGCCGGCGCCAAGCCGCTGGAGCCGGTAAACTTCAGCGACAGCGCGGTCGACGATCCCGCCGGGGCCTGGACCGCCGCGGTGGCGCCGCAGCCCAACGGCTTTTGCGTGGTGTACAAGCAGCAGTCGCCCCAGCGTGCGCGGCAGGTGAGCTTCGACATCCGCTACCACCCGGCCTCCACCACGCCCAAGCTCAGCGACCGCCCGGTGCGGCGCGAGGGCGCGCCCGCCACCGCGCCGCCCGAGGCCGAGGCGCTGGAGTTGGGCACCCGCTACAGCGGCGAGCTCTCGCGCGAGGTGCAGGCCTGGGAGCTGGTGCTGAAGGCCTTCACCGGGCAGACGCTGCGCGCCACCGCCAGCAGCAAGGCCGACAGCGCGCTGCTGCAGGTGGCGCCGCCGCAGCGCGAGGCGGACCGCACGCGCCTGCCGTTCAGCGTGCAGCCGCCCTGGTAGCGCGGGTTGCGGGCAGGAGGGGGCGACGGCCCGGTGGCACGGGGGCCGGCCAGCGCTCAAGCCGCCCCCTGCGTCGGGTCTGGTTTGATGCCGAGTGCCAGCAGCGCCACCAGCATGAGCAGCGAGTACAGCAGCAGGACGATCACCCAGGCCCGTTGGCGACGCATGGCCTCGAGCACCGTGCGGCGGGTGAGCGTCGCCTTCTGCGCGCGCGGGGTCGCCGCCGAAGGCGTAAGCCGCGAAAGGATCCAGCACACCCCGGCCGCGGCGCACAGGCCGGTGACGTTCCACCACATCCAGAACACGCGCGGGCCCCACAGCAGCAGCAATGCGAGGTTGCACGCGAGGCCGGCGGCCACGCCGGCACGCACCGCGGTGCCCGTGGCGCGGCGGTCGAGGATGCCGCACAGGAACGCGGCCAGCAGCGGGCCATAGAACAACGCGCCGACCCGGTTGATGCCCTCGATCACATTGCTGGCAAAGCTGCCGGCCTGCAGCGCGACCGCGGTGATGACGGCGCCCCAGGCCATGGTGACCAGCCGCGCCACCCGCAGCCGCCGTGGGGCGGCAATGCGGGCTTCGACAAAATCGCGCATCGTCGCTGCCGAGAGGCTGTTCAACGCCGAATCCAGGCTCGACATCGCTGCGGCAAGCACGGCCGCCACCAACAAGCCGCGCAGCCCCGAGGGCAGGAACATCTCTGCGAACCGCGGCACAAGGTAGTCCCAGTGGCCGGCGGGAACGGCGGCCTGCAGCGCCGGGCTGCGTGCGTACACCGCGCTCAGCGCCAGGCCCAACCCGGCATACAGCAGCGTGAGCGGGAATCGCGCGAGCGCATTGGCCACCAGCACCCACTGGGCCTGCTGCACGTTCACCGCGCTGAGCTGGCGCTGGACCTGGGTCTGGTCCACCCCGTAGTACGCCACATAGAGCGCCAGCCCGCCCACGACAAAGCCCCACATCGGCGCTGTGGCGCCGTCCCCCAGGCCGTGGGCCGGGTCGATGGCGTGCATGCGGTGCGGGTCGATGGCAGACAGCAGCGGTGCCCAGCCACCGGCCGCGTTCACCGCGAAGGCGATGCAGACCACCAGGCCCGCCAGCATCATCACCATCTGGAGCACGTCGGTCCAGACCACGGCCACCATGCCGCCAAGCATGTCGTACGCGACGGTCGCGCCGGCCATCAGCGCAATGCTCCAACCCAGCGGCAAGCCGGTACACACCCGCACCACCACGGCCGCGGCATAGAGCGCCACGCCGGTTGCAAGGCCGCGCGAGGCCAGGAACACGGCGCTGAGCAGCAGGCGCGTGGGCCGGTCAAAGCGCTGTTCCAGGTACTCGTAGATGCTGACCAGGCCGAGGCCGCGCAATACCGGCACCAGCAGCACCATCACGATCACCATGGCCGCTGGCAAGGCCAGCTCGTACTGCAGCCAGGTCAGGCCGCCGCCTGGCACCAGGGCGACGAAGGCCGGGATGCCGAGAAACGAATTGGCCGACGATTGCGTGGCCAGTGTCGAGAGCGCCAGTGCCCACCAGGGCAGCGCCCGGCCGCCCACGTAGTAGTCCTCCGGCGAAGCCTGGCGGCGCGCCAGCCAGGCGCTGAGCAGCAACACGCCCGCGAGGTAAGCGCCGAGGATGGCGAAGTCGAGCGGCGTCACCTCAGGTGGAACCGGGCACCCCGGCGGTGACCAACTGCGCCGACAGGTCGTGGAAGCGCGCCAGCGTCACGGCAGCGGCATCCCGTGCCAGCGTCGGCGACTTGGGCTCGATGACGAACGCCCGGTCGGCCGCGCGCAGCATCGCCAGGTCGTTCAGGTTGTCGCCGACCGCCCACACCTCGGCCAGGGCCGGCTGGGCATCGTCGTCGCGGAAGCGCCTCAGCACATGGCTCTTGCACAGCGCCGGGCCGCGCTGCGGATGCGCGGGCAGGAAGGCTGGGTTGATACGCAGATCGCCGGTGCAGACATCGCCTTCGAACTGCAGCGTGTGCGCCAGCGCGAAGTCCGCGAAGATGCGCCGGCGCACGATCTCGGCGGCGACGAAGTAGCTGTCGCTGACCAGGCCCACCATGAAGCCGGCTCGCCGCATGCGGTTCACGCACTCCACCACGCCGGGCCGGATCTCGATGGCGTGAGCCACGGCCTCGAACTGTCGGCGGTGGATGAACTTGAACAATGCCGCGATGCGCTCGCTGCGGGTGGACGCATCGACGTTGGCGTTGTCGAGCAGGCCGGCGAGCGCGCGCTCCAGGTGGGTGGCATGGGCCAGCGCCTGCACGTAGCGGCCCGGCGTCACGGTGCCGTCCATGTCCAGCAGCAGCAGCCGGGTTCGCTGGCGACGCCGGGTCAGGATGTACTCGATGGTGGCGGTGGCCTGGCGTTGCGTTTCGTACATCGCCGACACCTGTTCCACATGGAGGCGGCCGACCGCTCGCGCCCGGGCGTAGATGACGCGCGAGACCTCGTTGGCCATCGCCGTCAAGTCCAGCAGGGGTTGGCTGTCGTGCTCGAGCGATCCGATGTCCACCTCGGCCAGCCGCGCGCCCGCACGGTGGGCGTCGATCAGCAGGCCGATGTCCACGCCGTAGGCGTCTTCGAACTCCAGGCTCCGGAGCAGGGCCGTGCGGCCCGCGACGATGCCGCCCAGCGGCTGCGCGAAGCGTGCCAGCTCGGGGAAGAACACCTTGAGCATGGGTTTGGCGGTCAGCTCGGTCACGCGTCCGCCGGCCCGGCCAAAGCGCGCCTTCACGAAGTCGGCCTCGTCGTCGACCAGCGGTCTGCACAGCGCGGAGACCACGCCCGGGCGCAGGCCGGCCAGATCGCCGTCGAGGTAGACCACCAGCGCGCACTGGGCGATGAGCAGACCGTCGCGCATCGAGGCACCCTTGCCCAGCATCGTGCTGGTGATCACCTGCGCGCCGGCGCGGGCGGCGAGCGCCGCGGTGTCGTCGATAGAGCTGTCGTCGACGACGATCACCTCGGCCGTGGCCGGATCGGACAGCACATAGCGCACCACGTCGGCGATGCGTCTGGCCTCGTTCAGCGCCGGGATCACCACGCTGGCGCAGGCCACCAGCGGCGCGGGCAGTGCGGGCGCCGCCGCGCCGGCCAGGCGTGGCGGCGGTGTGGGCCCGGGGCGTGCCGCCCGCTCGCGCAGCGGCCACCAGCGCCGCAGCCATTGCATCAGGTACGCCAGCAGCGCGTTCATGGGCGATCGACCTCCCCTGCGGGCAGTGGCCGCGGACCGGCGGCGGCCGGGGCCGGCAACAGCAGCGCGGCCAGTTCGGCATACATCGGGCGGGTGATCAGCCGCGCCACGCCGCCGGACAGCAGGGCGCAGGCCATCAGGCTCAGCACCATCGCATGGCCAGACACCATCTCCATCACGATGATGAAGGCGGTGATCGGCCCGCCGGTCACCGCGGCCAGGAAGCCCACCATGCCCAGCGCGATCAAGGGGATGGCCGCCTCGCGGCCCACGCCGGCCAACTGAGCGACGTCGTGCCCGATGCTGGCGCCGATGGCCAGTGACGGCGCGAAGACACCTGCAGGCACGCCACTCCAGGCCGACACCCACGTGGCGCAGAACTTCAGAAGCGAGTACAGGGCGGGCAGTTCGGCCTGGCCTTCGAGCAGCGCGCGCGTCGGTGCATAGCCGGCGCCCGCGGTGGCCTGCTGGGTCACCAGTCCGATCACGGCAACCACCAGACCGCAGCCGGCTGCGAAGCGCAGCGGGGCCGCGCGTCGCCAGCGGCTGAAGCGATCGGGCAGGCCTTGCGAGGACACGATCATCAGGCGGGAGAACAGGCCGCCTGCCAGGCCGGCGCTCAGTGCGACCGCGACACCCGGGACCAGCAGCGACCACGACAGGCTCTGCACCCGCAGCCGGCCGAAGTAGGTTTCATTGCCGAACACCGCCACGGCCACCAGGCCGGCAAGAACGATGGCGGCGACGACGAGTGTGCTGTGCGAGACGCTCCGCCGCCGCGACAACTGCTCCAGCGCGAAGACGATGCCGCCCAATGGCGTGTTGAACGCCGCAGCAATGCCGGCCGCCGCGCCGGCCACCATCAAGTCGTGTGCATCGATGCCCGAGCCGCGCGACAACCAGCGCCTGGCCTCGACCATCATGCCGGCACCCACCTGCACCGTCGGCCCCTCGCGGCCGATGGACAGGCCCGCCAACATGCCACCGGCGACCAGGCCAACCTTGTGCAGCGAGACCCGCATCGACACCAGGGCGGAACGGCCGGCGGTGTCGAGGTCGTCCTCCAGCGCCCGCACCACCTGCGGAATGCCGGAGCCCAGCGCGCCTACCGCGAAGCGGCGGGTCCACCACAGCAGGCCCACCGTCAGCAAGGGCGTCCACAGCAGCGGCACGTAGCGACCCAGGGGCGTGGCTTGCTGCAGGGCCGTGAAGCCGTGGCTTGCCGCCTCGGCCAGCAGCGTGAAGCCCACCACCAGCAGGCCGGTGGCGGCTGCGAACACCATCACCACCGCGCGGTCTCGCCACAGCCGCCAGGTGGCCAGTTCGACATGCAGGTTGCGCCAGGCCTCGGGCTCCATGTCGCGCATCGCGCGCAGGCCTTCGGCCAGTGCGCCGTGCATGGTTCGACCCGCCTCGACGAGCCGGAACCGCGCGCGGTGCAGGCCGCCGGACACTCGGCTCATGGCGTGCCTTCACTCCATGATGACAAATATTGCATTTGAACAATTATAAGATGCGCAGCCCTCACTGGAACGGGATGCGCGCCCGCTGCCAGGCACCGTCGGGCCGAACACGCAGGCCCCGGGGCGCCGGGAAAGCCCGGACACCTGGTTTCATTGTGACAAATACAATCGCTGCACGGCCACTGCCTGTGCAGGCCATGGGCGGCCGCAGTGGAAAAGTGCTTCGGGTCCCGGTCGGGACCCGTTTTTTTTGCGCGGCGGCGGCCCGAAGCGTCGGGCCCGATTGGCGGCCTATGATCGCGGCATGTCGAAAAAGGTTCCCCCCATCGAGCCCGCCCTGGTTCAGTCCCCGCAGGCGGGGGAGCCGGCCACCAGCGTGCTGCGGCGCTTCCGGATCGTCTTCAATGCGGTCAAGACGCACTTCCAGCAGGTCGAGCGCCGGGCGGGCATCGGGGGCGCGCAGGTCTGGGCCTTGAGTGTGCTCAAGGCGCAGCCCGGCATCGGCGTGAGCAGCCTGGCGTCGGCCATGGATGTGCACCAGTCCACCGCGAGCAACCTGGTGAAGACCTTGCTGGAGCAGGGCCTGGCCACGGCCGGGCGCAGCGAGCACGACCGGCGCGTGGTCCAACTGCGCATCACGCCGGCCGGCACGCGCGTTCTGCGCCGGGCGCCAGGGCCTTTTGCCGGCGTGTTGCCCGAGGCGCTGGGCGCGCTGGATCCGCAGACCCTGCGGCGCCTGGATCGCGACCTGGGCAAGCTGATCGCGCTGTTGCATGCCGACGACCGTGCCGGCAAGAAACCGCTGGCACAGCTTTGACGCCCCGCCGGTAGCCGCCAGCGGCTGGCGCGGCTTCGGGGTTCCACCGCTTGGCCGCGCGGGTGGATTTGTGCAAACATGAAATCCAGCCTGCCCCGCCCGGCCCGGATGAAACGCACCGCCCTCTACCTGATCGCCGCTCTGGCCGCCGCCGATGTGCTGGGCACAGCCTGGCTCTGGTCGGCCTGGCAGGACAGGCGGGCGGCGTCCGCCGCGGATTCGGCCGACACGCGCCCCCGTGCGCTGCCGGGCGGTGTTGCGACAACCCGGCTTGCGGGCCCCGCCGCGCGGCCCGAGGCCGACCGTGCGCAACCAGCCCCGGGGAACAGGCGCTAGACTGCCATCGGGTGTTGTCACCGCGGCAAGCGGTGCGGCAGGTTGACGCGCAGGTCGGGCCGCCTCGCGGCTCGATCACGACCTCCACCGATGAACACGCCCACCCTCATCCAGATCATCGGCACCGCCCTGTTCGCACTGGCGGTGCTGCACACCTTCTCGACCAAGTTCTTCGAGCACCTGGCACACACCCAGCCGCGCCACGCAGGCATCTGGCACCTGTTGGGCGAGGTGGAGGTGGTGTTCGGCTTCTGGGCCATGGTGCTGATGCTGTTCATGTTCTCGGTCAGCGGCAAGCAGCAGGCCACGGCCTACCTCGAATCGCGCAACTTCACCGAACCCATGTTCGTGTTCGCCATCATGGTGATTGCCGGCACACGGCCCATCCTGCTGGCCGCCGGTGCCACGGTGCGCCTGCTGGCGCGCTTCATGCCGTTACCGCGTGGCATGGCGATGTACTTCCTTGTCCTGGCCTTCGTGCCGATGCTCGGCTCATTCATCACCGAGCCCGCGGCCATGACATTGGCTGCGTTGATCCTGCGCGACACCTTGCTGTCGCAGCCGGTGTCCTCGCGGCTGAAGTACGCCACCGTGGGCGTGCTGTTCGTCAACATCTCGATTGGCGGGACGCTGACGCCCTATGCCGCCCCGCCGGTGCTGATGGTGGCTGGCAAGTGGCAATGGGACACCTGGTTCATGCTGTCCAACTTCGGCTGGAAGGCGGCCGTGGCGGTGGTCGTCAATGCCGGTGCGGCGATGCTGCTGTTCCGCCACCAACTGGGTCACATGGGCCGGCGCGCGGGCGGCGAGGCCTCGTCAGTGCCGGTGTCGGTGGTGCTGGTGCACCTGGCCTTCCTGGCCACCGTGGTGGTGTTCGCCCACCATCCCTCGGTGTTCATGGGGGTGTTCCTGTTCTTCCTGGGCTACGCCACGGCCTACCAGCGGCACCAGAGCCCGTTGATCCTGCGTGAAGCCCTGCTGGTGGCCTTCTTCCTGGCCGGGCTGGTGGTGCTGGGCGGGCTGCAGCAATGGTGGCTGCAGCCGGCCTTGATGGCGATGGATGCCGATGCCGTGTTCTTCGGTGCGACGGCGCTCACGGCCATCACCGACAACGCTGCCCTGACCTACCTCGGGTCACTGGTGGAGGGCCTGAGCCAGGAGTTCAAGGTGGCGCTGGTGGCCGGTGCCGTCACCGGCGGCGGGCTGACCGTGATCGCCAATGCCCCCAATCCGGCCGGCGCCGCCATCCTGAAGGAGAAATTCGCCGACAACGCGATCCACCCGCTGGCGCTGCTGGTCGCGGCCTTGTTGCCCACGCTGGTGGCGGTGCTGGCGTTCAGGGCGCTGTGAGCGAGCGCCCGGGCGCCAGGGCGCCAGGGCGCTCAGTGTCCGTATCGGTACTGGAACACGGCATTCAGCAGGTAGAGCGCCAGCAGCACGGTGCTGGCCCAGCTGCCCCCGCGGAGCACGCGCGACGCAGGCCGCTGCGCCATCGCGACCGCCACGGCGCCGCTCATCAGGCAGGCGCTCAGCGCCGATGCCGCATGCAGCGGCGATACCTGGGCAAGAAGGCTGCCCTTGGCATAGGCCAGGTCGTCGATGGCCAGGATGAGCACATCGAACAGGTTGCTGCCCAGCAGGTTGGCCACGGCCATGTCGACCGCGCCGATGCGCAGGGCTGCCCAGGTGGTGGCCAGCTCCGGCACGGATGTGGCAAAGGCCACGAACAGCGTGCCGACGAACGAGTTCGACCATCCCATCTGGCGTGCGAGCTCCACGCCGATCATCGGCAGCCAGGTGCCGCTGCCGACGATCACCATCGACGTCAAGGCGTAGCCGGTGAGCGCCTCCTTGAAGGACAGGGCGCCGGGGGCGGGTTCGGACATGCGCGGCGTTCGCTGCTCGGCTCGGTACATGGCCCGCATCGCCACTCCGTAGGCCAGTGCGATCACGATGCTGACGGCGCCGACGTGGCCGACGGCGGGCAGCACGCTGCGAACTGCCGGCAGCAAGGCCAGGGCGACGATTGCCAGCAACAGGGCGCCGAACCAGGCCGACAGGATGTGCACCGGGCTGGCCACCGCGTAAACCGAGCGGCGGCGATGAAAGACATCCACCAGCGCCAACACGGCCAGGTTGAACACGCAGCTGCCCAGGGCATCACCCACCGCGATGTCGGGCGAGGCGGCCAGGGTCACGGCGCTGAGGCCCGTTACCAGTTCAGGCAGCGAGGTGACGGTGGCGACCATGATCAGGCCGATCCAGCCGCGCGACAGGCCGGTCAGGGCAGCCAAGGCGTCGCCGTAGCGGATCAGGCGCGAGCCCGCCACGCCGATCAAGGCGACGCACATGCCGAACTGAAGCCAGATGAGGTGTACGGGGTTCAAGAATGCACCGGGCCGCGCTACAGCAGCCCGGCCACCACCGGCAGCAGCTTGCCCTCGGGGTTGCCGCTCCACTTGGCGTAGTGGCTGCTGCCCTTGGCCTCGGCGCGGGCCTGGCGCACGTCCACCGAGGCGGTCTTGATGTCGAAGGGCGTGCCGTTGAGCAGGCTGCCGACATCGGTGCGCCAGGAGCCCTTGCTGGTGCGCCCGGGCTCGCCCGCGCCCGTGGCGGCGCGGCGGTCGAAATCCCAGCGGTCGTACCACCACATCCTGCCGTTGAAGGCCCAGTCGGCGTCGCTGCCGTCCTCGTTCGGGTTCCACACCCGCAGCTTGCCCCAGGCGTAGACGGTGAAGTCGCCCAGCGTGCCACTGGTGTTGCAGGCGCCCAGCATCGTGAAGCTCACGTCGCTGGACAGCACCTCGGTCTTGCGGCGCGGTTCGTCGCTGCCGGCGTTGCGGGCGATCTCCTCGCCCATGTTGCGCACGAACTTCAGGAAGGTGGGCGAACGCTTGCTGTTGCCGAAGTCGATCAGCGCGTTGCACTGTTCCATGCCCAGCGCGGTGAGGCCCATCTCGGCGCCGTCGGCGTGGCAGTAGTGGTGGATCAGCTCCTTGCACAGCGGCACCGAGAAGTTCAGCTTGGCAAAACCCTCGAGCCCGGCGCCGATGAAGTCGAGCTCGCGCCAGAACGCGCTGCTGCCGGTGGCCGGCGGCTGGGGCGACAGCAGGCGGGCGTTGGTCCCGTCGTCGAGGCTGCCGCGGTGGCGGGGGCGCCCTTCGGGCCCCGGCGAGCTGGCTCCGGCCATGGTCATCTCCTTCCTGCTGGCGCATCCGGCGCAGTTGATCAGCCCGTGACCGTAGCCGATTTGTGCCGCGGGTGACAGTGACGTTCGGACACCCGGGCCGGCATGCCTAGAATCGATCGATTCACCCTCGTTGCCAACGTCACAGCAAAGGACACGCCATGCGCGACTACCTGAAGTTCTACATCAACGGTGCCTGGGTCGATCCGGCGGTGCCGCGCACGATCGACGTTATCAACCCCGCCACCGAGGGCGTGGCCGGCCACATCTCGCTGGGCTCGGCCGCCGACGTGGACGCCGCGGTGAAGGCCGCGCGCGCCGCCTTCGCGGGCTGGTCGCAGACCTCCGTGGCCGAGCGCGTGGCGGTGCTCGAACGCATCATCGCCGAGTACCAGAAGCGCTACGCCGACATGGCCGCCGCCATCACCGAGGAAATGGGCGCGCCCGCCGCGTTGTCGCAGAAGGCGCAGGCCGCGATGGGCATCGGCCACCTGCAGACGGCGCTGGGCGTGCTGAAGCAGTACCAGTTCTCCGAGCCGCGCGGCACCACGCTGCTGGTGAAGGAGCCGATCGGCGTGTGCGCGCTGATCACGCCCTGGAACTGGCCGATGAACCAGATCGCCTGCAAGGTGGCCCCGGCGCTCGCGGTGGGCTGCACGATGGTGCTCAAGCCCAGCGAGATCGCGCCGTTCTCGGCCCAGATCTTCGCCGAGATCCTGGATGCGGCGGGCGTGCCCGCGGGCGTGTTCAACCTGGTCAATGGCGACGGGCCCGGCGTGGGCACCGCGCTGTCCAGCCACCCCGAGGTGGACCTGGTGTCCTTCACCGGCTCCACCCGCGCGGGCATCGAGGTGGCGCGCAACGCGGCGCCCACCGTCAAGCGCGTGCACCAGGAACTGGGCGGCAAGTCGCCCAACATCATCCTGCCCGACGCCGACTTCAAGCGCGCCGTCACCGGCGGGGTGCGCGCGGTGATGAACAACTCCGGCCAATCGTGCAACGCGCCCACCCGCATGCTGGTGCCCAACGCCCGCATGGCCGAGGCGCTGGCCATCGCCAAGGAGGCGGCCGAGGCCACCACGGTGGGCGACCCGGCCAGCGGTGCCGCGATGGGCCCGGTGGTCTCGGCCGCCCAGTGGGACAAGATCCAGACCCTGATCGAGCGCGGCATCGCCGAAGGCGCCACGCTGGTGGCCGGCGGCCCGGGCAAGCCCGCCGGGCTGGACAAGGGCTACTACGTCAAGCCCACCGTGCTGGGCCATGTGAACAACCAGATGACCGTGGCGCGCGAGGAGATCTTCGGCCCGGTGCTGGTGGTGCTGGGCTACGACACGGTGGACGAGGCGGTGGCCATCGCCAACGACACGCCCTACGGCCTGGCGGCCTACGTGTCGGGCACCGACCCCGAGGCCGTGCGTGCCGTGGCCTCGAAGCTGCGCGCCGGCCAGGTGGGCCTGAACAACGCCGCGCCGGACCTGATGGCGCCCTTCGGTGGCTACAAGCAATCGGGCAACGGCCGCGAATGGGGCGACCTGGCCTTCCACGAGTTCCTCGAGGTCAAGGCGATCCTGGGCTACGCGCCGAAGCCGGCCTGAGCCCGCCGGGCCGCCCCAAGGGCGAAACCGGAGTGCGGCAGCACGAAGGTTCCCATTGACCCCGCAGCCGGCCCGCGCGCCGGCCTGCCCATGCCGCCGCCAGGGTCACCCTGGCGGCTTTTTTTCGGGCCTGCGTCACGGAGCAGGCGGCGGCGCTGCAAGCGGTGACACACCACGCGGCGCCGCTGGCTAATATCGTCCGGTTCCGCGGGAGACCTCCACCATGGCCACGATCACCGACGTCACCAACCAGCCTGCCAGCGGACTGCAGCACATCGATGCGCTGCTCGACGACGGCCCGGGCTGGAACTGGCTCACCCCCACCCGCACCGAGATGTTTTACACCTTCTCGGTCGATGGCGCGGCGGCGGCGGCCGGCAGCCTGATCACCGGCGGCGTGAGCGTGTTCAACGCGGCCCAGCAGGCGGCCACCACCGCGCTGATGAACTACGTGGGGCAGATCACCGGCATCACCTTCACGCTGACCGCCAACGCCGCCAGTGCCGACCTGCACTTCGGCGCGGCCAACGTCACCAACGCCAGCAACTCGGGCTTCTGCCACTGGAGCTGGAACTACAGCAGCTCCAACGGGCAGATCATCACCTACACGGCCGATGCGTTTGTCTTCCTCGACAACGTCGAGTTCACCGGCACCACCGCCAACCCCACCCTGGGCAACGGCGGCCATGAACTGCTGCTGCACGAGATCGGCCATGCGATGGGGCTCAAGCACCCGTTCGAGGGCGGCACCACGCTGCCCAGCGGGCAGGACAACACCGCGAACACGCTGATGTCGTACACCCACGTGGGCGGCACCTACGGCGCCTACAACGCCTACGACATCGCCGCGCTCACCTTCCTGTACGGCGGCGATGGCCTGGGCGGCGCGCTCGGCGTGGGCGGGCAGGGAAACTACATCATCGGCACCAGCGCGGCCGAGACGCTGACCGGCGGCAGCGGCAACGACATGCTGCAGGGCGGCGGTGGCAACGACACCATCGTTGGCGGCGCGGGGCAGGACACCGCACGCTACACCGGGCTGAGCAGCGCCTACACCGTCACCCTGCTGGTCGACCGGGTGGTGATCAACGGCCCGGAGGGGCAGGACACGCTCACCGGCATGGAGTTCGCGCGCTTCTCGGACACCATCGTGGCGCTGGGCAGCACGCCCAGCAACCATGCGCCCACCGGTGGCATCACGCTGGCCGGCACCGCGGCGCAGGGGCAGACGCTGACGCTGAGCTCCACGCTGGCCGATGCCGACGGCCTGGGCACGCTGGCCTACCGCTGGCAAAGCTCGCCCGACGGCAGCGCCTGGACCGACATCACCGGGGCCACCACCAGCACGCTGGTGCTGGCCGAGGCCCAGGTGGGCCTGCAGGTGCGTGCGGTCGCCAGCTACACCGATGGCCTGGGCAACGCCGAATCGGCCGCCAGCGCCGCCACCACGGCGGTGGCCAACCTCAACGACCCGCCGGTGGGCACGGTGTCGATCAACGGCGTCGCGCAGCGCGGCACGGCGCTCAGCGCGGTGGCCGCGCTCAGCGACGCCGATGGCCTGGGCAGCCTGGCCTACCGGTGGCAGGCGCAGTCCGGCGCCAGCTGGATCGACATCACCGGGGCCAGTGGCCCCAGCTTCACGCCCGAGGCCGGCCAGGTGGGCCAGGTGCTGCGGGTGCAGGTGAGTTATGTCGACGGCCACGGCAGCACCGAGACCGTGAACTCGATGCCCACCGCGGCGGTGGTGCAGGTCAACCGTGCGCCCACCGGCGGCCTGGCCATCGCGGGCACCGCGCTGCAGGGGCAGACGCTCAACGCCAGCGCCACGCTGGCCGATGCCGACGGCCTGGGCACCCTGGCCTGGCGCTGGCAGGCGCTGGGCAGCAACGGCCAGTGGGCCGACATCGCCGGCGCCGCCAGTGCGAGCCTGGTGCTGACCGAGGCCCAGGTGGGGCGCCACCTGCGCGTGGTGGCCAGCTATGTCGACGGCCTGGGCACCGCCGAAACCGTGGCCAGCACCTCCAGCGTGGGGCCGGTGGCCAACCTGAACGACGCCCCCACCGGCAGCGTGGCCCTGGTGGGCACGCCCACCCAGGGCAGCGCGCTCAGCGCCCAGCCCGCGCTGGCCGATGCCGATGGCCTGGGCAGCTTCAGCTACCAGTGGCAATCGTCGAGCAACGGCCAGGCCTGGACGTCAGTGGCCGGCGCCACCACCGCCAGCTACACCCCGGGCCTGGCCCAGGTGGGGCTGATGCTGCGTGCGGCCGTCAGCTATGTTGATGGCCACGGCAGCAGCGAGAGCGTGAACACCGCGGCCAGCGCGCGCGTGCTGGGCTACCAGAGTGGCGGTGCGGGCGCCGACACGCTCACCGGCACCGCCTACCTCGACACCCTGCTGGGCCAGGACGGCAACGACCGCCTCAGCGGTGGCGGCAACAACGACACGCTCACCGGCGGTGCCGGCCTGGACACCGCGGTGTACGCGTTGGCGCGGGCCAGCTACACCGTGGGTGCGCGTGGCGCCAGCGTCACCGCCCGCACGGGCGACGAGGGCAGCGACACCCTCACGCAGATCGAGCGCCTGAAGTTCAGCGACCAATCCCTGGCCTTCGACCTGGATGGCGCCGCCGGCAGCGCCGCGCGCATCCTGGGCGCGGTGTTCGGCCGCGAGGCGGTGGCGGTGCCGGCCTACGTGGGCATCGGCCTGCAGTACCTGGACAGCGGCACCAGCGCCACCACGCTGATGGGCCTGGCACTCGAAGCCCGCCTCGGCCCCGGCTACAGCCACGCGGCCGAGGTGGACCTGCTGTTCCGCAACCTGCTGGGCCAGGGGCCTTCGGCGGCCGACCTGGCCTACTGGGTGGGCGTGCTCGACAGCGGGCAGCTCACCCCGGTGGCGCTGGCCGAGGCCGCGGCCGCGCTGGCGCAGAACGCGCAGAACATCAACCTCACCGGGCTTGCAGAATCGGGGATCGCCTACCTCAGCCCCTGACGCTGCACCCATGACCGACACCGACCGCCGCGCCCCCTTCGTCCCGCTGGTTCGCCTGTACACCGAGGGGCTCGCGCAGCGGCACGGCCTGCGGTTCGCCGACTACCCCGCGCTGTGGCGCTGGTCGGTCGACGAGCCGGAGGCCTTCTGGCAGAGCGTCTGGGAACACGAGGGCTTCGAATCCCCCACGCCTCACAGCGCCGCGCTGGCCGAAGCCCGCATGCCCGGTGCGCGCTGGTTCCCCGGCGCGCAGGTGAACTATGCGCAGCGGTTGCTGCGCCACGTGGGCCCGGCACAGGCCGCGGGGCTGCCCGCCATCGTCAGCGAGGACGAGCGCGGCGTGGTGCGCGAGATGGCCTGGCCCGAGCTGCGGCGCCAGGTGGCCTCGCTGGCCCTCACGCTGCGTGAACGCGGCGTGCAGCGCGGCGACCGGGTCGCGGCCTACCTGCCCAACCGGCCGGAAACCATCGTCGCCTTCCTGGCCTGCGCGAGCATCGGCGCGATCTGGAGCGTGTGCTCGCCCGACATGGGTACGCAGGCGGTGACCGACCGCTTCCGCCAGATCAGCCCGCGCGTGCTGATCGCCACCGATGGCGTGCGCTACGCCGGCAAGTCGATCGACCGCTGCAGCGTGGTGCAGGCGCTGCGCGAGGCGCTGCCCAGCGTGCAACTGCTGGTGCTGCTGGCCTCGCCCGATGCCGCGCTGCACCCGCCGGCCGAGCTGGATTTCGACGCGGCCACCGCGCGCGACGACGCGGCCACCGCCGCGTTCGAGCCCGAGTGGCTGCCCTTCGACCACCCGCTGTGGATCGTGTATTCCAGCGGCACCACCGGCCTGCCCAAGGCGCTGGTGCACGGCCACGGCGGCGTGCTGCTGATGGCCGCCGCCTACGGCCTGCTGGCCGACATCGGCAAGAGCTACCACCCCAACAGCTTCGGTGAGCGCTACCACTGGTACAGCAGCACCGGCTGGGTGATGTGGAACAGCCAGGTCGGCGGCCTGCTGGCCGGCGCCACCATCTGCCTGTACGACGGCAGCCCCAGCGGCCCGAAAGACCAGCCCGACTGGGGCGTGCTGTGGCGCTTTGCCGCGCGCCACCGCGTCACCTGGTTCGGCGCCGGCGCGGCCTTCTACGCCGGCTGCATGAAGGCGGGGCTCGAGATCGCGGGCTGCGGCGACCTCTCGCGCATCCGCGCGCTCGGTGCCACCGGCTCGCCGCTGTCCGAAGAGGTGCAGCGCTGGGGCAGCGCGCAGTTCGCGGCCCTGGGCACGCCCGACATCTGGTGGAACAACATCGCCGGCGGCACCGATTTCTGCGGCGCCTTCCTGGGCGGCAACCGCCTGCTGCCGCAACAGCCCGGGCGCATGCAGTGCCGCGAGCTCGGCTGCGCGGTGGCGGCCTGGAACGAAGGCGGCGCGCCGGTGATCGGCGAGGTGGGCGAGCTGGTGTGCACGAATCCGCTGCCCTCGATGCCGCTGTACTTCTGGGGCGACGAGGGCGATGCGCGTTATCTCTCCAGCTACTTCGACGTCTTCCCCGGCGTCTGGCGCCATGGCGACTGGCTCACCGTGCACGACGACGGCAGCTGCGTGATCTACGGCCGCAGCGACGCCACCATCAACCGCCACGGCCTGCGCATGGGCACGAGCGAGATCTACGCCGCGGTGGAAGCGCTGCCCGAGGTGCTGGATTCGATGGTGATCGACCTCGAATACCTGGGCCGCGAGAGCTGGCTGGCGATGTTCGTGGTGCTGCGCGAAGGCCTCACGCTGGACGCCGCGCTCACCGAGCGGCTGCGCGCGGCGATCCGCGGCGCGCTGTCGCCGCGCTTCCTGCCCGACGCCATCCTGCAGGCGCCCGAGATCCCGCGCACGCTGTCGGGCAAAAAGCAGGAGGTGCCGATCAAGAAGCTCTTCCTCGGCCAGCCGATCGACAAGGTGGTCAACCGCGACGCGATGGCCAACCCGCAGTGCCTGGGCTGGTACGAGGCGCAGGCGCGGGCGCATGCCGCGTCGAAAGCGGGTTAGCTTTCATCGACCATGCTGGAGCCCAAGCCGCAAGGGTCGTGACCGTGCGTCGTTTTTCATATGAACGACGCGCGGCGGCGGCTGCTATCGGCCCCTTGCTGCCTTTGGGATCGGTTGCTGAAAGCCGACGTTCGAGGTGCGGAGCGCGCAAGCGCCAAGGTCCGCATGCGCAGCGGGCCGAATCCGGCGGTCAGCCTGCGGCTGACTTCGCTGCGGTTCTCGGCTTCGGGGCGCGCTGTCGGATTTATCTCCGCGCGCTGCGCGCGCTGCGACCAGCGCCAGCGAGTCAGTTGTTGAAGCGCGCTGCGCGCGCCGCCCCGAAGCCTGCGAGCCTTCGCCGCCTCCCACGGCCCGCTGCGCACGCGGACCTTGGCGCTTGCCGGTGCGGTGGTGGCGTGCGGCCCTTCGCTCAAGGCCTTGGCACGCGGCACGTGAACCACCTCGGTGTCTCGCAAAGGCGTGGGCCCTCGGCCTGCGGCGCGCGTTCGCAGGCGCCGGGCTTGGGCGGTTCGGGGGGCGGCGGGCCCGCAGGGCACGCTTCCAAAACTGACTCGCTGGCGCTGGTCGAAGCGCGCGCAGCGCGCGGAGATAAATCCGACAGCGCGCCCCCCGAAGCGACCAAGACCGGGCAGTCGGCCCGCAGGGCCGACCGCCGGAGCCGTGCGCCGCAGGCTGAGGGCCCACGCCTTTGTCGCACCACACAACGAACGTCTGCTCTGCAACCCAACCAAAGACAGCAACGGGCCGACAGCCGCCCTCGGCCAGACGCGCTTGTCCAAGCCCAAGCCCAGGCGCAGTGCGCAAGAATCGAAGCGTCATCCTCCACATCCGGTGCCTGAACCACGCACGGCCATGCCCCGACGCACCAAGCCCTACCTGCTGCATGCCAGCCTCCGGCCGGAGACCGAGATCGACCCCGCGGCCTACCCGTTCAGCATTCCGGCGGTGCGCGAGCTGGGCAACATCAGCTTTCACCCGAACGTGACCTTCTTCGTCGGCGAGAACGGCTCCGGCAAATCCACCGTGATGGAAGGCCTGGCCCTGGCGCTGGGCTTCGGCGCCGAGGGCGGCACGCGCAATGTGCAGGTCCGCACCGCCGAATCCGTCTCGCCGCTGCACGACAGCCTGCGCCTGGCACGCGGCGTGCCCAAGCCGCGCGATGGCTACTTCCTGCGCGCCGAGAGCTTCTTCAACGTGGCCACCTACATGGACGAAACCGGCTACCTCGACGGTTACGGCGGCCGCTCGTTGCACCGGCAGTCGCACGGCGAATCGTTCATGGCCGTGCTGCTGCACAAGCTGCGGGGCAACGGCATCTACCTGCTCGACGAGCCCGAGGCCGCGCTCTCGCCCAGCCGGCAACTGGCGGCGCTGAGCGCGATCCACCGGCTGGTGGAGGATGCGTCGCAGTTCATCATCGCGACCCATTCGCCCATCCTGCTGGCCTACCCGAACGCGAAGATCATCCAGTTCGACGGCACCGGCGTGGCCGAGATGGCCTACGAGGACACCGAGCACTTCGTCGTGACGCGGGACTTCCTCAACCACTACCCGCGCCGCCTGGAACAGCTGTTCCAGGACGACGGCGAGGCCTGATGACACCCGCCACCGACGCCCCCGCGCACGAGGGCGCCATCACGCTCGGCGCCGCCTGCAACGTGGGCACGGGTGCGCCGCCGGCGCTGCTGCGCGCGAACTTCGTGCGCTACCCCGGCTGCCAGCAGCTGCAGCTGTGGCTGCCGCCATCGGGCGGGCAGGGCTACACGCGGCTGCGTGTGCGCCAGGCCGATGGCCGCCTGCTGCTCGACACCACGGTGCAGCACTGCGTGCAGGGCAGCGTGCAGATCCTGTTCGACACGCTGCACTGGCCGCCCGGCGCGCTGCAGCTGGAGATCGACCATGCCGAGGGCTGGCGCCACTGCCTGCCGCTGCACAAGTCGCACGACGGCACGCCGCCCACGCTGCCGCAGCCGGCGGCGCAGGCCGATCCGGGCGAGGACCTGCGCCTGCGCGCGCAAGCGCTGCAGGACCTGGCCCGGCGCCTTGCGCCCGAGGCCGGCGAGGACCCGACCCGCTTCCACCGCTGATCGGCACGCCCGGCCGCGAGGGTGCGGCCGCTCAGCCGGCGCCGCGCTTGCGCGCCCGCAGGTACAGGAACACCGACAAGGCCGTGCCCGGCCCCAGCAGCAAGGCGGCCAGGCTGAGCCCCAGGCCGCTGCGGCCCACCGCGGGTGCCTCCACCAGCAGGCAGGCCAGCACCACCGCGCTGGTGGCCCACAGCAGCGGGTTGGCCAGCATCAGCGGGGCCAGGCCCAGTAGCAGCAGGCCCAACGCCAGCGCCGCGTTGGCCACCGCCAGCCCCAGGTAGGTGCGCGCGGCGAGGCTGGCCGCCGGGGCCGTCGGGGCCCGGGCCGGCGGGTGGCCGGGGGCGTGCATGTCGGCGCCCGGTGCGGCGGCCTGGCCGGCGGTGGTGCCGACATCGGCCCCTTGTGCCGATGGCGCCGCCTTCAGGCATTCGCGCGCGAAGCGGCCGATGCCTTGCGTGGCCGCAATCGCCTCGGGCAGCACGTCGAAGCCCGGGAACACGTGTGGCATGCCATGCCACACCTCGAGCTGCGCGCCCGGCCAGCGGTGCGCCACGCGCACCGAATCGTCCAGCAGCAGCTCGGTGCTGCCCACCAGCAGCAGCAGCGGCGGCATGCCGGTGTAGTCGCCGAACACCGGCGACACATGCGGGTGCGTGCGCAGCCGCGGGTCGTCCAGGTACACGGGCAGCAGGTCGCCCATCTTGTCGGCCACGAACATGTCGTCGATGCCGTCGTTGCGCTGCACCGAGCCGCCGCTGAAGGTGAAGTCGGTCACCGGCGAGAGCGCCACCGCGCCGGCCGGCAGCGGCAGGCCTTCGTCTCGAGCGCGCAGCAGCAGCGCGAGCGTGAGGTTGCCGCCGGCCGAATCGCCCGCCACGACGATCTGCTCGGCCGTGTGGCCGGTGTCCAGCAGCCAGCGGTAGGCGGCGATGCAATCGTCCAGCGCCGCCGGGTAGCGGTGCTCGGGTGCCAGGCGGTAGTGCAGCATCAGCCCGCGTGCGTGCACCTCGGTGCACAGGCGCGCGAGCAGCGCGCCGTGGAACACCGGCGTCTCGGTGACGAAGGCGCCGCCGTGCAGGTACAGCAGCACCCGGTCGCGGCGTGCGCCCTTCACATCGAGCCAGGTGGCCGGTGCGCTGCCGGCGGTGACCGGGGTCTCGCGCACCCCGGTGGCTGGGCGGCCCATGGCATCGGCCCGTGCGGCCAGCTCACGCAGGTGCAGCGGATCGGAGATCAGCTTCATCTGCTCACGGGCCAGCCGCAGCGCCGGAAACAGCATGCGGCGGCCGATCGCGTTGCGCAGTCGGTTCACGGACCACTCCATCGCACGCCGGGGCGTTGTGTCGATGGCTGGAGCGTACCCGCTCGCGGCGACACCCGGGCTTGCGCAGGCGCAGGGCTTGGTGGTTCAGGCGCCCGGGCGGCGTGCACCGATGCGCGCGCGCCGCACCCGCCGCCCGATCCCCCGCGAACCGGGGGGGTGCGCGGCCCGGTGGCCGGGCCGAGTTCACTAGTGCACTTCAGATGCCGGGCTGCGGCGCCTAGTCTTGCGGCCATCTAACCTGATAAATGAAGGGAATCACCAAGACACGCAATTTCAGCGGCCGCGCCTGGCTCGCCGCCCTGCTGCTGGCCACCGGGGCCGTGGCGCAGGCCGCGCCGATCTCCAGCAGCCTGGTCATCACGGGCAGCGTGACGCTCGACACCGCCAACTCGGTGGCCACCACCGGCGGCGCCAGCCAGAGCGCCACGCTGAAGAAGGTGGTGGGCGGCACCACCACCACCGGCAGCTTCAGCGGCAACCCCGCCAGCATCAGCGCCAACCCGCTGGCCGCGACGCTCACCGACCTGGGTGATGGCTTCGGCGCGCACTTCAGCATGGGCGGCAGCTTCGCCGGCAGCGCGATGACCAGCGACGCGCTGTTTGCCGACTACCTGCTGAACCTGGTGAACAACTCGCTCACCGAAACCTTCACGATCACCTTCCACGCCAGCATCGCCAACGCGGTGTCGGCCAGCGGCGCGGATGCGTTTGCGCAATCGGACATCAGCCTGAAGACCGCGAGCAACGTGGAGCTGCTGTTCTCCGACCACCGCATCGACACGCTCAACACCGGCCCGGGCAACAACTTCACGCAGGAGGGCGGCGGCAACAGCTTCTCGGTGACGCTGGCGCCGGGCCAGTCGGCCAGCTTCAACGCGCTGCAGCGCCAGCGCGGCGGCGTGTTCGCGGCCGGCAGCTACGGTGCCGACCTGAACGCCTTCCTGTTTGTGGACAGCGTGGTGGGCACCGGTGGCCCGCAGCCGGTGCCGCTGCCCGGCAGCCTGCCGCTGGCGGTGCTGGCACTGGGCGCGCTGAGCCTGTCACACCTGCGCCGGCGCTGACACCGGCCCCCCCCACCAAGGAATTGCCATGAAGAACCTTTCCACCCGCGTGTTGTGCACGCTGGCCGCACTGGCTGGCGCCGTTGCCGCCTCGCCCGCCTTGGCCACCTGTTCGACCGAGCCCTACCTGGGCTCGATCTGCATCACCGCGGCCACCTACTGCCCCACCAACTACCTGGATGCGAACGGCCAGACCATGGCCATCGCGCAGAACTCGGCGCTGTTCTCGCTGCTGGGCACCACCTATGGCGGCAACGGCGTCACCACCTTCCAGTTGCCCAACCTGCAGAGCCGGCTGCCGCTGGGCATCGGCCAGGGCGCGGGCCTGTCGCCGGTGCAGCAGGGCGAGGTGTCGGGCCAGGAATCGGTGACGCTCAGCACCGCGCAATTGCCGGCGCACAGCCACACGGCGCAGCTCCACGGGCTGGCCGCCGCCGGCAACACCGACAGCCCGGCCGGTGCGGTGCCGGCCCAGTTGTCACGCTCCAACAACTACAGCAACGCGGCCGCCAACACGGCCATGGGGGCCAGCGCCATCACCGTGGGCAGCACCGGCAGCAACCAGCCGGTGGCACTGCGCAACCCCTACCTGGGCCTGCGCTACTGCATCGCGATCCAGGGCCTGTACCCCTCGCGGCCCTGAGCGCCAGGCCAGGCCCTGCAGCGCGGCGCGGCGGGCGGCACAATCGGCCGCTTTCATCATCGGGTAGGGTCATGGTCCATTCCGGCGGCTGCCTTTGCGGCGGCATCACCTTTCGCATCGCGGGCGCGCTGGCGCCGATCCAGGTGTGCCACTGCAGCCAGTGCCGCAAGGCGCAGGGCGCACCGTTTGCCACCAATGTGCCGGTGGACACCGCGGCGCTGCAGCTGAACGATCCCGAGGGCCTGCTGCAGGTGTACGAATCCAGCCCCGGCAAGGAGCGTGTGTTCTGCCGCCGCTGCGGCTCGCCGCTGTTCAGCCGCAGGACATCGTTGCCCGGTGTCGTGCGCCTGCGCGCGGGCCTGATCGACGAGCCGGTGCGCTCGCAGCTCGCCTGGCATGCCTACCTGGGCTCGAAGTGCAGCTGGTGGCCGGTGGACGACGCGCTGCCGCACTTCGACGAAGGCGCGCCCGGCTGAGCACCTGACACAGGCCCGGGCACGCGGGCCGTCCGCCGCAAGGGCAGGGCGCACTACAGTCGGTGCCATCACCGGCCGACCGAGGAGCCCCGCCATGGACCTTGCACTGCAGGACCGCACCGCGCTGGTCACCGGCGCCAGCGTGGGCATCGGCCGCGGCATTGCGCTGGCGCTGGCGGCCGAGGGCGTGCGCCTGGCCATCACCGCGCGCCGGCGCGACAAGCTGCAGACGCTGGCCGACGAGATCGTGGCCGCCGGCGGCCACCCGCCGCTGCTGATCCAGCAGGACATGGTGGCCGACGATGCGGCCCAGCGCCTGGCCGGCGCCGCGCTGCAGGCCCTGGGCAGCGTGGACATCCTGGTCAACAACGCCGGCGGCTCGCGCAGCTTCAAGGACCTGCACGTGGGCGAGGCGCAGTGGCAGGAAGCGATCACGCTGAACTTCCATCGCCCGCGCCAGCTGGGCGATGCGCTGGTGGATTCGATGATCGCGCGGCGCTGGGGCCGCATCATCAACATCACCGGCAAGAGCGAGCCCGAGCACGTGAACGGCGCCTTCTGCGCCAAGGCCGCGCTGCACAGCTGGGCCAAGGGCCTGTCGCGCATGGTGGGGCCCCACGGCATCACGGTGAACTGCATCCCGCCCGGGCGCATCCACTCCGAGCAGATCTATCGCAACTACACGCCGGAATACCGGCAGTGGCAAAGCGAGCACGAGATCCCGATGGGCCGCTACGGCGAGCCGCAGGACATCGCGAACCTCGTATGCTTCCTGGCCAGCCCGCGGGCCGGCTACATCACCGGGGCCGTGATCCCGGTGGATGGCGGCCTGCGGCGCTACCAGTTCTGATCGCCCCCAGGGCCGGCCTGCGCCCAGCCCGCCCCCCGTGGGGGTCAGGCAAAGTGGCGGAGCCACACTTGCCTGAGACCCCACCACCCGAGGAGTTGCCGCCATGACGATCCACCGCCGCAGCGTGCTGGCCACCTCGCTGGCCTCCACCCTGGCCTGGCCCGGCCTGCTGCACGCGCAGCCGGCCTGGCCGCGCCAGTCGATCCGCTTCGTCGTGCCGTTCGCGCCGGGGGGCACCTCGGAGATCGTGGCGCGCACGGTGGCGCTGGAGCTCACCAAGCAGCTCGGCCAGACCGTGTTCGTGGAAAACAAGGGCGGCGGCGCCGGCCTGCCGGCGATGCAGGAAGTGGCCAAGGCCACGCCGGACGGGCACACGCTGATCCTGGGCCACGTGGGCTCGCTGGCGGTGAACCCGGTGATCTTCCCGAACCAGCCCTTCGACGTGAACAAGGACTTCCTGCCGGTCACGCTGCTGGCCAAGGTGCCCAACCTGTTTGTCATCCACCCCGATGTGCCGGCCAGGGACTTCAAGGAGTTCGTCGCCCACGTGAAGAAGAACCCGGGCCGGCTGAACTACGGCTCGGCCGGCAATGCGAGCGCCGGCCACCTGGCGATGGAATACCTGAAGCTGGTGACGGGCATGTTCATCACCCACATCCCCTCCCGCGGCACCGGCCCGCAGCTCACCGACCTGCTGGCCGGCCGCACCCAGGCCTCGTCCGCCGGGCTGCCGGCGCTGCTGGCCCACATCAAGGCCGGCAAGCTGCGCGCCATCGCGGTGGGCACCAGCCAGCGCCTGGCCCAGCTGCCCGATGTGCCCACCGTGGCCGAGATGGGCTACCCCGGTTTCGAAACCTCGCAGTGGTACGGCATCCTGGTGCCGGCGGGCACGCCGCGCGAGATCGTCAAGCGCCTGCAGGAAGAAGGCCTGAAGGCCTTGAAATCCAACGCCGTGACCGAGCGCTTCGTGAACGACAGCGCCATCGGCGGTGGCGGCCCGCCCGAAGAATTTGCGGCCTACATCGCGCAGCAGCAGAAGGTGTGGAAGGACATCGTGCAGCGCGCGGGCATCAAGCCCGATTGAGCGCACGCGGGCCGCGGCCCGCCACGCCACGCCACGCCACGCCACGGGCCCGGCTCAGCCCTCGTCGGCGCGCGCGCCCCGCGATTCGCGCCGCGCGAGCCACAGCGTGGCGGCGCTGATCAGCGTGCCGCCCAGCAGCGTGGTCTGGCTGGGCACATCGGCAAACAGCAGCCAGCCCATCAGCGCCGACCACACCAGGTCCAGGAACTTGGCCGATTGGGTGGCCGAGATGTCGGCCGCCTGGAACGAGCGCGTGAGGCAGTAGTGCCCGGCGCTGCCCAGCAGGCCGCAGAACGCGAACCCGGCCCACTGCCAGGCCGTGAGCCACTGCCAGTGCCACAGCGCCAGCGGCAGGCTCAGCAGCGAGACGCTGATCGATTGCCACACCAGGATGACGCTGGCGTTCTCGTAGCGCGTCATCGCCTTGGTGAGCAGGAAGGAGCCGGCGAACACCGGGGCCGACAGCAACATCAGCAGGTGGTAACCACCGCCCTGGCCCGACAGGCGCGGGCCGACGACGATCAACACCCCGGCAAAGCCCGCCAGCGTGGCCAGCCAACGCTCCCAGCGCATCGGCTCGCGGAAGAACAGGTAGGCGCCGATCATGATGAAGATCGGGCCGGTGAAGCCGATGGCCGTCATGTCGGCCAGCGGAATGCGCGGCAGCGCGGTGAACCACAGGCACAGGCCCAGCGTGTGCACCGCGCCGCGCACGAACTGGTCGCCCACGTGGCGCGGCCGGAAGGCCGCCAGCCCCTGGTGCCACACCAGCGGCAGCAGCACCAGCAGGCCGAAGAAGTAGCGCAGGAACTGCGACTGGAACGGGTCCAGGTGCAGCGTGAGCGCGCGCATCAGCGCATTGAGCATGCTGAACAGCAGCCCGGCGGCACTGGTCCACAGCAGGCCACGGGTGGTGGGGCTCCAGCGCCGGGCGCGCTGGCCCAGCGCGGCCCGGAGAGACAACACAGTCATGGTTCGAGGTTCTGGCGCAACCCGGCAGCATGCCTGAGTTGCGAAAGACCTTCGGTGGCGCTGGGGTGAAGGGGGCAGCGTTGGCTGGGTGGCTGCCGGACGGGCGGGCTTGGGATGCGGGGGGCGGCGTTCATTCCGTGCGGCGTGGGACGGGCGTGCGGGGACAGAGAGGCCAGGTGGCTGCGGGCCGGTTTGCGGGCTGCGGGGATGAACAACCGCTTTGCAGCGGGTGCGACCAGGCGCCATCGCTCTGCCAACTCACGCTGGCTGCCAGCAGGCAGCCGCTGGGTCTGGAGGCACCGGGCAGCACGATGGCCAGCCATGCGAAATACAGCGGCCGTGGGCCCAGCGTGTGGCGTTATGCGCAGCGCCGCCGACTGCTTCCACTGCTCGCGAACTCACACATTCGACCCTCAGGAGTCCTTCGCGGTTGGCTGAAGCGGTCGTTCCAACTACTGGGCAGGGCGTTCAACCTTGGCAACGCGCGCGGTTCAACCAATGCCACGACCCGCCACGGACCGCGCGAGCCTTCTGTGTGAACCGGTAGCCACCTCGGCCGCGACGACTGAACTAAAGGTTCAGGCTGGTTGCGCTGGCGGAGGTCTTCCCAGCGAACTCCCCGCACAGCCACACTGTTGTCATCGCAGCAAAGGAGCATCGCAATGAACCGGTTGACCTTGGGCCTCGTAGCCAGCGCGCTTGCGCTGTGGATGGGCCAGTTAGCGGCCCAGACGACCTACCCCAGCAAACCGATCCGGCTGATCGTTCCCGCGCCCGCCGGCGGCCCGAGCGATGCAGCGGCGCGCGCACTGGCCAAGGGCATGAACTCCGGACTCGGCTACGAGGTGCTGGTCGACAACCGCCCGGGCGGCAACACTGGCATCGGCGCCGGCGTCGCGCTGAGCGCCGCCCCCGATGGCTACACCCTGCTGTTCGCTCTGGCGTCCAACGCCGGGCTGCCGCACCTGAGCAAGACGTCGCCATACAAGTCGCTCGCCGAGTTCTCGCCGATCGCGACGATCGGCGGCAATACGCAATGTCTGGTGGTGCCACCCACCGTGCCCGCCAGGACACTGGCCGAGTTCGCTGCATATGCGAAGACGAGCGCCAAGCCGCTGATGCGGGGCTCCAACAACGTTGCGGAGGACATGGTCGCGGGGCAGATCACCGGCGCTCTGGGCTTCACGCTCGAACGCGTGCCCTACAAGGGCGCGCCGCAGATGCTGCCGGATCTGCTCGAAGGTCGCATCCAGGCCGCCGTACTACCGGTGGGGGCCAGCGCTCCGCACGTCAGGTCCGGCCGGTTGGTGATGCTCGGCTGCAGCATGTCCGAACGCATCACTGCACTGCCGACGGTACCCACGCTGTCCGAGTCGGGCGTCTCCGCGGCGCCACTAATCACGGCGCACTTCGTCCTCGGGCCGCCGCGGCTGCCGGCCGAGATCGTCGAACGCCTGGCCGCCGCGGTGCGCCAGGCCGCGCAGAGCTCAGAGTTCAGGCAGGAGATGGAGCGTCTGCTGATCGTCGGCAGTTTCCGCTCGCCGGCCGAGACGCGCGATCTGATGTTGCAGGCCGAGGCGCAGTACGTGCAGTTCGTGCGCGAGACCGGCGCCAGCATCGACTGATCGACGGGGCTTTAGCGATGGCTCAGCCAAGTCGAGGCGCGTCGGCTGTTGCCGTGATGCCATGCCGGGCGGCCATCAACGCTGGACTGCCCCTTCGCGTTTGTCAGCTTGCTGAGATCGGCGCAATGGGCCGCGACAAACTCGGCAAAGACGCGCAGTCGCAAGGTCCGGCGCAGCTCGGGCCGGAAGTAGATCGCCAGGGGTGGCGGGTCCATCAGTTCCCAGTCGAGCAGCACGGGGAAGAGGCGGCCGCTTGCCAAGTCTGCCTGCGCGGTGGCAAACGCGATGCGCATCACGCCGCCGTCGCCCAGCGTCAGTTCGAGCAGGTTGTCGCGATGGTTGGAGTTCAGCCACCCTCGCACGACGACCTCTTCGATCACCTCGCCTGCCGCCCCTGCCTGGCGGTAGCGCCAGAGATCGAGCAGCTTCCCGTAGGGATTCCTGTAACTCAGGCAATTGTGATCGACCAGGTCGCGCGGGTGGCGCGGGATGCCGTGGCGCTTCCAGTACTCGGGCGTGGCCACGGCGACCTGTGGCATCACAGGCAGTTCACGACGCACCCAGCTGCCGGCCTCGAACCAGCCATGCAGCAGCAGCAGGTCGCAGTCCTTGGTGGCCGGTTCCTCCAGATGCAGGACGGAGCGCAGGTCGAGCATCAGATCCGGGTAGCTGGCGTGGAAAGCGGCAAGCGCCGGCACGATGCAGTGCTGCAGCAGGAACGGCGTGCCACCCACCACCAGCGTGCCCTGCGGGCGCTGCCGTGCCTGTCGCAGCCCTTCGTCGGCGGCTTGCAGCTGCGCCAGCAGCGGTGCACAGGCCTCGGCGTATTGCGCGCCGTCCACGGTGAGCTGGAGTCCGCGACTTCCGCGCTGGAACAGAGTGGCACCGAGTTCCGATTCGAGCGCGCTCACGAGCTTGGCCACTGCCTGCAGCGTGACGCCCTGCTGGCGCGCCGCGGCAGAAAGGCTGCCGGTTTGCGCGGCAGCGAGGAAGTATTGAATGGCCTTGAGCTTGTCCACCTGGAAAGGAGTGTGACGTGAACACGCGGACCTTGGCAATCGCGGATGCACCTGCGGCATCGGGCAGGCGTCGTTGGTGATGGCCGCCGCAGCACACGGGCCTGCCGCCCCAGGCTTCGGCTTCGACGACGGCCACGCCTACGAGGCGATGATGGGACGATGGAGTACGGTCGTGGCGGGGCCGTTCCTCGACTGGCTGGCACTGCCTGAGGGTCTGGACTGGCTGGACGACGGGTGCGGGAGTGGCTCGTTCACCGAGGTGCTGGTGTCGCGGCAGCGGCCGTTGTCGGTCGTCGGCGTGGACCCGTCACCGGCACAACTGGCGTTCGCTCGCCAGCGGATTGGCACCGCGCGAGCGAGTTTCGTGGATGGCGATGCCCAGGCGCTGCCATTGGCAGACGCGAGTGTCGACGTCGCCGTCATGGCTTTGGTCTTGTTCTTCCTGCCCGAACCCAAGCAGGGCCTGCAGGAACTCGCGCGCGTCGTACGCTCCGGTGGTACGGTGGCCGCCTACCACTGGGACATTGAGGGCGGCGGCTTACCGCTGGAGCCGATCATGGAAGCCGTACGCGCGGAGGGCCATCAGACTCACCGGCCACCGAGCGCCTGGGCAGCTTCGTTGGACGCGTCGCAGGACTTGTGGTGCAGCGCCGGCCTGGTCGACGTGCAGACCTGCCAGATCCGGGCGCGCCGCGGCTTCGACAGTTTCGAGGACTTCTGGCGAACCGCGTACGGCAGCCCGCGCCTGCGCGACCTGTTCAACTCGATCTCGCCAACTGCCTTGCAGCGTTTGCGTGATCGGGTGCTCGATGGACTCGGTGCTGTGCAAGGTGCGCCGCTGGTTCTGGAAGCCAAGGCGAATGCGGTAAGGGGACGTAGGCCGTGACTGGCTCTGGGCCAGTCGTCTTGGGGCCGTAAGTCAGCTGTGGGGCGCCGGTTTGACCGGCCGTAAGTGGCCGAATCCGTGAGTTCAAGCCCGCGCCGGATAGCTGACGCTCGCTGCCGACGAGGCCGGGTTCAAGGTCAGCCGGCCTAACGATTCAGGGACGCATGAGGAAGGTCGGCTGCCCTGGTGGCGGCTCGCCTCGCGCCCGCCGTTGAAAGTCCGGTTGCCTGATGTTCACGTGCTCCGATGGGTCGCGCACGGCCGATCAGTTCCAACGCTATGAATTCTTCGAGGCCTATTGCCCGGGCACCCATGGCCGAGTGACAGTTGACGAAGGCGCAGCGGCCATCTCCCTTGGCGGCTGAAGAACGGCAGGGTCTGGCTGCCGCTGTCGCACGCTCGGCAAACCTGAATGGCCGTGGCCAGGCACAAACAACTCACCGCCTGCAGCTTGGCCGCCATGCCCCATGCGCGATGCCCTGCCGCCAATCGGTGACGGCCCAACGAACGCCCCTGCGTACCTCTACACCCGCCAGCCCAGCGTGCGTGCCCCAGCACCAGCGGCCGGCGCCCTTCGGATTGCCCCTCAACGCCCCCAAACGCCCCCAACGCTCAGGCCCCCGCTCAGCCGCCACGTGCCAGCCCCGCCGCCCACCGCCCCACCTCGGCCAGCACCGCCTCGTCCTGCGCCCGCACCCACTCGGTGCTGCGCGCCGGGCCTTCGTACAGGCAGGCCAGCACCCAGGGCTTGCGGCGCGGGGGCCAGAAGATCGCCACGTCGTTGATGCGGTCGGGCAGGTCGGGGTTGAAGCCGGTGCCGGTCTTGTCGCCGGCACGCCAGTGCGCGGGCAGCCCGGCGCGCAGGCGGCGCTGGCCGGTCTGGGTGGCCTGCATCCAGGCGATCAGGCGGGCGCGGCTGGCGGGCTGCAGGGTGTCGCCGGTGCACAGCCGCGCCACCGTGTCGGCCAGCGCCGCGGGGCTGCTGGTGTCGCGCTCGTCGCCGGGCAGCACGTGGTTCATCTCCGGCTCGTAGCGGTCGATGCGGGTCACGGGGTCGCCTTGCGCGCGCAGCCAGCGGGTGAAGGCCTCGGGGCCACCCAGCGCGCGCAGCAGCACGTTGGCGGCCAGGTTGTCGCTGGTGCGCTGCGCCGCCTCGGCCAGCGCCAGCGGGGTGGCCCAGCCGCGCGCCAGCCAGGCCTCGGTGGCGGGCATGTGGGGCACGCGTTCGCTGCGGCGCAGCGGCAGCCGCGCGTCGGCCCGCAGGCGGCCCTGGTCGATGGCCTGCAGCACCGCGCCCGCCAGTGGCAGCTTGAAGGTGGAGCACAGGCCGAAGCGCTCGTCGCTGCGGTGGACCCAGCGCCGGCCCGAGCCGGTGTCCAGCAGCGCCACGCCCAGCCGGCCACCGGCACGCTGCTCCAGTTCGGCCAGCACATCGGCAGCCCGGGCGCCCAGGGGCAGCAGGCCGGCCAGCAGGGCGGTGCGTCGGGTCAGGTTCATCGTGTGCGCATGGGGTGGGGGGGGTAGGGTTGCATTCTTCTCGACCCACGGCGCGGGCGCCAACGCGATCGGGTCACGCTGGTCCGCAACAGCCTGCTCGGGCCTGGCCCGCTGCGCCGCGGGCCGGCCTGGCGCGCTGCCACTTCAACGCGCATGTGCCGGCCGCCCCCCCGGGAACGCGGGGGTCTGCTCGTGCGCCGCGTAGGCGTTTGGCTAGCGATTGCCTAACGCGGGCTGGCCAGACTGCCGAGCAACCCCACTCCCGGATCAGCCGAGGTTCGACCATGACACCACCGACCCCCCAGCGCCTTGTGCGCACCGCCTTCACCTTGGCCGCTGGCGCGGCCCTTGTCATCGGCACGGCGGCCCAGGCCGGGCCCATCACCTACAACTTCGACACCACCATCGTCAGCACGAACCCGACCGGTCACCTGCAGTCGAACACGGTGCGCGGCACGATCACCACCGATGGCACGATCGGTGTGCTGGCTGCCAACAACATCGTCACCTGGCAGCTCGACCTGATCGACAACCTGGCGCCGGCCAAGAACTACACGCTGACCCTCGCCAACTCGTCGCTGGTGGTCTTTTCGGGCACCGCCTTGAGCGCCACCGCCACCGATCTGCTGTTCGATTTTGGTGGCACCGGCGAGGTGGGCATCCAGGCCAACAATCCGGGCCCGTTCAGCGGCTGGCACTACTTCTGTTTCTCGACCGGCGTCTTTGCCTGCCTGGCCGGCGAAACGATCTCGCCCGGGTACATCTTCGACGATGGCGCGGTGCTGACCGGTGCCAACGCGCCGGTGGGGGTGGTGCCGCTGGCGCCGCCCGCGAACCCGGGCACGGTGCCGGAGCCCGGCTCGCTGGCACTGGCCGCGCTGGCCGTGCTGGCGGCCGGTGCCGCGCGGCGGCTGCGGCCAGGCTCCGGCGCCTCAACGGGAGGGGTTCGGCGGCAATGAAGGCAGCGCTGGCGGGCCTGCCGCTGCCTGGCTGGAATGTGCCAACAATGTCGATTTCGCCCAGGGTCGCCCGTCGTGCCAGCAAGGGGCCGAAGGGCGGCACCGACCCAGGCAGGAGACCGACATGCGATTCATGGTGATGGTGAAGGCCACTCAGGACAGCGAGGCCGGCGTGTTGCCCACGCAAGAGGAGTTTGCCGCGATGGGCGCGTTCAACGAAGCGCTGGTGCGGGCGGGCGTGATGGAAGCGGGCGAGGGCCTGCACCCCAGTGCTCGTGGCGTGCGGGTTGCGTTTTCGGGCCGCGACCGGCGAGTGATCGACGGGCCGTTCACGGAAACCAAGGAACTGGTGGCAGGCTTCTGGATCTGGACCTGCGCGTCGATGGAAGAAGCCATCGAGTGGGTGAAGAAGTGCCCGAACCCGATGCGCACCGATTCAGAGATCGAGATCCGGCAGATCTACTCGACCGAGGACCTTGGCGAGGCGCTCGCGCCTGAACAGCGCGCGCAGCCGGGGCGTTGACGCCAGGGCCGGCGGCACCACGCCGGGTGCGTGCGTGGGGGGTCAGTCGTCGCCGAGCTGCAAGCGGCTGGGCTGGCGCTTCTCGATCGCCCACTTCAGCAGCGCCGCGCTGCGGTAGATGCCGTGCGCAAACTTGGAGTAGGGCATCGTGAGGAACAGCGCCATCACCGCGCCCAGGTGCACGGTCAGCAGCAGCGGCAGCGCGGCGCTGAAGCGCCCCGCGGCGAGCACCAGGCCGCTGGCGGCGGTGAGCGCCAGCAGTGCGATGAAGCCGCGGTCCATGCCCTGCTGGGCCGGGTCGCCCTGCAGCGGGTGGCGGCGCCGGTGCAGCCACCCCAGGCCCACGGTGCCGGCCACCATCATCAGGCCGCCGGCCACGCCCAGCAGCTTGGGCAGGCTGAGCCAGCCATAGGGCGCAGGCCGGCCCAGCGCGTAGTGGTACAGCGTGGCCACGGCGGTGGCCGCGAAGCACAGCCCGAAACCATAGAAGGTGAGGTGGTGGCAGCGCCGGCGCGCCAGGCTGAAGGCATCGTCCTCGTTGTTGCAGCCCTGGCCATGGCCGCCGCCCAGGTGGGTGAGGCGCAGCACGTCGCGCGTGGCCTCGCCGGCGGCGGCAGCGCTGGCGGGGCCGGGTGGCGCCGCGCGCCAGAAGCGGCGCACGCCGATGGCCAGCGCCAGCACCGCAAAGCCGAACACCGGCGCGAACAAGGCCACCATCTGCCCGTGCGGCAGCACCGCGTAGTAGCTCTGCCGGCCCGGCGTGCCCCACAGGCCCGCGCCCCAGCCACCGCCTTCGGCAAAGGGCTGCGCCAGCACCAGCGCCACCAGCAGCGCCAGGCCCAGCGCCAGCGCCAGCGCCAGCACCAGGCCGTTGCGCTGGTACAGCGCGCCCACCGGCTTTGGCCAGGCGTGTTCGGCATAGGTGCGCCGGCGCACCTGGGCCATGGCCCGCGGCACGTTGACGCCGAACGCATGCGGCGGCGCGTACTGGCAGGCATGCAGGCAGGCGCCGCAGTGGTGGCACAGGTTGGCCAGGAAGTGCGCGTCGGTGGCGCTGAACTCGAGCCGGCGCGTCATCGCCGGGAACACGGCGCAAAAGCCCTCGCAGTAGCGGCAGGCATTGCAGATCTGCAGCACGCGGGCCACCTCGGCCTCGGGGCTCGCGGGTTGGGTGCCCGGGGGCAGCGGCATGCCCTGGGCCAGCGCGCTGGCCTGCTGCACCAGGCGGTCAAGCGGCGGCATGCGCAGCCTCCTTCAAGGCCGCGGCGGCGGCCCGGGTGCCGGCGATGCGCCCGAAGGCGGTGCCGATGGACATGCCCACGCCCGCGGTGTAGCCCTTGCCCAGCACGTTGCCGGCCATCATCTCGCCGGCCACGAACAGGTTGGCGCTGGGCCGGCCGCCAAAGCGCACCGCGGCGGTGGCATCGGTCTTCAGGCCCAGGTAGGTGAAGGTCACGCCCGGCCGCAGCGCGTAGCCGAAGAAGGGCGGCGTGTCGATCGGCCGGGCCCAGTGGGTCTTGGCCGGTGCCAGGCCTTCGGTGTGGCAATCGTCGAGCTGGGTGTGGTCGAAGCGGCCGCCGCGGCAGGCGGCGTTGTAGCGGGTGAGCGTGTCCATGAAGACGGCTTCGTCCAGGCCGAGCTGCTGGGCCAGCGCCGGCAGCGTGGCCGCCTTCACGCCCGGAAACACCGGCGGCATGAAGCGGCCCACGGCCTTGGCGTCGATGATCGACCAGGCGATCTGCCCCGGCTGCTGCGCCACCAGCCGGCCCCAGATGGCGTAGCGCTTGGGCCAGAAGTCCTCGCCCTCGTCGTAGAAGCGCTGCGCATCGCGGTTGAGCACCACGCCCAGCGAGACGCAATCGATGCGGGTGCAGATGCCGCCGTCGTACAGCGGCGCGCGTGCGTCAATGGCCACCATGTGGGCCTGCGTGGGGTCGCCGATCGCATCGGCCCCCGCATCGAGCATGAACTTCAGCAGCGTGCCGCGGTTGTACTGCGTGCCGCGGATCAGGAAGTTGTCGGCCGGCCATTCGCCGCGTTCGTTCTGCCCCCAGGCTTCGCGCAGCCATTCGCGGTTGGACTCGAACCCGCCGGCGGCCAGCACGCAGGCCTTGGCCGCCACGCGCTCGGTGCCCACGAAGGCAGCAACGAAGCGGCCGTCCTGCAGCGCGATGCGGTCCACCGGCGCGTCGTAGCGCACCTGCACGCCCAGCTGCTCGGCGCTGCGGTAGTAGGCATTCACCAGCGCCTTGCCGCCGCCCATGAAGAAGGCATTGGTGCGCGCGGTGTGCAGCGCGCCCGAGAGCGAGGGCTGGAAGTGCACGCCATGGCGGCGCATCCAGCCGCGGCAGGTGGCCGAGGCGCGGATCACCAGCCGCGCCAGGGCTTCGTCGGTGAGGCCGCCGGTCACCTTGAGCAGGTCTTGCCAGTACTCCTCTTCGGGGTAGGCGTCGACCAGCACGTCCTGCGGTGCGTCGTGCATGCAGCGCAGGTTGCGGGTGTGCATCGAGTTGCCGCCGCGCCATTCACGCGGGGCGGCTTCGAGCAGCAGCACGCTGGCGCCGGCCTCGCGCGCCATCAGCGCGGCGCACAGCGCGGCGTTGCCGCCGCCGATCACCAGCACATCCACCATGCGTCGGGTCTCCCGTTGTCCATGCCGCCCGAGCGCACTGTAGGCGCTGGCCGCCGGCGCGGGTAGAGCGCCGGCGGCAAGGGGGTTTCAGTGTTCGTGAAGGCGGGCCCCGGCCCAGCGCCCGCTGCGCACCAGTTCGCGCGCCAGCTCGGTGATCACGCCCCGCGTGGCCAGCGCCGCGGGCGAGAGCTCGTCGTCCGACAGGCTGGCCAGCAGGTTGGGGCGGCGGGCGTGGCGGTCGCTGATGGGCAGCACCGCGAAATCGTCGCCGCGCAGCCGCGCCGCGGCGGCACCGGGCTGGATGGTGGCGGCCTGGCCGGCCGAGACCACGTCCATCAGCAGCGCGAGGCCGTCGATCTCGGCCACCACGTGGGGTGCGCAGCGGGCGCGGCTGAAGGCCGCATCGACGATGGTGCGCAGGTCGTGCGGCGCGCTGGGCAGCACCAGCGGCAGCGTGCCCAGGCGATCCAGCCGGGTGCTGCGGCCGCCCGGCAGGCCGGGCAGCGAACGCGCGCCGATGACGAACAGCCGCTCCTCCAGCAGCGGCGTGAGCGACAGGCGTCGTGCGGGCTCGGCGTGGAACAGCAGCGCCAGGTCGAGCTGGCGGGCGTTGAGCCGGTCGGCCAGGTCGCCGGTGAGCGCTTCCACCAGGTGCAGCCGCACATCGGGGTAGCGCTCGCGCATCGCCTGCATCAGCGGCAGGCCCAGCACGGTGGCGGTGGTGGGCGCCAGGCCCACGCTCACGTGGCCGGCCAGACGCGCGGTGTGGGCGGCGCGCACCGCCTCGTCGGCGTGGCGCAGCGCGAGCTGGGCCTGGCGCAGGAAGGCCAGGCCCGCATCGGTGGGCCGCACGCCGCTGGGCCCGCGCTGCAGCAGCCGGGTGGCCAGCTCGCCCTCGAGCCGGCTCATCTGCTGGCTGAGCGCCGAGGTCACCAGCCCCAGGTCGGCCGCGGCCTGGCTCAGGCTGCCGAGTTCGACGATGCGCACGAAGTAGCGCAGCTGGCGCAGTTCCATGGGGCCGGATTGTGCGGCCGGGCCGCTGCCTGCCCGGGCCGCGCCGCCGAGGCACAGGCCTTGCACCGGGCCGGGCATGCATGCCGCCGCGCCGCCCGCCCCAGTGTTGCCCGAGCCGCCGCCCACCCCGGCCGCCGCCGCTGACCGCCTGGCGCTGCTGCTCGAATCCACCGGCGAAGGCATCTTCGGCATCGACATGGACGGCCTGTGCACCTTTGTGAACCGCGCGGCCGCCCAGATGTTGGGCTGGCGCACCGAAGAAGTGCTTGGCCGCAACATGCATGCACTGATCCATCACACGCATGCCGATGGCCGGGCCTACCCCGAGCCCGAGTGCCCGATCTTCAACGCCTTCCGCCAGGGCCTGCCCTGCCGCATCGACGACGAGGTGCTGTGGCGCGCCGACGGCTCGCCCTTTCCGGCCGAGTACTCCAGCTACCCCATCCTCGAAGACGGCCGGGTGCAGGGCGCGGTGGTCACCTTCGTCGACATCAGCGAGCGCAAGCGCCAGCAGGCCGAGCTGCAGCGCAGCCGCGACGAACTGGAGCAGCGCGTGGCCGAGCGCACCCAGCAGCTGCGCGAGCTGGCCGCCCACGGCGAGACGGTGCGCGAGAACGAGCGCCGCCGCATCGCGCGCGAGATCCACGACGAGCTGGGCTCGCTGCTGGTGGCGCTGAAGCTGGACGTGAACTGGCTGGGCAAGCGGCTGGAAGACCAGGCCCCGCTGCGCTGCAAGTGCCAGGGCATGGGCCGGCTGATCGACACCGCGGTGGACAACGTGGGCCGCATCATCACCGACCTGCGGCCCAGCATCCTGGACCACCAGGGCCTGTGGGCCGCGCTGGAATGGCAGGCGCAGGAGTTCCTGGAAGCCCGTGAACTGCAGGGCCCCTGGCGCTGCCACGTGGCCGCCGGCATCGCGCCGCCGGACGGGCCGCTGGCGATCGCGGTGTTCCGCATCTTCCAGGAGATGCTGTCCAACATCGCCCGCCATGCGCAGGCCCGGCAGGTGGACATGCAGATCACGGTGGACGACCCGCCCGCGCCGGTGCTCTACATCGAGGTGCGGGACGACGGCGTGGGCTGCACGCCCGAGGCGCTGAACCACCCGCGCAGCTGGGGCGTGATCGGCATGCGCGAGCGCGCGGCGCAGTTCGGCGGCCGGCTGTTCATCGACAGCGCGCCCGGCCAGGGCACCCGCGTGCGGCTGGTGATGCCGCTGCCCGAGCCACCGCCGGCCGGCACGCCGCCGCCACCGCCCGAAGGGGCGCCCGCATGATCCGCGTGCTGATCTGCGACGACCACCTGATCGTGCGCCAGGGCATCAAGCAGATCCTGGCCGATGCGGCCGACATCACGGTGGTGGCCGAGGCCGCGCACTCGGCCGACGCGGTGGCGCGGGTGCGCGAAGGCGGCATCGAGGTGCTGCTGCTGGACATCGCGCTGCCCGGGCGCGACGGGCTGGAGGTGCTCAAGCAGGTGAAGGCCGAGCTGCCGAAGCTGCCGGTGCTGATGCTCTCCACCTACCCCGACCGCCAGTACGCGGTGCGCTGCCTGAAGCTGGGCGCCGCCGGCTACCTGAACAAGAGCGCCGATTCCGAGCAGCTGATCGAGGCGGTGCGCAAGGCCGCGCTGGGCCAGCGCTTCATCACGCCGCATGTGGCCGAGCTGCTGGCCAACGCGCTGCAGGCGCCGGGCGGGCAGGAGCAGCCGCTGCACGAGCGCCTGTCGCACCGCGAGCACCAGGTGTTCCAGCTGCTGGCCTCGGGCTCCAGCGTGGGCGAGATCGCGCTGCAGCTCTCGCTGGCGCCCAACACCGTGAGCACCTACCGCGCCCGCATCCTGGAAAAGGCCGGCGTGCGCAACGATGTCGAGCTGGCGCTGGTGGCCCACGGCCGGGCCCAGGGCCCGGCGGTGTCGTGAGGGCCCGGGCCCAGGGCCCAGCGGTGTAGGGCTGGCACTACAAGAACTTGCCGGCCGTGTCGATGGCACGCCCGGTGCTTTGCGCCGAGCATCCCTTCATCGAACCGGAGCCGCGCATGAGTGCCTACGACCCCTACGACGCCGACCGCCCGCTGCGCCTGGGCTGCGCCTGCGGCCAGCACACGAGCGATGCCGAACACGCCGCCGCCACCCTGCGCGAGCGCAGCGAGGCACCGGATGTCGTGGCCAGCACCAGCGCCTTCATCGAGGCCACGCTGGTGAAGGCGCTGTTCCCGCAGGATGCGCTGCGCCGGCGCTTCCTGCGCGCGGTGGGCCGCAAGACGGCGGCCGCGGCCATCGGCAGCGTGCTGCCGCTGCACGCCCTGCAGGCCATGGCGCAGGACAAGGCGCCGCTGGAGAAGAAGGACCTGAAGATCGGCTTCATCCCGATCACCTGCGCCACGCCGCTGATCATGGCGCACCCGCTGGGCTTCTACAGCAAGCAGGGCCTGAACGTCGAGGTGGTCAAGACGGCCGGCTGGGCCCTCATCCGCGACAAGATGCTGAACAAGGAGTACGACGCCACGCACTTCCTGTCGCCGATGCCGCTGGCCATCAGCCTGGGCCTGGGCAGCCAGGCCACGCCGATGAACGTGGCCACGATCCAGAACACCAACGGCCAGGCCATCACGCTGGCCATGAAGCACAAGGACAAGCGCGACCCGAAGGACTGGAAGGGCTTCAAGTTCGCGGTGCCCTTCGAGTACTCGATGCACAACTTCCTGCTGCGCTACTACGTGGCCGAGCATGGGCTGGACCCGGACCGCGACATCCAGATCCGCGTGGTGCCGCCGCCGGAGATGGTGGCCAACCTGCGGGCCGGCAACATCGACGGCTTCCTCGGTCCCGACCCCTTCAACCAGCGCGCGGTGTTCGAGGAAGCGGGCTTCATCCACCTGCTCACCAAGGAGCTGTGGAACGGCCACCCCTGCTGCGCCTTCGGCACCAGCACCGAGTTCATCCAGAAGCACCCGAACACCTTCGCGGCGCTGTTCCGCGCCGTGCTCACCGCCGCGGCCATGGCGCGCGAGGCCAAGAACCGCGAGCTCATCGCCAAGGTCATCGCGCCGCAGGCCTACCTGAACCAGCCCGAGACGGTGATCGCGCAGGTGCTCACCGGCCGCTTTGCCGATGGCCTGGGCCAGGTGAAGAACGTGCCCGACCGCGCCGACTTCGACCCCATCCCCTGGCAGAGCATGGCGGTGTGGATGCTCACCCAGCTCAAGCGCTGGGGCTACCTGAAGGGCGACGTGAACTACAAGCAGATCGCCGAGAAGGTGTTCCTGCTCACCGATGCCAAGAAGCACATGAAGGCGCTGGGCCAGGCCGCGCCCGAGGGCGCGTACCCGAAGTTCAGCGTGATGAACAAGCCCTTCGACCCCGACAAGGCCGAGGCCTACGCGCAGAGCTTCGCGATCAAGCGCGACGCGCGCCCGGCCTGACGCAAGCGCCGGACATGCCATGCAGTCCCCCGCATCGCTGAACGCCCGTGCCGCGCTGGTGAGCCTGCTGCTGCTGGCGCTGCTGCTGGGCATCTGGCACATCGCCACGCTCAGCCGCGCGCCGGTGCCCACCCCGCAGGCCGCACCGGCCCTCACGCCCGAGCAGATCGAATACGCCAAGCTGATGGGCAAGGACCCCGGTGCCGGCGCCGGCGGCAGCAGTGCCGCCGCGCCGCCGAAATCCGGCTTTCCCACGCTGGCGCAGATGGGCGAGGTGATCGCCCGCCATGCGTCGCAACCGTTCTACGACAACGGGCCCAACGACAAGGGCATCGCGCTGCAGCTCGCGTACTCGCTGGGCCGGGTGGGGTTGGGCTACCTGTGCGCGGCGCTGGTGGCCATCCCGCTGGGTTTCGTCATCGGCATGAGCCCGCTGCTGTACCGCGCGCTGGACCCGTTCATCCAGCTGCTCAAGCCGATCTCGCCGCTGGCCTGGATGCCGCTGGCGCTGTACACGATCAAGGACTCGTCGGTCTCGGGCGTGTTCGTGATCTTCATCTGCTCGTTGTGGCCGATGCTGATCAACACCGCCTTCGGCGTGGCCAGCGTGCGGCGCGAGTGGCTCAACGTGGCGCGCACGCTGGAGGTGAAGCCGCTGCGCAAGGCCTTCGAGGTGGTGCTGCCGGCCGCGGCGCCCACCATCCTGACGGGCATGCGCATCAGCATGGGCATTGCGTGGCTGGTGATCGTGGCCGCCGAGATGCTGGTGGGCGGCACCGGCATCGGCTACTTCGTGTGGAACGAGTGGAACAACCTCTCGCTGCCGAACGTGATCTTCGCGATCCTGGTGATCGGCGTGGTGGGCATGGCGCTGGACCTGATGTTCGCGCGGCTGCAGAAGGCGGTGACCTATGTTGACTGATCCCACCCCCAAGACGCCTGCGGCGTCGCCCCCCCGAGGGGGAGCGTTCGCCTTGGGGCGGCCCGGCGGCGAACAGTTTCTCTCCGTCGAAGGCCTGGCCAAGACCTACCCCGGCGCCACCGAGCCGGTGTTCGACAGCGTGAACTTCGGCATCACGCAGGGCGAGTTCGTCTGCATCATCGGCCACAGCGGCTGCGGCAAGACCACCATCCTGAACGTGCTGGCCGGGCTGGAAAGCGCGAGCGAAGGCAACGTGTTCATGGACCGCCGCGAGGTGGCCGGCCCCAGCCTGGAGCGCGGCGTGGTGTTCCAGGGCCATGCGCTGATGCCCTGGCTCACGGTGCGGCGCAACATCGCGTTCGCGGTGCGCAGCAAGTGGCCCGGCTGGAGCCGCGCGCAGGTGGACGCGCATGTGCAGCGTTATGTGGCCCTGGTGGGCCTGGCCGAGGCCATCGACAAGAAGCCCTCGCAGCTGTCGGGTGGCATGAAGCAGCGGGTGGGCATCGCGCGGGCGTTCGCCATCCAGCCCCGCATGCTGCTGCTGGACGAGCCCTTCGGCGCGCTGGACGCGCTGACCCGCGGCACCATCCAGGACGAGCTGCTGCGCATCTGCGCCGAGACGCAGCAGACGGTGTTCATGATCACGCACGACGTGGACGAGGCCATCCTGCTGGCCGACCGCATCCTCTTGATGAGCAACGGCCCCCGCGCCCGTGTGGCCGAGGTGGTGCGCAACACCATGCCCAGGGACCGGCAGCGCGCCACGCTGCACCACGACCCGCAGTACTACCGCATCCGCAACCACCTGGTCGATTTCCTGGTGGCGCGCAGCAAGGAGCTCTCGCACGGCCGCGCGCCGGTCAGGCCGGTCGAGGTGAGCCCGGGGCTCGAGGACGAGCCCGCCGAACCTTCCCCTGCCGCGCCCAGCGGCGCACCGACACTAAGGAGAATTGCATGAGCCGACTCGAGGTCACCGAAAAGATCATCGCCACCAAGGTGGCCAAGGGCATCAAGTGGTCCGATGTGGCCGCCAAGGTGGGCCTCAGCAAGGAATGGGTCACCGCCGCCTGCCTGGGGCAGATGACGCTGGACAAAACGCAGGCCGACATCGTGGGCAAGATCTTCGGCCTCAGCGCGGACGAGAAGAAGTGGCTGATGGTGGTGCCCTACAAGGGCAGCCTGCCCACCGCGGTGCCCACCGACCCGCTGATCTACCGCTTCTACGAACTGGTCAGCGTGTACGGCACCACCTTCAAGGAACTGATCCACGAAGAGTTCGGCGACGGCATCATGAGCGCGATCGACTTCAAGATGGACCTGCAGCGCGAGGCCGACCCCAAGGGCGACCGCGTGGCCATCACGATGAGCGGCAAGTTCCTCCCCTACAAGCAGTACTGAGCCCGGCGCGAGCATGGAAACCCGCGCGCCGCTGCCCCCGTTCACCGACGAGACGGCACGCCAGAAGGTGCGCCTGGCCGAGGACGCCTGGAACACCCGCGACCCCGACCGTGTGGTGCAGGTCTACACCGAGGACACGCGCTGGCGCAACCGGGCCGAGTTTCCGGTGGGCCGGGCCCAGGTGCGCGAGTTCCTGCAGCGCAAGTGGGCGCGTGAGCTGGACTACCGGCTGATCAAGGAGCTGTGGGCCTTCACCGGCGAGCGCATCGCGGTGCGCTTCGCCTACGAGTGGCACGACGATTCGGGCCACTGGTTCCGCAGCTACGGCAACGAGAACTGGGAATTCGATGCGCAGGGCTTCATGCGCCGGCGCTACGCCAGCATCAACGACCTGCCCATCGCCGCCAGCGCCCGGCTGTTCCACTGGCCGCTGGGGCGCCGGCCGGATGATCACCCGGGCCTGAGCGAACTGGGTTTGTAGCGACCCCTCTTGACCTAGAGTGCACTCTAGTCCCTAGCATGTCTTCAACGCGTCGGCACCGTGCCGGCCGAAGGAGACCTGCATGTCGCACCCACCACCCGCCCGGGGCCCGGGCATCACCGTCAACGGCCGCCGCCACGAGATCGCCGATCCGGGCCTGCGCACCCTGCTCGAGCTGCTGCACGGGCCGCTCGGCCTGCGTGGCACGCGGCGCGGCTGCGAGCAGGGCGCCTGCGGCGCCTGCACCGTGCTGGTGGATGGCCAGCGTGTCAACGCCTGCCTGACGCTCGCTGCGCTGGTCGAAGGCGCCGAGGTCACCACCATCGAGGGCCTGGCCGCGGGCGAGACGCTGCACCCGCTGCAACAGGCCTTTGTCGATTGCGACGCGCTGCAGTGCGGGTACTGCACGCCGGGGCAGATCATGTCGGCCGCGGGCCTGCTGGCCGAGGGCGGCGCGACATCCACCGAGGCCATCCGCGAAGGCATGAGCGGCAACCTCTGCCGCTGCGGAGCCTACCCGATGATCGGCGCGGCCATTGCCTGCGTGGCGGGCCAGGGGGGCGCGGCATGAGTGCGCCGGGCCGCTCCCAAGCGCGAATCCCGGAGCGCGCAGCGCGGAGGGTAGTCCAGTGAGCGCGGCGCCGGACGTGATCCACCCTGCCGGGTTGCAGGAGGCCCTGGCCCTGCTGCGCACGCAGCCCCGCGCCCGCGTGGTGGGCGGCGGCATCGAGTGGGTGTCGCTGCTGCGCAGCGGCGTGCCGCCGCCGGGGCCGCTGGTCTCGGTGCGGCCGCTGGGGCTGGACGGCATCGTGCTGCAGCAGGGCCGGCTCCGCCTGGGGGCCGGCACCCGCATGGCGGAGGCCGCGCGTTCGCCGCTGGTGCAGCAGCAGGCACCGGCGGTGGCGCAGGCGCTGGCGGCCAGTGCCTCGCCGCAGGTGCGCAACATGGCCACGCTGGCCGGCAACCTGCTGCAGGCCACGCGTTGCGCGTACTTTCGTGGCGAGGAGCCGGCCTGCCACCGCCGGCAGCCCGGCTCGGGCTGCGCGGTGCGCAGCGGCGAGCAGCGGCAGGCCGCGGTCTTTGGCACCGGGGGCCCGTGTTGTGCCACCCATGCGTCCGACCTGGCCGTCGCGCTGCTGGCACTGGATGCGCAGTTGCTGCTGCAATCGGCCGCCGGCGAGCGCCGCCTGGCCTTGGCCGACCTCTACCAAGAGCCCGGCACGCAGGACGCGACGGTGCCGCTGACCGAGCACACGCTGGCGCCCGGCGAGCTGATCACCGCGATCGAGCTGCCCTGCACCCGCGCGGCCGGCGGCTCGCTGTACACCAAGGTGCGCGACCGCGCCTCGTTCCAGTTCGCGGTGGTGTCGCTGGCCGTGGCTCTGGAGGTCCAGGACGGCCGCATCACGCAGGCCCGCCTGGCCGCGGGCGGCGTGGGCACCGTGCCCTGGCGCCTGCAGGCCAGCGAGGCGGCCCTGGTCGGCCAGCCCTTCGGGGCGGCGGCCTGGGAGGCGGCCGCGTCGGCGGCCACGCAGGGCGCCGCGCCGTTGCCCGGCAATGCCTTCAAGCTGGACCTGCTGCGGCGCTGTGTGGTCCACACGCTGCAGCGCGCCGCCACCCACGCAGGATGCACACGCATGAACTCGACCCGCTGGGAAGCCGATGCCAAGGTGCGCGGCACGGCGCTGTACACCGCCGACGAACCCGTGCCCGGCACGCTGCACGCGGCCGTGGTGCCCGCGCCGGTGGCGCGTGGCCGCCTGCTGGGCCTGGACACGCAGGCTGCCTGGGCGTTGCCGGGGGTGGTGGCGATCTACGGCGTGGGCGATCTGCCCGCGCTGCGCCCGAACGGCTTTGCGAACTGGCTGGAAGACGATCAGCTGCACTGGCACGGCCAGCCGGTGGCGCTGGTGGTGGCCGAGGACGAAGCCACCGCCCGCGCGGCCGCCGCACGGGTGGGGGTGCGGGCGCAGGCCGAGCCGCCGGTGACGAGCCTGGCGCAGGCCAGCGCGTTGCCCTTCGCGCCGGCGCAGGCCGCGCGCGTGCCCACCGACACCCAACGCGGCGAGCCGGACGCCGCCATCGCCGCGGCCGAGATCCAGCTCGATCTGCGCTACGAGATCGCCGCGCAGCACCACCAGCCGCTGGAGCCGCACGCCTGCCTGGCCCACTGGCAGGGCGAGCAGCTCACGCTGTACTGCAGCACGCAGGCGGTGTTCGGCACCCGGCGCGTGGTGGCGCACAGCCTGGCGCTGCGGCGCGAGCAGGTGCGCGTGGTGGCGCGCCACCTGGGCGGCGGCTTCGGCAGCAAGGGCCCGCTGTGGTGGGCGCTGAGCCTGCGGGTGGCGCAGGCGGCGCAGCGCCTGGGCCGGCCGGTGCTGCTGGAACTGACGCGCGCGCAGATGTTCACGCTGGTGGGCCGCCGTTCACCCACCCGCCAGCGGCTGCTGCTGGGCGCCAGCGCCGAGGGCCGCGTGCAGGGCCTGGTGCACGACACGCTGGCCGAGACCTCGCCCTTTGCCGAATACGCCGATCCGGTGGGCGCTGCCACGCGCTGGCTCTACCCCTGCGAGCACGTGCGCACCACGCACCGGCTGCAGCGGGTGAACGGCCCGCAGGCGATCCCGATGCGCGCGCCGGGCGAGACGCCGGGCCTGTTTGCGCTGGAGACGGCGCTGGACGAACTGGCCTGGCGCTGCCGCATCGACCCGCTCGCGCTGCGCCACCGCAACCTGGCCGGCCACGACCACCACACCGGCCTGCCCTGGAGCAGCAACAGCCTGCCCGCGTGCTGGCAGCAGGCGGCCGATTCCTTCGGCTGGCATCGCCGGCCGCTGGACCCGGGCCGCCTGCAGGACGGCGACTGGCTGGTGGGCTGGGGCATGGCCAATGCCGCCTACCCGGTGCAGCGCCTGGCCTGCGAGGCCGAGGTGCTGCTGCACGCCGATGGCCGCGTGGGTGTGCGCTGCGGCGTGCAGGACATGGGCAGCGGCAGCTTCACCGCGCTGGCCGACACGGTGGCGGCGGTGCTGGGCGTGCCGGCCTCGGCGGTGGCGGTCGAGCTCGGCGACAGCCTGCTGCCCGAAGGCCCGTACTCGGGCGGCACCGTGGTGACGGCCAGCTTCGTGCCCGCGGTGCAAGCCGCCGCGCAGGCGCTGCAGGCCCGGCGGGCTGCCGGCGAGCGCCCCGCCGCCGGCGCGCCCCTGTGCGAACGCGCGCGCACCGCGCCACCGGAGCAGGCCAGCCACAGCGCCTGTGCCTTCGGCGCCGTGTTCGTCGAGGCGCGGGTGCACCGGGCCACCCGCGAGCTGCGCCTGGCCCGCGTGCACGCCGCCTACGCGGCCGGCCGCATCGTGAGCCCGGTGATGGCGCGCAGCCAGTACATCGGCGGGCTGGTCGGCGGCATCGGGCAGACGCTGCGCGAGGCCACGTTCACCGATCCGGTGAGCGGCCGCATCGTCAACGGCAACCTGGGCGACTACCTGATCCCGGTGCATGCCGACATGCCGGAGTTCCAGGTGCACCTGGTGCCCGAGCATGACCCGCACCTGCCCGGGGGCGTCAAGGGCCTGGGCATGCTGGGCACCTGCGGCACCGGCGCGGCCATTGCCAATGCGGTGTGGCACGCCACCGGACAGCGCGTGCGCGAACTGCCGATCCGGCTGGAGCATCTGCTCCCGTCAGGCGGCTGACGCGTCGCCGGCTAACGCTTGGTCGAACGGGGCTGGGGCGTGCTCTCGTTCGGCCAGCGGGGCCGCTTGCCGGTGTGCAGCCACTCGCCGTAGAAATCGATCTTGTCGTCCAGCAGCGTGAGCGCGCTGTTCCACTCGGCGATGCGGGCCAGCACCTCGTCGCGGTGCGATTGCAGCAAGGCCTGCCGCTCGCCCAGCGAGGCCTTGCCCTGGCGCACCAGCGTGGCGTAGCGCCGCATCTTGGCGATCGTCATGCCGGTGGCGCGCAGGCGCACCATCAGGTCCAGCCACTCGATGTGCTGCGGGCTGTAGCGCCGCCGCCCGCCGCTGTCGCGCTGCACCCCGGGCATCAGGCCCTGGGCCTCGTACCAGCGGATGGTGTGCACCGAGCGCCCCGAGCTCCTGGCCAGGGCGCCGATGGGCAGGCTGGCGGCGGGTGGCGGCGTGCGGGGCGTGGGGGCGGGGCTGGGCATGCCCGGATTGGATCACCACCGCCGCCCGCCCGCCAGCGTGGCGCTGGCCGGACCGGGCAGCCGGGGGCGACACTCAGTCGTCACTGCTGCCGAAGCCGAACAGGCTCAGCAGGCTGGTGAACAGGTTGAAGATCGAGACATACAGCCCCACGGTGGCCAGCACGTAGTTGGTTTCACCGCCGTTGACGATGCGGCTGGTCTCGAACAGGATCAGGCCGGCCGACAGCAAGGCCACCATCGCGGCCACCGCCAGGCCGAGCGCGGGCATCTGCAGGAACACCGCCGCCAGGCCCGCGAGCAGCGCGATCACCATGCCGGCGAACAGGAAGCCGCCCATGAAGCTGAAATCGCGCCGCGTCGTCAGTACCCAGGCCGACAGGGCCAGGAAGGTGGCGCCCGTGGCCGCCAGCGCGAGGGTGACCACCTGCGCACCGCCGGGCAGGGCCAGCGACTTGGCCAGCACCGGCCCGAGCGAATAGCCCATGAAGCCGGTGAGCGCAAACACCGCCGGCAGCGCCCAGCCGCTGTTCTTGAACTTGTACACGGCAAACAGCAGGCCGAAGTAGCCGCCCAGCGTCAGCAGCAGCCCGGGCGCGGGCCATTGCAGGGCCACGCTGGCGGCGGCCACCAGCGCACTGAACAGCAGCGTCAGTGACAGCAGGGCATAGGTGTTGCGCAGCACCCGGCGCGTGCCGAGGGCGGCGGGGGCATCGGCCGGGCCGATGACGGCGGGCACCTGGGATGCAGCGCCCGGGCGGGCCGGGGTGGGAAGGGGGGTCATCGGGTTCATGGTGGGCGGCTCCTGGGTCAAGCGGTTGTGGACGGGTGGAATGTGGGCCTGGCAGGCGAAACGAAAAAGCAGCCATAGATGGACCAAGGGTTCGGATAAACCTGAACGACCGCCGCCGGCTCGCATCCAGCGGCTGCACGGGCGGGGCGCAGTTCGGTTATTCCGAAGCCCGACTCACGGAAGTTCTGCTTTGTCCTGCGCCCGGTCGAGCCCACATTCCGCAGCGTCACCACTCCTGCGAGGCCCCGTCATGAAACTTCACCGCGAACCTGGAGACACCGGTTTCGGCCGGTGGCAGCGCCGCGTCATCGACCGCGTGCGCAGCACCCTGCGCTACCTGCAGCAGGTGCTGGCCGTGGACCGGCCCACCCATGCGCTGGCATTGATTCCGGTGCGCGACGTGCTGCCGCACGCCATGCCCGAGCAGCGCCGCCGCCACTGGCGCGATTGACGTCACGCCGCCGGCGTGGCGTGGCCACGCCTGGCTGCCCCCCCATCATCGAAGGAGACCCCATGCGCACCTACCCCCGCAACAGCCCCGAAGCCGCCGCACGCATCGTGGCGCTGGTCCTCATCGCCGACGGCCATGTCTGCCGCTCGGAGTTCGAGGTGTTCGATCAACTGCAAGGCCCCCGCGAACTGGGCCTGGCACCGGGCGCGCTGCCGCGCATCGTCCAGTCGCTGTGCGAAGACCTGCTGATGGGCGATCCCGGCAGCGGCTCGATGCTGGGCGGCCTGGACGACGACGCCCTGGCCGCGCTGATGGCAGAGGTGGACGACCCGGCGCTGCAGGCCAGGGTGCTGCGGCTGGCGATGGCGGCGGCCAGCGCCGATCGCCACCTGGCCGACGGCGAGGCCGTGGTGCTGGCGGCGGCCCGGCGCCATTGGGGCCTGCCGGACGAGGCCGCGCAGGCCCATCACCCCGCGGCCACGCCGCTGGCGGCCTGAGCGCTTGCGCTCAGGGTTTCGCCGCGGCGATCACCTGCAGCACCAGCGGGTGATGCTGGCCGCGGCGCGAGCGGATGGCGTGGATCTCTTCCTTCACCGCGTCGCAGTGGCCCAGCAGACGCAGGCCGCGCATCAGGCCCACGTCGCCCGCGCCCAGGCGGCTGACCGGGAACACGCCCAGCCCGCGCGCGGCAAACACCGCCAGCAGCGCGCTGTCCTCGAATTCGCCCACGATGCGCGGCCGCAGGCCCTGGGCCTCGAACCAGCGGTCCAGGCTCGGGCGCAGCGGCGAGTGGCCGGTGGGCAGCAGCACCGGCAAGCGGTTCAGCGAGTGCGGGAACTGCTCCACGTCGGCCTTGTGCACATGCGCGGCGGGCCCGTACCACGCCACCGGTGATTCGATCAGCCGTTCGCTCGACAGGCGCAGGTTCGGGTTGCGCGGCGCCGGCTGCCCGGCGAGCACCAGGTCCAGGTGGTGCAGCGCCAGCTCGGCCAGCAACTGCTCGAACTCGCCTTCATGGCACACCAGGCGCAACGAGGGGGTGGCCAGCACGGGCTCCAGCAGCGCATGCGCGGCCAGTTTCGAGATGCCGTCCGACAGGCCGACGGCCAGGCGCGCCACCCGGCCCTGGGCCGCCTCGCGCACGTCGTCGGGGATCTGCTGGCCGAGCTGGAAGATCTCCTCGGCGCGGGCGAAGGCGGCCTGTCCCGCATCGGTCAGGGCCACGCTGCGGCCGGCGGGCTTCAGGAGCTGGTGGCCGAGAGATTTCTCGAGCTCGCGCACCTGGGCGCTGATGGTCTGCACCGCCATGTCCAGCCGCTCGGCCGCCCGGGCGAAGCCACCTTCCTTGGTGACGACCCAGAAGTAGTACAGGTGGCGGTAGTTGAGCATGCCGGCCTCGCTTGCGAACCGCAGGGCGCCGGGTCTCGCCAGCGTTGGCGGCCTCGCATCGCCTGCGGCCCGATGCTAACGCCCGCAGCCCGCCGGCGCCCGCCGTGGCCACGGCGCACTTCGGTTTTTCCGAAGCAAGCCGCAGCCCGGCGCTGGTTCATCCGCAAGCCGCGAGCGCCGAAGATCCGGCACCTCGGTTTCAAACCTGCTGCGCATGGACAGCCTGCTTCCGTTTTTCGCGGCCGACTTCCCGGACCAGCCGGCCTGGGTGTGGCTCGGCTTCGTCGGCGTCGTCGCCGCGCTGCTGGCCCGGGGGCTGGTGTCGTTGTGGCAGGCCCGCGGGCCTGCCGCCCTTGCGGCGCCCCGATGAGCGCGCCCATCGTGCAGCGCCTGCGCCAGGCGGCCGAGGGCCTGCCGGCCGGCAGGGTGTCGATGCAGGCGCTGGCGCAGGCGCACGGGCCCGAGGCGCACGGCACCCTGCTGCTGCTGATGGCCATGCCCTGCCTGCTGCCGGTGCCGGGGGTGGGCACGGTGCTGGGCCTGGGCATGGCGGCGCTGGCGGCCGCGATGTGGCGCGGCCACACCGGCGCCTGCCTGCCGCAGCGGGTGGCCGAACTCGAGCTGCCGCACCACTGGGCGCAGCGGGTGCTGGACTTGCTGGCGGCCACCTACACCGTGGCCGGGCGCCATGCGCGGGCCCGGATGAGCCACCTCGCCTGCGCGGGCCGGCGTTCATGCACGGCCGGCGCGGTGGGGCTGATGGCCGTCATCGTGGTGCTGCCGATCCCGTTCGGCAACCTGCTGCCCGCGCTGGCGATGATGCTGATCGGTCTGGGGCTGGTGTTCCGCGACGGTGTTGCGGTGGTGCTCGGGCTGGCCACCGCAACACTGGCGCTGTGCGTCACGGTGGGCCTGGTGCTCGCGGCCTGGCTGTGGGGCAGCACCTGGCTGCTGCACGCGCTGGGCCTCTAGCCGCGCAGCGGAGCGCCGCGTCACGGCCGACCCACCCCCAGGGGCTGGCCCAGCGCGGCCGCCACGAAATCGACGAACGCGCGCACGCGCGCAGCCAGCTGGTGCCGCTGCGGGTAGACGGCGTAGATGTCGGCATCGGGCGTGTGGAACTGCGGCAGCACCTGCACCAGGCGGCCGCTCTTCAGGTAGCGCGCGATGTCCCATTCGGCGCGCATCAGGATGCCGTGGCCGTCCAGCGCCCAGTTGACCGCGATCTCGCCGTCGTTGGTGGTGAGGTTGCCGCGGGTCTTCACCGCTTCGGTGGCGAGGCTCTTGCCCCGGCCGCTGGACAGGCGCCACACGCCGTAGGCTTCTTCGCCCTGGCGGATGCCGATGCAGTGGTGCCGGGTCAGGTCGTGCGGCACCTTGGGCGTGCCATGCCGGGCCAGGTAGGCCGGCGCGGCGCACAGCAGGCGCCGGTTCGGCGCGATGTGGCGTGCGATCACCCGCGCATCCGGCGGTGCGCCGAAGCGGATGCACACATCGAAGGAATCGTCGGTGAGCGGCGGCGGGTTCACCGACAGCTGCAGCTGCACCTCCACCTGCGGGTGCTTGCGCACGAAGCGCGAGATCAACGGCGCCACGTGGCTGCGGCCGAAACCCAGCGTGGCGTTCACGCGCAGCAGGCCCTGGGGCGTGGCCTTGGAGACACCCAGCAGCTGCTCCAGGTCGTCGATCTCGCCGAGGATGCGGCGCGCGTGCTGCAGGTACAGCTCGCCCTCGGGCGTGAGGCTCATGCGCCGCGTGGTGCGGTTCACGAGGCTCAGGCCCACGCGCGACTCCATCAGCGCCAGGTGCTTGCTGACGGCGGGGGTGGTGATGCCCAGCTCGCGTGCGGCGGCGCTCAGGCTGCCGGCGCTGGCCAGCGTGGAGAAGAAGCCCAGGTCGGCCGGCTGGATGCCATGGGTCATGGTGTGCTCCAAGGGTGCTGGATTGTTAGTTTCAGGTAAACAATGGATTCACTCCAGCGGCGCGTGCCCGGGGTGCCCCGTGCCTACAGTGGCGGCATTGCCCACCCACCGCCACGGAGCCACGCCATGAGGACCTATTCGATCGCCACCATCCCGGGCGACGGCATCGGCCAGGAGGTGGTGCCCGCCGGCCAGCAGGTGCTGGAGGCCTTGGCCCGCACGAGCAGCAGCTTCCGTTTCGAGTTCGAGAATTTCAATTGGGGGGGCGACCACTACCGTGCCCATGGCGCGATGATGCCGGCCGACGGCCTGGAGGCGCTGCGCCGCAAGGACGCCATCCTCTTCGGCAGCGCGGGCGACCCGCACATTCCCGACCACATCACCTTGTGGGGCCTGCGCCTGAAGATCTGCCAGGGCTTCGACCAGTACGCCAACGTGCGGCCCACGCGCATCCTGCCCGGCATCGACGGGCCGCTCAAGCGCTGCGGCCCGGACGACCTGAACTGGGTGATCGTGCGCGAGAACTCCGAGGGTGAATACGCCGGCGTCGGCGGCCGCGTGCACCAGGGCCACCCGATCGAGGCCGCCACCGATGTGTCGATGATGACCCGCGCCGGGGTGGAGCGCATCATGCGCTTCGCGTTCAGGCTGGCCCAGTCGCGCCCGCGCAAGCTGCTGACGGTGATCACCAAGAGCAACGCCCAGCGCCACGCGATGGTGATGTGGGACGAGATCGCGCTGCAGATCGCGCAGGAGTTTCCGGACGTGCGCTGGGACAAGGAACTGGTCGACGCCGCGACGGCGCGCATGGTCAACCGCCCGGCCACGCTGGACACCATCGTCGCGACCAACCTGCACGCCGACATCCTGAGCGACCTGGCCGCCGCGCTGGCGGGCAGCCTTGGCATCGCGCCCACCGGCAACATCGATCCGGAGCGCCGCTACCCATCGATGTTCGAGCCGATCCACGGCTCGGCCTTCGACATCATGGGCCAGGGCCTGGCCAACCCGGTGGGCACCTTCTGGTCGGTGGTGATGATGCTGGAACACCTGGGCGAGCTCGACGCCGCGAAGCAGGTGATGGCCGCCATCGAGCAGGTGACCGCGAACCCCAGGCTGCACACACGCGACCTGGGCGGCAACGCCCGCACGGCCGACGTGACGCAGGCGATGTGCGAACTGCTGGCGGCGGGTGCGCAACGCAAGGCGTCCTGAGGCGCGGCTTGCGGTCGGTGCGTTGCGGCCTTCGGGGCCGTGCGCGGCGGCTTGGCCTGCGTGCTGCGGAGCGCCCGCAGACCAGGGCGCTCGCCGGTGCGTGTGGTGGCATGCGGCTGATGGGTGCGCCCGGTGCGTCGAAGTGGGCTGGTCGGAAGCGAGTGCGAGTGGCGGTCGCCGCATGTCCACTGCCTCAATGGGTACCTGACGGTAGAGCCGCCGCTCACGGGGTTCGGCAATCGGCCCGTTGCTGACTTTGGGGTCGGCTGCTGAGAGCCGACGTTCGAGGTGTGGCGCTTGCCGATGCAGCGGCGGCGTGCGGCCTTGCGCGCAAGGCCTGGGCACGCCACTCGTGAACGGCCACCGTGTCTCGCAAAGGCCAGACGTACAAGCGCCACCTCGAAATCGGTGCCGCAGAGCAGCCAGTCAGTTCGACCCATCACGGCGGTGACCTCCGGGTGCCGTTGGTGCCGGGCCGAATCCGCGCCTCGAGCGCCGCGCGATACCGCCGCAGATGGGGCGATGCGACAGGCCCACCGCCCGAGGGCCACTGCCTTGACGACCCACTGGGCACCACGCGCGACCGCAAGCCTCCGCACGCACAGGAGAGCGCCTTGCTCCGTTGCGCCCTCCGCCGCGAGTGTTGAACCCAGGTTAATGCCAGATTCACTTCGCGGCCGATTCGATGCCTGCCTGCGCACCTAGAGTGCGGACATGCCGGCGCCAAGCCCGCCGCCTCCGGAGACCCGCATGCAGCCCCGCCCTCACCCCCGCCGCCGCCATCTGATCCAGGCCATTGCGCTCACTGCCACGCTGGCCGGCGGTAGTGCCCTGGCGCAGGCCTGGCCCAGCAAGCCGGTGAGCCTGGTCGTGCCCTTCCCGGCCGGCGGCACCACCGATGTGCTGGCGCGTGCGCTGGCCGAGAAGCTCACCGTCAGCCTCGGCCAGACGGTGATCGTCGAGAGCAAGCCCGGCGCCGGCGCCACGCTCGGCGCCGACCACGTGGCCAAGGCCAAGCCCGATGGCTACACCCTGCTGGTGGGCGCGGTGCACCACACCATTGCCGCCAGCGTCTACAAGAAGCTGCCGTACGACTTCCAGAAGGACCTGGTACCGATCACCACGATCGCACTCGTGCCCAACGTGCTGGTGGTCAATGCCAGCACACCCGCCAGGAGCGTGGCCGAGCTGGTGGCCTTGCTGAAGGCCAGGCCCGGCGGCCACACCTACGGCTCCAACGGCAACGGCACTGCCCAGCACCTGATCGGCACCCAGTTCCAGAACCTCACCGGCACCGAGCTGCTGCACATACCCTACAAAGGCAGCGGCCCGCTCGCGACCGACCTGCTCGGCGGCCAGGTGACGATGTCCTTCGACACCGTGACGCCGGTGCTGCAGCACATCAAGGCCGGCAAGCTGCGCGCGCTCGCCGTCACCACCGCCAAGCGCTCGGGCGCCTTGCCGGACGTGCCCACGCTCGACGAGGCCGGCCTGAAGGGCTTCAGCATCGGCACCTGGTTCGGCGTGCTGGCGCCGGCGGGCACGCCCAAGGACATCCTGGCGCGGCTGAACACCGAGATGGTGAAGGTGATCCTGTCGCCCGAGTTCCGCAAGCGCATGGACGAGATCGGGGCCGAGCCCATCGGCAACACTGCCGATCAGATGGCCCAGCAGATCAAGGCCGAGACCGAGAAGTTCGCCAAGCTGGTGAAGGACGCGAAGGTCACGATCGAGTAGCCACCGGGCATGCCGGGGCCGGCGCCGCGCCAGCGGCGGCAGGGCGCTGTTCCGTCACAATCGGCACGCGACATCGTTCGCGCGGGCGCAAGGCCGGGTGCCGCAGGGGCACCGTGCCCTCTGTGCCCCCGGTTGTGGAGGCGCGCATGAAAAGGGTTACCGGCATCGGTGGCATCTTCTTCCAGGCCAAGGACCCGCAGGCCCTCGCGGCCTGGTACCGGGACCACCTCGGCATCGATGTCCAGCCCTGGGGTGGTGCCGCATTCCGCTGGGCCGACGATCAGGGCCAGCCCGTCGCCGGCACCACGATCTGGTCCGTCGGCAGTGCCGAGGGCTCGATGTTCGCCCCCAGCCGCGCGCCCTTCATGGTGAACTACCGCGTCGCGGACCTGGCGGCGCTGCTGGCGGCGCTGCGCCAGGAGGGCTGCCAGGTGCTGGAGAAGACGGATGACAGCGAGTTCGGCAAGTTCGGCTGGGTCATCGATCCGGAGGGCAACAAGGTCGAGCTGTGGCAGCCCCCCGCGGGCCAATGAGCGGCCGGCACCGTGCCGGCCGCGGCCCCGCTGCCAAGGCCTGAGCCGCCGGGTTCGCAGATGCCGAACGTCACGCTTTCATCCCACGACGACTGGCCCGACGCGGCGGCGGTGGTCGACCAGGGGCTGGACACGTCCAACGACCTGGCGGCGCCCTTGCACGAGGTGCGGCGCTTGGCGTGCCTGGCCTGGGATGCATCGGGGCAGTTGGTCGGCGGCGCGCTGGGCCGCCGCTGGGGCCGGGCCTGCGAACTGCAGGTGTTGTGGGTGCGCCAGCAGGATCGGCGGGCGGGCCTGGGCCGCCGGCTGGTCGGGGCGTTCGAGCAACTCGCGCGCGACCGGGGCTGCCGCAGCGTCTACCTGGAGACCTTCAACTTCCAGGCCCCGGGGCTGTACCAGGCGCTGGGCTACGCCACGCAGTACCTGCGCGATGATTTTCCGGATGGCATCGTCAAGCACCACATGCTCAAGCGGCTGGTGCCTGGGCGCGATGCCGGTCCGGTTGCGTGACGGGGCACGGTTGATGGCCTCGAGCCCCGCGATGGTGGTGGTGCACGAAGACGACGTGAAGTGCGAGGAGGCGCCGCCGCATGGCGCGATCGGGATGTCCACCGCGTACCGCATCAGCGATGCCGCCCCGCGGCCACGGGCGATGGAGTTCCGCAAGCGCGTGCTTCACACGGGGGCGGCCATCGGCCTGCACCGGCTGGACCATGACGAGGTGTACTACGTGCTGGCGGGCACCGGTGAGGTCAGCGCCGACGGCGCCGCCCGCACGCTCACGCCCGGCATGGCGGCCTACCTGTACAGCGGCGCGGTGGTGGGTATCCGTCAGCTCGGGGCCGAGCCGCTGGCCATCATCGTGAGCTATCCCACCCCGGCCTGAGCGCCTGCGAAGCCCTCGTTCAGGCCCGCCCGGCAACCCATGCGCAACTTCACCGACACCCGCCTGTGCACGCCGCGGCTTGCGCTTCGGCCCCTGGCGCCCGCTGACGCGCAGGACCTGTTCGGCATGCACGCCGATGCGGAATTCATGCGCTACTGGAGCAGCGAGCCCTGGACCACGCTGGCGCAGGCCACCCGGTTGATCGCCGACGACCAGCAGGCGCTGGCGGCCGGCCAGCACCTGCGGCTGGGTATCTTCCTGCGCGAGGCGCCGGTCTTCGTGGGCACCTGTTCGCTGTTCCACCTGGTCGAGCCCTGCCGCCGTGCCGAGCTGGGCTACGGCATCGCGCGGCCCTGGTGGCGGCGCGGCTTCATGGCCGAGGCCGTGGGCGCGCTGATCGACTTCGCCTTCCACGACCTGGGGCTGCACCGGTTGGAGGCCGACATCGACCCGCGCAACCTGGCCTCCGCCCGCAGCCTGGAGAAGCTGGGCTTCGTGCGCGAGGGCCTGCTGCGCGAGCGCTGGATCGTGGGCGGCGAGGTCTCGGATTCGGCGCTGTACGGCCTGCTCGACCGCGAGTGGCGCGACCGACGCGCCTGACACACGCGGTGCCTGCGCGGCTCAACTGCTGCCGCGCAGCACCAGTTCGAAGCCCACGTCCACACAGGCCGCCGGCGGCGTGACGCCGCGCATCAACTGCAGCAGCATGGTGGCGGCCTGCTGGCCGATCTGCTGGCGCGGGGTGCGCACGGTGGTCAGCGGCGGCAGCATCTGGTCGCTGCCGTTCAGGTCGTTGAAGCCCACGACGGCCAGGCGCTGCGGCACCGGCACCTGCAGGCGCAGCGCGGCCAGCAGCGCGCCCTGGGCCAGGTCGTCGTTGCAGAAGAAGGCGGCGTCGGCATCGGGCCGCTCACGCAGCAGCCGCTCCAGCAGGCGGGCACCCAGCGCCATCGAGGTGGGCTCGGGCGTCAGCAGTTCCAGCGCGGGGTCGTACAGGCCATGGGCACGCAGCGCGCTGCGGTAGCCCTCGGCCCGCTGCATCACGCGCGGGTCCAGCTGGCCGGCGGCAAAGGCGATGCGGCGGTGGCCGCGCGACACCAGGTGTTCGGTGATCGCGCGGCCGGCCTCGTGCTGCGACAGGCCCACGCTGTAGATGCCGCCCACGCGTGCCGTCTCCATCAGGTGCACGCAGGGCAGGCCGCTGTCCTCGATGAGCCGGCGCGCGGCATCGGTGCGGTCGAAGCCGGTCACCAGCAGCCCGGCGGGGCGGTGCGCGAGGTAGCTGCGCAGCAGGGCCTCTTCTTCCTCGGGCTTGTAGTGGGTGACGCCGATCATCATCTGGTAGCCCGCGGGCACCAGCGTGTGCTGCACCGCTTCGAGCAGGTCGACGAACAGCGCGTTGCTCAGCAGCGGGATCAGCACCGCCACGTGCGTGCTGCGCGCCGAAGCCAGCGCGCGGGCGGCGGGGTCGGGCACGTAGCCCAGCTGCTGCGCGGCGGCCTGCACCCGCGCCACCAGCGCGGGGTCCACGCTGCGCTGGCCGCGCAGCGCGCGCGAAGCGGTGATCGCGCTCACCTCGGCCGCACGGGCCACGTCCTCCAGCGTGATGCGGCCGGTGGCGCGGCGTCGGGGCAGGGAAGTCTTCGACATCAGTAAAAACCCTAGGTGCGAGGCATGGATCCGGCGACTAGGATAGCGCTATCCCAATCGAGCTGACAAGTGCCTGCGTGCACCGGGGCGGTTCGAAGCGGTTTTGGCGGCGCGACCCTCGGCTCGCGCTCTTTTTGCCCCGAATCGGACAGCGCTATCCAATGACACCGTCTCCCGCCACGCCCGGCCCCGCCGCTTCGGTATCGGCCTCGGCCGGGCCGTCCGCCCCGGCGCCCCGGCCCACCGTCTCGCTGGTGGTGATGGGCGTCGCGGGCTGTGGCAAGTCCTCCGCCGGGCAGGCGGTGGCCGATGCGCTGGGCCTGCCGCTGATCGAGGGCGACGATTTCCACGGCCCGGCCAACCAGGCCAAGATGAGCGCCGGCGTGGCACTGACCGACGAAGACCGCGAGGGCTGGCTCGCCGCGCTGGCGGCACAACTGGCCGCCCGCCCGGCCGGCGTGGTGCTCACCTGCTCGGCGCTGAAGCGCGCCTACCGCGACCGGCTGCGCGCGGCCCAGCCCCGGCTGCGTTTCGTGCACCTGGTCATCGATGAACAGACAGCGCTATCCCGCGTGGTCGCCCGCGCCGGGCGCCATTTCTTCGGCCCGGAACTGGTGTCCAGCCAGTTCCGCACGCTGGAAGACCCCGCCGGCGAGCCCGGCGTGCTGGCGCTGGATGCCACGCTGCCGCTGGCCGACATTGCAGCCGCCACCGCCCGCTGGGTGAGCACAGGAGACACGCCATGAGCGCACCGACGCCCACCACCGCCCAGGCGGCCCCCCCGGACCCGCGGGTTGCCGCGCCGCGCCCCGCCGCCGGCATCCGGCTGGCCCAGGCCGCGATGGCGCTGTGCCTGGCGGTGATGGCGCTGGCGGTGTTCGTCAACGTGGTGCTGCGTTACGGCTTCGGCAGCGGCATCGCCGCGAGCGAGGAGCTATCGCGCCTGCTGTTCGTGTGGATGGTGTTCATCGGCGCCACCGCGGCCTACCCGGCGGGCGAGCACATGGCCTTCACCAGCGGCCTGCTGCTGCTGCGCCAGCGGCCGCGCGTGCTGCAGGGCTTTGCGGTGCTGATCCGCCTGCTGGTGATTCTGGCCTGCGTGTTCATGGGCTGGGGCGCCTGGCAGCAGGTGGTGGTGGGCATGGGCTCGCATTCGGTGGTGCTGGGCTACCCCACCGCGCTGCTGCCGCTGCCGGCGCTGCTGTGCGCGGCGGCCATCGCGGTGATGGCGCTGCTCGAGCTGCTGCGCAACCGGCCCCTGGACCTGGGCCACCAGGCCGACGTGGAGTGAAGTGATGAGTGCAGAGGCCCTTTCCTTCCTCGTCTTCTGTGGCGGCATGCTGGTGCTGATGGGCATCGGCCTGAACATGGCGTTTGCGCTGCTGCTCACCGGCGCTGCCATGGCCTGGGTGCTGGGCTTCTGGGACACCCAGCTGCTGGCGCAGAACATGGTGGCCGGCATCGACAGCTTTCCGCTGCTGGCCGTGCCCTTCTTCATCCTGGCCGGCGAGCTGATGAACGCGGGCGGCATCAGCCGCCGCATCATCACCATGGCGCAGGCCTGGGTGGGCCACATCCACGGCGGCCTGGGCTTCGTGGCCATCGGCGCCGCGGTGCTGATGGCCAGCATGAGCGGCTCGGCCCTGGCCGACACCGCCGCGCTGGCCACCATCCTGCTGCCGATGATGCGCCGCCACGGTTACCCGATGCACCGCTCGGCCGGCCTCATCGCCTCGGGCGGCATCATCGCGCCGATCATCCCGCCGTCGATGCCCTTCGTGATCTACGGTGTCACCACCAACACCTCGATCTCGTCGCTGTTCCTCTCGGGCATCGTGCCCGGGTTGATCATGGGCGCGGGCCTGGTCATCACCTGGAAGCTGGTGCTGCGTGGCATGGACCTGGCAGGCGAGCCGCCGCGGCCGATGGCCGAGCGCCTGGGCGAAACCGGCAAGGCCTTCTGGGCGCTGCTGATGCCCATCATCATCATCGGCGGCATGAAGACCGGCGTCTTCACGCCGACCGAGGCCGCGGTGGTGGCCGCCTTCTACGCGCTGGTGGTGAGCCTGTTCGTGCACCGCGAGCTGTCGATCCCCGACCTGCACGGCGTGCTGGTGCGCGCGGCCAAGACCACCGCGGTGGTGATGTTCCTGTGCGCCGGCGCCCAGGTGGCCAGCTACATGATCACGCTGGCCGATCTGCCCGGCGTGCTCACCGGCTGGCTGGGCCCGCTGGTGCAGCACCCGCGCACCCTGATGGCCGTGATGATGGTGGTGCTGGTGCTGATCGGCACCGCGCTCGACCTTACGCCCACGATCCTGATCTTCGCGCCGGTGATGCTGCCGATTGCCGTGAAGGCCGGCATCGACCCGGTGTACTTCGGGTTGATGTTCGTGCTCAACGGCGCCATCGGCCTGATCACGCCGCCGGTGGGCACCGTGCTCAACGTGGTGGCCGGCGTGGGCCGGCTCTCGATGCACCAGGTGATCAAGGGCGTGAACCCCTTCCTGCTGTGCTACCTGATCATCCTCGTGCTGTTCGTGCTGTTCCCGTCCATCGTCACCGCGCCGGTGGCGTGGATGCGCTGAGGCGCCCCCTGTCCCCTTCTTCAAACCCGTCCTGGAGACAACCATGACCCTGATCCGCCGCACCTTCACCGCCGCTGCCGCCGCCTTGCTGATGGCCGCTCCTTTCATCGCCCAGGCGCAGGACATCAAGCCCCGGCTCATCCGCTTCGGCTACGGCCTGAACGAGCAAAGCAACCAGGGCCGCGCCGTCAAGCTGTTCGCCGAAACCGTGGAAAAGGCCTCCGGCGGCAAGATGAAGGTGCGCGCCATCGGCGCCGCCGCGCTGGGCCCGGACGTGCAGATGCAGCAGGCGCTGATCGGCGGCGCGCAGGAAATGATGGTGGGCTCCACCGCCACGCTGGTGGGCATCACCAAGGAGATGGCGCTGTGGGACACGCCCTTCCTGTTCAACAGCACGAAGGAGGCCGATGCCATCCTCGACGGCCCGATCGGCCAGAAGGTGATGGACAAGCTGCAGGAAAAGGGCCTGGTCGGCCTGGTGTACTGGGAGAACGGCTTCCGCAACCTCACCAACATCAAGCGCCCGGTCACCAAGCTGGAAGACCTGGAGGGCATCAAGCTGCGCGTGATGCAGAACAACGTCTACCTCGACAGCTTCAAGACCCTGGGCGCCAATGCGATCCCGCTGCCGTTCTCGGAATTGTTCAGCGCACTCGAAACCAAGACGGTGGACGGCCAGGAGAACCCGTACAACACCATCCTGTCGAGCAAGTTCTACGAGGTGCAGAAGTACCTCTCGATCACCAACCACGTGTACAGCCCGTGGATCGTGACGGTCAGCAAGAAGTGGTGGGACGGCCTGAGCAAGGACGAGCAGAAGGTGCTGATGGACGCGGCCAAGGCCAGCCGCGATTTCGAGCGCAAGGACACCCGCGACGAGGCCGCCAAGGCCCTGGCCGACCTGAAGGGCAAGGGCATGCAGATCAACGAGCTCTCGCCCGCCGAATCGGCCCGCATGCGCGACAAGCTCACCAAGGTGAACGCCGGCATCGCCGCCAACGTGGGCATGGACCTGTGGACCGAGACGCAAGGCGCATTGGCCAAGTTGCGCGGCGGGAAGTGAAGGGCCCCCGGCCGCGGAGTACCGCGGCCACCCCCCGAGGGGGTCGCCGGCCGCTTCGGAGCGGCCGTGCGCTGGCCGGCGCGCGGGGCCACGATGCCGGCCACGATCTGGCGCAATCCCGCGCTGGCGGCTGACGCTTAGACTGCGGTTTTCGACCGGAGTCCCGTGCCATGAGAACGAGCGTGACCATCGTGTTCGGCAGTGAAGAGCTGGAAGTCGACCTGCCGGCCGGCGAGCCGCCGGTGGCGGCAGGCGCCGCACGCAAGTGGCTTGATGAACAGTTCATCGCCAACGAGTGCGAGCCGCTGCGCGCCAGCGGCAAGGTGCTCACCGCCGACAAGCTGGTGGCCGTGGCCGGTGCCATCGGCCTGCACGGCTTCCAGCAGAACGAGGGCCTGCGCCTGGCCTTCGCCCGCGCCACCGTGGCCGCGCTGGCGCGGCCGGTGGTGCGCATCGATGTGGATGCGCAGGCCGTGACCTTCTGATCGGCCCCGGCGTCCGTCTCAGCGCCGCTCGCGTCGCAGCCGCATCGCGCGGCCGATGCGCTCGAGTTCGGCCGTGCCCAGCAGGCGGGCGGCCATCGGCAGCAGTTCACCGTCCTCGCGCGCGATGTGCCGCTCGTACAGGCCGATGAATGTCTCCGCCGCCTCGGCGGACCAGCCGGCCGCATCGCCGGCGGCCACCTGCAGCAGCACCGCGCGCAGGGCCTGCCACTGGCGCTCCAGCACGCGGTGCTCCTGCGCCAGGGCTGCCGTCATCTCGCGCAGGCACACCGCGTCCGAGCCGGCCATGGCCTCCAGCAGCGCGGGGAACAGGTCCTGCTCCTCGTCTGCGTGGTGGTCGGGCGCGGCGGTGTCGAAGTAGCGCACCAGCGCCTGCGCGGCCTCGCGGGCCTGGGTGTCGGCCCCCTGCGCCGCCAGGTGGGGCCCGAGCCGGCGCAGCGTGCCGCACTGCGCCTCGATGCGCCCGTGGCAGGCGGCCAGCATCTCCAGCGGCACCTCGAAGCCGGCGGCCGGCGCGGCGTGGCCCGGGAAGGGCGTGGCCTTCATGCCGCCCCGCGCCGCGGCTGCCGGGCCGCGCGCCGGGCTGGCCCGGCCGCGGGCGACAGCGGGATCGTGCGTCGCGCACCCGGTGCCGCGCGCGAGGCCGCCGCGGGGCCGGCGATGTCGGCCAGCGTGGCGCCGTCCAGCTCCTTGAAGTAGGCCTGCAGCGCCGAGCCGAACAGCCGCTTCAGCCGGCAGCTGGCACTGAGGGTGCACACATTGGTCTGCGGGTCGAAGCATTCGACGAGCCGGAAGTCGGTCTCGGAAGCGCGCACCACGTCGCCGATGCGGATGCTGGCCGGGTCCTTCAGCAGCCGCAGGCCGCCGCCGCGGCCACGGGTGGTCTCGAGCACGCCCTGGCGGGCCAGGTCGTTGACGATCTTCATCAGGTGGTTCTTCGACAGGCCGTGGTGCTCGGCCAGCGTGCCGATGGTGACCAGCTCGTCGCGGTGCGTGGCGCAGTACATCAGCACCCTCAGCGTGTAGTCGGTGTATTCGGCCAGTCGCATGGCGGCTCCTGAAGATGCGCAAAGTATATGGATTTGATCCGGCGGCGCGGCTCGGCCGTGCGGCGCCTCAGCGCCGCCGCACCGCGGCCTCGAGCCGATGCCGGTCGGGCACGGTGATCGTGCGGCCCTGCACCTGCAGCAGGCCGGCGCCGGCCAGCTGCTGCAGCACGCGCGAGAAGTGCTCGGGCGTCAGGTTCAGCAGCGAGGCGATCTCGGCCTTGGCCGCCGGCAGGCGCAGCACCAGCGGCTGCGTGGTGCCGGCGCGGCGCAGCAGCCAGGCCACGAAGCGGGCGGTGCCGCTGCCCAGGGCCTGGCGGTCGATCTGCTCCACCAGCCGCTCGATGCGCTGGCTCAGGCCGGCGATCATGTGGCGCGCAAAACCCGGGTGGCGCTCGATCGCATCGAACACCGCTGCCTTGGGCAGGTGCAGCAGCAGCGCATCGCTGGCCGCCCGTGCGGCCACCAGCGTGGGCCGCTCGAGAAACATCACCGGCTCGCCGAAGCTCTGCCCCGGCCGCACCAGGCCGCACAGCCGCGTGCCGCCCGCCGGCGTGCGCTGGCTCAGCTTGATCTCGCCGTACACCACGAGGTACATGCCGGTGGCCGGCTCGCCCTGGCCGAACAGCGCCTCGCCGCGCTTGAGCGTGCGCCGCGTGGCCTGCGCGGCCAGCTCGGCCCGCGCGGCCGCATCCAGGGCCTTGAACAGCGGCAGGCCCGCCAGGAACACCTCGGGGGCGATCTGCCGGCGGGCCATGGGCGGTCAAGCCAGCTGCACGATCAGCGCCGGGTCGTCGGCATGCTCGATCAGCAGCAAGCGCACCCAGTCCTGCCAAGCCTGGCCGAAGGCCTGGCGCGTGGCCGCGTCCGCCCCGGGGGCCAGCGCCTGCGGCATCAGCGTGCGCAGCGCCGCGGGCCGCGGCACGGCCTGGCCGTTGTGTGCGAGCTCGATGGCGGCGCCGGTGTCGATGCGGGTGAAGCGCATCTCGCCGCGCATCGGCACGCCAAAGCGCAGCAGGTCCCGGCGGCCGTGCTGGCCGGCCAGGCCCTTGAAGCCGCCTTCGCTGGCCGCGCCGGTGACCAGCCCCGCCACGCTGGCCAGCACGCCGCTCACGCCTTCGTCCAGCGCCTGGCGCAGCGCCACCTGCAGCGCGCCGCGGCGCGGCAGGCCTGCCGGGTAGAGATGGCCGAGTGCCTTGCGCGTCATCAGCCAGGCGCCGGCCACCGTGGGGCAGGAGTGGCCGGCCAGGCGCACCGCGTCGGCATAGGTGTAGCGCAGCACGCCGCCCTCGGCCGCGCCCAGCAGCTCGGCCAGCAGGTCGTGCATCACGATGGGCGGCACCGCGTCGTAGAAGGCGGGCAGGCGCGAGGCGGCTTCGGTCATGGCGGCGGCACCCTCAGTGGATGTTGCGGATCGGCTTGAAGCCCGGGTGATCGAAGTGGCCGCCGTAGGCATTGACGGCCTGCGCCAGCTTGACCAGGCCCTGCGCCGGCGGCAGCTGGGGGTTCTTGCCCCGCATCGCGTCGGTGCCGGCGCCCAGCTCGGCGATCACGCCATGCAGCATGGCATCGGCCTGGGGTTCGAGCTTGCAGGTGGCCACGATCTTGCCGACCTCGGCCTCGACTTGCGTGGCCAGGTCCTGGTACTGCGCGGCCGGCAGCTTGCCGGTGTGCGCCGCGCCCAGGCGCGGCGCCACCAGGCCGCGGATGCGGTTCATGCCCTCGCGCAGCGGTGCATCGGTGGCCCACTTGCGGCCGTGGTCCAGCGCCAGCTTGTGCGGCGCGGCGGTCTCGTGGGCGTGCTCGGCCGCCAGCGCGGGGGCGGCGGTGGTGGCCAGGGCGGCGGCGGCCAGGGCGGTGGCCAGGGTCTTCCAGTGCGGCAGGTTCATCTTGACTTCCTCGTTGGGGATGGCGGCGACCATCGCCGCGCCACCGCGTGGGAGAGGGGCTGCCGCCGGGCGTTCCGCCGTCGTTGCGCAGGCTGAAGAATCATCAAGAAAACAGCCCTCTCAGTTTTCAATGGCGCTTGCCGCGACCCCCGACGCATGAACCCGACGCCCCCAGCGAGCGCCGCGAAACCGGCTTCGCCGGGCCGCTGGCGCTGCCCCCCTGGGGGGGAGGCGCCGAAGGCGCTTCGGGGGGGGGGATCACTTCATGCTGAAGTCGATGACGATGGCGCCGGGCTCGCGCTGCAGGTACTCGACGCCGACCCGGTCGCCATAACGCTGCGCGATCTGCGCCAGCAGCGGCAGCGGGTCGTGGTCGTTGGCAAAACGCATGGTCTCGCCCGGGTGCAGGCTGTCGAGCGCACCGAAGATCGCCGCATGCCGGAAGCGCTTGGCCACGCCCCGCGCGTCGAAGGGGTAGATGGCGTCGGGCGACAGGTGCAGGTGCGGCTGGGACATGGAAGGCTCCTCGGGCTCAAGGGGTGGACGGCCTGCCGATGCGTACACGCGGCGCGGCCGCGGTGGCCGCATCGAAGACCCTAAAGATGCACAGACTATATTGCTTTGAATCCGTCGCGTCACTAACATGCACAAAAAAAGCATCTTTGTTTTGATCCAGCGCAGATCCGCGGCAGCGGGTGCGCCGGATCCGACCGTGGAGCCCCCCGATGAACACTGCCACTCTCCTGTTGTCGGCCTTCGTGCTGTCCTTCGTTGCCTTGCTGGTCTTCATCGCGTCGCAGCGAACCGGCCTGTTCGATCGCCGCAGCCAGGGCGCCGCGCTGATCTTCGCGCCCGGCGAGATCGGCCGCGCCGAGGAACCCGCCGCCGCGCCGGCCGCGCAGCACCGCCTGCAGGCCGCCATCGATGCGGCCTCGCCGGGCGCGCCACCAGGCGCCGATGCGCAGGCCCTGCGTGATCGCGCGCGGGCCGATGCCTCCACCGCGCCGCTGGTCTTCGTCTTCTACTGCTGCGCGATCGGCTGGCTGCTGGTGGCCTCGGCGGCCGGGCTCACCGCCTCGATCAAGCTGCACGAGCCCGACTGGCTGGCGCAGCAGGCCTGGCTCACGTTCGGCCGCATCCGCACGCTGCACCTCAATGCGGTGGCCTACGGCTGGGCGCCGATGGCGGGCCTGGGCACGGCGATGTTCGTGATCCCGCGCCTGCTGAAGACGCCGCTGCTGGGCGCGCGCTTCGCGTTGGTCGGCCTGGTGCTGTGGAACGCGGGGCTGATCGCAGGGCTGGGCAGCATCGCCGCCGGCATCAACGACGGGCTGGAGTGGCTCGAGATCCCGTGGCAGATCGGCCTGCTGTTCGCGCTGGGCGGCGCCCTCATCGCGCTGCCGCTGGTGTTCACGCTGGTGAACCGGCGGGTGGAGCACCTGTACGTCTCGGTCTGGTACATGGCCTGCGGGCTGTTCTGGCTGCCGGTGCTGTACGGGGTGGCCAAGATCCCGGGGCTGCACCAGGGCGTGCAGCAGGCGGCGATGAACTGGTGGTTCGGCCACAACGTGCTGGGCCTGTTCTACACGCCGCTGGCGCTGGCCTCGGTGTACTACTTCCTGCCCAAGGTGATCGGGCGGCCGATCCAGTCGTACAACCTGTCGCTGCTGGGCTTCTGGGGCCTGGCCTTCTTCTATGGCCAGGTGGGCGGCCACCACCTGATCGGCGGGCCGGTGCCGGAGTGGCTGGTCACGCTGTCCATCGTGCAGAGCGTGATGATGGTCATCCCGGTGGCCGCGTTCACCGTGAACCAGGTGCAGACGCTGCGCGGCCGCCTGTCGGCGCTGCGCCACTCGCCCACGCTGCGCTTCATCGTCGTGGGCGCGCTGATGTACACCGCCAGCTCGGTGCAGGGCTCGCTGGAGGCGCTGCGCAGCGTGAACGCCGTCACCCATTTCACGCACTACACGGTGGCGCATGCGCACCTGGGGCTGTACGGCTTCGTGAGCTTCGTGTTCTTCGGCGCGATGTACTTCGTGATGCCGCGCATCACCGCCCGCGAGTGGCCCTACCCGGCCTGGATCGCGGCACACTTCTGGCTGGTGGCCATCGGCTTTGCGATCTACTTCGTCACGCTCACCACCGCCGGCTGGCTGCAGGGCACGGCGATGCTGGATGCGGCGCGGCCCTTCATGGACTCGGTGGCGGTGACCCTGCCCTGGCTGAAGGGGCGCAGCCTCGGCGGCACGCTGATGGTGGCGGGCCACCTCGTGTTTGCCGCGCACTTTGCGGCGCTGGTGCTGAACCTGGGGCCGCAGCGGCGGCAGGCGGCGCTGTTCCGCCACCCGGCGGGCGCGGAGGTGGCGTGATGAAAAGCGAGATCAAGCTGCTGTCGGGCGCGATGGTGATGCTGGGCCTGTCCACCAGCGCGCTGGTGGTGCTGCCCTACCTGCAGGTGCACGATGCGCCGCCTTCGCCGGGCCTGAAGCCCTACACCCGCGCCGAGCTGCGCGGGCGCGAGGTCTACATCGCCAACGGTTGCCTGTACTGCCACTCGCAGCAGCCGCGGGCCAGGGCGATGGCGCCGGACGCCGCGCGCGGCTGGGGCCGCGCCACCGTGGCCGGCGACTATGCCTACGACGCGCCGCACCTGCTGGGCACCATGCGCACCGGGCCCGACCTGATGAACATCGGCGTGCGCCAGCCCAGCGCGCAGTGGCAGCTGGGCCACCTGTACCAGCCGCGGGCCTACGTGCCGGGCAGCATCATGCCGAGCTACCCGTTCCTGTTCGACACCAAGGCCCAGGCCGAGGCGGGCGACGTGGTGCTGCAGCTGCCACCCGGCCACGCGCCCGCCGGCCAGGTGGTGGTGGCCCGGCCCGAGGCGCTGGACCTGGTGAAGTACCTGCAATCGCTGGACCGCAGCTACCCGGTGCTGCCGGCCCGCGCGGCGGCCGGGCCAGCGCCGCAGGGCGACAGGAGGGCCGTGCAGTGAACACGCCAGACCCGATGGCCGCGCCGCAACGGCGCGAACACCCGGAGCCGCACGAAGCGGCGCGCCCGATGCCGTGGTACCTGCCCGCCCTCACGGCGCTGCTGCTGGCCTTCGGCGCGCTGTACATCGCGCGCAGCCCCGTGGGGGACGTGCCGGCCAGGGGCGACGGCCGCTCGGTGGCCGAGCTGCAGGGCCCGGCGCCGGGCGCCACGGGCACGCCCCTCGACGCCGCTGCGCTGTACGCCGCGCGCTGTGCGGCCTGTCACCAGGCCAGTGGCGCGGGCCTGCCCGGCGTGTTCCCGCCGTTGGCGGGCTCGGAGTGGGTGACGGGGCCGCAGCGGCGCCTGGCCGCCGTGGTGCTGCATGGCGTCAGCGGGCCGCTGACGGTGAAGGGCCAGCCCTACGCCGGCGCCATGCCGGCCTTCGCGGCGCAGCTGCAGGATGCGGAACTGGCGGCCCTGCTCAGCCACCTGCGGGGCCAGTGGGGCAACGCGGCCGCGCCGGTGAGCGCCGACACCGTGGCCGCGGTGCGGCGTGACACGGCCGCCCGCAGCGGGCCGTTCCAGGGCGGGGCCGAACTCGAGGCCTTTCGCTAGGGCCTGGACCGCCACCGCAGCATGCGCACAACGCCCCTCCCGCCGGCACCGCCGGCACCCGCCCCCGGCGGCGCGGCCCGCGCCGCGAGCCCGAGGCAGGCGCTGGCCCGCCCTGGGCGCAGGCGCCGCCAGGCGCTGCCCGCCGCGGCCTGGGTGAGCGCCACGCTGTGCCTGCTGATGCTGGCCGGCCTGGGCGCCGGCCTGCACCATTGGACGGCCGGCTTCGAGGCCTGGACTTACGAGGCCCGGCGTGAGCGCCAGATCGACGCCGGCCTGCTGCGCGCGCCAGCGCTGGCCCTGCGGGGCGCCGACGGGCGGCCGGTGCGGCTGCGGCAGGACGGCGGCGCCGCCGCGGCCACGCTGGTGGACTTCATTTACACCCGCTGCCCGGGTGTCTGCCGCACGCTGGGCAGCGAGTTCCAGCAGATGCAGCAGCAGCTCGCCGAGCAGCCCGCCGCGGTGCGGCTGGCCTCGATCTCGTTCGATCTGGCGCACGACGACGCCGCCGCACTGGCGCGTCATGCCGCCAGCCTGCGCGCGCAGCCACGCTGGTGGACCCTGGCCGTGCCCGACAGCCCGGCCGACGCGCAGGCGCTGCTGCGTGCGCTGGGCGTGGTGGTGGTGCCGGACGGGCAGGGCGGCTGGGTGCACAACGGCGCCATCCACCTGCTGGACGGGCAGGGCCGGCTGCGTGGGCTCTACGGCTTCAACCAGTGGCCACAGGCGCTGGCGGATGCGCGCGCGCTGGCCTCCCGGCCATGAAGCATCCGGCCATGAGACGCCCGATGCCGCCCCTGCGCCGCCTGGCGCCCCTGCTGCACGCCGCGCTGGCCGTGCTGCCGCTGGCCTTGCTGTGGCCGCTGCTGCGCCATGCGCTGGAAAGCCGCATGTCGCTGCACATGCTGCTGGAGTTCCCGGCGCTGGCGCTGGCCGGCGCGTCGGCCCAGCGGCTGGCCGGGCGGCATGCGGGGCTGCGGCGCATCGGCCGGCACCTGCGGGTGCTGGATTGGCATGGCTGGAGTGGCGCCACCTTCGCCAGCGCGGTGGCCACGGTGTGGATGCTGCCGTCGGCGCTGGATGCGGCCCTGCTGTCGGAGGCGGTGAACGCCGCCAAGATGGCCAGCTGGTGGCTGGCCGGCTGGCTGGTGGCCGGCAGTGCGCGCCGCTGGGGCCCCGAGCTGCTGGTCTTCGGCGCCGGCAACCTGGGCTGGATGATGGCCACCGCAGGCCTGCTCTACCTCGATGCGCCCAGCGCGCTGTGCGTGAACTACGGTGCCGACGACCAGCGCATCACCGGCACCGGCCTGGTGATGCTGGCCTGCCTGCTGGGCGCGCTGGCGCTGCGGCGGGCGCTGCGGCTGGCCGAGCCCCGGCCGCCCGGCCCGCAGGCGGCCCGCGCCCCGGCCGCCGAAGCATGCAATATCACCGGCCCGGCGCACCCTTCCCGTGGCTGATCGGCGACGCAACGGGCCCAGCGGTTTGCAGCGGCGCCGCGCTGCCGTATCGTGCAGCCCGTGTGTTGAGCCCGTCACCCGAAAGGACCCTGTTGAGCGCTTCCCAGCCCAAGCCCGGCGAACTGCCCATCCAGGCGGCGCAGGTCCGTGTCGGCGTGCATGTGCGGCTGCCGCTGTCGTGGATGGACCACTCGTTCCTGAGCAACAGCTTCCTCGTCAGCTCCGAGGAGCAGGTGCGCGAGATCCAGGCCCTGGGCGTGGAGGTCTTCTGCGACCCCAAGCGCAGCAAGGTGCCGCCGCTGCCGCCGCAGCGCGAGGCGCCGCCGCCCGACCCCGCGCGCGAGCAGGAGCTGATGCTGCTGCGCCAGCGCCAGGAGGCGCAGCGCCAGGCCAAGGCCGCGCGGGCCCAGGCCATGGCCGCGATGCGCGCCAAGCTCGACGTGGTGCAGAAGCAGTACATGTCGGCCACCGAGCAGACGGCCGGCGCGTTCAAGCAGATGGGCGCGCGGCCGGCCGCCAGCGTGCAGGTGATGGGCGAGGTGGCCGGCGAATCCGCGCGCTCGCTGCTGGCCGACCCCGACTCGGCCATCATCCTGATCGCCGACAAGGCCAAGAGCCACGGCGAGGTGATGCACGCGCTGTCGGTGATGACGCTGTCGCTGCTGCTGGCCAAGCAGTTGCAGATGTCCGAGGCCCAGCTCAAGCTGGTGGGCGTGGCGGCGCTGCTGCACGACATCGGCCACAGCGCCATCAACCCCTCGATCCTGCGCAACCCGGCGCGCAACCGCTTCGAGGAAAAGGTGTTCCAGACCCACTGCCGCCTGGGCTACGAGCAGCTGCTCGCGCTGGGCGACGTGGTGCCGCCGGGCGTGGCCGAGGTGGCCTTGCACCACCACGAAGGCGACGACGGCTACGGCTACCCCGGCGGCCTGCGGGGCCACCAGGTGCCGCTGATGGCGCGCATCGTGGCCATCGCCAACCGCTTCGACAACCTGGCCAACCCGATCGATCAGCGCCAGGCCGTCTCGCCCTTCGAGGCACTGGGCCTGATGTGGGGGCGCGAGAAGGCGGCCTTCGACGAGTTGCTGCTGCAGGCCTTCATCCGCACGATGGGCATCTACCCGCCCGGCACGCTGGTGCTGCTGTCGGACGGGCGCACCGGCGTGGTGGTGGCCACCGCGCCGCCGAGCGCGCGCCTGTGCCCGCAGGTGCTGGTGTACGACCCCGACACGCCGCGCCGCGAGGCGCTGATCCTGAACCTGGCCGAGCCCGAGGTGGCGCAGCAGCTCAAGGTGAGCAAGGCGCTGCGCATGCAGGAGCGCTCCGAGGACGAGCTGGATTACCTGCTGCCCCGGCGCAACCTGAGCTGGTACCGCGGCAACGCCTGAGCCAGCGGCGCCACACTGTTGCATGCGCGCCGCACTGTGGCGCCGCATGGCGGGTGAATGGCGCCCTGCCGGCCCCGCGCGGCCCCGATCCGGGCGCGCAGCGACGATGATGCCGCACCTGCCCTGAACTCAACCAAGGAATGAACATGGCAACTCGCAAGGCCCCGAAGTCGGAATTCGCCACGGCCACCGGCCACCTCACCGCTGCGGCCAAGGAGGTCGGCACCGCGGTGTCGAACAAGATCGATGCGGTCGGTCAATCGATCTCGGCCCATGTGAGCCAGGCCCGCAGCCGCTTCGTGAAGCAGGCCGAGGCCCAGCTCAAGAAGGCCGAGGCGCAGGTGGAAAAGGCCAGCCAGGCGGCGCGCAAATCGGTGCTCGCGGCCGAGAAGAAGCTCGAAGCCACCCAGCGCACCACCGCGCGCAAGCTTGCCAGCCTGCAGGCCAGCGCCGAGCGCAAGGCCAAGGCCCTGAAGAAGGCCATCGAGAAGGAGGCCGCCGCGCTGGCGAAGGCGGCCAGCGGCAAGGCCCGCGCGCCCGCGAAGAAGGCTGCGCCCGCGAAGAAGGCTGCGCCGGCGAAGAAGGCCGCGCCGGCGAGAAAGGCTGCGCCGGCAAAGAAGGCCGCCCCCGCGAAGAACGCCGCCCCCAAGAAGGCCGCGCGCTGAGCCTGGCGCCCGGGGGCCGGGCGCCTGCGTTCACCGGCACCGGCCCGGGGGCGCGGCGTGGCGGCCTCAGGCGCAGCCCGCCGCCGCGAGCGTGCTGAACACGCGCAGCGTGCCCGCCACCGCGGCCACCGCAGCCAGCGTGGCCGGCCCGGGCGGCGGGTTCAGGTCGACCACCGCCACGCCCACACCGCCCTGCGTGGCCAGGTGCAGTTGCGCCACGTTCAGGCCCGCGGCGGCCAGCACGCCGTTGAGCTGCGACATCACCCCCGGCTGGTCGTGGTGCAGGTGCACCAGCCGCACCGGCGAGCGCAGCGGCCCCACCGCCAGCTCCGGCAGGTTCACGCTGCCGTGCACGGCACCGTGCAGCAGGTAGTCGCGCAGCTTCTGCGACACCTCCACGCCCAGCTTGTGCTGCGCCTCCACGGTGGAGCCGCCCACGTGCGGCGTCAGGATCACGTTGTCCAGCGCGCGCAGCGGCGATTCGAAGGGCTGCGCGTTCGAGGCCGGCTCGGTGGGAAAGACGTCGATCGCCGCGCCGCGCAGCCGGCCGTGGGCCAGCGCGTCGTGCAGCGCCGCGATGTCCACCGCCTGGCCGCGGGCCAGGTTGATCAGCACCGCGTCGGGCCGCATCTGCGCCAGGCGCCGCGCGTCGATCAGCCCGCGGGTGCGTTCGGTCTGCGGCACGTGCAGCGTCACCACGTCGGCCTCGCCCAGCAGGGCCTCGAGCGAGGCCGCCGGCACCGCATTGCCCAGCGGCAGGCGGGCCTCGATGTCGTGGTAGACCACGCGCATGCCGATGGCCTCGGCCAGCAGCCCGGTCTGGGTGCCGATCTTGCCGTAGCCCACGATGCCCAGCAGCTTGCCGCGCACCTCGTTCGAGCCGCGGGCATCCTTCAGCCACTGGCCACGGCGCGCGGCGGCATGGCGCTCGGGCACGCGGCGCAGCAGGTGGATGGCGTGGCCGATCACCAGCTCGGCCACCGAGCGCGTGTTCGAGAACGGGCCGTTGAACACCGCCACGCCGTGCCCGCTGGCGGCGGCCAGGTCGATGTTGTTGGTGCCGGTGCAGTAGGCGCCGATGGCGCGCAGCCGCGGCGCCCGGGCCAGGATGTCGGCCGTGATCTGGGTGCGCGAGCGCAGGCCCAGCAGGTCCACGTCGGCCAGCAGCGTGGCGAGTTCAGGCGCCTCGGGCGCGTGCTTCAGGCGCATCACCTCGGCGCCGGGCAGGCCGTGCAGCACCGGCGTGGCGCTGGCGTGCACGTCTTCGAGCAGCAGGATGTTCAGGCTCATCGGGAGGGCTTTCTTTCGGGGGTGGATTCGGTGGGGCTTCGGGGCGGGGCGCTACAGGCCCAGGCTCAGCTGCGCGGCTTCGGACATGCGGGATCGGTCCCAGGGCGGGTCGAACACCAGGCTCACGGTGGCCTCGCCCACCGGCGGCAGCGCAAGCAGCTTGTCGCACACCTCGTTGGCGATGGACTCGCCCATGCCGCAGCCGGGCGCGGTGAGCGTCATCTGGATCGTCACGCGCAGCTGGCCGCCGGCCATCGGCGTCAGCGCGCAACCGTAGACCAGGCCGAGCTCGACGATGTCGACCGGTATCTCCGGGTCGTAGCAGCTGTGCAGCGTCTGCCAGACCAGCGCCTCCACCTCGGCCGGGGTGGCGCCCTCGGGCACGGCCGGCGCCAGCGGCCGGGGCTGGCCGATTGCATCGGCCTCCTCGCCGGCCAGGCGCACCAGCTGGCCCTCGACCCACAGCGTGAACGAGCCGCCCAGCGCCTGCGTGATGCGGGCCTCAGTGCCGGCCGGCAGCCAGTGGCGCGTGCCGGCGGGAATGCGCTCGACCTGCACCGCGCGGCTCAGCGTCACCGGGGTGGCGGGGCGCTTCATGCGGCGTCGTCCTGCGGCGTGGCCAGCGCATGCATCAGCGCATGCCAGCCCAGCAGCGCGCACTTGATGCGGCCCGGGTAGTGCCGCACGCCGGCCAGGCTGGCCAGCTTGCCCAGCGGCGCGGCCTCGGGTTCGCGCTCGCCGGTGAGCACGGCGCGGAAGTGCTGCTGCAGCTGCCGTGCATGCGCGACCGACTGGCCGCGCACGGCCTCGGTCATCATCGAGCTCGAGGCGATGCAGATCGCGCAGCCCTGGCCGGTGAAGCGGATGTCCTCGATGCGGTCCTGCGCCAGCGTCAGCGCCACCTGCACCTCGTCGCCGCACTGCGGGTTGGTGCCCTCGGCGCGGTGCGTGGCCTGCGGCAGCGGGCCGAAGTTGCGCGGCGCGCGCTTGTGCTCGAGCACGAGGTCCTGGTAGAGCGATTCGACCGCCGTGTTCACCGCAGCACCTCGATTGCACGCGCCACGCCGGCGAGCAGGCGCTCGACCTCCTCGGGTGTGTTGTACAGGGCGAAGGAGGCGCGGGTCGTCGGCCCCAGGCCCAGGTGGTCCTGCAGCGGCTGCGCGCAGTGGTGGCCGGTGCGCACGGCGATGCCCTGCTCGTCGAGCAGGGTGCCGATGTCGTGCGGGTGCAGGCCCTCGGCGACGAAGGCGACGATGGCCGAGCACGCGGCCTGCGGCGAGAGCACCGTGACGCCCGGGATGCGCGCCAGGCCCGTGGCGGCCTGGGCCCGCAGCGCGTGCAGGTGGGCATCGATCGCCGTGCGGCCGATCGATTCGATGAACGCGGCCGCCGCGGCCAGGCCCACCGCGCCGGCCACGTTCGGCGTGCCGCCTTCCAGCCGGGCCGGCAGCTCGGCCAGGCTGGCTTCGGTCGCGCTGACCCGGCGCACCATGTCGCCGCCGTAGCGCAGCGGGGTCAGGCGCTCCAGCGCGACACGCCGGCCCACCAGCACGCCGATGCCCATCGGCCCGTGCATCTTGTGGCCCGAGAAGGCCATGAAGTCGCAGGCCAGGCTGTCCAGCGCGGGCATCGTATGGGCCACGGCCTGCGCCGCATCCAGCACGGTGAGGGCGCCGGCCCCGGCCGCCTGCGCGAGCAGCACCTCGTGCGGTGGCCGCTCACCGGTGGCGTTGGCACCGGCGGTGAGGGCGAACACGCGGGTGCGCGGGCCCAGCAGCGGCGCCAGCGCGCCGGCCTGCAGCCGGCCCTGGGCATCGGGCCACAGGATGCGCAGCGTGGCGCCGCAGCGCCGGGCCGCCTGCTGCCAGGGCACCAGGTTGGCATGGTGCTCCAGCCCGCTGACGATGATCTCGTCGCCCGGCCGCAGCCAGGCCTCGTGCTCGCCGGGGGTGGCGAGCCCGTGCGCCACCTGGTTCAGCGCATCGGTGGTGCCGGCGCCGAACACCAGCGTGTGCGCCGGCCCGGCGCCCACGTAGCGCAGCAGCGCCTCGCGCGCCTGCTCGAAGGCCTCGGTGGCGCGCCGGCTCAGCGTGTGCACGCCGCGGTGGATGTTGGCGCGGGCGTGCAGTTCGAAGCCGCGCAGGGCCTCCAGCACCGCCAGCGGCATGTGGGTGGTGGCCGCGTTGTCCAGGTAGGCCAGCGGCTGGCCGTGGAGCTGCTGTGCCAGCCCCGGGAACTGCGGGCGCAGCGCGATCGGGTCGATGCGGCGCGGCGCGGGTCGCAGCTCAGCCATGGCCGGCCTCCACCGCCGTGGCCAGGTGGCGCGCCACGGCCGCCGCGAGCAGCGGCTCGAGGGCCAGCGCCTGCAGCAGCGCGGCGTCGCCCAGGCCCTGCGCGATCACCGCCTGGGCCAGGCCGGCAACGATCAGCCCGCGGGCGGCATCCGGGTCCAGGCCGCGCTGCTGCGCGTAGAACAGCGCGTCCTCGGGCAGCGCACCCCAGGTGGCGCCGTGGCTGGCCTGCACCTGGTCGTGCAGGATCTCCAGCTGCGGGCGCAGCACCAAGCGCGGCGCGCCGCCGGTGGGAATGCCGCTCAGACGCTGGCGGGCGCTGGCCTCGTCGGCACCGGCGGCGATGTGGGTGCGGGCGTTGACGACGGCCTGGGCGCGGCCGCTGGCCAGCACCAGCGCGCCGATGTCGCTGGTGGTGTGCGCCGCGGCGTGGTCCAGCAGCAGCTGCTGCTCCAGCGCCGAGCCGGCGGCGAACAGCACGCTGGCCAGGCGCGCCTGGGTGTGCCGGGCCGCCAGCGTGAGCTGGCTGCGCTGCAGGTGGTAGGCGCTGCCGGTGGCGACCAGCGCCTGCTCGTAGCGCGCGCCGCGGGCCAGCCGCGCCTGCAGGTGGTGGGCGATGCGGTCGCCTTCGCCGGGCATCGTGATTCGCAGGTGCTGCAGCCGCGCGCCTTCGCCCAGCCGCAGGTGGACTTGCAGGTTCTGCACCACCGGCTGGCGGCAGAGCTGCGGGGCGCGCTCGTGGCGTTCCACCAGCACGCAGTGCACGCCGGCCTGCAGCTCGATCACCAGCAGCGGCGCCTCCACCGCGCTGCGCGGCTGGTGCCGCAGCTGCAGCCACACCGGTGCCTGCGCGCTGCCGGCCTCGCCCGGTCCCTCGCCGATGCGCAGGCGCAGGCCCTGGCGGCACAGTGCGCGGTGGGCCCAGGCAAAGGGCGCGGCATCGTCGTCGCCGGGCAGGGGCAGGCCGTGCAGCAGCGCGGCGCGCTGCGTGGCATCGGCGGCATCCAGCCAGCGGGCGGCCACGGCGGCCTGCGGCGTGTCGCCCACCGGGTGCAGGGTCCAGCCGGCGCCGGCCAGCGGGTGCGCATCGCAGCCGTGCGCCGCCGCCGCTGCATCGCCGCCCGGGGCGGCGGGCCCATCGCCCAGCCACACCTCGGCGCCCGGCGGCGGCAGGTGGCGGAACCACTCGGCGCGGCGCGGAATCCAGCCCTGCAGGGCCAGGTGGCGGCGGGCGGCCAGGGCATCGGCGCGGGCGGTGTTCATCTCAATGGCTCCAGCGTGCCATTGCGCGGCCCGCGATGCGTGATGTCTTGACGCGTTTGCAGGTGGCTCTTTTGCTGCCGTTTTGCTGGCTGCTTCAAGGCTGCTTCTCTTTGGGTCGGTGGACTTTTCAGTAGCCGGGATTTCGTCCCGGCGACCGACCTACTTTCTTTGCACCAGCAAAGAAAGGGAGTCGGTGGCCGGGACGAAATCCCGGCTACTAGAAAGTCCACCGCCCTCGAAAGGCGGCCTTGAAGCAGCCGACAAATCGGCAGCAACGGGCCGAAAGCAGCCGTTGGCAAGGCGCAGCCAGTCCCAGCATGCATCGCAACACCCAACGATCGGGCTTTCATGTCAGGCCTCCACCGGCTTAGCGCTGCGCAAGAAGCCGTTGCGCGCAATCTGGCGCGCCAGTTCAACGCCGCCCTGCTCGGCAATGCAGCCCTGGTCCAGGCGCAGCACCGCATCGGGCGCCAGCTGTTCGATCATCTGCAGGTAGTGCGAGACCACGATGAAGGCCGTGCCCTGCGCGCGCAGCGCCTGCACCTGCTGCAGCACCGCGCGCAGGCCGTCGACGTCCAGGCCGGAATCGATCTCGTCCAGCACCGCCAGGCGCGGCCGCAGCAGGGCCAGCTGCAGCAGCTCGTTGCGCTTGCGCTCGCCGCCGGAAAAGCCTTCGTTCACCGGCCGCGCCAGCATCGCCTCGGGCAGGCCCAGCTGCGCGGCGGCGCCCCGCGCATCGCCGAGGAAATCGAAGGCATCGAGCGGTGCCTCGCCGCGGGCCTCGCGCACCGCGTTCACCGCGGTGCGGATGAACAGGTTGTTCTTGACGCCGGGAATGTCGGGCGGCGACTGGAACGAGAGGAACAGCCCGGCGCGTGCGCGCTGCTCCGGGCTCAGGGCCAGCAGGTCCTGGCCGGCGAAGCGCGCCTGCCCGCCGGTGATGCGGTAGTGCGGATGGCCGGCCAGCGCCAGGCCCAGCGTGCTCTTGCCGCTGCCGTTGGCGCCCATCAGCACCAGCAGCGCGCCGGGCGCCACGTCGAACGAGACGGACTTCAGCACGCTGCGGCGGGCCACCTCGACACGCAGGTCGCGCAGGCTCAGCAGGGGATCGGGGGTGTTCATCACGGGTCTCCGGTTCGATCAGCCCACCGCGCCTTCGAGCGACACCGCGAGCAGGGCCTTGGCCTCCAGCGCAAACTCCATCGGCAGCGCTTCGAGCACGGCCTGGCAGAAGCCGCCGACGATCAGCGCGGTGGCCTCCTGCGGCGCGATGCCGCGCTGCTGGCAATAGAACAGCCGCTCTTCCGAGATGCGCGTGGTGGTGGCTTCATGCTCCACCACCGCGTCGGGCCGGGCCGCGTCAATCGTGGGGTAGGTGTGTGCGCCGCACAGCGGGCCGATCAGCAGCGAATCGCACTGCGTGTGGTTGCGCGCGCCGCCGGCGGTGGGGGCGATCTTCACCAGCCCGCGGTAGCTGTTGTGCGAGCGCCCGGCGCTGATGCCCTTGGACACGATGCGGCTGGTGGTGTTGCGGCCCAGGTGGATCATCTTGGTGCCGGTGTCGGCCTGCTGCCGGCCGTTGGTCACGGCCACTGAATGGAACTCGCCGGCGGACTCGTCGCCGCGCAGCACCACGCTGGGGTACTTCCAGGTGATGGCCGATCCGGTCTCGATCTGGGTCCAGGCGATGCGCGAGCGGGCGCCGGCGCACAGCCCGCGCTTGGTGACGAAGTTGTAGATGCCGCCCCGGCCCTCGGCATCGCCCGGGTACCAGTTCTGCACCGTCGAGTACTTGATCTGCGCATCGGCATGCGCCACCAGTTCCACCACCGCGGCGTGCAGCTGGTGTTCGTCGCGCTGCGGCGCGGTGCAGCCCTCGAGGTAGCTCACCTGGCTGCCGGCCTCGGCAATGATCAGCGTGCGCTCGAACTGGCCGGTGTTGCGCGCGTTGATGCGGAAGTAGGACGAGAGCTCCATTGGGCAGCGCACGCCCGCGGGGATGTAGACGAAGGAGCCGTCGGAGAACACGGCCGAGTTCAGCGCCGCGTAGAAGTTGTCGCCCGGCGGCACCACGCTGCCGAGGTAGCGCTCCACCAGCGCGGGGTGGTGCTGCACCGCGTGCGAGAACGAGCAGAAGATCACGCCCACCTCGGCCAGCTGCTCGCGAAAACTCGTGCCCACCGAGACCGAATCGAACACCGCGTCCACCGCGACACCGGACAGCGGCGTGGCGCCGGCTTCCACCACGCCCGCCAGCCGCGCGCGCTCGTGCAGCGGCACGCCCAGTTTCTCGTAGGTTTCCAGCAGCCTGGGGTCCACCTCGGCCAGGCTCTTGGGCGCGCCGGCGCTCGACTTCGGCGCCGAGTAGTAGCTGAGGGCCTGGAAGTCGATTGGCGCGATCTGCAGCCGCGCCCAGTCGGGCGGCGACATCGCCTGCCAGCGCTCGAACGCCGCCAGGCGCCAGTTCAGCAGGAAGTCCGGCTCACGCTTCTTGCGCGAGATCGCACGCACGGTGTCCGCATCCAGCCCCGGCGGCAGCGCATCGGTTTCGATGTCGGTGACGAAGCCGTGGCGGTAGGGGCGCTGCAGCGCGTCGGCCAGCGGCGTGGCGGTGAGGTCGGGCGCGGTCATGGGGTGGGCGGCAGCGGTGGTTATTGATGCACAGCGTATGCAGCTTTAACCCGGCCTGCAAGCCTTCTGCGGGGTGACCGCTCGCGGGCTGTGGCCTTTGCCGGTGCCGCGGTGGCCGGGCGGGGCTGCGCGCATCCACCCTGCGCCGCCGCAGGCGGCGAAATCCGGGCCGGTTCAAGCGCCTTTTCGGGCAATCGACGCCGGCCCATGTGGCCGATAGTCTGGACACGGGAAAGGTCTCTGCCCAGCGCAGGGGTCGCCCGTCGATCCCGGCCGCGGCTGGCTGCTTCCTCGCTTCGACCTCACCATGAACAAGCTTCTGAACCTGCGCATCGGCGCCCGGCTGGGCCTGGGCTTCGCACTGCTGATCGTGCTGTCACTGGCCATCGCGCTGATGGCCCACTTCACCTTGCGTGGCGTGGCCCGCGAGGTGGCGGTGCTGACCGGCGACCGCCTCGTCAAGGTGGAGCAGCTCGTCGCGATCAAGGACAACGTGAACGTGGTCGCGCGCGGCGTGCGCAACATCGCGCTGCTCAAGGACGAGCAGGCCCGCCAGGCCGAGGCCCAGCGCATCGACAAGGCGCGCAGCCAGAACGGCGAACTGGTGCGCAAGCTGGAGGCCGAGATCCGCGCCGAGCAGGGCGTGCGCCTGCTCAAGGCCGCGGCCGCTGCGCGCGAACCCTACAACGCCGCGGTGGCGCGCGTGGTCGCGCTCGGCCTGGCCGGCAAGGCCGACGAAGCGCGCGACCTGCTGCTCGGCGAGGTGCGCCCGCTGCAGCAGGTCTACATGGATTCGCTGGAGGCCTTGCTGGCCTTCCAGCGCCAGCTCATGAACGCGGCGAACGAGGGCGTGGACCACGCCGTCGAGCGCGCCGGGCTGCTGATGTTCGGCATGGCCGCGGCGGCGCTGGCGCTGGGCAGCGGTCTGGCGTGGGCGATCACCGGCTCGATCACGCGGCCCATCGCCCAGGCGGTGAAGGTGGCCGAGACCGTGGCCGCAGGCGACCTGCGCTCGCGCATCGAGGTGCGCTCGACCGACGAGACCGGGCAACTGCTGGACGCGCTCAAGCGCATGAACGAGAGCCTGGTGCGCATCGTCGGCGCGGTGCGCGGCAATGCCGAGAGCGTGGCCACCGCCAGCGGCCAGATCGCGCAGGGCAACGCCGACCTGAGCCAGCGCACCGAAGAGCAGGCCAGCAACCTGCAGCAGACGGCCGCCTCGATGGAACAGCTCACCGCCACCGTGAACCAGAACGCCGACACCGCGCGCCAGGCCTCGCAACTGGCCGGCAGCGCCTCGGGCGTGGCCTCGCAGGGTGGCGAGGTGGTGGGCCGGGTGGTGGCCACGATGGACGAGATCAGCGCCTCCTCGCGCAAGATTGCCGACATCATCGGCGTGATCGACGGCATCGCGTTCCAGACCAACATCCTGGCGTTGAACGCGGCGGTGGAAGCCGCGCGCGCCGGCGAGCAGGGCCGCGGCTTCGCGGTGGTGGCCGGCGAGGTACGCTCGCTGGCGCAGCGCAGCGCCGAGGCCGCGCGCGAGATCAAGGGCCTGATCGGCACCAGTGTCGACAAGGTCGAGGCCGGCAGCGCGCTGGTGGGCGAGGCCGGCCGCACCATGGGCGAGATCGTCGCCCAGGTCAAGCGCGTGAACGACCTGATCAGCGAGATCAGCGCCGCCAACGTCGAGCAGACCAGCGGCATCGGCCAGATCGGCGATGCGGTGGCGCAGCTCGACCAGGTGACGCAGCAGAACGCCGCGCTGGTGGAGGAAAGCGCCGCGGCGGCCGAGAGCCTGAAGCAGCAGGCCGCGCAGCTCTCGCAGACGGTGGCGGTGTTCAAGGTGCCGGCCGGCGCCGGCCATTGAGGCTGCCGCGGCAGCCATCTGCCGCGCCGGTTGAAGGTTAGCAACCCGCGGCGCCGCCCGGCCCGCCGCTGGCCAGCAGCCGGCGGTGCACCGGGTTGCCCTCGCACCAGGCCTGGCGATCGGCCGGGTCCTGCCATTGCGCCGCGCCTTCTTGCACCCAGCGCCGGCCCTCGCGCCAGGCAGCGTCGGCCTGCGCGGTGTCGCCGCAGGCGGCCAGCACCTCGGCGGCTTCAAGCCACACGCGGGCGGGCTCGTCGCTCCAGCCGTCCACGCAGGCGGCCAGCGACAAGGCCATGCGGGCGTGTTGCATGGCCTCGGCGCCGGCGCCTTCGTTCAGTGCGGCACGCGCCGCGGCCAGGGCCGCGGTGCGCTGCAGGCCGCGCTGCCCGCGTGACTGCACCTCGGCCAGCAGCGCGCGCATCTCGGCCAGCGTGCCGGGCCGCAGCCGGGCGATCACGACCCGCCGGTGCAGCAGCGCGCCGGCCAGGCGGGTCTGCACCTGGGCATAACGCGCGATCCAGGGGCCGGCATCGTCGCCGCGGCCGTGCGCCAGGCGCGCGCGCACCAGGAACTGCACGTGGTCGTGCATGGCAAAGCCCTCGCGCCCGGGCGGGCCGGCATGGTGGTCCAGCAGTGCCTGGGCCTGTGCGAGGCGGCCGCAGGCCAGGCAGGACAGCGCGGCAGTCAGGGCATGCATCTCGTGGGCCGGCTCGCCGGCCGCGCGCAGGCAGGCCTCGGCGGCCGCCATGCTGGCAAACCCCGCGGCGGCCCGGCCCATCGCCACCTGCACCATGGCCAGGATGTGCAGCACCTCGGCATCGAACGCGGCGTCCTCGCTGGTGCGGCCCGGGCGGGCGAGCAGCTGCTCGCCCAGCGCGGCGGCGCCGGGCAGGTCGCCCAGGGCCTGGCGCACGCGCATCAGCTGGTTGGCCACCGAGCGGCGCAGTTCGGGGTCGGCCTGCTCGTCCAGGCCCGGCCACACGGCCTCCAGTGCGGCCGCGGCCTCCTGCGGCCGGGCATCCCACAGCAGCGGGCCGGCCTGGGCCAGCGCGAAGCCCGCCAGCGCGGGGCCGCCGGCGCGCTCGATCCGGGGCCGCATGGCCTGGCACAGCGCGAGCACGTGCTCGGCCGGCATGCCGTTCTGCACCGCCGTGCACACGCCGCGCAGGGCGAACACCAGCTCGTCGGCGTCCAGCGCATCGAGGCTGGCGTGCAGTTCGTCGACCAGCTGCTGTGCCGCCGCGGCGGCCTCGCCCAGCTGGCGCAGCTGGAGGTGGTGGTGCAGCGCACGCGCGCGCAGCCGGGCCCGCTGGTGCACCTGGCGCGGCAAGGCGGCGGCGGCCTCGAGGCCGCGGCGGGTGTGCTCGGTGCGGCCCAGCGTGATCCAGCAGCGCAGTGCCTCGCACCAGGCATCGAACGCGGCCGCGTCGTCCTGGGCACTGGCGTGGCTGCGGGCCGCGGCCTCGTAGCCGGCGGCGGCTTCGGCCAGCTGCCAGCGGGCCCGCGCGGCGCGCGCGGCGCTGAGCTGCCAGGGCGCGGCGGCCGCGGCATCGCCGGCCGACAGCAGGTGATGCGCCACCCGGGAGGGTGCGCCACCATGACGCGCCAGATGAGCGGCCACCAGCCGGTGCAGCGGCGGCCGCAGCGCCGAGGGCAGGCTGCTGCGCGTGGCCTCGGCCACCAGGTCGTGGCTGAAGGCCGCGCCCTCGAACACCTGGGCGGTTTCGAGGGCGGCGAACAGCGGCGCCATCGCCAGCGTGCTGCGGCCGAAGGCCGCGGCCGCGAGCTCGGGCCCGAAGTCGGCCTGTGCCACCGCGGCCAGCTGCGCGAGCTGCAAGGCTTCGTCGGGCAGGCGTTGCAGCCGCGCCCGCACCGAGGCCAGCAGCGTGGGCGGCACCGGCAGGGGCGCGCCGGGCTGCCAGGGGCCCAGGCCATCGGGCCACAGGCTGCGCAGCGCCTCCAGCACGAAGGCGGGGTTGCCCCCGATGGCCGCATGCAGCGCCTGCGCCAGCGCGTCGAGGCGGGCCTCGGTCCAGGGCGAGGGGCCGCAATCCTGCAGCGGCAGCGCGGCGAGCAGGGCGCGCAGGGCGTCCGGCCCCAGCGGCGCCAGCGCCAGGCGGCCACCGCGGCCGTGGTGGGCGATGAAGTCCACCAGCGCCGCGCCCGCGGCCGAGAGCTCGTCGGCGCGCGCGCTCAGCAGCAGCTGCGGCTCGCCGGCCGCGTCGTTCAGGCCCTCGGCCGGCGCCGACAGCCACTCGCCGGCCACGTGGCCCAGCACGGCCAGGCTGGCGTCGTCGGCGAACTGCAGGTCGTCCACCACCAGCAGGCGCAGGCCGGCCGCGCGGCAGGCGTGCAGCGTGCGCATCACCGCGGCCAGCACGCTGCGGTGCTCGAGCGCCGAGCGCACCTCGCCCGGGCCGGCGGCGGCCCCGGCCGGCACCTCGGGTGCCAGCAGCGCCAGGGCCCGCCGGGTGGCCGCGTCCAGCGGCGGGGCGAAGCGGTCGATCGCGCCGGCCAGCACGCGGTCCAGCAGCAGGCCGGGCACCACCGCGTCGCCCGGCCGGGCGGCGATGCGCAGCGCCGGCTCGCAGGCCGTGGCCGCCGCCTGCAGCACGCGTGATTTGCCGATGCCGCCCGGCCCGGTGAGCACCACGCTGTGGCCCAGCGCCAGGGCCTGGGCCACGGTGTCCAGCAACGCCCGGCGCGCCACCAGCTGCGGTGGCCGGCGCAGCGCCAGCGGCAGCTGGCGCGCGGCGCTGGCGCCGCCCGATGCGCCGGCGGATGCGCCGCCCGATGCGCCGGTGGCCGGGCCGGGGCCCGTGTCGTCGGCCAGGATCAGGCGGCCGAGTTCGTTGGTGGCGGCCGAGGGCGTGATGCCGAAGCTGGTGCGCAGCGTGTGGCGGCAGGCGTCCCAGGCCGCCACGGCCGCGGCGCGGTCGCCCCGCTGGTACAGCAGCGTCATGCGCAGGCGCCAGGCTTCCTCGTTCTCGGGCTGGGTGGCCAGCAGCGCATCGGCGGTGGCCAGCGCGGTGTCGACATCGCCCACGGCCTGGGCCGCCTGCGCGCGGGCCAGGCCTTCGCGCAGCTGGCGGCGCAGCGCGTCCTCCCGCCGCAGCGCGAGCCACTGGGCGAACTCCGGCGCGTCGTCGAACACCAGGCCGCCCAGCAGCGGCTGCGCGGCGGCCTCGGCTTCGGCCACGGCCACGGTGTCGGCCAGGTGCAGGTGGCCGTCGGTGTCGTGCACCAGCGTGCCGGCGGCGCGGCGCAGCCGGGCCAGGGTCTGGCGCAGGTTGGCCCGGGCCTGGGCCTCGGTGCCTGCGGGCCACAGCAGGCCGGCGATGCGCGCCCGCGGTGTCGGCCCCTCGGCCTGCAGCCAGGCCAGCAGCGCGGCCTCGCGCGCCGAGAGCGCGAGGCACTGCGCGTCGTCGAGCGTGATGCTGGGCGGGCCGTGGAGTCGGAGCAGGGGCATCGATGGGAACGGGGCAGGGGCGCTGGAGCGGCGGCGCGCCCGCGTCACGCAGGGTCGGCGTCGCCGGTCACGCCGCGGTCACGCCGCGATTTCTACAGTGGCGGCCATTCTGACGGGAGAAACCATGAACGAGCTCTTCACACGAGGCCCCCGGCGCCGCGGCGCCGCCAGCCATCACCCCACCGTGCGGCCGCGCCCGGCGCTGCCACTGACCCTGCTGGCCTGCGTGTGCGCGCTGCTGTCGGTGGTGGTGGTGGTGAGCGGCTGCGCCGCGCTGCCGCCGGCGCGCATGGTGCTGCCGCCGGCGCTGGCGCAGGCCACGCCCCAGGTGATCGAGGGGCTGCACGGCGGCGAACGCGGCGAGTTCCGCCTGGGCACGCGGCACGGCCGCTTCGAGCGGGGCGCCAGCAGCCTGAGCCTGTTCGACCGCCTGGTGCAGGACCGGGGCTCGCTGCGCTACACGCTCGAGCCCGAGGGCGCGCGCGCCGAGTGCCGGCTGCGCGCCAGCACCGCCACGCTGGGCGTGCTGCAGTTCCCGCTGAAGCGGGCCACGCTGGCCTGCGAGATCCGGCCCGCGGGCGAGGGCGCAGCCCAGCAGCTGGCGCTGCAGGCGGTGGACACCGCGGTGGGCACGCGCGACGAGCGCCGCGGGCGCTTCGACGCCGGCGCGCTGACGCTGGCGCTGCAATCGGTGCACCACGTGCAGGGTTCGGCGCTGCCGCTGGCCGCGCCGGTGGGCTACCTGATCAGCCTGGAGGGCGAGCCGGTGGCGGCGCTGGACCTCACCGACAGCCTGCACCCGCGGCTGTGGCAGCGCAGCGGCGACGCGCCGGACACCCCGCTCGCACGCGCCGTCGCGCAGGTCGCGCTGGCGCTGGCGCTGGTGTGGGACCCGGCGGTACTTTGAGCACAGGGGCACGCGATGGCACGACTGCAGGACCGGGTGGCGCTGATCACCGGCGCCGCGCGCGGCATCGGCGCGGCCATTGCCGAGGCCTTCGTGCGCGAAGGCGCGCGTGTCATCGTGACCGACCTCGACGAGGCGCGCGGCCGCGCCACCGCGGCGCGCCTGCAGGCCGGCTGGATGCGGCTGGACGTGCGCGACGAGCTGGGCTGGATCGGCGCCGTGGCGCACGTGCTGGACAGCCACGGCCGGCTCGACCTGCTGGTCAACAACGCCGGCATCACCGGCTTCGAGCCTGCGCCGCGGCCGGGCGTGCCGCGCCCGCAGGACCCGGAGCATGCTTCGCTGGCCGACTGGCAGGCGGTGCACCGCACCAACCTGGATGGCGTGTTCCTCGGCTGCAAGCACGCCATCGGCGCGATGCGTCGCCAGGGGCGCGGCGCCATCGTGAACATCGCCTCGCGCGCGGGCGTGGTGGGCATCCCGGCCGCGGCGGCCTATGCGGCCAGCAAGGCCGGGGTGTGCAACCACACCCGCACGGTGGCGCTGTACTGCGCGGCGCAGCAGCTCGCGGTGCGCTGCAACGCGATCCTGCCGGCCACCATCCTCACGCCAATGTGGGCGCCGATGCTGGGCCAGGGGGCGCAGCGTGAAGCGCAACTGGCCACGTTGTGCGCGCAGACACCCATGCGCCGCTTCGGCACCCCGGACGAGGTGGCCGCGCTCGCGGTGTTCCTGGCCAGCGACGAGGCGGCCTACATCACCGGCGCGGAGGTGGCCGTGGACGGCGGGCTGATGGCCGGCTCGGCGGCCACGCCGGCGCCGGCTGACGGGGCCGGGCCATGACGCACGCAGCCATCGCGCGAGCCGGTGTCACCGGATTCACCCTGCACGCGCTGGCCCAGTGGCTGCAGGCCTGGCAACGCAGCCGCGGCCGCCGCTGAGGGCGCGCGCGACGCGGCTCAGTGCAGGCCGAAGAACTCGCGGATGTGTTGCAGGATCGCCGCGTGGTGCGCGGCCGGCTCGCCGGCACCGTGCGCCTTGCGGAAGGCGTCCTTCATCGCCTCGTTCTGCTGCTGGCGCTGCGCCAGGATGTGTGCCATGTGCTCGGCAATGGCCTGGCGCGCATGCAGGATGCCTTCGAAGCCGGCCTTGTCGAGCCGGTAGCACTCCACATCGGTGGCCGCCACCACGGTGGCCGAGCGGGGCGCGCCGGTCATCAGCCCCATCTCGCCGAAGATGCTGCCCGCGGGCAGCCGGGTCAGGTGCTGGCGTTCGCCGCCCGGGGCCTCCCAGAACACGTCGGCCTCGCCGTTGGCGATGATGTAGAGCCAGTGCGCCGCGGCGCCCTGGCGTGTCATCACGTCGCCACGCGCGAAGGGCGCGTGCACCAGGCGCTCGGCGAGCTGCTGGCGTTCGGCCTCGTCGAGCGAGGCGAACAGCTCGATGCCGGCCAGCGCCTTCAGGCGCCGCTGCAGCTCGCGCTGCCACACCGCCTCGCGGTGGGCCTGGCCTTCCTGCACCAGGTGCACCGATTGGTCCGGCACCGCCAGGCGCCAGCCGTTGCGCTGCACGGTGGCCAGCAGGTGGGCGCGCACGGCGGAGTCGGTGGCATCGTCGTGCTCGGGATCGGTGAGCCAGTAGCGCAGCGCGTAGTGCGCCGAGCCGGGCTCGAAGGCCAGCAGCACGCAGGAGCAGGGCCGCTCACGCGAGACGTTGGCGATCTCGGCATCGGCCAGCGCGCGCTCGGCGGCGGCGATCACCTGCGAGGGGGGCACCGCGTAGTCGATGTTGAAGCCGATGCTGCGGCGCCAGGCCACGGGGCCGGACAGCGGATCGCCGATCACCGTGAACTGGCCCTTCATCAGCTGCGCGTTCGGGATCACCACGCGCTCGCCGCTGCGGGTGAGCACGGCGGTGTAGCGCCAGTGGATCTCGACCACGCGGCCGGACACCTCGCCCTGGCGCACCCAGTCGCCGATCTCGAGTGAATCGTCGAGCTGCAGCGCCAGGCCGCCGAGGATGTTGCCCAGGGTGTCCTGCATCGCGAAGGCGATGACGGCGGTGATCACCGCCGAGGTGGCCACCAGGCTGCTGAGCTCCACCCCGGCCCAGGACAGGCGCACCATGCCCCACAGCAGGTAGGCGCCGATGACGACGATGTCCTCCAGGATGCCCGGCGTGGGCAGGCGCAGCGCCGGCAGCAGCACGCGAAAGCCCGCCAGGCCGGCCAGCCGGATCAGCACCACGCCGCCGCCCAGCAGCGCGGCCTCGTGCAGGCCGCGGGCCACCGCCGGCTGCTGCCGCAGCGCGAACACCGCGCCCAGCGCCTGCAGCACCAGCATCAGCGCAAAGAAGGCCAGCGTGTGCCGCAGCGTGGCGCGGCCGCCGGGCAGGCAGCGGTACAGCAGCAGCGCCAGCAGCAGCGTGGCGCCCAGCAGGTAGGGTGTCTCGGCGCGCCAGAACGCGCTGGCCCAGTCGCTCATGGTGCGGGTTGGCTACGGCTTGCGGGCGTCGCGGCGGGCGGTGCCCTTGCCTTGGCCTTTGTCCTTGCGTTTGTCCTTGCCTTTGCCTTTGCCCTTGCCCTTGCGCCGGCCGTCGCCGTCGGCCGGGCCGGTTGCTGGCGGCGCCGCCTCGAGCGCGGCCTCCACCGCCTCGCACAGCGTGCGCAGCACCTTGATGCGGGCGTGGTACTTGTTGTTGGCCTCCACCAGCGTCCAGGGCGCGGTGGCGGTGGAGGTGCGGTCCACCATGTCGCACACCGCGGCTTCGTAGGCGTCCCACTTCTCGCGGTTGCGCCAGTCTTCGGCGGTGATCTTGAAGCGCTTGAACTCCACCGTCTCGCGCTGCTTGAAGCGGCGGTACTGCTCGTCCTTGCTCACCGCGAGCCAGAACTTCACCAGCACCACCCGGTGCTGCACCAGCGAGTGCTCGAAGTCGTTGATCTCGCCGTAGGCGCGGCGCCAGTCGGCCTCGGCGCAGTAGCCTTCGATGCGCTCGACCAGCACGCGGCCATACCAGGAGCGGTCGAACAGCGCGAAGCGGCCGCGCCGCGGCAGCTGGCGCCAGAAGCGCCACAGGTAGGGCTGGGCGCGCTCTTCCTCGGTGGGCGCGGCCACCGGCACGGTGGCGTAGTGGCGCGCATCCAGCGCGCCGGTGACGCGGCGGATCGCGCTGCCCTTGCCGGCGCCGTCGTTGCCCTCGAACACCGCCACCACCGACAAGCCCTTGAAGCGGGCATCGCGCACCGCCAGGTTCAGCCGGCCCTGCCACTTCTCGAGTTCCTGCGCGTAGCGGGCGCGGGTCAGGCGCTGGTCGAGCTGCAGCGCGCTGAGCACGTTCACGCGGTCGCCCGGCGCGGGCAGCGGCGGCGCCGGGCGCGGCAGGGGCTTGGCGGCCTTGGCATCGAGCCGCTCGCGCATGGCCGCCAGCAGGTGCCGCCCCACGGTGAGCGCGCGAAAACGCGGGTCGGCGCCCGGCACCACGATCCAGGGCGCCTGCGCGGTGGAGGTCTGGTGCAGGAAGGGGTCGCACACCTCGACGAAGCGGTCGTAGTGCTTGAAGTACTCCCACTCGATGTCGGTCACGCGCCAGCGCGATTTCGGGTCGGCCTCCAGCGCCTTCAGGCGCTTCTTCTGCTGCTCCTTCGAGAGGTGGAACCAGTACTTCAGCAGCAGCACGCCTTCGTCGCACAGCATCTGCTCCAGGCGCTGGATCTCGGCAATGGCGCCGGAGAACGCGCCTTCGTCGATCTGGCCCATCACGCGCTGCACGATGGGCTGGGTGTGCCAGGCGCCGAAGAAGATGCCGATGCGACCCTTGGGCGGCAGTGCGCGCCAGTAGCGCCAGTGCGCGGGGCGTTCCACCTCTTCGTCCGAGGGCGGGCCGAAGGCGCTGGTCTGGATGTGGCGCGGGTCCATCCACTCGTTGAGCAGGTTCACCGTCTCGCCCTTGCCGGCGCCCTCGACCCCGGCGATCAGGATCAGCACCGGGAAGCGGCCGTCGAGCTTCAGGTCGTACTGGGCGTTGAGCAGCGCGGCGCGCAGCGTCGCCTGCTCGCGCTGGTAGGCGGCCTTGGGCACGGCATGCTGGAGGTTGGCGGATTCGAACATCGCTGGAACAATCTGGCATCGGCGCGGGCCTTGCGCATGGATCCATGTCAAGCCGCGGTCGAGTGGGTGGCGGAAACTCGGGCGTGCAGGGGCGGGCGAGGCCCGGGAGGGACGAGATGGCGTGCGCAGTGCTGTTTGCCGATGTTGCCGGGAGCACCGCGCTGTACGACGCGCTGGGCGACCAGCGCGCCTTTGCGCTGGTGGACAGCTGCCTGTCCACGATGGCCGGCTGCACCACCGAGTTCCACGGCCGCGTGGTCAAGACCATCGGCGATGCGGTGATGTCGGTGTTCGGCAGCGCGGACGATGCCGCCGCCGCGGCCGCCGAGATGCAGTTCCGCGTGGCCCGGCTCGGGCCGCCGGCGGGCGTGCAGCTCGGGGTGCGCATCGGCTTCCACTACGGCCCGGTGGTCGAGCGCGACAACGACGTGTTCGGCGACACCGTGAACCTGGCCTCGCGCCTGTGCGACCTGGCCTCCAAGGGCCAGACCGTGACGGACCGCGAGACCGCGGCCCGCCTGTCCAACCTGTATGCGCCCAGCCTGCGCCAGCTGTTCTCGATCCCGGTGAAGGGCAAGGTCGACGAGGTGGCCCTGGTCGAGCTGATGTGGCAGGCCGCCGACCAGGAGATGACCGCGATCGTGGCCACGCCCACCACCTCGGCCACCGGCTGGGCGCGGCTGGCGCTGGTGATGGGCGAGGTGCAGCTCGAGATCGGGCCCGAGCGCCGCAAGGTGACGATCGGGCGCGACCACGAGGCCAACCTCACGGTGCGCAACCCGAACGTGTCGCGCGCGCACGCCACCATCGAGCGCCGGCGCGACCATTTCGTGCTGTCCGATCACAGCACCAACGGCACCTACGTCACCTTCGAGGGCCGCGACGAGCTGCGGGTGCAGCACGAGGAGCTCACGCTGGTGGGCCATGGCTGGATCGCCTTCGGCCAGCCGCGCGCCGAGGCGGCGCAGGTGGCCGAGTTCCGCTGCACGGCCGTGCCGCCGCCGGGGCGGCACTGAACCGGCCGGCTCAACGGCCGGCCTCCACCAGCCGCACCAGCGCGTGCAGCGCCTGGTTCACCGGCGTGGGGATGCCCAGCGCGGCGCCGCGGCGCACCACGTAGCCGTTGAGGTGGTCGATCTCGCTGGGCTTGCCACGCGCCAGGTCCTGGGCGGTGGACGACAACTGCGCCGGCATGGCGACGGCGATCTGCGTCACCGCCGCCAATGCCTCGTCCAGCGGCAGCGGCTGGCCCTCGGCCTGCGCCACCGCCACCACCTCCTGCACCACCGCCTGCTGCAGCGCCCGGATCTCGGGCAGGGCCACCATGCGGCCGTAGGGCTGCTGCGCCAGCGCCGAGATGGCGTTGTAGGCGCAGTTGACCAGCAGCTTGCGCCACAGCTCGCCCATCACGTCGGGCGAGATGCGCACCGACACGCCGGCGCTGGCAAACAGCGCCACCACGGCCTGCAGGCGCTCGGGTGGTGCGGCGGTGGCCGGTGGCGCGGTGCCGATCACCAGGTCGCCGCGGCCGAAGTGCTGCACCACCCCGGGTTCGGGCATCGCGGTGGCCACGTACACCACCGTGGGCACCACGGCCTGGCGCAGGTGGCGGGCCAGGGTGGCCGCGTTGTCCACGCCGTTCTGCAGGCTGAGCACCAGCGCATCGTCCGCCAGCAGCGGGGCGATCTGGCGCGCCAGCGCCTCGGTGTCGGGTGACTTCACGCACACCAGCACCAGATCGGCGCCGCGCACCGCGGCCAGCTCGGTGCTGGCGGCCAGCGGCACCGCCTCCACCCGGCCGCCCATGTGCAGCTGCAGTCCGGCGCGCTGGATGGCCTGCACATGCGGCGCGCGGCCGATCAACGTGACCACATGGCCGGCGCGGGCCAGCAGGGCCCCGTAGAAGCTGCCGACGGCACCTGCGCCGACGACGACGATGGAGCGGAAGCGGGTGGGCATGGGCGTCGCCCGGCGGCGTGCCGGGCGCGGTGTCGCGGGGTGCCCAGCATGCCACGGGTGGTGCGCCGCCGCCGGCCCCGGCCCTAGACTCGCCCCGGGCAACCCAAGACCACACCGATGGACATTTCCGACCTGTTTGCACTGGGCCTGCGCGTGGGCGACAAGCTCGCGGCGCGCGGCGAGACGATCGCGGTGGCCGAATCCTCCGCGGGCGGGCTGATCTCGGCGGCGCTGCTGGCGCGCGCCGGGGCCTCGGCCTACTACTTTGGCGGCGTGGTGCTCTACACCCGCCGCTCGCGCCGGCTGCTCACCACGCTGGGGGCCGACGACACCCAGGGCATGCGCTCGTCCAGCCCGCCCTGGGCCCGGCTGCTGGCCCAGCACCAGCGCACGCGCTTTCGCGCCACCTGGGGCCTGGCCGAGACCGGTGCCGCGGGCCCCAGCGGCAACACCTACGGCGACCCCGCCGGCCACACCTGCCTGGCGGTGGACGGCCCGCTGCCGCAGGAGCGCACGCTGCGCACCGGCGAGGCCGATCGCACCCGCAACATGCTGGCCTTCGCCCTGGCGGCGCTGGCGCTGCTGGAGCAGGCGATCGATGCCGCGCCGGCCCCGGCGGCGCCACCATCAGGCTTGACGATGTAGCCCCCGCGCCGCCGGGCCATCATGCCAACAGGCCCTGCACCGCCGCCTGCGGAGCGGGCCCCACCACCGGGAGAGCGCCATGCTGCTGCTGCATCGCATCGCCGCCATCGTCGTCACCGTGCTGGGCCTCGGCCTGGCCGGCTGCTCGACGGTGGTGGTCAACCGCGCCCAGGGCGCGGCCACCACGGGCAAGGCCTATGCGGCCACGCTCAAGCAGGTCAACGACCTTGCCTTGTCGAAGTCGATCGGCTTCGGCGCCGACTTCCTGGCCGGCAAGGCGCCCCGAACCGAGGCGGCCCTGGCCGAGGCCACCGAGGTGCACCGCGACCGCATCCGCACCGTGGGCGAATCCAGCGCCTACCTGGACCAGCTGGCCGCGTACTTCACGGGTCTGGAGGCGCTGGCCAAGGGCGACGCCAGCACCGAGATCGGCGACGCCCTCGGCGGCGTGGCCGATGCGCTGAAGAAGGAACCCTTCGGCGTGAAGCTCAGCGACGAGCGCAAGGCGGCCCTCACCGGCCTGGCGAAGTTCATCGCCCGCCAGGCCCATGCCGCGGCGGTGACGAAGGCGCTCGAACGTGATGCCGACACGGTGGCGCAGGCCATCGGCCTGAGCGACCAGATGCTGCACACCGTGGGCCGCTGGATCGAGGCCCAGGAAAGCCTGGTGCAGAAGGAGGCCTTCGAGCAGAAGGTGAAGAAGCCCTTCCTGGGCGGCACCGCGCTGGGCGACGACTGGAAGAAGGCCTGGATCGCCCACGTGCAGGGCCCGCCGGTGGTGGCGGTGCTGAAGTCGGCCCGCCAGGCCAGCACCAGCCTGCAGGGCGCCTGGCAGAACCTGCTCACCGGGCAGTACACGCTGGACGAGGTGCTCGTCTCGCTGCGCAACGTGCAGGCCGGCATCGATGCCGTGGCTGCCGCGCTTCACGCCAAGTAAGGAGACCGCTCATGGACCAGGCCGCATTCACGGCGTTCGTCACCTCGCTCGAGGACATCTTCGCCTCGCTGTACCTGCTGGACGTGGGCTCGATGAGCGCCGCGCAGAAAGAGGCGCACCAGGTGGCGCTGAACACCGCCTACATCGCGATGCTGCGCGCGCAGAACCAGGAACTGAAGAACCTCACCGACAAGGCCGTGAAGCAGGCCGGGCAGCTGGCCGCGGCCACCGCCGCGATGCAGGCCCAGCTCGCCGGGCTGAAGAAGGTGGCGCAGGTGCTGCAGGTCGTCAGCGCCGGGCTGAACGTGCTGAGCTCGGTGGCCAAGCTGTTCAAGTAGGCCTCGGGCGGGCGAGACGGCGCGGCACACAACCCCGCGCCCGGCTCGGCGGGCGATTCACGGCACACTGCGGCCGACCTCGCCACTGCCCCCGCCCGCGCATGCTGCCGTTCGGCTTCGACAACACCTACGTCCGTGACCTGCCGGGCTGCTACCGGCCCTGCCTGCCCGCCGGCGCGCCGGCGCCGCGGCTGCTGTTCCTGAACCAGCCGCTGGCCGACGAACTGGGCCTGGACCTGGGCGCGCTGAGCAGCGCCGACGCCGCCGCGCTGTTTGCCGGCAATGCCCTGCCCGAAGGCGCCGAGCCGATTGCCCAGGCCTACGCCGGCCACCAGTTCGGCGGCTTCTCGCCGCAGCTGGGCGACGGCCGGGCGCTGCTGCTGGGCGAGGTGATCGACCGCAGCGGGCACCGGCGCGACATCGCGTTCAAGGGCTCGGGCCGCACGCCCTTCTCGCGCGGGGGCGATGGCAAGGCCGCCGTCGGGCCGATGCTGCGCGAAGTGCTCATCGGCGAGGCCATGCATGCGCTGGGCATTCCCACCACCCGCGCGCTGGCGGTGGTGGCCACCGGCGAGCCGGTGTTCCGCGAGCAGCCGCTGCCGGGCGCGGTGCTCACCCGCGTGGCGGCCAGCCACCTGCGGGTGGGCACCTTCGAATACTTCGCGGCCCGCGGCGAGCGCGAGAAGCTGCACCAGCTGGCCGCCTACGCGCTGGCGCGTCACGACCCGCAACGGCTGGCGGCGCCCGGGCGCGCGCTCGCCCTGCTGCAGGCGGTGGCCGAGCGCCAGGCCACGCTGGTGGCGCAGTGGCTGAACGTGGGCTTCATCCACGGCGTGATGAACACCGACAACATGGCGATCTCCGGCGAGACCATCGACTACGGCCCTTGCGCCTTCCTGGAGGCCTACGACCCGGCGGCGGTGTTCAGCAGCATCGACCACGGCGGGCGCTATGCCTACGCCAACCAGCCGCACATCGCGCGCTGGAACCTGGCGCGCCTGGCCGAGAGCCTGCTGCCGCTGATGGCCGAAGCCGATGACGAGCCCGCGCTGCAGCGCGCCGTGGCGCAGGTGACGATGGTGATCGACGCATTCCCGGCCCGCTGTGCCGCCGCGCTGCTGCAGGGCCAGCGCGCCAAGCTGGGCCTGCTGGCGGCGCAGGCCGCCGACGACGAGGCCGACACCACGCTGGCCGACGACTGGCTGGCGCTGCTGCACACGCAGGCGGTCGATTTCACGCTGGCCTGGCGCCGGCTGGCCGATGCCGCCGAAGGCGACGAGCAGCCGCTGCGCGCGCTGTTCGCCGCGCCCGAGGCGCTGGCCGCCTGGCTGCAGCGCTGGCACGCGCGCTGCCAGCGCGACGATGCCGCCGGCGGCCCCGGCGCCGCCGAACGCGCGGCCCGCATGCGGCGCGTGAGCCCGTGGATCATTGCACGCAACCACCGCGTCGAAGAAGCGCTGGCCGCCGCCTCGGACGAGGACGACCTCGGCCCCTTCCAGCACCTGCTGGCCGCGCTGCGGCGGCCCTACGACGAAACCCCCGCGCTGGCCCGCTATGCCGAGCCCGCGCCGGCCGAGCTCACCGCCTGCTACCGCACCTTCTGCGGCACCTGAGCGCGGCTGCCGCACAATCCCGCCCCGTGCGGCCCGGCCGCGTTGTCAGGAACCCGGCCGTGGCCTTTGCAGACACCCTCCAGCAACTCCCTTCCGTCAACCACCTGGCCGCCCTGCACCTGCTGGATGCAGCGGGCGAGCCGGTGGCCACCATCGAGAACAAGCCCGGCCAGGCGGGTTCGCTGGCGGTGTACGCGGCGCTGGCCGCCCGGCATGGCGGCATCACGCCGGCGGCGGCGCAGGAAGGGCTGGTGCTCTACGCCGAACACACCGCCGATGCGCGGGCGCACCCCGGCCGCCACCCCAACATCGACCGCCTGCTGCAACTGGCCGCCGGTGGGCCGGGCTGGGGCGTGCGGTTGGTGCCGCGGGGCTGAACGCCGCTCAAGCGCCTGGGCCGGCGTCGTCGGCCCAGGCCGGCGGGTGCGAGCCCGGTGGCATCGACGGCCGCAGCCAGGTGCTGGGCGTGTGCGAGAAGCGCGCCGCGTGCGGCAGGGCCCGCAGGCGGCCGAAGCCGGAATCCGTCTCCTCGTACGCGCCGTGCTCATCGGGCGCGGCGGCGGCCGGCCCCGCGGGCAGCCGGCCCAGGCCCTGCAGCCAGTGGCCCAGGCCGGCCAGCGACACCCGCACCAGGTGGCTGCCCCCGGCCTGCTGCCGGCGCAGCAGCGCGGCCAGCGCACCGAAGGCCAGCAGGAAGCCGGCACCGTAGTCCAGCGCCTGCAGCGGCAGCGCCTTCGGCTCCGGGCTGCCGAAGGCCTCGGCCTCGGCGATGTTGAAGCCGGTGGCACTCTGCACCAGCGAGTCGAAGCCGCGCCGGTGCTGCCAGGGGCCGGCATGGCCATAGGCCGAGAGCGAGACGCACACGATGCCCGGGCGCAGCCGCGCCAGCTCATCCGGCCCGAAGCCCAGCGCCGCCAGGCCGCCGGGGCGGTAGCCCTGCAGGAACACGTCGCACTCGCGCACCAGCGCCCGCAGCGCGGCGCGGCCGGCCTCGCTGCGCAGGTCCAGGTGGGCCGAGCGCTTGCCGCGGCTGGTGTCGGCGATCGACTCGATGTTGGGCAGGTGGGGGCTGTTCACCAGCAGCACGTCGGCCCCGTAGGCCGCCAGCGTGCGGCCGGCCACCGGGCCGGCCAGGATGCGGGTCAGGTCCAGCACGCGCAGGCCGCCGAGCGCCCCCCCCCCCGGCGGCGCGAGCGGCCGCAGCCGCGGCCCGCCGGCCGCACGGGCCGCGGGCCCGCGGCCCGGGGCGTGCGCCGCGTCCAGCGACGTGATGTCCACCAGCGGCAGCGCGGCCACCGCCGCTGCCAGCGGCAGGCGCTGCCCGTCCTGCGGCCGGCGCACCGCGGCGACCACCAGGCCACGCTCGGCCGCGGCGGCCTCGAAGGCCTCGGCCGTCCAGCCGCGCCGCGCGGCGGCCACGGCCTCGCGGTCGGTGGCGGGCCCGGTGGGCAGGCCCAGCAGCGCGAGCGCACCGTCGCGGTGGTGCGCGAAGTTGGCGTGGATGCGCACCCAACCGGGCTGGGTGTCGGCGCCGCAGCGGTACAGGCCGGAGAGCTTGTCCCACACCCGCGGCGGCCGGCCGTCCAGCGTGAAGCGGCCGCTGCTCTCGCGCACCACGTCGGCGATGTCGACGCTCACCTGTTGCGATAGGCCACCCCGCTGCCGGCCCAGCTCGGCCGCGGCCAGCGCTGCCGCGCCCAGTGCCGCCTGCAAGGCCGTGCCCAGCGCAAACGACGAGGGCAGCGCCGGCTCCTGGCCGGTGAGCGTGATGCGTTCCAGCGCCTGGGGCGGCAGCCCGGCCTGCTGCCACAGGGCGGCGAGCACCTGGTCGGCACGCGGTGGAAGGGCGGGGGGTGCGGGCGCCTGCATGATCGTGTCCGTTCCGGCGGCTGTGCGTGATGCACGATGCCGGCATTGAAGTGCGCGCCGGCCCGGTGCGTCAATCTTGATTGGCTCGATCGATGCAGACCCCGCGATCCACCGCCGCCGGCGCCGCCGGCTGGCTCACCGCCCGCGAAGCGGCCGCCCGCCTGGGCGTGAGCCTGCCCACGCTGTACAGCTATGTCAGCCGCGACCTGCTGCACCCGCTGGCCGCGCGCGAGGCGGGCGCGCCGGCCGGCGCGCGCGGCAAGCGCTACCGGCGCAGCGAGGTGGAGCGCCTCGCGCGCCGCCATGCCGCCGCCCGCGAGCCGCGGCGCGTGGCCGGCGCGGCGCTGGACTTCGCGCTGCCGGTGCTCGAATCGGGGTTGTGCCTCATCGAGCACGGCCGCTTCCACTACCGCGGCCAGGACGCGCTGCAACTG
>JACRAZ010000007.1 GCA_016213205.1 Burkholderiales bacterium
GAAACGCGTCGCGTCGAACACGGGTTGCCCACCGCGGCGGTCGGTCGGTTCGTCGCAAGCGCCGACCGCCCCCCGCCGTGGACAACCCTGCGCCGCAGTGCTTCGACGGCCCTCATGAGCCGTGAGGTTGCCTTATGAGCCGCCCAGGTTCGGCGCGCGCTGGGCCGCGACGAGTTCCAGGGCTTCCTGCCCGGGCGGCCCGGCCCGGCCCGACCCGGCCGAGACGCTGCCGCACCTGCAACCGGGCCCGGACGAACACGCACAATGCGGCGCATGGCAGCCGGCGATGAACAGCACCCCCTGAACACCCCCGCCCCAGCGCCGCTGCCGCATTCGCTGGAAGCACTGCGGGCGCGCTTCGGCGAGCGCCTGCGCTGGTGGGCCCTGGTCACGGTGATGATCGGCAACATGGCCGCGGTGATGGCGGCCACCACCGTGAACGTGGCGGTGCCGGCCATCAGCCACGTGTTCGCGCTGGGCCAGCAGCAGGCGCAGTGGCTGGCCACCAGCTTCATGGCGGCGATGACGCTGTCGATGCTGGTCACGCCCTGGGCGCTGCAGCGCTGGGGCTACCGGCGCAGCTATGTGGGCATGCTGGTGCTGCTGGGCGCCGGCGGGCTGGCGGGCGGGTTCTCCACCTCGCTGGAGTTCCTGCTCGCGATGCGGGTGCTCGAAGGCCTGGCCGCCGGTGTGCTGCAGACGATCCCCGGCGTGGTGATCATGCATTCCTTCGGCCCACACGAGCAGGGCCGCGCGATGGGCGTGTTCGGCTTCGGCACCGTGCTGGCGCCGGCCATCGGGCCCAGCGTGGGCGGCGTGCTGATCGACCTGTTCGGCTGGCGCGCGGTGTTCTTCTTCGTGCTGCCCTTCTGCCTGGCCGGCGCCTGGCTGGCGCGGCGCTACCTGCCGCACAACGCGCCGGGCGGCGCGCCGATCAACACCGCGGCGCAGCGCCCGGACGGCCTGAGCCTGGCCCTGCTGGCCGGCACGCTGGCGGCCTTGCTCAACGGCCTGGTCGCGCTGCAGGGCCCGCAGCCGGGCTGGGGCCTGGCGGGCGTGGTGCTGGCGGCGGTGCTGATGGGGCTGTTCCTGCACCGCCAGCGCCACGTGGCCGCGCCGCTGCTGCCGCTGGTGCTGTTCCAGCAGCCGGTGTTCCGCGCCGCGGCGCTGGTGGGCGTGGTGTACGGCATGGGGCTGTTCGGCTCCACCTACCTGCTGCCGGTGTTCATGCTCAGCGCGCTGGGCTTTTCACCTTCCACCGTGGGCAGCGTGCTGCTGCCGGCCGGGCTGACGCTGGCGTTGACGATCCCGCTGGCCGGCCGCCTGGCCGACCGGCAGCCGGTGTACCGCGCCATCATCACCGGCCTGGTGCTGATGACCACCTCGTTCGTGCTGATGCTGGGCATCGAGCCCGGCAGCGCCATGGTGTGGCTGGTGGCCTGGGCGATGCTGGGCCGCATCGGCCTGGGGCTGGTGATCCCCTCGCTGAACCTGGGCGCGATGCGGGTGCTGCCGCCGCCGCAGATCCCGGCCGGCAACGGCACGATGAACTTCGTGCGCCAGCTCGGGGGCGCGATCGGGGTGAACCTGGTGGGCATCATGCTCGAGTGGCGGCTGCAGGCCCACGGCGCCGGCGGCACCGTGCGTGCCTTCCACGAGGTGTTCGCGCTGATGGCGTTGCTCACCATCGCCGCGGCCGGCGCGGCCTGGCGCATGCGGCCGCCGAAGGCCGCCTCGCCCTGAGGCCGGCGACGGCCGACGCGCTACTGCGCGCTGCCGGTCACCCAGGCCTTGCGCACCAGCGCGCCGCACTGCTGCGACGCGAAGCCGATGCCCTGGCCCAGCAGGTCGAAACGCGCCACCACGCCGTACAGCGTGCGCGAGGCGTCCACCCACGGGTAGAAGCCGAAGGCGCCGGGGCTGCTGAACGCGCCGTCGCCAACCGCGGGGTCGTCCTCGACCCAGTGGCCGATCGAATAGTGCTCGCTCGAGTTGGCAGGCGCGGGCGAGTACACCGCGCCCGGGCAGGTCAGCGGGTTGGTGCACACCGGGTGGCTGCCCAGCAGCGCGCCCAGTTGCAACTGCCCGCCCAGCAGCTTGCGCAGGAACAGTGCGTAGCTGCGCGCGTTCATGCGCACGCCGCCGGCCAGCTGGGGCTGGGTGAAGCTGAGCTCGATGTCGGCGCCCAGCACGCGCCGCATCTCGGCCGCGAGCGTGGTGTTGTTCAGCGCGCCCAGCGCCATGCCCGGCGCGGGCAGGCTCGCATGCTTCTGCATGTGGCCGCCGTTGTAGAAGAAGCGGTCGATGTGTGCCGGCGTCTGCACGCCGTTGTCGGCGCGCGCCACGCAGCTGGCCACCGTGTCGGCCGGCTCGCAGCCCGAGAAGCCGAAGCTGGTGTAGCCGCTGCGGAAGTTGAGGAACTGGATGTCCTCGGCCGTCAGGGCGCCGCCGCGGCGCTGGGCCACGTAGGCGCCGTACAGCCACTTCGAGGCCGAGGCGATGTTCATCACCGTGGTCGCATCCACGCTGTTGGCGCCGTTGGCCGCGTTCACCGAACCACCGGCCAGGCGCTGCACGGCATCGCCGATCTCCCAGTAGAACGGGCGGATCGCAGCGCAGGCGTTGGCCGCGCTCTGCGCGGTGGCCGTGGCGGCGGCCGTGCGGGCGGCCAGGTCCGGGGCGGGTGGCGTCAGCGCCAGCACGGTGAGCCGGCCGTCGGCGTCGAGCCGGGCCTTGAAGTCCCGATAGACCTGGGTGCCCACGCTGATGGTGGGCACGCTCAGCACCTGGGTGGCCGGGTCGTAGCTGGCCTGGGCCTGGGCGCGGCCGGCCAGCCCGAGCGCCAGCGCCGCCGCCAGGGCCAGGGTACGGGTGTGGTGCATGCAGGGCTCCCTTGGTTGCGCGGCGTCTGCGGCCGCGCGCCGTGGCGCCGCAGCCTGCCGGCGGCATGATGCCCGCCGCGCGCCGATCTTGCGGCCCGTTTGTAAAGCGCAGCCCTCGTTCTGGTGAAGCGCGGTTGCAGGCTGCAAGAGGGTCTTCACGCCATGCCGTGCAGGTCCCCCGGCTTGAAGTCGGCCGCCTGCTGGGGCTAGGATGGCTGCGCGGTGCGCCCCTTCGGCCCACCGAACCGGGAACGAGGGTCATGCTGGTCGAGAAAGTGCTGGGCGCCATCGGGTTCATCGTCTGCGTGCTGCTGCTGGTGCGCATGGCGCTGCCGCCACGCCGGCGCCAGGCCTTCGACAGCACCGCCCGTCGCGCCTGGGCGCGCACGGTGGACCTGGCCCAGCGCCTGGTGCGCTGGCGCCCCTCGTCGCGCCGGCAGGCCGCGCGCGCGGCCGAAGAGGCCATCGAACGCGCCCGCCGCCAGGGGGGCGAATGGGACGGCAACGTCTACCGGCCCAAGTCGTTCAAGGGTCCGCGCAAGCCGCACTGACCGCGCCCGACCGGCCGACCGCCGGCGATGCCCATGCGACAGCCCGGCGCGGTGCCATGCGGCACACTCGACCGCATCCCCGAAGCAGGAGACACAACCACGATGGGACCGCTCGCCGGATTGCGTGTGATCGAGCTCGCCAGCATCGGCCCCGGGCCGATGTGCGCGATGCTGCTGGCCGACCTGGGCGCTGAGGTGACGCGCATCGACCGGCTCGAACCCAGCGGCCTGGGCGTGCCCACCGCCACGCGCTTCGAGGTCACCGGCCGCAGCCGGCGCTCGGTGGCGCTGGATGTGCGCCAGGCCGCGGGCCGCGAGGCCGCGCTGCGGCTCATCGACCGGGCCGACGTGCTGATCGAGGGCTTCCGTCCCGGCGTGGCCGAGCGCCTGGGCCTGGGGCCGGACGCCACCCTGGCGCGCAACCCCGGCCTGGTCTACGGCCGCATGACCGGCTTCGGCCAGACCGGCCCGCTGGCCCCCGCCGCGGGGCACGACCTGAACTACATCGCGCTCACCGGCGCGCTGCATGCCATCGGCACCTCGGCCAAGCCGATCCCGCCGCTCAACCTGGTGGGCGACTATGGCGGCGGCGCGCTCTACCTCGCGTTCGGCCTGCTGGCGGCGCTGTTCGAGCGCCAGCGCTCGGGCCGCGGCCAGGTGGTGGATGCGGCGATGGTGGACGGCGCCTCCTCGCTGCTGAGCATCTTCCATGGCCTGGCCGCGGCCGGCCAGTGGGACGTGACGCAGCGCCAGGCCAACCTGCTGGACGGCGGCGCGCCGTTCTACGACACCTATGAAACCGCCGACGGCCGGCATGTGAGCATCGGCGCGCTGGAGCCCAAGTTCTTTGCCGAGCTGGCGCAGCGCATCGGCCTGGACCAGCGCTTCGTCGGCCGCCAGTACGACCGCCGCCTGTGGCCCGAGATGCGCGAAGCGATCGCCGCGCTGATGCGCGGCAAGACGCGCGACGAGTGGTGCGCGCTGCTCGAAGGCAGCGATGCCTGCTTCGCGCCGGTGCTCACGCTGGCCGAGGCCTCGACCCATGCCCATGCGGTGGCGCGCGGCGCCTTCGTCGAGATCGACGGCGTGCGCCAGCCCGCACCGGCGCCGCGCTTCTCGCGCAGCGTGGCCGACACCCCGCGCCCGGCCCGCGCGGCCGGCGCCGACACCGAAGCGGTGCTGGCCGAGGCCGGCTTCAGCGCCGACGAGATCAGCGCCCTGACCAGTGCCGGCGTGGCCCGGCAGACGGAGACGTCCCGATGAATGCACCTGTCATCCCACGCGCCGCGGCGTCATTGATCGTGCTGCGCGACAGCCCGCGCGGCCCCGAGGTGCTGATGTTGCGCCGCGCCGAGAAGCCGGGCGACCAGAACAGCGGCGCCACCGTCTTCCCCGGCGGCCTGCTCGACGCGACCGATGCCGACACCTACCCGCTGTGCGACGGACTGGACGATGCCGCCGCCAGCGCGCGCCTGGGCCTGCCGGCCAATGGCTTGAACTACTGGGTGGCCGCGGTGCGCGAGTGCTTCGAGGAAGCCGGCCTGCTGTTCGCCACCGATGCCAGCGGCCAGACGATCGATCTGGACACGCTGGATGGCGAACGCATCGTCGGGATGCGCCACGCGCTGCATGCCAACCAGATCGGCATGCACGAGGTCTGCGAGCAGCTCGGCGTGCGGCTGGACGTGGGCGCGCTGGCCTACCACGCGCACTGGATGACGCCCAAGGGCATGCCCAAGGTCTTCGACACCCGCTTCTTCATCACCCGCGCGCCGGCCCGGCAGACGGCCCGGCACGACGCGAAGGAAACCGTCGAGCTGCTGTGGCTCACGCCGGCCGAAGCGCTGGACAAGGCGCGCGCGCTGAAGCTGATGAACGTGACCGAGGTGACGCTCAAGGGCCTGGCCGGCTTTGCCGACGTGCAGGCCGCCCTCGACGCCTCGCGCGCGCAAACCGAGGTGCCGCTGAACCGCCCGCGCCTGGCCCAGGGCCCGCGTGGCCGGGTGATCCTGAACCGCGGCGACTGGGCCTATGCCGAGGCCGGCCGGCTCGACCCCGAAGGCCAGGGCCAGGTGAGCACCGAGCTCGCGCCCGGCGTGCCGGTGTGGCTGTCGCCACGCGTGCTGCGCGTCACCGCGCCCAACGGCAGCATCATGACCGGGCCTGGCACCAACGCCTATTTCATCGGCACCCCCGGCGGCGACGACTGGACGCTGCTCGACCCCGGCCCCGACGACACGGCGCACGTGCAGGCCCTGCTGGCCGCGGCGCCCGGGCGCATCACCCGCATCCTGGTGACCCACACCCACAAGGACCATTCACCCGCTGCCGCAGCGATCAAGGCCGCCACCGGCGCGCCCACCTACGGCCGCGTGGCCGCTCACATGGAGTGGCAGGACAAGGGCTTCGCGCCCGACCATGTGCTGACCCACGGCGAGCGCCTGGTGCTGGGCGAAGGCGTCACGCTGCGCGTGCTGCACACCCCGGGCCACGCGAGCAACCACCTGTGCTACCTGCTGGAGGAAGAGAAGCTGCTGTTCACCGGCGACCACATCATGCAGGGCAGCACGGTGGTCATCAACCCGCCGGACGGCGACATGGGCACCTACCTCGCCTCGCTGCGGCTGCTGCTCGAAGAAGACATCGAGTGGCTGGCCCCCGGCCACGGCTTCCTGATCGACGCGCCGCACGCGGCGGTGCACAAGCTCATCGCCCACCGCCTGGGCCGCGAGGCCAAGGTGCTGGCCGCGGTGCGCGCCCAGGGCCCGGCCGCCGAAGAGGCGCTGGTGCCCACCGTGTATGCCGACACGCCCAGGCACCTGCACGCCGTGGCGCTGCGCTCGCTGCGCGCCCACCTGCTGAAGTTGCGCGACGACGGCGTGGCGGTGGTGGACGCGGCGGGGCGGTGGTCAGTGGCCTGAGGCCGACGGCTGCGCCGGCGGCACCTCGGCCCACAAGGCCGCAGCGCTGAGCACCAAGTCCACGCTGGCCAACTGCACGGCCTCGTCGGCGCCGATGGGGTGCAGCACCCACAGGCCATCCGCGCCCTTGCGGTAGAGGTCGCAGCGGCGGGAGTCGATGTCCACCAGCAGGTACTCGCGCAGCGTGGGCAGCGTGCGGTAGGCGGCGAACTTGTCGCCCCGGTCGTAGGCGGCGGTGCCGGGGGAGAGAACCTCGGCCACCAGCACGGGCTCGGACTTGATCATGGGCTGCTGCGCATCGGCAGGGCTGCAGGTCACCATCACGTCGGGGTAGAAGAAGGCATCGGCCTCGACCACGCGCAGCTTCATGTCGGTGATGAAGGTGCGGCAGGGCGTGCCGCTCAAGTGGATTCGCAGGGCCGTATACAGATTGGCGGCAACGGTGACGTGGCGGTCGTCGGAGCCTGTCAACGCAAACAACTTGCCGCGCACGAACTCGTGGCGAACGAGTTCGCCCGCGTCCCAGGCCAGGAAGGCCTCGGCGCTCATCGGGGGCTTGGCAACGGCGTGTCCCATGGTGGCTGGTATCCGCGTGGGGTGTGGGTCGAGTTTGCGCGCCGGTGCCTGGCAGGGGGCGGGGGCCGGCCCGCGGGCTCAGCTCGCCTGCGCCAGCAGCGCCGCGTTGCCGCCCGCCGCGGCGGTGTTGATCGTCAGCGTCTGCTCGGCGCAGAAGCGGTACAGGTAGTGCGGCCCGCCGGCCTTGGGGCCGGTGCCCGACAGGCCCTCGCCGCCGAAAGGCTGCACGCCCACCACCGCGCCGATCATGTTGCGGTTGACGTAGACGTTGCCCACCTTGGCCAGCTCGGCCACGCGCAGCGCGCGGCTGTCGATGCGGGTCTGCACGCCCAGCGTCAGGCCGTAGCGCAGCGCGTTGATGCGCGCAATCAGCGCTTCCACGTCGCCGCCCCAGCGCACGACGTGCAGCACCGGGCCGAAGACTTCCTCGCGCAGGTCTTCCACCGCCTTCAGCTCGAAGGCCACCGGCGCGATGTGGGTGGCGGCCAGGCCGGCGGCCATCGGCGTGCGGGCGATCAGCGTGGCCTCGCGCTGCAGGCGTTCGATGTGGCGCGCGAGGTTCGCATGCGCCTCGGCATCGATCACCGGGCCCACGTCGGTGGCGATGTCGCCGGCCGCGCCCACGCGCAGCAGCGCCATCGCGCCGCGCAGCATCTCGATCACGCCGTCGGCAATGCCCTCGTGCACGCACAGCAGGCGCAGCGCCGAGCAGCGCTGGCCGGCCGAGCGGAAGGCGCTTTGCACCACCGCGTCGATCACCTGCTCGGGCAGCGCGCTGGAATCGACCACCATCGCGTTCAGGCCGCCGGTCTCGGCGATCAGCGGCACGATCGGGCCGTCGCCGGCGGCCAGCGCGCGCTGGATGTGCTTGGCCACCTGGGTGGAGCCGGTGAAGCACACGCCGGCGGTGCTGTGGTGCGCCACCAGCGCGGCGCCCACGGTCTCGCCGGGGCCGTGCAGCAGCGCCAGCGCGTCGCGCGGCAGGCCGGCCTCGTGCAGCAGCTCGACGAAGGCCTGCGCCACGCCCGGCGTCTGCTCGGCCGGCTTGGCGGCCACCGCGTTGCCGGCCACGAGTGCCGCCACCACCTGACCGGCGAAGATGGCCAGCGGAAAGTTCCACGGCGAGATGCAGACGAACACGCCGCGCCCGTGCAGCCGCAGCTCGTTGCGCTCGCCGGTGGGGCCGGGCAGCGCGATCGGCGCCAGGCGGCTTTCGGCCTGCGCCGCGTAATAACGGCAGAAGTCCACGGCCTCGCGCACCTCGGCCACGCAGTCGGCCAGGGTCTTGCCGGCCTCGCGCACCAGCAGGCCGCAGTAGGCCGGCAGGCGTGCGTCCAGCAGGTCGCCGGCACGGCGGATCACCGCGGCGCGCTCGGCCACCGGGCGCGCGTTCCAGGCCGTGGCACCTGTCGCCAGCCGGGCCATCGCGGCATCGACATCCGCTGCGCTGGCCAGCGGCACGGCCGGCACCTGGGCGGCCTGCACCGCCTGCGCCAGCGGTGCGCGCTGCTCGGGGCAGGCCAGGTCGGCGCCGGTGGAGTTCAGGCGTTCGGCGCCGTACAGCGCGGCGGGGGCGGGCTGCCCCGGGGAGTCGTCCCCATGCAGCGGCGAGCGCAGCAGTTCTTCGGCCGGCACCTGTTCGTCGGCCAGCTGGTGCACGAAGGACGAGTTGGCGCCGTTCTCCAGCAGCCGGCGCACCAGGTAGGCCAGCAGGTCACGGTGCTCGCCCACCGGGGCGTACACGCGCAGCGCCAGGTCGGGCAGGCTGGCCATCACCTCGCGGTACAGCCCGTCGCTCATGCCGTGCAGGCGCTGCATCTCGTACCGGGCGCCGGACTGTCTCGCCATCTGCACGATGGCCGCGATGGTGCCGGCGTTGTGGCTGGCGAACTGCGGCAGGATCAGCGCGTGGTGCGCCAGCAGGCGTTGCGCACAGGCCAGGTAGGCGATGTCGGTGTGGTGCTTGTGCGTGAACACCGGGTAGCCGGCCAGGCCCAGCTCCTGCGCGCGCTTGACCTCGCCGTCCCAGTACGCGCCCTTCACCAGCCGCACCATGAAACGCAGGCCGCGCGCGCGGGCGATGGCGGCCACCGCGTCGATAGTCTCCAGCGCGCGGGTCTGGTAGGCCTGCACCGCGAGGCCGAAGCCGGTCCACTGCGGCGCGCTGGCCTGCACGAAGGCGGCCAGGCGGTCGAACACCTCCAGCGAGAGTTCGAGCCGGTCGCTCTCTTCCGCGTCGATCGTCAGGTTGATGTTGGCGGCCGCCGCGCGTTGGATCAGGCGTTGCACGCGCGGCAGCAGCTCGTCGATCACGCGGTCGAGCTGCGCATCTTCATAACGCGGATGCAGCGCGGAGAGCTTGATCGAGATGCCGTCGCGCTCGGCCGGATCGGCGCCTTGCGTGGCCTGGGCGATGGTGCCGATCGCGGCCTCGTAGGCGGCCAGGTAGCGCAGCGCGTCGGGCTCGGTGCGCGCGCCTTCGCCCAGCATGTCGAAGCTGAAGCGCAGGCCGCGCTGGTCCTTGCGCTGCGCGGCGGCCTCGGCCAGCGCCTCGCCGATGTGGCGGCCCAGCACGAACTGCCGGCCCAGCAGCTGGATCGCGCGCACGGTGGCGGCCACCACGGTCTGCGCGCCCAGGCGCTCGATCAGGCCGGGCCTCGCATCGCCGTGTTCGGGCAGCCAGCGCTTGGCCAGCGCGATGGCGCTGGCCGACAGGCCGGCCAGCAGGCGGTGCTGCGAGCCTTCGGCGGCGCCGGAAAAATCGGCGCGGCCGAGCTGGTCGGCGGTGAGGGCGATCGCGGTCTCGGCGTCGGGCACCCGCAGCAGGGCTTCGGCCAGCCGCATCAGCGCCAGGCCCTCGGCGGTGGAGATCGGGTACTCGCGCAGCAGCGACTCCATCGCCCAGAAGGGCGCCGGCTTGGCGCGCACGGCCTGCACCCAGGGGCGGGCGGCTGCCAGCACGGCCGGCCAGTCCAGCCGCGCCTGCAGCAGTGCGAGCAGGCCCTGCACCACCGGGGCTTCGGGACGGCAGGGCGCGGGCAGGCGGGAGGCGGCGATCGGCATGGTGGGCTCCGCAGGACCGTGTGGCAACGTGGAATGTGCGAAGCGTATCGGCGAGCCCGCCGATGATTTGGCGGAGTTTCGGCGCGCAGCCCGAAGAAAATGCGGTGCCGGGCCGCGCCTGCGCGCAGGCGGCCGGGCCGCGCCTGCGCGCAGGCGGCCGGGCCGCTGGGCCGGTGCGGGTGCTCAGCGCGCCGGCGCCGGCGCGGCCACGGCCTGGGCCGGCTGGCGGCCGAACTGGGCCGCTGCCCAGTCGTTGAAGGCCTTCAGCTCGGCATCCCAGGCGCCGTTGGCTGTGCCGGTGCCGGTGCCGAAGTCGTATTCCCAGGGCTCGATGTAGCGCAGGCCGAGCTGGCGGCCCTGCGTGAAGACGCTGCGGTAGTCCTGCTCGGCGAAGCGGCTGGCCTGGTCGGAGCGGGCGATCACCTGGCCGTACTTGTCGCCGGTGAAGCTGGCCAGCACCTGCAGCAGCGCGGCCTGGTAGTCGACGCGGCCGGACAGCCACCAGACCGCCGCGCCCACCCGCTGGCCGAGCGTGCTGTCCTGCTGCAGCTGTTCAAGAATGCGCGCGGGCACGCTGGCACCGCCGTTCACGTCGTGCACCTCGAAGGCCAGCGCCTTGCCGGCAAAGGCCTGGGCAAAGGCGCGGCTGGCCTGCAGGGCGGCGTCGACCCAGCGCTCATCGGTGTAGCCGGCCTGCTTCATCACCGCCATGTCCACGCCCTGCAGGTGGCCTTCGATGCCATTGGCCGTCATCTGCGTCACGTAGACGAGTTTCAGGGTCGGGTCGTCGCCCCAGGCCTGGGCCAGGCGCTGCGCCAGCAGGGCCAGGCGCTGCTGCACCACCGTGTCCCAGAACAGCGGCAGGCGCATCGGCGTGCCGCGAAAGGCGTAGGGGATGGCCGCGGCGCCCAGCCCGTCCATCAGCCAGGCCGGGCTGCCCGGGCCGCCGGCGCCGATGGCCAGCGACCAGGACTTGCCTGCAGCACGCACGGCCGTGAGCTGGCGCTCGATGGCGCTGAGGTCGAACTCGCCCGGTCGCGGCTCCAGGCTGCTCCAGGCGGCACGCAGCAGCACACCGCGCAGCTGGGGGTGGCCGTAGATGGTGTTGCCCGGGGCGCTGGCGAAGGTGCCCCACGGTTTGTCCACCGGGGCCGCGCAGGCCGCCGGGGTGACGAGGCAGATGAAGTCGGCCAGCCGGCCCACCCGCTGCGGCTGGCTGGCGTGGCCCGCCACCGGCCCGAGCAGGTAGACCTCGTCGCCGGCCACGCCTACGTAGTTGCCGGTGGCCGGGTAGTGCCGGTACACGTAGCCCGGCCCTGCCAGCGTGGGTTGCGGGCCGGGAAAGTACGCGGGGTAGGCGGCCTCGGCCCAGTTCATCAGGGCCTGGGCGTCGGGCACCGGCGGCAGCAGCGCCGCGCGCGGGCGGCCGGTGTGCAGCACCAGCAGCGCCAGCAGGCCCAGCCACGCCAGCCGGCGCACCCACCACAGGCCGGGCGCGGGCCGTGCGCGCCGCCGGGGTTCCTGCGGCATGTGCATCAAGCCGACTTGCCCACCAGGGTGAAGTGCTCCACCTGCGGCGGCTCGGCGAAGTAGGGCCCGACGATGGCGCGCCATTGCGTGAACAGCGGCCCCTGGCGGAAGCCCACGGTGTGGTCTTCCAGCGTGTCCCAGAACACCTGCAGGATGTAGCGTTCGGGGCTCTCCAGGCCCTTGTTGACCTTCCAGCCGCGCACGCCCCGGGCTTGGGCCAGCACCGTGCGCAGGCCGTGCTGGATGGCTTCATCGAACTCGGACTGCCGGCCGGGCTGGATGTGGATGTCGGCGATCTCGAGAATCATCGGTGCGGCTCCGGAGGACGGAGCCGCGATGATGCCAGCGCCGGCACGCGCGGCCGGGCGCACCCCCCTTGGTTGCACCCTCGCTCAGGGCCGGTTGCGCCCCAGCTGGTCGTGGCTGGTGACCCAGTCGCCATGGATCACCGCGCCGGCCAGCGAGGTTTCGCCGGCCAGCACCACGCCGGCGCAGATCTCGGCGAACTTGTCGGCCTTGCCGGCGCCGTAGCAGCCCAGCATCTCCAGGCATTCACGCTGGGTGGCCAGGCCGGTGCCGCCGCCGTAGGTGCCCACGATCAGCGAGGTGAGGGTGATCGACCAGTAGTAGTCGCCATTGGGCAGCAGCTGGTTGTAGACCACGCCGGCATGCGATTCGGCCACGTTGGCCACGTCCTGGCCGCAGGCGATGAACAGCGCCGTGAGGCCGTTGGCCGCGTGCACGCCGTTGTTCGAGGCGCCGGCCAGGAAGGCACCGACGTTGCTGATCTGGCGTGCGGTGAACAGCTCGGCCGTGTCCACGCCCATGATGCGCTTGAGTGCCTCGCGCCGGATCACGGCCTCGGCCACCACGCGCTTGCCACGCGTGGCCAGCATGTTGATCTGCGAGTGCTTCTTGTCGGTGTCCATGTTGCCCGACAGCAGGAACCGCGCGCCGCCGGGGTGGTGCGCGGCGATCCATTCGCAGCCGGCGAGCGTGGCCTTGCCGGTCATGTTCTGGCCGGCCGCATCGCCGGTGGTGTAGTTGAAGCGCAGGTGGCGCAACGGGCCCACCGCGTAGTGGTCGATGCGCAGCAGCCGGCCCACGTGGGTGGTGGCCTCGGCCGCCACCTTGATCTCGGCGAAGTGCGCGTCCACCCAGTGGCCGAAGGCGCGCGCCTGCAGCGCGTCGTCGAACATGAACACCGGCGAGCGTTGCATCGATTGCTCGACCACCGTGGTCTTGACGCCGCCGCACTCCGACAGCAGGCGCATGCCACGGTTGTAGCTGGCCACCAGCGTGCCTTCGGTGGTGGCCATCGGCACGTAGAAGTCGCCCTGCGCGTGCTCGCCGTTCACGCGCAGCGGGCCGGCCAGGCCGATGGGCACCTGGGCCACGCCCATGAAGTTCTCGATGTTGCCCGGCAGCGTGCCGGGGTCGATCGAGAAGCGGCCGACATGCGCGAGCGAGCTGCCACTGTGCTGCTGCGCGAACTCGCGCCGCCGCTCAGCCATGGCCGTCGTGTAGTCGTTGTCGGCATCGCGCGGCACTTTGTCGCGCGGCGGCTGGGGTGGCGGGGTGGTGCTCATGTCGGTGCTCTGGGGTCTACATCACGCCGGCCAGCCGCAGCGCGAGCATCACGGTCTTCTGCAACTGGATTTCCTCGCGGCCATGCGGATCGCCCAGGCCCATGCGCTGCAGCAGCGGCAGCGCGTTGGCCGGCGGCGCATCGGGCAGGCTGGTCATGGCCGCGCCCACTTCCTGCTCATGGCCCTTGGTGGACTTGCTCTTGAGCACCTTCATCGCGTAGGCCAGCACCATCTCCTCGCGCGTGAACTCGGTGCCGAAGGGGTAGGGCGCGAACATGCCCTGCGCCTTGAAGCCTTGCAGCATGCCGGTCACCGCCTGCGGCGTGTTGTTGCGGTACTCGGGCGGGACCTCGTAGTCGGCCGGCAGCTTGTGGTGGCGCTTGGCCTCGGCGAGCAGCTCGTCCTGGAAGCGCGAGTCGGCCACGTTCAGCATGGCCTTGATGATCTCGGCATCGGTCTTGCCGCGGATGTCGGCAATGCCGTACTCGGTGACGATGATGTCGCGCAGGTGGCGCGGGATCGTGACGTGGCCGTAGTTGTAGACGATGTTCGACAGCGTCTTGCCACCTTCCTGGCGCGTGGCCTTGATCATCATGACCAGCCGCGCATCGGGCAGCGCGTGCGCCATCGCGACGAAGTTGTACTGGCCACCCACGCCGCTGACGATGCTGCCGTCCTCCAGCCCGTCGGAGACGATGTGGCCCAGCAGCGTGGCCTTCATGCCGGTGTTGCAGAAGCGGCCGTCACGTCGCTGCAGCGAGCGCAGCTTCTCGTCGCCATAGAGCTGGTTGGCGACCTCGACGCCGGTCATCTCGAAGCGGTGGCGATCGGCATCGCTCATGCCGCGCAGCGTGTCGTAGAAGTCACGCGGGCCGACGAAGAAGCCGCCGGTCAGCACCACGCCACGGGTGAGCTCGCTGCCCAGGCAGGCGGCGGCCAGTTGCTGGCGGTGGGCCTTGTCGGTGAGCAGGGCGCTGAACTTCTGATCGCCGCAGACGAGCTGGCCGTCTTCGTACACCACCTCGGGCTTGAACACGCCGTGGTGCTGCAGGCGCGCGAACTCGGCGCGGGTGAGGTAGGGCGCGATCAGCTCGCCCTCGACCAACCGGTCCAGCAGGTCGGCCGGGATCGTGGTGTCGGCACCGCCCAGCTCGCCGCGGTTGACCAGGGTCTGCAGGCCTTCGTGGTGGTAGACCGCACGCTTGACGACGCCGATCTTGTCCAGCTGCACGAAGGCATCCACCAGCATCTCGGTGGAGCCGTACACGCCCTGCACGAACGGCGTGGTGCCGCCCACGGCGTCGATCAGCCGGCCGTGGCGCGCGGTGATGCCGCTGGCCTGCAGCAGTTCGTTGTAGACCGGGCCGTTGGTGTGGCGCATCGTCAGGCCATAGGCGATGGCGTCGCCCAGCGCGCCGATGCCGATCTGCAGCGTGCCGCCATCCTTGATCAGCGTGCTCACGTGCAGGCCGATCAGGTAGTCGCCATCGCTGACCGCCAGGCGCGGGGTGGAGAACAGCTCGTAGTTCGCCTCGGGGCACTCGACGATCACGTCGTAGTCTTCCGGCCGCAGCTCGGCATCGCCGTACATGAAGGGCAGGCGCGGGTTCACCATGCCGATGCGCAGCTTCTTCTCGCCGCGGGCCTGGGCCTCGGCGTACTGCTTGAGCGTGAGCACCACGGTGTCGGCATTGCAGCTGGCGCTGTAGCAGCGCTCGCCGTTGCTGTCGGACTTGGCGATCATGTGCGCGAACACGCTGATGCCGTTGATCTCGCAGTCACGCACCACCATCGTGTAGTTGGTGCACAGGTGGTTCTGCTGCATCGCGTCGATGCCCTTGTAGCCACCGGCCTTGAAGAACAGCTCGTGCAGGTGCACGTTGGGCGGCACTTCGCCCAGGCGCAGGTCTTTCAGGATGTCCAGGTCGGGCACGCCGCCCCACACCCGCTCGACGAAGGGCTGCAGGAAGCGCCGCTCGAGCTCGTTGCTCCACTGCGGCTTCTCGAGCGACAGCGCGGTGAAGATCGTGAGCTGGATCGTCGAGTTGCGCTTGGCGCGCTTGTACAGCGCGTTGATCAGCGGCACCGGCTTGCCCAAGCCCAGCGGCATGCCGATGCGGATGTCGTTGCCGAACTCGTGGACGATGTGGTCCACGCATTGTTCGATGTCCAGGATCAGGGGCTTCTTGCTCATGATGGCCTCGTGTGCAGGGGGTGGGGTGTGGGGAGGTGATGTCGCGCGTCGCGGTCAGGCGTCATGCGCTTCGGTGTGCAGGTGGCTGGTGTCGCCATAAGCCAGGCGCCGCCAGCCCTCGCGGTGGAAGGGCTGCCACTGCCCTTCGGGCTGGGCCAGGCGGTCGGCCACGGCGTACAGCACGGCCGGGTGCGCGCCCATGCCGAAGTGGCTGGCCTCGACTTCGATGTTCTCGGCCTCGTGCCGGCGTGTCTCGATGCTGCTGCGCCAGGGCACCACCGCATCGGTGCGGCTCCAGATCGAGGTGGTGGGCACCGGCGGCGCGATGCGCAGCCAGCCGTGCACCGGCTGCGCCGGGCCCTGCCGACCGGCCGGGCCGGGTGGCCCGGCAAACGGCGAGCCCAGCGTGATGACCTGGCGCACCTGTTGCGGCGCCTGGCGGGCCAGCTCGCGGGCGAGCACGCCGCCCAGGCTCCAGCCCACGAGGCTGACGCGCCGGCCCTGCGCCGCGTGCAGTTGCTGCAGCAGGCGCATCGTGGTGCTGAACACGGCCGGGTGCAGGCCGGTGTTCACGCCCTGGCCCCAGCCGCTGGCGGCCCAGCCGCGTGCGTGCAGGAAGTTGCGCATCAGCTCGGTGGTCTCGTCGCCGGTGGCCCAGCCGGGCAGCACCAGCACCGGGTGGCCGTCACCCCGCGGGGCCAGGGCCCACCAGGGCCGCAGCATCCAGCTGCCGGTGGCCTCCAGCGGGGCGCGCAGTTCGAGCCAGGGCAGCATGGTGGCGGGCATGGTGGGTCGCGGGGGACGGTCGTGGACGGTCATCGTGCTGGTGCGCGCGGGGCCAGCTCAGCGGCGCTTGGGGGCGAGGCGTTCGCCGGCTTCGGCGATCGATTCGCGCAGGCGCTGGTTCAGCGTCTGCACCACTTCCTTCTGCGACTTGGCCGACAGCTCGGCGATTTCCTTCATGTTCGACAGCGCCTGGCCGAAGGCCTCCTTGGCCTGCGTGGCCACCAGGCTGGCGCGTGCGCCGGCGCCTTCGGCCGCCAGGGTTTCCTTGGCGCTGCCGCCGATGCCCTTCATCGCCTCGACCAGCATCTCGCCCTGGCGGCGCGTCACGGCCTCGAAGCCCTTGTAGGCCTGCTGGTTGGCGGCGATCAGGGCCTCCACGTCCTTGCGGCGGCTCTCGATCAGGCCTTCGACGTCGATGCCGGGCAGCTTCAGCTTGCCCAGCAGGCCGGCCAGGTCGGGCATCGGGAACTTCGGGGAGACGACGGTGGCGTCCTCGGCGTTGGCCTTGGCGGCAGCCTTGGCCGAAGCGCTGCTGCGGGCCGACTTCGTGGCGGAGGAGGTGCTGCGGTTCATGGTGGGTACTTTCGTTCAGTGGTTTCAGGAGGGAATCGAGGGGCGGCGTGCGCGGCGGGCACCGGCGGTGGCCGGGGCCGGCTCGGCGGCCTTCGGGGGTGTGAGGGGCTTCGTGGCCTTCACGGGCTTCACGGCCTGCACAGCCTTGGTGGGCTTCACGGCCTTGACGGTCTTGGGCGCCGCGGTGCCGGCAGCGGGCGGGCTGCCAGCCGCGGCCGCGCCGGCGGCGGGCTTGCGCGCCGCGCGTCGGGGCGCCGCAGGTGCGGCTGCCGGTGCCGCGGCGGCACC